>NZ_PKRO01000033.1 GCF_002855495.1 Porphyrobacter sp. TH134
CATGCTCCCCGCCCCTGAAATCATCGCACGGTCACAACGAGACACCTCGTAACACTGGGTGTCGCCTTAGCTCGTAACACTGGGTGTCCATTGACATCAGCGTCCACGCCGGGCCGAAAAGCCAATCCGGCGGCTGCCAGCTGGGCTTTTTGAGATCACGATACCACGGGCCAATGTCGGTCAGCACGCCGCCAGCGCCGCCAAGAATGATAGCCCAAGCAGCGGCGATAAGGGCGGGGGTCCAGTCCATGGCGTTCATATAGGCATAAGCGGCGCAAATACCATTGCCTTTGCGTCTGGGCTGTTCCACCCAAGCGCCCATGAAGACAGGCATTGATCGGCTGCTGGCCGACCCCGAACTCCTCGGCCAACTCAAGGGTCGCCGTGTGGCGCTGGTGGCGCACCCGGCCAGCGTGACGGCAGACCTGACCCACAGCCTTGACGCGCTGATCGCGGCCGGCGTGCCTGTGAACAGCGCCTTTGGCCCGCAGCATGGGCTCAAAGGAGACAAGCAGGACAACATGGTCGAGACCGCGGACGAGATGGACCCGCGCTATGGCATTCCGGTTTTTTCGCTCTATGGCGAAGTGCGCCGCCCGACCGGCCAGATGATGGCGAGCGCCGATGTGTTCCTGTTCGACCTTCAGGATCTGGGCTGCCGGATCTACACCTTCGTCACCACATTGCTGTATTTGCTGGAAGAAGCGGCCAAAGCGGGCAAGGAGGTTTGGGTGCTGGACCGGCCCAATCCCGCCGGGCGTCCGGTTGAAGGCACGCTGCTGGTGCCGGGGCAGGAAAGCTTTGTCGGCGCCGCCCCGATGCCGATGCGCCACGGCCTCACCATGGGCGAGATGGGCCACTGGTTCATCGACCATTTCGGTCTCGACGTCGCGTACAAGGTGGTGGCGATGGAGGACTGGCGTCCCGAAGATGAGGGCCACGGCTGGCCGACGACACGCCTGTGGATCAATCCTTCACCCAATGCCGCCAACGTCAACATGGCGCGCTGCTATGCTGGCACCGTGATGCTTGAAGGCACGACGCTGTCCGAAGGGCGGGGCACGACCCGGCCTCTGGAGGTGTTGTTCGGTGCGCCGGATATCGACGCGGGCGGGGTGTTGAAGGTGATGCGCAAGCTCGCGCCTGACTGGCTGGAGGGTTGCGCCATCCGCGAGTGCTGGTTCGAACCGACCTTCCACAAGCACGCAGGTTTGCTTTGCAACGCATTGATGGTCCATGCAGAAGGTGGGTTCTACAATCATTCCGCCTTCAGGCCCTGGCGGCTTCAGGCGCTGGCCTTCAAGGCGATCCGGTTGCTTTATCCCGATTATCCGCTGTGGCGCGATTTTCCTTATGAGTACGAGCTGAGCCGGCTTGCGATTGACGTCATCAACGGCGGGCCATCCTTGCGCCAATGGGTCGACGATCCGGCCGCGACGCCGCATGATCTTGACGCCGTGACGTCACATGACGAAGCGGCATGGGTTGCCGCAGTGCGTCCGCACCTGCTTTACTGAGTGACGTCATGACGGCACCAGCGCGGCCGGACGCAAGGAAATTGGGATAGCGAAGCAATCGCTACCGATGGGAGAGAAATCAAATGGCAACTGTCGCAGCGCGCGATGCCGGTGCGCAATCGGTCAGGCTGACCTTGTGGGTCTTGCTGACGGTCTATGTCTTCAATTTCATCGACCGCCAGATCGTCAACATCCTGGCCGAGCCGATTGCCCGTGATCTGGGCCTGTCTGATACGCAGATCGGGCTGATGACCGGGCTTGCATTCGCGCTGTTCTACACGGTGCTTGGCATTCCGATCGCCCGGCTTGCCGACCGGCAGACGACGAGCCGACCGAAGCTGATCGCGGTGGCATTGGCGCTGTGGTCGGGGATGACGGCGCTGTGCGGATTGGCGCAGAACTTCTGGCAGCTACTGCTGGCGCGCATTGGTGTGGGCGTGGGGGAGGCGGGATGTACGCCGCCGGCGCATTCGCTCATCAGTGACATGGTCCCGCCCCAAAAGCGCGCATCGGCGCTGGCGTTCTATTCGCTCGGCATTCCAATCGGCACGCTGCTGGGCATGATCATCGGCGGGACGCTGGCCGACAGGCTGGGGTGGCGGGAAGCCTTTGTGGTGGTGGGGCTTCCCGGCGTTGCTCTGGCGCTGGTGGTGTGGTTCGTCCTCAAAGACCCTCGGCGGGCTGACGCCGCGGCGGTGCTGCGCGCGCAAAACCAGCCCGCCGCGCTGCCGATTGGTCAGGCCGTGAGCGAGGTCATGCGGTCGCGCGCCTATCTGCTGCTGCTGTGCGCGGGGTCCGCTGCGGCATTTCTTGCCTATGGCAAGACCACCTGGACCACGATCTTCTTCCAGCGCACCCATGATCTCACGGCGGGGCAGACGGGCCTGTGGTTCGGGTTGCTGTCAGGCGTGGGCGGGATGCTGGGCACCTGGCTTGGCGGATATCTGGCCGACCGCTTCGGGGCGAAAAGCCGCCGCCATGTCCTGACGGCGCCGGCGATCGGCATGGCGGTCGCAGTGCCGCTCGCGATTGCCGCCTATCATGCGCCAAGCTGGCCGCTGGCACTGGTGTTGCTGTTCGTGCCGACGGTGTTCAACTCGCTCTATTACGGCCCGACCTATTCTGCGGCGCAGGGGCTGGTTCCGGTGCGGGCGCGGGCCATTGCGGCGGCGGCGCTGTTGTTCTTCCAGAACCTGATCGGACTGGGCCTTGGGCCCTTGTTCTTCGGGATGCTGTCAGACTGGCTGCAACCGACCTACGGCGCGGATTCGGTACGCTATGTGCTCTACGGCGCAGCAGTGCTGGGACTGGTGCCCGCCTTCTTCTTCTGGCGGTGCAGCCTGCACCTTGATCGCGAGCTGGACCAGAAGGGGTGAGGGGCGCCCCTTACGCCCCGTGCTTGCGGCTTAGCTCCCGCATCGCATCATCCAGCCCTTCGAGCGTCAGCGGATACATCCGGTCGCCGACCAGCTGCTTGATCATCTTGGTCGACTGCGAATAGTTCCACTGCTTTTCCGGCACCGGGTTGAGCCACACGGTCGCGGGATAGGTGTCGGTCACGCGCTTGAGCCACACCGCGCCTGCTTCCTCATTCATGTGCTCGACGCTGCCGCCCGGGTGCGTGACCTCGTAGGGGCTCATCGCCGCATCGCCGACGAAAACGATCTTGTAATCGTGTCCGTATTTATGGAGCACGTCCCACGTCTTGGTGCGTTCCTGCCAGCGGCGCTTGTTGTCCTTCCACACGCCTTCATAGAGGCAGTTGTGGAAGTAGAAGAACTCCATGTTCTTGAATTCTGACGTGGCGGCGCTGAACAGCTCCTCGACCAGCTTGATGAAGGGATCCATCGATCCGCCGACATCGAGGAACAGCAGCAGCTTCACCGCATTGCGGCGCTCGGCGCGCATGTGGATGTCGAGCCAGCCCTGCTTGGCCGTGCCTGCAATCGTGGCGTCGATATCCAGCTGGTCCTGCGCCCCTTCGCGGGCGAAGCGGCGCAAACGGCGCAGCGCCATCTTGATGTTGCGGGTGCCCAGTTCCTTGGTGTTGTCGAGGTTTTTGAACTCGCGCTTTTCCCAGACCTTGATCGCCTTGCCGTGGCGCGCCTCGCCCCCGATCCGCACGCCTTCGGGGTTATAGCCTGAATTGCCGAAGGGGCTGGTGCCGCCGGTGCCAACCCACTTGTTGCCGCCCTGGTGGCGCTTTTCCTGTTCTTCGAGCCGCTTCTTGAGCGTCTCCATGATCTCGTCCCAATCGCCGAGCGACTTGATCGCTTCCATCTCCTCAGGGGTCAGGAACTTCTCGGCCACCGCCTTCAGCCAGTCTTCGGGGATGTCGACCGGGTTCTGGCCGTAATCGGTCATGATCCCCTTGAACACCTTGTGGAACACCTGATCGAACCGGTCGAGCAGGCCTTCGTCTTTCACAAAGGTGGCGCGGGAGAGGTAATAGAACGCCTCGGGCGTCTGATCGATCACGTCCTTGTCGAGCGCCTCAAGCAAGGTGAGGTGCTCTTTGAAAGAGGCGCCGATGCCGGCGCTGCGAAGCTCGTCGATGAAATTGAAGAACATGGGAACTGATTAACCCGCAGGCCGGGGCCTGACCAGCCTCATTCTTGGCAGGCCGGCCGCCGCCACCTTAACGCTTCGCTTACCATCCTGCGGCTAGGCTCTGGGCACAATCAACAGGGGCCGCGCCGCACATGCACCAGATCGCCATCGACACCGCCAACGCGCAGGCTTTGGCGATGATCCCGGAAAGCTGCGGGGCGGTGACGGTGGGCTGCACCGATGTGGCCGGCGTGGTCGAAGCGGTGATTGCATCGTCCAAAACCCTGCGGTCCGAGCACGAGGCCCTGGCCGAAACCGTTCGCGCATTGGAGGCGGATCAGAACAAGGTTGCCCAGGCCAGCGACGAGGCCCGCCTGCTGTCCGAACGCGCGATTGAGCGCCTGTCCGAAGGCACGGCGCTGATCCAGTCCTCGCTCGGCCAGATTGCCGGGCTGATCGAACTGGTCGATACCCTGGGCCAGCACGTCACCAGCTTTTCGGCCGCAATGGAGCAGGTGCGCCGCAGCGCGCAGGATATCGACGATATTGCCGAGACGACCAATATCCTCGCGCTCAATGCCACCATCGAAGCGATGCGGGCGGGCGATGCGGGCCGCACCTTCGCGGTGGTGGCCGCCGAGGTGAAGAGCCTTGCCAGCGACACCCGCAAGGCCACCGAGGAAATCGCCGCCACCATCGACGCGCTCGGCGGCGAGGCCGAGGTGATGATCGGACGGATCGAAGCCGGATCGAAGGCCAGCGACGACGCGCGCACATCAGTCGCGCGGATCGAAAGCACGATCGCCAACGTCGGGTCGCTGGTGGAAGAGGTCGACAAGCAGAACGATGTGATTGCCCGTTCCACTGGCACGATCAGCAGCCATGTCGACAAGGTTCAGCGCGTCTTGACCGGATTCGATACCGCAGCGCGCACCAATGAAGACCAGCTGCACGGTGCCCATCGCAAGATGGAGGAGCTGGAAATCACCGCCAGCGAGATGTTCGACCGGATCGTCCATGCCGGGCTCAGCCCTGAAGACAGCGCCATGGTTGCTCAGGCGCAGACGATGGTGCAGGCGCTGGTCCAGCATACCGACGCGGCTTTGGCCAAGGGTGCCATCACCATGACGGCGCTGTTCGATACCGATTACCAGCCCATCCCCGGCACCAATCCGCCGCTGTTCCGCACGCGGCTGACCGATTGGGCGCACGCGGAATGGCGCCCGTTCCTGGACCGGGCCAAGGCCAGCGATCCGCGCGTGCTGGCGGCGGCCTGCACCGACATGAACGGCTTTCTTCCCACCCACCTGACGGAACGATCGCGCACTCCGACCGGCGATGTCGCGCATGACACGCAGTTCTGCCGCAACGGGCGGATCATGCTGGAGGCGATTGACCGCAAAGCCAAGACATCGGCTGCGCCTTACATGATGGCGGTCTATCGTCAGGAAGGCGACGGCAATTCCTATGTGGTGGTGCGCAACGTCTATGTCCCGCTGGTGATCGGCGGGCGGCGCTGGGGCGATTTCGAGCTCGCCTATTCCTTCGATTGACGCCCGTTTGTTCCCCAAATGTTTCACGTGAAACATTGGGCTGGACGCAGCGGAAGGCACAAAAAACCGGGCGAGGGCGCTTTCCGGCACCCCGCCCAGAGCCGCCTAGGACGGATTGCGCCGCGCCATGAAGGCAAGGCGTTCGAACAGCATGATGTCCTGTTCGTTCTTCAACAGCGCGCCGTGCAGCGGCGGGATCGCGCTGGCCGGATTGCTGTTTTGCAGCACCTCCAGCGGCATATCCTCGTTCAGCAGCAGCTTGAGCCAGTCGAGCAACTCGCTGGTCGAGGGCTTCTTCTTCAAGCCCGGCACTTCGCGCAGGTCGTAGAAGATATCCATCGCCTTCTTCACCAGCACCTTCTGGATGCCGGGGAAGTGAACATCGATGATGTCCTGCATCGTCTCGCGGTCAGGGAACTTGATGTAGTGGAAGAAACAGCGACGCAGGAAGGCGTCGGGCAGTTCCTTCTCGTTGTTCGAGGTGATGACAACGATCGGGCGTTCCTTGGCCTCGATCCGCTCCTGCGTTTCGTAAACGTCGAAGCTCATGCGGTCGAGTTCATGCAATAGGTCGTTCGGGAACTCGATATCGGCCTTGTCGATCTCGTCGATCAGCAGCACGGGGAGCTGCGGCGCGGTGAAGGCCTCCCACAGCTTGCCCTTCTTGATGTAGTTGCGGATGTCGTGGACGCGCTCTTCGCCCAGCTGGCCATCGCGCAGGCGGGCGACGGCGTCATATTCATACAGGCCCTGCTGGGCCTTGGTGGTGGACTTGACGTTCCATTCGATCAGCGGCGCGCCCAGAGCCTTGGAGATTTCATGCGCCAGCACGGTCTTGCCGGTCCCCGGCTCACCCTTCACCAGCAGCGGACGGCGCAGCATGACGGCGGCATTGACCGCGACCTTCAAGTCTTCGGTCGCGATATAGGACTTGGTGCCTTCGAAACGCTGTTCGGTCATGGGTTTTCCTGTGAGACTGAATTTCGGCCGCCAGCGATAAGGGGCGGCGCCGCCCCGCGCAAGAGGCGCGGTGCTGGCAATTTGATGCAAACGCCGTCCGTCCTCACAAGGGCAGGGGCCATGCCCGGCGACCTCTCGCCCGGCGGATAGCGCGGCAAGCCAGCCCCCTTCCGCTTCCTTCAGCGGGCCGTGCTCGCCAGCATCAAAATACGCTGCGCAATCGCCTCCAACTTTCCCTGATCGATCACTGCGGCAGGGTTGTTCCAGCCAAGCGTCAGCATATGCCACGCGCCCGCCTTGTCGCGCAGCAACCAGGTCAGGTTCAGCACGCCGGGTTCCGACCCGCCCTTGTAACCGACATAATCCCAGCGGGCACGGATGGCCGGCGTCGCCGAGGGATTGATCGCCATGATGGCGAACACGGCCGGATCGCAGGCGCGCCGCATGTGGCCGAGCAGGCGCGCAAGGTCGGAAGGGGCCGCAAACCATTCAATATCAATCGCCTGTGGCCCTTTGCCAAAGGCGGCATTGATCTGATCGCGGGTCATATCCGCCTGACCAACCTCTGCCAGAATGCCGGCCCGGGCCGCCGCATCGCTGCTGCGATAGGCGGCAATGCGGGCCTCACCGCTGGCCTTCATCATGAACAGTTCGCGCGTGGTCAGCAGCGGGATGTTGGCCTTGGGATTGGCGTGGCCGCTGTCGCGCATCAGCTTGATGATGCGGTCTTTGCCCAGAACCGCGATCAACTGATCGGTCGCGGTGTTATCGCTGATTGCGATCATCAGGCTGGCCAGCGTGTGCAGCGTCAGCGGCGCGCCTTGCGGCCAGTCCTGCAACTGCCCGCTGGGGAAGCTTCTTGCCGTGAGCGGCACATGATCGTGCCATTGCCGCTTGCCCAAGGCGATATCCTCACCCAGCGCCGCCAGCACATAAAGCTTGATGGCTGATCCCAGCGCCAGCGGCCTGTCGGCATTGATGCTGATAACCGGCGCGCCGCCTTCCAAGGGCACAAACAAGGCGTTCACATTGCCCGGCAGGGCGTTGAGGTCTGCAGCGATTTTTTGCGGCGTATCGTCTGGCACCGCGAGCGAATCCACGCTGGTGAACAGCAATTCGCTCACCCGGTTTTGCTGCGCCGGATCAATCGCGATCCCGCCCTTGGCCAGCCCGCGTTCAAACCGGATTTCGAGCGCCGCGCGCGTATCGCTGCGCGGGGCTGCCAACGTAGCGGTGAGTGCGGGGCCGAACTGGGCTGTCAGGCTGGCGCTCAGCCCTTTGATCTGGGTGTCTGCAATCGCGGCCCGAAAACCATCGGTGAAAAGGTCGGCAGGTTCGATTGTGCCATTCAGCAGCGCAATGACCTGATCGGCGCGGGCCGCAATCGCGGGGGGCTGGGCAGCGTCGGCCAGCGGCGGGCTTGGCTCGGTCTGCGCGGCCAGCGGCACGGCGGGCAGCGCCAGCGCGACAACGGCAGCGCAGACATGGGCAAGGGGCGGGGTATAATGCATTCGGCCTCTCTCTCGCAGCGCCTTGCGGCGGTGTTTGCACGGATTTTCCCCACATGCCAGCCATGCCCGATGATGGACATGAGCGCGGCCGCACGGCAGGAGAGCGCCATGGGGTGGGATGTCCTTCGCACAGCGCAATGGCTCGGGGAAAGCCGGGCGCGCGGCTACGTGCTGGTGCTGGCGCTGGTCAATCTGGCGACGATCGCCATTCTGGTGCTGACGGCCAAGGACGGCATCGATCGCAACGGCTTTTTGATCGGCACCGATTTCATCAGCTTCTGGACATCCGGGCGGATGCTGGTGGCGGGCGCGAATGTCTATGATACGCTGGCGCATGTCGCAGCCCAGCGCGAATTCTATACGCTGCCGGGTGAGTATACCGCGTTCTTCTATCCGCCCAACTTTCTGCCTTTCGTCTGGCCGCTCGGCTTTCTGCCCTATTTCCCGGCGTTGGCGGCATGGCTGGTGCTGACCGGGGCGGCTTGGCTGGCGGCGGTGCGGGCGTGGTTTGCCGCGCTGGGCCTCAAGGGGCCGGAACTGGTGCTGATGGCTGCCTTCCCGCCGGTGATCGTGACACTGACGCACGGCCAGACCGCGTTTCTGGTCGCTGCTCTGCTGGGCGGCGGGTTGCTGCTGACGGCGCGCCGACCGTGGCTGGCGGGCGTGCTGATCGGGCTGGCGACGATCAAGCCGCAGTTTGGCCTGCTGGTTCCGGTGGCGTTGCTGGCAAGCGGGCAATGGCGCGTCATTATCGCGGCCGGTGCGGCGGCGCTGGCGCTGGCAGGGCTGGCCGCGCTTGCCTTTGGGCCGCAGGTGTGGGCGGATTGGCTGGCGATCACGCAGGCCGCCAGCAGCGCGGCGGACAGCGGCACGATCGGCTTTGGCAAGATGGTGAGCGTGTTTGCCGGCTTGCGCCTTGCCGGGGTGCCGAGCGCTGCGGCGATGGCGGTGCAGGCGGCCGTGACGCTGACGCTGGCGGCGCTGGTGGCGCAGGCAAGCTGGCGGCGACCTATCTCGCCGGGTCTGGCCGCGCTGGTGCTGGCCGGCGCGCCGCTGGCGACGCCCTTTGTGCTCGATTACGATATGGTGCTCACCGCCTTCCCGCTCGCCTATCTGTTCGCGCGCGGGCGGGCCGAAGGTTTCGATGATTGGGAGCGGATCACGATCCTCGGCGTGTTTGCAGGCGCGGCTTTTGCCCGGCCGCTGGCGACAACCATCCCGGTGCCGATCATGCCGCTGCTGCTGATCGCGCTGTTCGTGGTGGTGCGGCGGCGGGTGCGGGCGGAGGGAGCGGCGGCTTAGATCACGCGTCGATCAGATCCCGGTCGATCTCGCCCGCGCGGTTCTGGATGAAGTTGAAGCGGTGTTCGGGGTTGCGGCCCATCAACTCGTCAACCAGCCGCGCGACCCCGGCCCGGTCCTCAAACTCCTGCGGCAGCGTGATGCGGATCAACCCGCGCGTTTCAGGCGCCATCGTGGTTTCGCGCAATTGCTGCGGGTTCATTTCGCCAAGGCCCTTGAAGCGGCTGACTTCGACCTTCTTGTTTTTGAACACGGTCGCCTCCAGCTCTGCCCGGTGCGCGTCATCACGGGCATAGCGGCTCTCCTTGCCCGCTGTGAGCCGGTAGAGCGGAGGCTGGGCGAGGAACAGGTGACCGCGCCGGACGATGTCGGGCATTTCCTGAAAGAAGAAGGTCATGAGCAGCGTGGCGATATGCGCGCCGTCGACGTCCGCGTCGGTCATGATGATGATGCGGTCGTAGCGCAGATTATCGGCGTTGCAGTCCTTGCGGGTGCCGCAGCCCATTGCGAGCGCGAGGTCGGCGATTTCGCTGTTGGCGCGAATCTTGTCGGCGGTGGCGGATGCGACGTTGAGGATCTTGCCGCGGATCGGCAGGATCGCCTGGCTTTTGCGATCCCGCGCCTGCTTGGCACTGCCGCCCGCCGAATCCCCTTCGACGATGAACAGCTCTGTCTCGCGCCCGCCTTCGCCCGAGCAATCGGTGAGCTTGCCCGGCAGGCGCAGCTTTTTGGCGTTGGTCGCGGTCTTGCGCTTGATCTCGCGTTCCTGCTTGCGCTTGAGCCGTTCATCCATGCGCTCCATCACTTCGCCCAGCAGCGCTTTGCCGCGCTCCATATTGTCGGTGAGGAAGTGGTCGAAATGGTCGCGCACCGCGTTCTCGACCAGACGCGCGGCCTCGGGCGAGGTCAGGCGGTCCTTCGTCTGCGACTGGAACTGCGGATCGCGGATGAAGACGCTGAGCATCACTTCCGCGCCGGTCATGACGTCATCGGCGGTGATGTCTTTCGCCTTCTTCGCGCCGACCAGCTCGCCGAACGCTCTCAGCCCCCGCGTCAGCGCGGTGCGCAACCCCTGTTCGTGGGTGCCGCCATCGGGGGTCGGCACCGTGTTGCAGTACCATGAGGTCGACCCGTCCGAATAAAGCGGCCAGGCAATCGCCCATTCAGCCCTCCCTTGGCCAAGGCCATCGACCACCGGAAACTCCTGCGTGCCGGTAAAGGCTTGCGCTGTCACGCATTCGCGCGTGCCGATCTGTTCGGCGAGGTGATCGGCAAGGCCGCCGGGGAACTTGAAGGTCGCTTCGGCGGGCACATCCTCGCTCGCCAGCGAGGGCGCGCATTTCCAGCGGATTTCGACACCGGCAAACAGGTACGCCTTCGAGCGCGCCAGTTTGAACAACCGCTTGGGGTTGAACTTGCGGTCGCCGAAGATTTCCTCGTCCGGCACGAAGCTGACCGTGGTGCCGCGCCGGTTGGGAGCCGCACCCAGGATCTGCAACGGGCCTTGCGTGATCCCGCGCGAAAACTCCTGCGCATAAAGCTGCTTGTCGCGCGCGACCTCGACCCGCGTGTGCACCGACAGGGCATTGACCACACTGATGCCGACCCCGTGCAGGCCGCCGCTGGTGGCATAGGCCTTGCCCGAAAACTTGCCGCCCGAATGCAGCGTAGAGAGGATCACCTCCAACGTCGACTTACCCGGAAACTTGGGGTGTTCATCCACCGGCATCCCGCGCCCGTTATCGGCGATGGTGATCCGGTTGCCCTCGTCCAGACGCACTTCGATCCGTGTCGCATGGCCCGCCACGGCTTCGTCCATCGAATTGTCGAGCACTTCGGCGGCAAGGTGGTGGAACGCGCGGTCGTCCGTCCCGCCAATATACATGCCGGGGCGGCGGCGCACCGGCTCCAGCCCTTCCAGCACCTCGATGGCGCTCGCGTTGTAATCGCCGCTGGAGGTGGGGGTGTTGGCGAAGAGATCGTCAGGGGTGGTGGACATGCAACGGGTATAGGCCCTCAGCCCGCGCCCTCACAAGCCACCCCCTGTGGTTTTACGCACTCACTTGCCAAAGCCGGTCGGGGCGGGATCAACCGCGACCACCTCACCACCTTTGACTTCGCGCACTTCCAGCGCGCGTTCCACCACGCCATTGCGGGCAAAGCGGAAAGCGCCGTCCACGCCAAGGAAACCGCCCTTGTCGTACAGCTCGTTCTTGGGGAAGGGCGCGCCCACTTTCCAATCGCGCGCGACCCGCAAGGTCAGCAGCACCGCATCATATCCCAAGGTCGCCGCACGGTAAGGTTGCGCGCCAAAGCGGGCCGCGTAGCTTTCGGCAAAGCGGCCATAGCGCTGGTCCGAAACAGCCGCGAACAGCGCGCCCTCCATCGCCGGAGCGCGGGCGAGGGCGGCATCTCCGCTCCACAGTTCCGTCCCGAGAATCCGGGCGCGGGTGCGCGCACCGCGCTGCAAGGCGCCTGCGGCATCAATGCTCAGCCGCGCGCTATCGGCGATCAGGACGGTGTCGTAACCGCCGGCGGTCCGCAGGCGGCCGGCCGCACTCACAATCGAGGTGTTGCCGCGCGCATAGCTTTGCTGTGCGGCCAGTGCGCCGCCGTAATCGCGCAGGGCATTGTCCAGCGCGGAAAGCGCGCGGGTGCCGTAATCGCCTTCGGGCACCAGCGCGGCAAACCGCGTCGCGCCGCGCGCACGTGCGGCTTGCACAGCGCGCCGGATCGATTGTTCCGGCAAGTGCCCGATCACGAACACGTCCGGGCTGGCGACAGCCGGATCATTGGCAAAGGCAATGACCGGCACACCGGCAGGGCGCGCGGCTGCTTGCACTGCCGGGACGCCATCGGCCGTCAGCGGGCCGAGGATCAGCTTGTTGCCATCGGCAATCGCGGTGCGGGCTGCCGTCGCCACTCCGGCGGAGGTGTCATAGGTGGTGATGCGCAGATTATCCGCGCCGGTATCCAGCAGCGCCATCGTGGTGGCATTGGCAATCGCCTGCCCCACAGCGGCGGTATCGCCCGCCAGCGGCACCAGCAGCGCGATGCGGTGGCGGCCGGTATCGGTCGGTAGCGCGGTCGCAGACGGTTCGGGCGCGGGCACCGGGGCAGACGCCGTGCCGACATCGGCTTTGGGAACCACCTGACAGCCGGCAGCCAGCAGCGCAGCCCCTGCCAGCACACAATGGCGCCGCGTCATGCGCTGTGCAGCAAGCCGGAGCCGGGCAGTCCAATCCCCGGCCCAATTCAATCTGTTCCAAAGCTTCATTCTTGCCGACCCCTCAGTCGTGCTCCATGGACCTGATGATGACCATGGAGCAGCCATCTCTTCCCGCAAACATTCCCGAGCCCGGGCTGTATATCGTCGCGACCCCGATTGGCAATCTTGGCGATATTACCTTGCGCGCGCTGGCGGTGCTGCAAGGGGCGGCAATGATAGCGTGCGAGGATACGCGCGTGACCGGCAAGTTGTTGAAACATTACGGGATCAAGGCGCGGCTCCAGCGATTGGACGATCACGCGCCGCCCGACATGCGCGCCCGGATCATCGACGAAGCGAGGCGCATGCCGGTTGCGCTGGTAAGCGATGCGGGCACGCCGCTGATTTCGGACCCCGGTTATCGCCTCGTGCGCGAGGCGCGGGCGGCAGGCGTTACGGTGACGAGCGTTCCGGGTGCCTGCGCTGCTGTGTCAGCGCTCGCCATGGCAGGCTTGCCGAGCGACCGGTTCCTGTTTGCAGGCTTCTTGCCGGTCAAGGACAAGGCGCGCAGCGAAGCGCTTGCCCGGCTCGCCGATGTTGCAGCGACGTTGGTGTTTTACGAAACCGCGCCGCGGCTGACCCGCGCTTTGCTTGCCATCGCCGAGCTGTGGCCGACCCGCGAAGTGGCGGTCGCGCGCGAGCTGACCAAGCTTTATGAAGAATGCCGCAGCGGCACGGCGGCCAGCCTTGCGGCGCATTACGCCGCGCATCCGCCCAAGGGCGAAATCGTGCTGCTGATCGGACCGCCGGGCGCCGATGAAGCGCCGGTGCTGGATGCCGACGCGATGCTGCGCGCGGCGCTGGCTGCGGCCGGGCCGGGCAAGGCCGCCGGTATTGTGGCCAAGGCAACCGGGATCGACCGCGCCGCGCTGTATGCCCGCGCGCTGGAGCTGAAGGACGAATGAGCGCATCCCGCACCCCTGAACAGCGCCGCGATGCCGACAGCCGCGGACGCGAGGGCGAAGCGCAAGCGGCGATGTTCCTTGTCCAGCAAGGGTGGCAGGTGGTCGCCGAAAGGGTCAAGACCAAGGCGGGCGAGATCGACCTGATCGTCCGCCGCACCGGCCTCGTCGCCTTCGTCGAGGTCAAGTGGCGCGCGCGGGCGGCCAGCCTTGCTGATGCCATCGACGAGCGGCGGCTCAAACGGGTCGCAGCGGCGGTGGAGGGCGTGTGGCAGGACTATGCGACAAACGGCGAGGATATCCGCATCGACGTGATCCTGCTTGCACCCGGACGCCCGCCCACCCACATCGAAAACGCGTGGATGCCGCTTGGCTGATCGCCTCCTGGAGTTGAATGAATGACCTTGCGCGTAGCTGTCCAGATGGACCCCATCGACCAGATCAAGATCGCGGGCGACAGCTCCTTTGCGCTGATGCTCGCCGCGCAGGCGCGGGGTTATACCCTCTACGAATACCACGTCGAAAGCCTGACACTGGACGAGGATGACCGGCTGTTCGCCCACGCCTACCCGGTGACAGTGCAGCGGGTGGAGGGCGATCATTTCGCGCGCGGCGAACAGGTTAGGCTCGATCTGGGCAAGGATGTCGATGTCGTGCTGATGCGGCAGGATCCGCCGTTCCACATGGGTTACATCACCGCCACGCACATGCTGGAACGCATCGGGGCCGAGACGCTGGTGGTGAACGACCCGGCCAATGTCCGCAACAGCCCTGAAAAGGTGATGGTCCTGAACTATCGCCGGTTCATGCCGCCAACGCTGGTGACACGCTCGGTGGACGAAGTGCGGCGCTTCATGGCCAGGCACGGTGCGATTGTCGTGAAGCCCATCCACGGCAATGGCGGCAAGGCCATCTTCCGCATCGGCGCAAACGGCGAGAACCTGACCGCGCTGTTCGAGGTGTTCAACCAGACCTGGCCCGAACCGCATATGGTCCAGCCCTTCCTTCCCGAAGTGGCTGAGGGCGACAAGCGCATCGTGCTGGTCGATGGCGAGGTGGCGGGCGCGATCAACCGGGTGCCGGGGGAGGGCGAGTTTCGCTCCAACCTCGCCATGGGCGGCAGCGCGCAGGCGACCGAGCTGACGGCGCGCGAGGCCGAGATTTGCGCGGCGCTTGGCCCGGATCTGAAACGTCTGGGCCTGACCTTTGTTGGCATCGATGTCATCGGTGGTAAGTGGCTGACCGAAATCAACGTCACCTCGCCCACCGGCATCGTGGCGATTGACCGGTTCAACAACACTGATACGGCGGGGATGATCTGGGATGCGATCGAACGGCGCCTTGCCGAACGCAGCGCCGCCTGATCCGTCCGCAACACAACAGACAGAAGATCCATGACCGAATTCCTCCTCGAACTGCTCGATAAGGGCGGCTACATCGGCATCTTCTTTCTGATGATGGCCGAAAACGTGTTCCCGCCGATCCCGTCCGAGGTGATTATGGGCGGGGCGGGGCTGCTTGTGGCCAAGGGGCAGATGACGTTTGGCACGGTCTGGTTCGTCGCCACGGCCGGTACGGTCGTCGGCAACCTGTTCTGGTACTGGATCGGCGTGCGCTGGAGCGAGGAGCAGCTCAAGCGTATCATCGATCGCTGGGGCCGCTGGCTGACCTTTGAATGGGACGAATTCACCAAGGCGCGTAACATCTTCCGCAAATATGGCGACGGGATCGTGTTCGCGCTGCGCTTCTCCCCGATCCTGCGCACCATTGTCTCGCTGCCTGCGGGGCTGGCGCATATGAAGCTGTGGCGATTCTGCGTTTTCACCTTCCTTGGTTCCGGCATCTGGAACGCGGTGCTGATCTTCGGCGGGCAGGCGCTGGAGCCGCTGGTCGACCGGTTTGAAAAGCTGGCGGGTTACGGCGTGGTTCTGTTCGTGCTCGCCGGAGTGGCGTTCTATGTCTACCGGGTG
This sequence comes from Porphyrobacter sp. TH134, assembly GCF_002855495.1. Classification (GTDB taxonomy): domain Bacteria; phylum Pseudomonadota; class Alphaproteobacteria; order Sphingomonadales; family Sphingomonadaceae; genus Erythrobacter. The sequence goes on from NZ_PKRO01000033.1 coordinate 15,534, forward strand.
GTGACGTGGAAGCCGGTCAAGGCGCACGAGGCCGAGGATAACGCCTAACCGCGTGGGTGGGCCTTGCGGTAGTTTTCCAGCAGGCTCGCCGCATCGACGCGGGTGTAGATCTGGGTCGATCCGAGCGAGGCGTGGCCGAGCAATTCCTGCAAACTGCGCAAGTCCGCGCCTGCGCTCAGCAGATGGGTCGCAAAGGAATGCCGCAGCGCATGGGGCGTGGCCGTGTCAGGCAGGCCAAGCGCGCGGCGCGCCTGCGCCATGGCTTTCTGCACCATGCCGGGGGATAATGGCCCGCCCTTGGCCCCGCGGAACAGCGGCGCATTGGCGCTGATCGGCCATGCGCACAGCCGGACATAGTCCGCCACCGCCGCGCGTGTCACCGGCAGGATCGGCACCACGCGCTGCTTGCCGCCCTTGCCGGTCACTTGCAGCACATCGCCGAGCACCGCATCGCGCCCGGTCAGCGACAGGGCTTCGGCGATGCGCAGGCCTGAACCATACATCAACAGCAGCACGGCCCGGTCGCGCGCGCCGATCCAGTCGTCGGCGGCAAGGCTGTCGACCCCGTCGGCCAGATTGATCGCTTCGTCCGGTGTGACAGGGCGGGGCAGGCCCTTCTTGATCCGCGGACCGCGCAGCCGCGGAGGCGCGGGGTCGGGGTCGCCTGATTGCTGGCGGGCAAAGGCGATGAAAGCCTTCAGCGCCGAAAGCTCGCGCGCGGCGCTGGCATTGCCTAACCCCTCGGCGCGGCGCGCGGCCAGATGGCTGCGCAAATGCTGCGCCTCGGTCCGGGCAACCGCCGCCCAATCGGCCAGACCGGCAGCTGCGACCAACCGCTCGGCCGCGCTGGCATAGGCGCGCACCGTATGGGGCGAGCGGCGGCGATTATTGGCAAGATAGGCGCGCCACTCTTCGATCAGCGCGCCCGCGCTCATGCTGCGACCAGCGTATCGGCCACCACCTCGGTCAGCAGCGCGTCGAGCAGGCTGCGGCCCGGCGGTGCGACCCCGATCCGCGTGCCATCTTGCCACATCAGCCCCAACGCACACAGCCGGGTCAGCGCCGCCTCGTCCACCAGCCCGGCGCGCAGCAGGCCGAAGCGCTGGGCCAGACCGGCAAGGTCAAGCCCCTCGGTCAGCCGCAGCCCCATCAGCAGCGCCTCGGTCGCCTGTTCGGGGACCGCCAGTGCGCGTGCCTCGGCGATGCCATGGCCTTGGCGGGCGACAGCGGACAAAAAGTTCTCGGGCTTCTTGTGCCGCACGGTTGCCATCCCGCCGCGCCGCCCATGCGCGCCCGGCCCAATCCCGGCGTAATCGTGATAGCGCCAATAGGCGAGATTATGCCGGGATTGCTCGCCATTGCGGGCGTGATTGCTGGTCTCGTAAGCGGCAAGCCCCGCCGCGCTGGTCAGTGCCTGCGTGATATCGAACAGATCGGCCGCTTCATCATCGCCCAGCGGCACCAACCGCCCGCGCCGCACATCGCTGGCAAAGCGCGTGCCGGGTTCGATCGTGAGCTGATACAGCGACAGGTGCCCGGTGCCGAAGGCCAGCGCGCGGGTCAGGCGGTCGTGCCACAATTCAGGCGTATGGCCGGGCAGGGCATAGATGAGATCAAAGCTCACCCGCTTGAAATGGGCCTGCGCCGTATCAAGCGCCGCCAGGGCTTCATCGGCCCCGTGCAACCGGCCCAGAAAGCGGAGTTCGGCATCATCGAGCGATTGCACGCCCAGTGACACCCGGTTGATCCCGGCTGCCGCCAGCGCTGCAAAGTTTGCGGCTTCGACCGATGAAGGATTGGCCTCCAGCGTGATCTCGATCGCCGGATCGAACCCCCACAACCGCTCGGCCTCGGCCAGCAGCGCGGCCACCAAGGCGGGCGGCATCAATGATGGGGTGCCGCCGCCAAAGAATATCGACGTGAGCGCCTCGCCCCCCGCCACCTCGGCCTCGGCCCGCATATCGGCCAGCAAGGCATCCTGCCACGCCACAACATCCACGCCCGCGCGAACGTGCGAGTTGAAGTCGCAATAGGGGCATTTCTTGGCGCAGAACGGCCAGTGAATATAAAGTGCGCGGGCCACGGGGAACGGTTTCAGCCTCGCTTAATCATCATGGGATAAGTCAGTCGCATGCCCCGTTCTAGCCTTCTATCGCCGTTTGCCCAAGTGCTGGGTTTGGTCCTCGCCATGACAGCCGCACCTGCGCTGCCGCAAGCCGCACGCTATCCGCATCCGGTTGAACGCGATTTCCTTGCAGCGCATAATCTGGCGCGGGCGGATGTCGGTGCGCCGCTGCTGGTGTGGAGCGACCGCCTGGCGCGCGACGCGCAAAGCTGGGCCGATCATCTTGCCGCCCGCAACCTGTACGACCACGCCACGATTGAACAGCGCAAGGGGCAGGGCGAGAACCTGTGGCGCGGGACGCGCGGCCATTGGTCGAACTGGGAAAAGGTCGGCTTCTTCACCGCAGAAAAGCGCCATTTCCGGCCCGGCCCATTTCCGGAAGTCTCGCGCACCGGCCAGTGGAGCGATGTGGCGCATTACACGCAGATCATCTGGCCGCAGACGCGCGAGGTCGGCTGCGCCATTGCCGAGACGGCCACTGACGAAGTGCTGGTGTGCCGTTACTGGCCCGCTGGCAACATCTGGGGGCAGCGGATCGACCCGGCCGAACATCGCGCGGCCCGGCGCTAGGTCAGCGCGGAAACTGTTCGGCAACCAGTTTGGCAAAGGCATCGGCGCGGTGGCTGATGGCGTGTTTTTGCTCTGGCGGGATTTCGGCGAAGGTCTGCACACCGCCTGTGGGAACGAACACCGGATCATAACCGAACCCGAGAAGCCCGCGCGGCGGCCATGTCAGATGTCCCTCGCACCGGCCCTCGTAGATCGCATGATCGCCATCGGGCCACGCCAGCGCCAGAACACAGTGGAACGCGGCTGAACGGTCGATGTCAGGGCCTTTTTCGGCCAGCATCCCTTCGACCTTGCCCATGGCCATGTACCAGTCGCGGCCCGGAGCGCCCTCGAACCACTGCCGCTCGGCCCAGTCGGCGGTATAGACGCCGGGCCGGCCATCGAGCGCTGCGATGCTCAGCCCGCTATCGTCTGCCAGCGCAGCCAGCCCCGAAGCCTCCGCGGCAGCCCGCGCCTTCAAGAGCGCGTTCTGGGCGAAGGTGGTGCCGGTTTCCGCCGGTTCGGGCAGACCCAGCGAGCCTGCTGACAGGCACTTGATCCCAAAGGGATCGAGCAGCGCCGCAATCTCCTTCAGCTTGCCCGCGTTGTGCGTGGCAATCACCAGAGAGCCGGAGCCGAGGCGTCTGGTCATTTCACCGCGTCCAGCTGCGCAGCAAAGATCCGGTCGCAGCCGATGCGGGCGAGGCGGAGGAGGCGGAGCAGGGCTTCCTCGTCATAGGTCGCACCCTCGGCGGTCGCCTGCACTTCGGCAATCTTCCCGCCCGACAGCAGCACGAAGTTGCCGTCAGCCTCGGCGTTGGAATCCTCGTCGTAATCCAGGTCGAGGACCGGGGTGCCTTTGAAGATGCCGCACGAAATACCTGCGACCTGCGCCGAGATGGGATCGTGCTTGATATCGCCCGAGGCCATCAGCCCGTTGATCGCGAGCCGCAGTGCAATCCACGCGCCCGAGATCGCCGCAGTGCGCGTACCGCCGTCAGCCTGAATCACGTCGCAATCGAGGGTAATCTGCCGCTCACCCAGCTTTTGCAGATCGACAACCGCGCGCAAGGACCGGCCGATCAACCGCTGGATTTCCTGCGTGCGGCCCGACTGCTTGCCCTTGGCCGCTTCACGCGCGCCACGGGTGTGCGTGGCGCGCGGGAGCATGGAATATTCGCCCGTCACCCAGCCTTCGCCCTTGCCCCGCAGCCACGGCGGCACGCCGCGTTCGACGCTGGCGGTGCAGAGCACTTTGGTATCACCGAAGCCGATCAGCACCGATCCTTCCGCGTGACGGGTGAAGCCGGTTTCGATCGTGATGGCGCGCATTTCATCGGGCGCGCGTCCTGAAGGGCGCATGGGTGTTTCCTTTTCTGGTTCCGGTCGCCCTGAGCTTGTCGAAGGGCCGTCCTGCTTCTCTTGAAACTGCGCTAGAAGAAAGTGCAGTGCTTCGACAAGCTCAGCACGAACGGAATTTGAGAAAGTTGGCGATAGGGTTTAGCAAACGCCTATGACCGCGCTCCCCGTCACCGAACTCACCAGCCGCGCCCGCGATATTTTCCAGCGGGTGGTTGAAGGCTACATCGAAAGCGGGCAGCCGGTCGGATCCAAGACGCTGGCCGCCGACGGTACGCTGAACCTGTCGCCCGCGTCGATCCGGTCGGTGCTCGCTGATCTGGAGGCCGCAGGCCTGCTCGCTGCGCCGCATACCAGCGCGGGCCGGATGCCGACCGATGCGGGCTTGCGGATATTCGTCGACGGGATGATGCGCGTGGCCGAGCCGACCGCGCAGGAACAGGCCGCCATCGAAGCGCGGCTTGCCGAAGCCGGGCCGGTGGAAGCGGCGATCAAGCAGGCATCCGCGATCCTTTCCGATCTGTCAGGCGCTGCCGGCATGGTGCTGGTCGCGCCGCGCGAACAACGCCTTGCGCAGTTCAGTCTTGTCGATTTGGGGCAAGGCCGCGCGCTCGCCGTGCTGGTGGGCGAGGATGGGGGGGTGGAGAACCGGGTTGTCACCATCGGCGGCGCGCTCAACCCCGGGGCGCTGGACCGGGCATCGAATTATGTCACCGCGCGGCTTGCGGGGCGCACTCTGGCCGAGGCCGCTCAGGCGATGCGTACGGAAATCAACGCAGGCAAATCGCAGCTCGATGATGCCTCGCGCGATCTGGTCGAGCGCGGGCTTGCCGTGTGGAGCGAGGATGCCGCCGCGCGCCCCGTGCTGATCGTGCGCGGCGCGGCCAATCTGCTCGATGACAGCGCGCTGGGCGATATCGAACGGGTGCGCAGCTTGCTCGAAGACCTCGAAAACAAGCAATCGGTCGCCGAACTGCTCGATTCCGCGCGCGAGGCCGAGGCGACCCGGATTTTCATCGGCAGCGAAAACCGCCTGTTCGCGCTGTCCGGCTCCAGCGTCATCGCCTCGCCCTACCGTGACCGGGAGGGCCGCGTGGTCGGCGTGCTGGGTGTGATTGGCCCCACCCGGTTGAATTACGCGCGGGTTGTCCCCATGGTGGATTTGACCGCCCGTTCGCTGGGCAAGCTTATCGCTTGAATGGAAAGCCACACGACATGACCGAGAATGAAACGCCGCTGGATCAGGCGGCTCAAGACGAATTGAAGGGCGTGCCCGAGCATCTGCGCGAGGGCGGGGATGAGGCCGAGCCGCTGGCCGAAGCCCTCGAATCGCTGCGCCGCGATCTGGATGCCGCCAAGCAGGACGTGCTCTACGCGCAGGCCGAAACGCAGAACGTGCGCCGCCGGTTGGAACGCGAGAAGGATGAAGCACGCGCCTATGCCGCGACCGGGTTCGCCCGCGATATTCTGTCCGTTGCCGATAACCTTGCCCGCGCGGTGCAGGCGATTCCGGAAAGCCTGCGCGCGGATGACACGATGAAGGGTCTGGTGATCGGTCTTGAAGCGACCCAGCGCGAGATCGAAAAGGTGTTCGCCAGCCACGGCATTACCCGCATCGCTGCGGTTGGCCTGCCGCTGGATCCCAACCAGCATCAGGCCATGCTCGAAGTCCCTTCGGCCGATCACGAACCCGGCACAGTGGTGTCGGAAATGCAGGCCGGGTGGATGATCAAGGACCGCCTGCTGCGCGCGGCGATGGTGGCGGTGGCCAAGAAGCCGGAGTAATCGCGGCTCATGCACAACTCGCCCCCAGTGATGGCTCGTTTGCGACGGGCGGGGGAATAATCCTGGCAGTTTCTGCGTTCAGGCAACACCACTGAACGACAGGAGATTGCCATGACTATCGGAACGAAAACCGCAGCTTTGACCGCTGCCCTTGCGCTCTCCCTTGGGGCCTGCGCCGGCAATTACGCAGGCGAGGGCGCCTTGGGCGGTGCGGCTGTCGGCGCGGCGGCCGGCGTTCTGACCGGCGGGGATGTTGCCCGCGGGGCCGCTGTTGGCGCAGCCGTGGGCGGCGCGGGCGGGGCGCTGGTCCGCAAGGATGGCCAGTGCTACCGCGTCGACCGCCGCGGCCGCGAACGGCGGGTGGATTGCCGCTAACCCCGGCTCAGGCAGGCGTGAAGGGCAGGATCGCCTCATAGGCATCTTGTCCCGGCGCGCCTGCCACATCGGCTCCTTGCCGTAACATAAAGGCGTGGCGCACGATTTCGGCTTGCTGCTCGATCCCGTAATGCTCCAGCGGCAAGCCCGGTTTGAGCGTGTAATCATACCGGCACCACGGATGGCGCAGCAGCACCAGATACCAGCGTCCGCGCGTCTGGGCCTGCCAGACGTGAACCATTTCGTGGATGAAATGCGCCTGATGGTGCAGCGCCGCCTCCGCGAAATCATCGCAATAATGCCCGGCTTCGGGGTGAAAATGCAGATGCCCCATGGGCGCCATGGTCACACCGGGCGGATGCAGCGGGAAGAACTTGCGACGCTTCACTTTGACGCGGGTGTAGTCAATCGCGCCCCCAAACATGCTGCGGGCCAGGGCGATTTCGCCCTGGGTCAAAGATCGTTCACCGCCGACCGGACAGGCAGGGGCGGTGGCGAGCGCCGCCTGTGCCATACCGGCTTGTGGCGGCGGCAGTATCAGCGCTCTTCCCCGGCAGCGCGTACGGGTGCGTCCACGGTGGTGCTGGTGCCATCGGACAAAGTCAGGGTCACCTTGGCTGTGCCTCCCGCTGCGAGAGCCGCCGTGGGCTCCATCGCCATGACATGCAGCCCACCCGGCGCGAAGGTTACGGGCGCATCAGCGGCCAGCGGCACATTATCGGCCATGGTCATCTGCATCTTGCCTGCACTTTCCGCATAATCGTGGATCATCGTCATGCCTGCGCCTTCAACCGTAACGCTGCTGAGGGTTACGGGCGCTGCGCCGCTGTAGGAAAGATCGAAATAGACCGCCGCCGGATTGCCCGCCACCGGGGCGAGCACCACGCGCGCGTTGCTGACGGTCAGACCGGCGGCACCTTCCACTGCGCTTGCGGGCGTATCGCCAGCATCCGAACAGGCGGCGAGCCCTGCTACGCCTGCGCCAAGAGCAATCGCCAAAGCGGCGCGTCGGATCATCTTCACCGTGTTCGTCTCCCTTGTGGAATGGCAGCAAAACTAGGGGCACCGGTCTCTTGTGCCAAGCAAAACCACACCTATATCGCGCTCACAAACGAGCCGCCTAAGCGCTTTGCCCATGCCGGGGAAGCGGACCTGCGCGGTGTCCAGCAATTGTCCTATGGATGGGGTAAAAATGGCTAAAGTTATCGGTATCGACCTCGGCACCACCAATTCCTGCGTCGCTGTCATGGACGGCGGCAAGCCCAAGGTTATCGAAAATTCGGAAGGCGCGCGCACCACGCCGTCGATCGTCGCTTTCACCAAGGATGGCCAGCGCCTGATCGGACAGCCGGCCAAGCGTCAGGCGGTCACGAACCCCGACAACACCCTGTTTGCGATCAAGCGCCTGATCGGCCGCCGTTTTGAAGATCCGTTGACCAAGAAGGACATGGGCCTCGTTCCCTATTCCATCGTCAAGGGCAAGAACGGCGATGCGTGGGTCAATGCTGGCGGCGAAGATTACAGCCCTTCGCAGGTCTCGGCCTTCATCCTGCAAAAGATGAAGGAAACCGCCGAAAGCTACCTCGGCGAAACCGTGACGCAGGCGGTCATCACCGTTCCCGCGTACTTCAATGATGCCCAGCGTCAGGCCACCAAGGACGCCGGCATGATCGCCGGCCTTGAAGTGCTGCGCATCATCAACGAGCCGACTGCGGCCGCGCTCGCCTACGGGATGGACAAGGAAGATGGCAAGACCATCGCCGTCTATGACCTTGGCGGCGGCACCTTCGACGTTTCGATCCTCGAAATCGGGGACGGCGTGTTCGAAGTGAAGTCGACCAACGGGGACACCTTCCTCGGCGGTGAAGACTTCGACAATGCCATCGTGGAATTCCTCGCCGAAGCCTTCAAGAAGAAGGAAGGCATGGACCTGAAGACCGACAAGCTCGCATTGCAGCGTCTGAAGGAAGCCGCCGAAAAGGCCAAGATCGAACTGTCGAGCGCGGCCACGACCGAAATCAACCTGCCCTTCATCACCGCGCGCATGGAAGGGGGCACCACCACCCCGCTGCACTTGGTGGAAACGATCACCCGCGCCGACCTTGAAAAGATGGTCGACGGGCTGATCCAGCGCACGCTCGATCCGTGCAAGAAGGCGCTGGCTGACGCCGGCATCTCGAAGGATCAGGTCGATGAGGTGATCCTCGTTGGCGGCATGACCCGTATGCCCCGCGTGCGCGAAGTGGTGGAGCAGTTCTTCGGCGCGAAGCCCCACACCGGTGTGAACCCCGATGAAGTTGTCGCCATGGGCGCGGCCATTCAGGCGGGCGTGTTGCAGGGCGACGTCAAGGACGTGCTGCTGCTCGACGTGACCCCGCTTTCGCTCGGTATCGAGACGCTGGGCGGCGTGTTCACCCGCATGATTGACCGCAACACCACCATCCCGACCAAGAAGACCCAGACCTATTCGACCGCTGAAGACAACCAGAACGCGGTGACGATCAAGGTCTATCAGGGCGAACGCGAGATGGCGGCGGACAACAAGCTGCTCGGTAATTTCGACCTGATCGGAATCCCGCCCGCACCGCGCGGCGTGCCGCAGATCGAAGTGACCTTCGACATCGACGCCAACGGCATTGTCTCGGTGGCGGCGAAGGACAAGGGCACCGGCAAGGAACAGACGATCAAGATCCAGGCTTCGGGCGGCTTGTCGGATTCCGACATCGACCAGATGGTCAAGGATGCCGAAAAGTTCGCCGAGGAAGACAAGAAGCGCCGGGCTGCCGCCGAAGCGCGCAATCAGGCCGACAGCCTGGTGCACGCGACCGAAAAGCAGCTTGAAGAGCACGGCGCCAAGATCGATGCCGCGCTCAAGACCGAGGTCGAGGAAGCCATCGCCGCGGTGAAGACCGCGCTCGAAGGCGGCGATGCCGATGACATCAATGCCAAGGCGCAGGCGCTCACACAGTCGGCCATGAAGATGGGCCAGCAGATCTACGAACAGCAGCAGGCCGCAGGGCCCGATGCCGAAGCAGAGGCTGCCGGTGACGCAGCGCCGGAAGAAGACGTCGTCGACGCCGAATTCTCCGAGGTCGACGAAGACAAGAAGGGCTAAGGCCCCGATGCAACCCAGCACGCAGCAGGTGCCGCCGGTATCCGTTCCCGGCGCACCGGCTGCGGTTGGTCACGGGGAATAGGTCACACCATGTCCACCCAATCCGATTACTACGCCACGCTCGAATGCGCGCGCGATGCCGATGCGGCTGCGCTCAAAAGCGCGTATCGCAAGCTCGCCATGAAGTTTCACCCGGACCGCAATCCGGGCGATGCCAGCGCCGAAGCCAAGTTCAAGGCGATCAGCGAGGCCTATGATTGCCTCAAGGACCCGCAAAAGCGGGCAGCCTATGACCGCTATGGCCATGCCGCCTTTACGCAAAGCATGAACGGCGGCGGAGGCGGCGGCCCGTTTGGCGGCGGAGGGCGCGGCGACTTTGCCGATATCGGCGATATTTTCGAAACGATCTTTGGCGGCGCTTTTGGCGGCGGTGCAGCGCAGCGCCAGCAAAATCGGCGCGGCGCCGATCTGCGCTATGACATGCAGGTCACGCTCGAAGAGGCGTTCCACGGCAAGTCGACCGAGATCGAGATCGAAGTCAGCCAGGTGTGCGACACATGCGATGGCTCGGGCGCAACACCGGGGACCAGCGAGCGCCAGTGCAACCTGTGCAATGGCATGGGCAGCGTGCGCGCCAAGCAGGGCCTGTTCGTGATCGAGCGTCCGTGCCCGGCCTGCAACGGGCGCGGTGCGGTGATCGAAAATCCCTGCCGCGATTGCCGGGGCGAGGGCCGGGTCGACAAGGCCCAGACCCTGAAGGTCGATATTCCCGCAGGCGTCGACACGGGCACACGCATTCGCCTGTCCGGCAAGGGCGAGGCGGGGCAGCGCGGGTCGCCAGCCGGAGACCTTTACATCTTCCTCCACGTCAAACCGCATCAGGTGTTTGAGCGTGAGGGCACCACTTTGGCGACCCGTGTGCCGGTCAGCTTTACCACGGCAGCGCTGGGCGGCTGCGTGGAAATCCCCGATCTCGACGGTTCGACCAATCGGCTCGACATTCCGGCGGGCATTCAGTCGGGCAAGCAGCTGCGCATTCGCGGGGCCGGGATGCCGGTGCTGCAAGGGCGCGGGCGCGGCGACATGGTGGCGGAGATTGTGGTCGAAACCCCGACCAAGCTCAGCCGCCGCCAGAAAGAAATCCTCGAAGAATTCAAGGCGACCGAAACCGGCGACGAATGCCCGGAGAGCCGCGGGTTCTTTGACAAGCTCAAGGATGTCTTCGGCGGGTAAAGCTGCGCGAGCGCGTGGGCTATCCCATCCGCTCGCGCACTTCGAGGCGGATCTGATCGATCAGCCCGCGCTGGCAGCGCCCGGCGCGATCTTCCTCGTCCAGCACGGCAAGAAAGGCCGCGCGCTTGGCGCTGCGCACGGTATGTACCGGCACAGTGCCGCCGACAGTTGATGCCACAAGATCGATCATCCGTTCCGCGCCGTGCAGGCGGCCCCACAGATAGTCGTTCTCGCGGTAATCGCGGCTGAAAAACGCGCCGAAATTGTAGAATTCGATCCCGCGCAAGGTCGCTGCCGTGCCGCCCTCGCGGATCGAGCGCGCATCATCGGGCGAGATGCGGTCGATCTTGACCGGGTTGTATTCGTCGAGCCCTTCGCGGCGTGACAGGGGCAGGGTCGCCACGTCGTAAAACGGAAAGCCGAGATAGGTCAGCAGCATACGCCGCTTGAGCCCTTTGGGCATGTCTTCCAAGGCATCGATCAGCATTTCCTCGGCCGCCAGATCGGTCGCAGGAAGCAGGCGCCGCGCGCTGAGAAAATCAAGCACGGCCCCCGGATCGCGCGCGGCATTGACCGCCAGATCGCGAAACGCCGGGGATTGCAGCACGTCCTCATCGGCCTGCAGATACAGCGCCATGATCGCGTAAAGCCGGTCACGCGCCCGGTCGCGCGCGTCTTCGGAAATGTCGGGATCAACCTGCCAGTCCCGCGCCAGCTTGCGGGCCAGCATCTGCAACCGGCGCACCCGAAAGCCGGTGTCATGCGCGCGAAAGAAGGCGATGGCCTCGGCGGTGGCGCCGCCGCTTTCGTCGGTCAGCCGGTCAAGCCCGCGCGCTTCCAACTCGCGCCGCAGCGCGCCCACCAGCGCGCCGGGATCAGCCTGCGATTGTCCGGCGGCCTTCAGCATCAGCCGCGCCAACTGCTCAAGGATCGCGTCAAACTTGGTCAGCGCATAGGCGCCAAAGGCGTAGCTCGCCCGTTCAGCGGCGGCCTGCTGCGCCTTGGCCCGCCAGCTGGCGAGGCGTTTGGGCGTCGGCCGGTCGAGCAGGAAGGTGAAGCCGAACAGCTTTTCCACCGCCCGGTCGATGTCGCCCTGCAAGTCCATCACGATCCGCTTCAGCCGCGCCGCATCGCGCGATTGCTGTTCGATCCGCTCCAGATCGTCGCGGATCGGCTGTTCGCGCGGTATGGTGGAGAGCGAACCGAAGATCGCGCCGAAGAACCCCACATCGCGGGGCCGGGAGCCAGGCGCGGCGGCCCCGCCGCGGTCCGGGCGCGGATCGAGATAGACAAACCGGCGGTCGACTTCGCGCTGGGCAGGCCGCCCGTACAGCGCTGCCAGCGCCGCGCCAAAGGGTGCGCCGACCAGCACCGCGCCATCGATCAACGCCACATCATCAATCGTGCCGCGCGCGACATGCACCGGCAGGACGCGCGCGAGGAAACTGCCGCGCGTTGTCCAGTGATGTTCTTCCGCGATGGCAAGCCGGTCGATCTCGTTCACCGTCAGCGGCGGGAATGCGCCGGGAAAGCTTGCCGTCGCGCGGGCCGCTAGCACCAATTCGAGCGGATCGGCCAGCTGCGGCGTGCGGCTATCGTCCACCCGCGCGCGAAAGTTGATCGCGACCCGGTGCTCCGTCTCCTCGACCTGCGGAGGGGAGTTCAGCCGCAGCGTTTCGGAATGCCCGCGAAAATCGGTGGCGGTCACGGCAAGGTCGACCGGATAGCCTGACGGCAGCAGCGGGATGCCGTCACCTTCCTCAGCCATCCGCATCAACGCCTCAAACAGCATCCCGGAAAACCGCTCCCCCGAAAACGGCGGACTGAACCAGCGCCCGCGCACCAGACGCGAGACCTTGGCGCGCACCTCGGCGCGGGTTTCGGGCGAAACGGTCGCGCTCACCGCATTGCCAGGGCGCGACAGGAACCATTCGGCAATCGGCTGCGCCCACAGCTTGCCATAGCGCCAGAGCGGTTCGGCATCGGGATCGGTGAGTTCGCTGACGTCGGCATTGGTAAGCCACAGGTCGGTCAGCGGTTCCAGACTGTGTCCGGCGTGGATCGCCTGGGCGAGGAAGACCGCGTTGATGCCGCCCGCGCTCGCCCCGGTGAGGATATCGGGCAGCACCCGCACGCGCAGGCCATGATCGCGTTCAACGATCTCCAGAAAATCCCGGTAGGCCGCCGCTACCCCGTCCAGATGCACGGCCGAAGGGTGGTGGAACGCCCGGCTTGCGCGCGCCAGATGCCATACCTCTTTGGTGATGCCGTGCATGTAGACCGCAAGACTGACCCCGCCGTAGCACACCAGAGCAAGCCGCAGTTCCTTTTGGCGCATGCGGCATTCTAACGTGTATCCGCGTCGCAATGCAATTGCGTTCGTCATCTGTTCTCGTTATGGCGCGTGGCTATGGCTAAAGCGAAACGCCGATATGTGTGTCAGGAATGCGGGTCGGTGTCGCACCGCTGGCAGGGGCAATGCGCCGATTGCGGGCAGTGGAACACGCTGGTGGAGGATGTCCCCGCCACGGTGTTCTCGCAAAAGCACGACCTGTCGAGCGGCGGCCGGGCGGTGGCGTTTGAGCCGCTGAATGCGCCGACAAAACTGCCGGTCAGGAAATCGACCGGCATGGCCGAATTTGACCGGGCGCTGGGCGGCGGGTTGGTGCCGGGCAGCGCGGTTCTGCTGGGCGGCGATCCCGGCATCGGCAAGTCCACCCTGTTGCTGCAATGCGCCGCCACCATCGCGCGGGGCGGCAATGATGTTGTTTATGTCAGCGGGGAAGAAGCCGCCGGACAGGTGCGCCTGCGCGCGGCGCGCATGGGCGTGGCGGATGCGCCGATTCGCCTCGCATCGGAAACATCCGTCCGCGATATTCTCACAACCCTGGGCAATGGCGAAGCGCCAGCGCTGCTGGTGATCGATTCGATTCAGACGATGCATTCCGACACCATCGAAGGTGCGCCCGGCACCGTCAGTCAGGTGCGCGGCTGCGCGCTGGAGCTGATCCGCTACGCCAAGGAAAGCGGCTGCGTGGTGGTGCTGGTGGGCCACGTCACCAAGGACGGCACCATCGCCGGGCCGCGCGTGCTGGAACATATGGTCGATGTCGTCATGAGCTTTGAAGGGGAGCGTAGCCACCAATACCGGATTTTGCGCGCCTTGAAGAACCGCTTTGGCGCGGTCGATGAAATCGGCGTTTTCGCCATGGCCTCCGAAGGCTTGGAGGAAGTCGCCAACCCGTCGCTGCTGTTCCTGTCGGGCCGCGACACGCCGCTGGCGGGCAGTGCGGTGTTCCCGGCGCTGGAGGGCACGCGCCCGGTTCTGGTGGAAATTCAAGCGCTCATCGTCCGGTTGCAATCGGGCGCTACGCCCCGGCGCGCGGTCGTGGGGTGGGATAGCGGGCGGCTCGCCATGCTGCTGGCGGTGCTGGAATCGCGCTGCGGCCTCAATTTTTCGTCAGCCGAAGTCTATCTCAATATCGCGGGCGGTTACCGCCTGACCGATCCGGCGGCCGATCTTGCGGTGGCGGCCGCGCTGGTCTCGGCGCTGGCCGACAGGGCCCTGCCGGACAAGACCGCGTGGTTCGGCGAGGTCAGCCTGTCGGGCGAGATCCGGCCAGTTGCCCATGCCCCCTTGCGGATGCGCGAAGCAGCGAAGCTGGGCTTTGCGCGCTGCTATGGCCCGGCAGGCGCCACCACAGCAGCGGCAGGGGCTGATTACCGCGGGCTTGCTGCGCTTGCGAACATCGTTGACCAGGTGATGGGCAACGCATAATCCTAGGCCCCATGGCCGGCCTCGACATCATTATTGGCATTATCGTGATTGTGGCCGCTATCGGCGGCTTCATGCGCGGGTTGGTGCAGGAAGTGCTTTCGCTGGCATCCTGGGTCATGGCCGCTTTCGCGCTGCATTTCCTCCACCCTGATCTCACGAACGGGCTGCGCACGTTTTACAAGACGGAACCGGCGGTGTCGCTGTTTGCGTTCGCGCTGCTGCTGTTGATCCCTTACGCGGCGATGAAGGTCATCATCGGCAATGCCAGCGGGGCATCGGACGGAGCCGTGCTGGGGCCAATCGACCGCGTGCTGGGCTTTGGTTTTGGCGCGGTCAAGGGCGCGCTGATCGCAGTTTTCGCTTTTGCGCTGCTGGCCACCGGCTTTGATGAACGCTGGGGTTTCACCGGCCGGCCGCAGTGGATCACCAGCGCGCGCACCTATGCCGCCGCCGATGCGGCATCGCGCCAGCTCATGCCGGAAATCGCAGTGCGGCGCGACCGCTTGCGGGGCGAGGCCGAGGCACGGGGGGCCGCCGTGGCCAAGATCACGGGCTGACCTGCGTGACCGTGCAAACAAGGGCCAAGCTTTATTCACCCGCACTGCTGGGCCTTGCGACCGATCTTGCGCGATTTCCGCTGACCGATGATCTGCCGCTGCGCGGCGCGGCACGATCACGCAGTTGCGGCGGCGTGATGACCCTCGGCATCATGCTGGACGAAGGCGGACGGATTGCGCGGATCGGCATGCAGGTCAGCGCCTGCGCGGTCGGACAAGCCTCTGCGACATTGCTGGCCCGCGGGATTATCGGCGCTGAACCGGCCGCGGTGCGCGGTGCGGCCGATGCGCTGGGCGCATGGCTGGCAGGTGACGGTGAATTACCGGACTGGCCGGCGGATCTCGCTCCTCTTGTACCGGCCCGCGCCCATCCCGGTCGGCACGGCGCATTGTTAATGCCGTGGAAGGCCGCCTGCGAAGCGCTTTCAACCGGCGCCGCCTGCCGCTAGGACACATGGCGAGAATTGCCCGTTGACGGCAAAGGGGATGGGATAGACATGGCAGAGGCGCAGGCGCTCGCACAACGTGAGCCGAGCGAGCAGGAAATCCGGTTGGTGATCGGCGCATCGAGCGCAGGCACCGTGTTCGAATGGTACGATTTCTTTATCTACGGCACGCTCGCCTACATCCTCAAGGATGCCTTCTACGCCACGGACAATGAAACGCTGGGCCTGCTGCTGGTGTGGTCGACCTTCGCCGTCGGCTTTGCCTTCAGGCCGCTTGGCGCGGTGCTGTTCGGCTTTCTGGGCGACAAGTTGGGGCGCAAATACACCTTTCTCGTCACCGTCACCCTGATGGGGATTGCCACCGCTGGCGTCGGCCTGATCCCGACGGTGGACACCATCGGCATGGCGGCGCCCATCATCGTCATCGTGCTGCGGGTGCTGCAAGGCCTGGCGCTGGGGGGCGAATATGGCGGCGCTGCGATCTATGTCGCCGAACATGCCCCGCCCGAAAAGCGCGGCTTTTACACCAGCTTCATTCAGGCGAGCGTGGCTGGCGGCTTTGTCCTGTCGATCATCGTCGTGCTTGCCTGCCGCGCGCTGATCCCGCCGGACGCCTTTGCGGCATGGGGCTGGCGCGTGCCGTTCCTGCTGTCGATCGGCTTGCTCGCGATCTCGCTGTGGATGCGGCTGAAGCTGTCCGAAAGCCCGGTGTTTCAGGCGATGAAGGCGGCCGGCGAGACCAGCGGCAACCCGTTTGTCGAAAGCATGACCTATCCCGGCAATCCCAAGCGCCTGTTTGTGGCGCTGTTCGGCATCACCGGCATTTTGACCACCGTATGGTACACCGGCTTCTTCTCCGCGATGAGCTTTCTGCGCGGGCCGATGCATGTCGATGATCTGACGGTGGAACTGGTGCTGCTGGTATCGGGTCTGATCGTGATGAGTTTCTATGTCATCATCGGCAAATGGTCCGACCGGGTCGGCCGCAAGAAACCGATCATCATTGGCGCGGCGCTCTGCCTTGCGCTGCTGTTTCCGCTGTTCTGGCTGATGGGGAGCTTTGCCAACCCGAAGCTCGCCGCCGCTGCCGAAGCTGCGCCGATTGTGGTCAGCGGGCCGGAATGCCGCACCGATCCCTTTGCCGAACTGTTCCAGCGCGATCAGACTGACTGCGGCAAGGTGCTGGAAACGCTCACCGCTTCGGGCGTGCCCTATACTCTGACGCCGGGCGATCAGCTGCGTGTGACGGTGGGCGGCAATCCGGTTGCGATCGATCCGGCATGGTTCGCCGATGGCGCCGCGCGGCGCGCTGGGCTCCATGAAGGCCTGGGTGCTTACGGCTTCGACTTTTCCAAGCAGCAGCCGCCGGCCGCCAATATCATCGGGATCGTCGGTGTTTTGCTGGCGCTGGGAATGCTGTCGGCGCTGACCTATGGATCGGTCGCGGCCTTGCTGAGCGAGATGTTCCCGCCGCGTATCCGCTATTCCTCGATGTCGATCCCCTACCACATTGGTGCAGGGTATCTTGGCGGATTCCTACCGTTGATTGCGGGAGTTATCGTAGCCCGCACCGGGGATATCTATGCAGGTTTGTGGTATACATGGGTCGTTGTCGCCTTCGGGCTGGCCGTGGCCTGGTGGGGCATTCCCAGCGGGCCGCCAAAGGACTTTGCCGATGAGTGACGCTGCCATGACCCAGCCCCCTTTCAGCCTGCGTTTGATCGTGGACAAGGACGCGCTCGCCGCCAATTGGCGAGCGCTCGATGCGCTTTCTGGTGCAGCGAATGCGGGTGCGGCGGTCAAGGCGAACGCCTATGGGCTCGGCGTCCAAACCTGTGTTCCGGTGCTGCGCGACGCCGGGTGCGTGATGTTTTTCGTCGCCCATTGGAGCGAAGTCGCAGGGGTCATTGCCCACGTTCCGGGCCATCAGGTGGCGGTGTTGCACGGCGTTCTGACCGAAGCGGACTGCGCCTACGCCCGCACGACCGGAGCGGTGCCGGTCGTCAATTCGCTGGAACAGGCTGGCCTGTGGCAGGCCAGTGGCGGGGGGCGCTGCCATCTGATGGTCGACACGGGCATGAACCGCCTTGGCATCGCGCAAAGCGAAGCGGGCGATCCGGCGATTGCCGCGCTCCAGATCGATATTCTCATGAGCCACCTCGCCCGCGCCGACGAGACGACGGCGATGAACCGGATGCAGGCCGAACTGTTGCAGGAAGCGGCAGACAGCATCCCGCACCAGCGCATCAGCCTTGCAAACAGTGCCGGGATCGCGCTGGGCGCTGGCTTTGCCTTTGATATGACCCGTCCCGGCCTTGCGCTGTATGGCGGCGTTCCGCACGCTGGCCTGACTGATAGTATCCGCCCGGTTGCCCAGGTTGAGGCCCAGCTGCTGCAAACCCGCAATCTCGCGCCCGGCGAAGGGGTGGGCTACAACTCGGCCTTTATTGCCAATACCCACATACGCATCGGCACTGTGTCGATTGGCTATGCCGACGGTTTTCTGCGCAGCCGCGGGCCGGACAACGCCTTGTGGAGCGACGGGCGCAGGCTGGCGATCCTTGGCAAGGTGTCGATGGACATGGTGGTGGTCGATCTGTCAGCCGCGCCTGATCTTCGCGCGGGCGACTGGGTATCCGTGCCGTGGAACATTGCCGATGCTGCGCAGCAAACCGGTCTGTCGCCTTATGAAATGCTGACAGTCATCGGCGCAAGACTGCGTCAGGATTGATGCCTTGCAGCAGCGATATTGCACCGCAGCGTGTGCAGGTGCTAAGACCTGAGACTTGGGACACACATTAAGGTCAAAACATAATAGACCTGTTGCGAAAGCCGGGCCAGTTTGATTTTTCTGGGACATCGAGTGAGGACAGGGGGGTGTCTTTTGATGCAAGGGATCAGAAGCCGGCCTC
>NZ_PKRO01000034.1 GCF_002855495.1 Porphyrobacter sp. TH134
GCCGGCTTCTGATCCCTTGCATCAAAAGACACCCCCCTGTCCTCACTCGATGTCCCAGAAAAATCAAACTGGCCCGGCTTTCGCAACAGGTCTAATGCAACCTCAGATGCACTTACGGTCATCGGCATTGATACAGTTGCACAAGATTATCGTC
This sequence comes from Porphyrobacter sp. TH134, assembly GCF_002855495.1. GTDB lineage: Bacteria > Pseudomonadota > Alphaproteobacteria > Sphingomonadales > Sphingomonadaceae > Erythrobacter. Next base: position 155 of record NZ_PKRO01000034.1, read on the forward strand.
CCGTTTTCAAGGAACTCATTGAAAGTGCGAACGAAGTTTACGACATCCATAGTCAAAGATTTGGCACTCCTCCACCAGTAGACACAACATTTGACGGCCAAAAGAATTTATTCTTGATCTTCCGATCGCAGGAAGAAGCGAGAAATTCAACTACAGTAGCAGCAGCTGGAAATCTGCTACCTTTTGATCCGTCTGGAAAGGACTTCAATTCCTCCATTGGGCAAATCTGTATTGGCACTAATCCGCCACGGTCGAATTGGTGTTCTGAATCGGGCTTCAGCGTGAAATTTAATGCTGACCGTGCAAATGAGTGGGCTATCCATCCACTTTTATCTCACGAATATATCCATCTCTACCAATACCAATCGCTCCCAGGCCTAGAAGGGGACAACGACCCCTATTGGCTGTCCGACGGACAGGCGAATGGCGTGGGGTTTGGCATGATGGAGCGCTTCAAGCGCGCCGACGGCACCACACCGTTCAGCCGCCGTGCCATGGCCCGCAAAACCAAGGCGATGACAAACAGCAATTTCTCCTTCTTCCTTGGCCTGCGCTACTATGATCGCCCGCTCGACGTCGATCGCTGGAAAAGCGTCTATCCGAAGACGCACCCCGAATACGGGGACAGCATCCCGATGGCCGGATACATGACGGGGAGTTTCTGGCGACACCTGATCCGCGCCCGCCCGCGCGGGTTCGAAGCGTACCAGCAGATGTTGAAATATCCCGAGCCGTCCGATCCGTCCTCATCCTATGCGTGGCTGGAATGGACCGATGCCGCGCTCAAGGCAGCCAAGTTCAACGGCGCGCAGATCTGGCCCGGCGGGGTCCGGCAGGTCTATTCCGAGATGATCACCGAAGTGGCCGACTTCCCCGATTTGGTGGCATCAAACCGCACCGACAAATTGCGGGCTGACTATTTCGACAAGCTGATCTGGGCCGACGGTTGCCAGAAAATCGATCTGACAACCGCAACGGCCGCGTCGGTGCCGATCACTATCTACCCCTATTCGGCACGCTGCCTGCGCGTGAAAATGCCCTACAACGGGCCGGTACGCAGCAATGCGGTCGAGGCCAATCTACCGCTGGTTCCCTATAACCTCCCCCCGCCGTTCAATGTCACAGCCGCGGGCAGTAGGAATTGCAAGGATCTTGATCTGGGCACGCGCGGCCAGCTTGTTCAGAGTCCGCTGATCCTCGACTCCAGCAGCGGCGTCGTGCGCGGCAATGGCTGCGTAGCGATCTGGCAAGCCGCCTTCCAACCGCTTTTCCCCGATGTCCCCGGCGGCCTTGAAGGGTGGCAGACGGTGGTGCTGGTAAACGCACCGTCAACGCCCACGTCATCCATGACTCCGGCCCAATTCACGCTCAACTTTGCCCGCCCGGTCGCAAAGACGACGCTCACCGGCGTTCGCAACACCAAGCGGGGCGGCAAGAAGACGAAGAAGCCGCTGCCCAAGGGCGGTGCCGAAGACCCGCAAATGAGCACGCCGCAGCTTTATGAGCCCGAATTGGACCCGGGTGCCTGCCCGCCCGAAGAGGCCGCGCTGTTCGAATGCGGCGATCTGACCCAGATCACCATCGCCGCAGGCCCCGACGCTGTCGATTTTGCCCGCGCGACCGAGGCGATCCAGAAAGCGACTGCGCTGCAATATCTGCCCGGTTCCTTCACCAAGGACGGCTTCAAGACGCTGGGCGAGATCTATCAGGAGGCCAACCCAGCAGCAAAAACCCCTGAAATCATGCAACGCATGGCGATGGACGAGGCCAATGGCGCGACCATAACCATCGCCATGGCCCGCCTTGCCGAGGGACAGACAGGCACGTTTCCGGCCAAGATTTCGGTCGGGGTCGGCGAAGGCGATGAGATCAGCTCGCTCGCGCCGGGCCAGACGGAAACCGATGCGAGCGGTTGCGTTAACATCATGTCGTATGAGACCACCGGGCAAGTGACCATCACCATGAATGCGGCCGGCATGCTGGTCGGCACGCTTTCCGCGACGCTGTATCAGGACAACAATTCCGACGTGCCGGAAGAAACCTGCCGCATGCCGCGCGAACAGGTGGGATCGATCACGTCGGATTTCACCACACCGGGCTCGTTCTCCGTCGGGCCGGATGGCGGTTACCAGCTTGATACCTCCCGCATCGAGGAACAGGCCCGGTTCGATCTGGATTTGCTGGCGCAGATCAACACGCCCATCGAGGAACGCTCCGATATCCTCCCCGAAGACGAGATGTCCGACGAAACGCGGCGGCAGCTCGCCGCTTATGAGGTCTCCAAACGTGACGCGCGGACTCGCACGCGGCCGGGCGAGATGCCTTGCTTCAGCGATGCGATCGAACAGAAATACATGATCGAATTTGTCCGCGCCCTTGCCAGCCCCGATGATATGGCGGGAGTCCCCGACTCCATGATCGTCCAGATGCTGGGTTCGGTGGACGCAATGTTGCGGCCGTTCGTATGTGATTGGTTAAGAGCCGGTCGGCCCAAGCAATGGCAGCTGCCTGAGGAGGCGGGTGTGGAGTTTTAGCCCTGGCGCACCGGATCGCAACATCTGTCAGCGGCAAGGCCCCGCGATGTGGCCCCCAAGGGCCCCGGATGCAGCGGGAAGAAAAGGGACATTCTCGGACGATCGAGGGCCTAAATCCCTCGGATTTCCAAGGGTTTTATAGACTTTCTAGGGCTGGTTGGGAAGGGAGGGCTGGAGCGGGTAGCGGGAATCGAACCCGCATAGCCAGCTTGGAAGGCTGGAGCTTTACCACTAAGCTATACCCGCTCACGGCAAATCCGCCCATGCCACCGTTGGCGCGGCGAGGTCAACGCTGTTTTGGCGCGGTGGGGTGCGCCGGTCAGCCCTTGGCGGCGTTCACGGCCATGTTGTCAATCAACCGCGTGCCACCAATGCGCGCGGCGACCACCAGGCGGGCTGGCATGGTGGGGCTGGCTGTGAGCGAGCCGAGCGAGACGGGATCGACCAGATCGGCATAGTCGACCGAAGAAAAGCCCGCCGCGATGATCGCCGCCTCCAGCGCCGACAATGCGCCCGGCACGGCTGCGCCGCCTTCAATCGCGGTGATGGCCGCCTTCATCGCGCGCGGCAGGGCGGCAGCGGCGGTTCGCTGGCTGGGGGAGAGGTAGCGGTTGCGGCTGCTCATCGCCAAGCCATCAGGCTCTCTGACCGTCGGCACGCCGATAATGTTGGCGGCGCAGGGCGCAGTGAGATCAAGATCGCGCGCCATCGCCCTGATGACGGCAAGCTGCTGGAAATCCTTCTCGCCAAAGAATGCCATATCGGGCGCAATCTGATTGAACAGCTTCAGCACGACAGTGGCCACGCCGTCGAAATGGCCGGGCCGGGCGCGGCCGCACAGGCCGTCGCTGACGCCCGATACGCTGACATTGGTGGCGAAGCCAGCCGGGTACATTTCTTCGGCCGTGGGAGCCCAGAGGAGGGCGGTTCCTTCGGCTTCCAGCAGTGCGGCATCCTCGGCCAGCTGGCGCGGGTAGGCGTCAAGGTCTTCGCCTGCGCCAAACTGCCTGGGGTTGACGAAGATCGAGGCGACCACATGATCGGCCTCGGCCCGCGCGCGGCGGATCAGGGTCAGGTGCCCTTCATGCAGCGCGCCCATCGTCGGGACCAGCGCAATCGATGCGCCATCGGCGCGCAGCTGTGCCAAAGCGGTTCTCAACATTTGCAACGTATTGACCGTTTGCACCGTTACGCCTCCAAGGATATTGCCAAGCCGTGCCCTAGCGGCGCTGACTGTCTCATTTCAAGCCGGAGGGGCGCCGGCCCGCAGTGCGCCCCGTGAACGTAACCGAAAGCCCTGTCATGTCGCCCGCCTCGCGCGCTCAACCTGCTGAACCCGTGCTCGCGGGACGCCGTCTGCGCAAGGGGCAGGCGCACCGGATCGTGTTTGCCAACGAAAAGGGCGGCACCGGCAAGTCCACCACCGCGGTTCACGTGGCGGTGGCGCTGTCCTATCTGGGTGCGCGGGTTGCCGCGATCGATCTCGATCCGCGCCAGCGCACCATGCATCGCTATATCGAAAACCGGCTCGGCACGCTTGAAAAGCGCGGGCTGACCTTGCCGACCCCGGCGTGCGAGGTGTTCCGCGGGAACAATACCGGCGATCTGCTGGGCATGATCCGGCGGATGGAAGCGAGCTGCGATTTCCTTGTCATCGACAATCCGGGCCGTGATGATCCTTACGCCCGGATCGCGGTCGAACACGCCGATACGCTGGTGACCCCGATGAACGACAGCTTTGTCGATTTCGACCTGATCGGACAGGTCGATGCCGAGACGTTCAAGGTGAAGAAGCTGTCCTTTTTTGCCGAGCTGATCTGGGAATCGCGGATGAAGCGCAGCCGCATGACGATTGAACAGCAACGGCCGGAGATGGACTGGATCGTGGTGCGCAACCGCACGGGCCATGTTGAAGCGCGCAACCAGACCCGCCTGCACAAGGCGCTGAACGAAATGGCCAAGCGGGTCGGTTTCCGGGTGACGCAGGGTTTGTCGGAACGCGTGATCTACCGCGAGCTGTTCCCTTCGGGCCTGACGCTGCTCGACAAGGGGCATCTGGGCGAACTGGGCACCAGCCATCTGGTGGCCCGGCAGGAATTGCGCGCCCTGGTCAAGGCGTTGAGCTTGCCTGCGTTTGATTGCCAGCAGGGCGAGATGGAGCTCGCCTGATGCTGTTCAAGGCGTTTGTCATCCTTGCGGGGCTGAGCGTCTTGTGCCGCTGGGCCCTGGGCAAATGGCCGTGGGAGGTGGTGCGGTTCGCGCCCGGCCGGCGGCGTGCGGTGAACAGCGCGCGCGCGCTCCTGGGTGTTGCGCCGGCGGCGGGGCGGGAGGACATTATCGCGGCCCATCGCCGGCTGACCGCTCAGGTTCATCCTGATCGCGGCGGTTCGACAACGGCGATGCAGGAAGCCAATGCCGCACGCGATCTGCTGCTTGCCGAGCTTACGGGCGCACAGGCCGGGCCGGGCGAGTAGGAGCCTGTTTACACGGGATTGACACAAGCGCGCGGCAGGGGTTTGGCCGTGTCGCGGCGGGAATGAAGGATAGCGGTGCCTGCCGATCGATCCGTGCCCGGCCCCGATCAATAACAACCGCCCCCATCAACCGCCCATGATGCGGCAAGGAGCACCTCTCGATCATGCGACACCAGTTCCACTCTACCGTGCTGCGCGAATATGACATTCGCGGGATCATCGGCGAAACGCTGGGTGCCGATGATGCCCGCGCGATCGGGCGGGCGTTCGGGACGTTGCTGCGTGCGGCGGGCGGCAGGACTGTGGCGGTGGGCTATGACGGGCGCGTAAGTTCGCCGATGCTGGAACATGCGCTGGTCGAAGGGCTCAACGCCAGCGGCTGCGATGTGGTGCGGATCGGCATGGGGCCGACCCCGATGCTGTACTATGCCGAAGCGTCAGCCGAAGAGGTGGATGGCGGCATTCAGATAACTGGCAGCCACAATCCCCCCAATTACAATGGCTTCAAAATGGTATTTCAGGGGCGTCCGTTCTTCGGCGCCGATATCCAGAAGCTGGGGGAACTGGCAGCAGACGGGGCCTTCGCGAGTGGCACCGGAACTGTCATCACCCGCGACATCCTTGGCGCGTATGTCGAGCGCCTGCTCAAAGGCCTCGCCGGAGTCGATCCCGAGGCGCTGAAGCATCTCCGCGTCGGCTGGGACGCCGGTAATGGTGCTGCGGGCCCCGCGCTGGAGGCGCTGGCGGCCCGGCTGCCGGGGGAACACCATCTGCTCTTTACTGAAGTTGACGGACATTTTCCCAATCACCATCCTGATCCAACGGTTGAGGCCAACCTGACCGATCTGCGCGCGCTCGTCGCGGACAAGCAGCTCGATTTCGGAGTGGCTTTTGATGGCGATGGCGACCGGATTGGCGCTATCGATGGCACGGGCCGGGTGATCTGGGGCGATCAGCTGCTGATGATCTACGCCGAAGATCTGCTGAAAACCCGTCCGAATGCGACGATTATCGCCGATGTGAAGGCCAGCAGCGCGCTGTTTGACCGCGTGGCGGAGCTGGGCGGGCAGCCGCTGATGTGGAAGACCGGCCACTCGCTCATCAAGTCCAAAATGAAGGAGACTGGTGCGCCGCTCGCCGGCGAGATGAGCGGGCACGTGTTCTTTGCCGATGATTACTACGGGTTCGACGACGCGCTGTATGCCGGTGTCCGGCTGCTGGCGGCCGCAGCCCGCCTCGGCAAATCGGTGACCGAGCTGCGCAGCGCGATCCCGCCGATGCTCAACACGCCGGAACTGCGCTTTCAGGTTGATGAGACCCGCAAATTTGCGGCGATGGCCGAAATCGCCGAGCGTCTGGCCACCAATCCCGGCCCGGCGGTCGAAAGCGTCAACACCACCGATGGGGTGCGGGTCAGCACGGCGGATGGCTGGTGGCTGCTGCGCGCATCGAACACGCAGGACGTGCTGGTCGCCCGCGCTGAAAGCGACACGCAAGCGGGCCTCGACCGCTTGCTCGCGCAGATCGATGCGCAGTTGGCTGCATCCGGGCTGGAGCGCGGCGACAGCGTCGGGCATTAAGGGTTTCGGACTCTGAGGGAGAGCATGACCATGATTCGCCATCGTCTTTTCGCCGCTGCTGCTGCCGGGCTTTGCGCGCTCACGCTGGTGCCAGCGCCGCTTGCCGCGCAAGATTCTGGTACAAGCGCCGCGACCGAAGAGATGGATCAGGTGATGGCCATGCTCGGCGGGATGTTCCCGGCCGAACCGCTGACCGCCGAGCAGGAAACCCGCCTGCCGCAGGCGCAGCGGATCATTGGCCGGATGATCCCCGAAGGCACTCTGTCGGAATTGATGGGGTCGATGTTCGACAAGATGCTCGGCCCGATCATGCAGGCAGGCGGTTCCCCGGCAACGGCGACCGTGACCAGAGCGACCGGGCTGAGCAGCTTCGATCTCGACCTGACGCCGGAGCAGACCGAGGAGCTGGCGAGCCTGTTCGATCCGGCCTGGGCCGAACGCCAGAAGCGCGAAATGGCGCTGTTTCCGGGCGTGATGGCGACCATGATGGATGCGATGGAGCCCGGCATGCGCAAAGCCATGTCGGAGCTGTATGCGATCAATTTCACGCAGCAGGAGCTTGACGAGATCGAGGCCTTTTTCCTCACGCCGACCGGCACCAGCTACGCCCGCAAGAGCTTCACCATGTCGAGCGACCCCCGCGTCCTGAGCGCTTCCATGGAGGCGATGCCGGCCTTGATGAGCACCATCGGCTCGCTGGAGCAAAAGGCAGCCGAGGCCACCGCTGATCTGCCGCCGACCCGTGGCTTTGCCGATCTGACGGCCGCAGAACAGGCCAAGGTGGCCGAGGTGACGGGCATTTCGGTTGAGGAAATCCGGGCCAGTCTCGATGCGCAGGCAGAAACCGATCCGGCCGAGCACGCCCATTGATGTGACCGCGCCCGCTGCGGCCCCAGCATCGCTTCCGCCGGACATCGCCGCCTGGTTCGCGGGGCGCGGCTGGCGGGTGCGGCGGCATCAGTGGGCAATGCTGGAGCAGGCGCGTGCAGGCCGCCACGCCTTGCTGGTGGCCGATACCGGCGCGGGCAAGACGCTGGCGGGGTTTCTACCGACGCTGTGCGACTTCGCGCCCTCCGGCGCCGCGCTGCCGCCTGATGGGCTGCACACCCTCTACGTCTCGCCCCTGAAGGCGCTGGCGCAGGATGTGAAGCGCAACCTGCTGACGCCTATTGAAGAAATCGGCCTGCCGATCCGGGTCGAGACCCGCAGCGGTGATACCCCGTCCGACCGCAAGAAGCGCCAGCGCGAGCGCCCGCCGCACATCCTGCTGACCACGCCGGAAAGCCTGTCGCTGCTGCTGTCCTATCCCGAAAGCGCCGATCTGTTCGCGGGGCTGCGCCGCATCGTGATCGACGAGGTGCACGCCTTCGCCACCGACAAACGCGGCGATCTGCTGGCGCTGAGCCTCGCGCGGCTCCACGCGCTGGCGCCGCACGCCCAGCGGGTGGCGCTGTCGGCAACGCTTGCCAATCCGCGCGATTTTCAGGAGTGGCTTGCGCCCCAAGGCGGGGACGAGATCGCCGCCGCCGCGCTGGTGCTGGGCGAGGAGGGGGCCGATCCCGAGGTCGAAATCCTGCTCCCCATCGAAGAGCGCGTGCCGTGGGGCGGCCATGCCGGGCGCTGGGCGGTGCCGCAACTGATGCAGGCGATCACCGCCAACCGCACCACGCTGGTCTTCACCAACACGCGCTTTCTGGCCGAGTTCATCTTCCAGTGCCTGTGGGAGGAAAACGCGGATCACCTGCCCATCGGCATCCACCACGGCAGCCTGTCGGTCGAAGCGCGCCGCAAGGTCGAGGAGGCCATGGCGCGGGGGGAATTGCGCGCGCTGGTGTGCACCGCCAGTCTCGATCTGGGGATCGACTGGGGTGACATTGATCTGGTGGTGCAGATGGGCGCACCCAAAGGCAGCTCGCGGCTGCTCCAGCGGATCGGGCGGGCCGGCCACCGGCTCGACACGCCGAGCCGCGCGGTGCTGGTGCCGGGCAACCGGTTCGAGTTTCTTGAAGCGATTGCCGCCAAGCAAGCGGTCGATGAAGGCCAGCGTGATGGGGAGGCATTCCGGCCCGGCAGTCTCGATGTGCTCGCCCAGCATGTGATGGCCTGCGCCTGCGCGGGGCCGTTCCACGAGGATGCGCTGCTGACCGAGATCAGGAGCGCGCTGGCCTATAGCTGGGTGGACGAGGCGACCATTCAGCGGGTTCTGAGCTTTGTATCGAACGGCGGCTATGCGCTCAAAGCCTATGACCGGTTCCAGCGGATTGTGCGCGGCAAGGATGGCGTGTGGCGCCTCTCACACCCCAATCAGGCGCAGCGCCACCGGATGAATGCCGGGATCATCGTCGATTCCGAAATGCTCAATGTCCGCTTCAAGAACGGCCGCAGCCTCGGCAAGGTGGAGGAGCGCTTCGCCGCCCAGCTTTCGCCCGGCGATACCTTTTTCTTTGCGGGTATGAGCCTTGAGGTGGAAGGCGTGAAGGATATGGACGTGACTGTCCGTGCCGCCAAGAAAAGCGCCACCATTCCCAGCTATGGCGGGCTGCGCCTGCCGCTGACCACCCACCTTGCGACGCGGGTGCAGGGGCTGCTGGCGGACAGGGCAGGGTGGGGGCTGTTCCCCGATGATGTGCGCGAATGGCTGGAGATGCAGGACTACCGCAGCCGCCTGCCTGCGCCGGGCGAATTGCTGGTCGAAAGCTTCCCGCATGGGGGCAAGCATTACACCACCTATTATACCTTCGAAGGCTGGAACGCGAACCAGAGCCTGGGGATGCTTATCACCCGGCGGATGGAGGATCGGGGCCTGCTGCCGGGCGGATTTGTGGCGAACGATTACTGTCTGGCGGTGTGGGGGCTGAAGCCTGTCACCGATCCCGTTCCGCTGCTGTCGCCCGATATCCTGACCGACGAGTTTGTGGAGTGGGTGACCGAAAGCCACCTGCTGCGCCGCGCGTTCCGCGAGGTGGCGGTGATCTCCGGCCTCGTCGAGCGCCAGCATCCGGGGCAGAAGAAGACCGGCAAGCAGGTCACGTTTTCGACCGATCTGATTTACGATGTGCTCAAGAAATACGAGCCCGATCACGTGCTGCTGGAAGCCGCCTGGGCCGATGCGCGGGCGCGGATGACGGATGTGGGGCGACTGGCCGACCTGCTCGAACGGTCGGAGCGCGAACTGGTGCATGTGACGCTTGACCGGGTATCGCCGCTGGCGGTGCCGGTGATGACGATGATCGGGCGCGAGGCGGTGCCGCAAGGCGCGGTGGATGATGAATTGTTGCTGGAGGCCGAGGGGCTGATCGCTGCCGCGATGCGCCCGGACCCGCCGCTGGAAGGTGACTGACGGGCGTGATGTTCCCCGAATGTTTCACGTGAAACATTGGCGGGCGCTGGCTTTGCCCAAACAAAAAGGGCGCCGCGAAACCTCGCAGCGCCCTGTCTGAAACGATCCGGGCCGGGTCTGGAAGCGCCTAAGGCACCCCTAGAGCCGGCCTGACATCACTTGGCAAACTCACGATACTTGTCGTTGCCGACGAAACCGAACTTGGTGACGCCCGATGCCTTGATGTCCTGCAACACCTTGGCCGACAGGTCATAGCTGGCCAGGGCTTCCGGTTCGAACTGGAGTTCCGGCTCAACCGCCATCTGGGTGGTCTGCTGCAAGGTCTGCACCAGCTGGCCTTCGCTGATCGCGGTGCCATTCCACAGGATCTGGTCGTTCGGGGTCAGAACCAGCTTGTTCTTCACCGGATCGATCGGCGGCGGCGTATCGTTCGGCTGCGGCTGCGGAAGATCGATATCGATCGAGTGCGTTGCGACCGGGATGGTGATGATGAACATGATCAGCAGAACGAGCAAAACGTCGATCAGCGGAGTCATGTTCATTTCCATCATCGGCTCGCCGTCAAGCTTGCCTCCAGACATACCCATGTCAGTTACTCCTTAAGTTTGCTTGGACGATCAGCCGTTCGGGTCGACCGGGTTCGAAATGAACCCGACGATCGGATAGCCTGCCATCTGGATGTTGTAGATCGAGCCTGCCACGCACTTCCACGGGGCGTTGACGTCGCCGCGGATATGGACCTGCGGTACCTTCTCCGGATCGGTCATCAGCGCTTCGGCGCCGCCAGCGCGCTTGACGATGGCATCGAGGCGGTCGAACGCCATCTTCTGCAGTTCATCAGACGACACCGGGGTGACGTTGTTGAAGTAGACCCGGCATTCGCCATTGCGCGACGCGCCGGCAAAGCCCGGATCCCCGGCGCTGCGCCCCGCATCATCAGTGGTGCTGACGGTCAGCAGCAGGTTTTCGACCTTGTTCTTGGACTCGATCGATTCAAACACCGGGATCTCCAGCTTTTCGATCGTCTGGATCGCCACCGGAACCGCGATGAGGAAGATGATCAGGAGCACCAGCATCACGTCCACCAACGGCGTGGTGTTGATGTCGGACATGGGGGTATCGACCCCGCCTCCCGTAGAAATCGCCATTGTGAATTCCTAGCCTGTCAAAACATTGACTTGTTGTGCCTGCCCGGTGGCATCGCCGTGGGGGCGGCTGGCCGGGCAGCGGCGGGATCAGCCCGAGGGATGATCCCGCCGCTTACGCGGCTATGGCAATCAGGCCTTGGCGGCCGGAGCAGCAGCCGGCTTGGCAGCAGGCTTCGCGGCAGTCGGAGCCGCCTGAACCACCGGCTTCACGGCGCCGTTCGAGTTCATGTAGGCCAGCAGATCGGTCGAGAAGGTGCTGAGCATTGCGGCGATCTTGCGGTTGCGCGACTGGAGCCAGTTGAACGCGAACACGGCAGGCACAGCGACCAGCAGGCCGATGGCGGTCATGATCAGCGCTTCACCGACGGGGCCGGCGACCTTGTCGATCGAGGCGTTACCGGCGATGCCGATGTTGATGAGCGCGCGGTAGATCCCGATCACGGTGCCGAGCAGACCAACGAACGGCGCGGTCGCACCCACGGTGGCGAGGAACGGCAGGCCGCCCGACAGCACGGCGTTGATCGAATCTTCCGAACGCTGGAGCGAACCGTGCATGTAGTCGTGCGATTCGAGCGCATCGACCATCTTGCCGTGCTCGTCCTGCGCCTTCACGGCGTCGTCGGCGAGCTGGCGCCACGGGCCGTCCTTGTCCAGCTTGGTCGCGCCTTCCTTGAGGCTCGACGCGCGCCAGAACTGGGTCTGCACGGCGTTGTACTGCTTCATCACCTTGTTCTGTTCGAACAGCTTGGTGAACATGATGTAGAACGAACCGACCGACATGATGATCATGATGGCAAGGATCGACCAGGCGACAGGGCCGCCTTCGCGCATGGCTTCAACGAAACCGAACTTGCTTTCGGGGGCGGCTTCGCCAGCTGCGGCGGCGAGAAGGTAAAGGTTCATTGCGAGAGTCCTTTTGATAGAATTGTCCGAGGGGCCAGCGGGCAATTTTCATTGCACCGCTGTCTCGTAAGATCAGTTCAGCTTGTAGGTAATGCGGGTAGACCAGCTGGCACTGATCGGGTTGCCGTCAGCATCAAGCGCGGGGTCAAACCGGCCGTAACGTTCCAGATCCTTGCACGCGGCCTGATCCAGAATGTCCGAACCGCTCGAACCGGTCACCGAACAACCGGTGGCCTTGCCATCGGGGGTCACAGTGACGCGAACGCCAACCGTGCCTTCGATTTCTTCCTGCGCAGCGCGGCGAGGATAGTTTTCCTGGATGCGAGCAGCCCAGCTCCGCTGGTTCTTCGGCTGGACACCGCGAGCCTTCGACACACGCGGCGGCTCGGGCGGACCCGGAGGCGCGGACGGAGCCGTGCTCGGACGGGTGAACGTCGGTGCGGGCGGCGGCGGGTCCTGACGGGTTTCCATCTGCGGCGGATTCGGCGCGATGTTGAACGGCGGCGGCGGCGCAACCGGCGGCGGCGGCGACGTCGGCTCCGGCATATCTTCCGGCGGCGGCGGCGGCTCCTCTTCGGGTGGCGGCGGCTCTTCCTCGACGTTCACGGTCGTTACGCGTTCGACCATCTCCTTGACGGCGTCGACGGCAAGAAAGATGACCATTCCCGCCCCGACAGCACCGACGATCGACAGCGCGATAATCAATGCGACAAGCTTGGGGCCGGTCAACCCTTGTTGTTGGCTAGCGTAGGACATCCAGCGCTTTCTCTCCAAATACTCGCCAATCCTAAGATCGGCACACTCCCCGCGCCCCAGCCCAGCAGGCTGGAGAACGGATCCCGGTCATTTCGGCCCTCCCACGCCGGGAACCAAGGCCCCGGACAACGCGTTAAGCGGCGCCCAAACCTTGCCCGGCTGGCACGTTTTGAATGCTCCCATCCAGAACGCAACCTGAACTGTCAGCGCGGTAATGTCCCCAGTCCCGCGCAGTCAGCCTCAGGGCTTTAACGGGCAACCCTTAGCCGATCAAACCCTTTTGCGGTTCAGCGTCAATTCACTGCGAGCCATGTGCAACAAGGCTTGCTAAACCGGTAAGGCAGGTCTGGTGAACAAGCGCGCGGCGCGGTGACAAGTTAAGGATGAATTAATGCCGTTTTTCAATCCTCTGAAGGTGTCGATGATAGCGCTCGCAGGACTGGTTCTGGTGCCCGGCGCAGGCCATGCGCAAACGGTTGCACCGGCCATGGCCACGGCCGCTGATGGGCCGACCTATGCCGATCTGGCGACGCTTTCGGATGCTTCTGAACTGGTGGTGCGGGTCCAGATTCGCCGTCAGACCGTGTTGAAGCCCGATCGCGCGCCGGGTCTGGCGGCAGGATTCGCGCGGCTTTACATCGAGGCCGATACCACGGCGCTGATTGCCGGACGCAGTGGTGTCGGCGCGGCGCTGACCTATCTTGCCGACGTTCCGCTGGATGCCCGCGGCAAGGTGCCCAAGCTGAAAAAGCGGGAATTCCTGCTGTTTGCGCGCCCCGTGGCGGGCCGGCCGGGTGAGGTTCAACTGGTCTCTCCGGCGGCGCAGCTGGCTTACACCCCTGAGCTTGAAGCGCGCCTGCGGCCGATCCTGACCGAGCTCTATGCCGCCGAGGGCGCGGCCCCGCGCATCACCGGGATTGGCGATGCGCTGGCGGTGCAAGGCACCTTGACGGGCGAATCGGAAACCCAGATTTTTCTGACAACCGAAAACCGCTCGCCCGTCTCGATCACGGTGCTGCGCCGCCCCGGCCAGCGTCCGCAATGGGGCGTTTCGTGGGGCGAGATCATCGATTCGGCGGCGCGCCCGCCGGTGGCTGAAACCCTGCGCTGGTATCGCCTGGCCTGTTCGCTTCCGGCGCAGTTGCCATCGGGCGCCAACCTTGCCCGCGAGCCTGAGGCGCGGCGGCTGGCGGCGGGCGATTACGCCTTCGTGCGTGAGGCGCTGGGGCCATGCGAGCGCCGGATCACGCGCGGCTGACCTTGCGTATCTGCGCTTGACCGCGCGCACCGCACGGTTAATCGCCGGTTCCCGTCACTGATGGAGGACCGCTTGGCCGATACTGCCCCCCAACCGCTTCGTATTGCCATTGCCGGGCTTGGCACGGTGGGCGTGGGCGTTATCCGCTTGCTGGATACCAACGCCCGGCTGATCGCGGCGCGGGCCGGGCGCGGGATCGAGGTGGTGGCGGTCAGCGCGCGGGATCGCGGCAAGGACCGCGGCGTCGATATTGCCCGCTTTGCGTGGGAAGACGATATGACCGCGCTCGCGCGGCGCGATGATGTGGACGTGGTGGTGGAACTGGTCGGCGGATCGGATGGCCCCGCGCTCGCGCTGTCGCGTGCGGCCTTGCAGGCGGGCAAGGGCCTGGTCACCGCCAACAAGGCGATGGTGGCGCATCACGGGCTGGAACTGGCCAAACTGGCCGAGGGGCAAAACGCCGCGCTCAAGTTTGAAGCGGCCGTCGGCGGCGGGATCCCTGTCATCAAGGGTCTGCGCGAAGGCACCAGCGCCAATGCGCTGACCAAGGTTTACGGCATTCTCAACGGCACCTGCAATTACATCCTGTCGGAAATGGAAGCCACCGGCGCGGACTTTGCCGTGGTGCTGGCCGAGGCTCAGCGGCTGGGCTTTGCCGAGGCTGATCCGGCTTTCGACATCGAGGGCGTGGACGCGGCGCACAAACTGGCAATCCTTGCCGCGATCGGGTTCGGCACGCAGATCGATTTTGCCGGTGTGCGCGTCAATGGCATCACGCAGGTGCGCGCTGCCGACATCGCGCAGGCCGATGCGCTGGGCTTTGTCATCCGCCTGATCGGTGAGGCCGACGTGGAAGAGACCGCCGATGGCCCGCGCCTGCTCCAGCGCGTGCGCCCCTGTCTGGTCGCCAAGGGCCATCCGCTGAGCGCCGTCGACGGCCCCACCAACGCTGTGGTGGCCGAGGGCAATTTTTCCGGCCGCCTGCTGTTCCAAGGCGCGGGCGCGGGCGACGGGCCGACGGCGAGCGCGGTGGCGGCTGATCTCATCGACATCGCGCGCGACGAAGTGGGCGCGCCGTTCTCGATCCCTAGCGCCCAGCTTGCCGCGATGCCGCCTGCGGAGCCCGGCCACCGGACCGAACGCACCTATATCCGCTTCATGGTCAAAGACCGTCCCGGCGTGCTCGCCGAAATCACCGCCGCGATGCGCGATGGTGCGGTGTCGATTGAAAGCCTGATCCAGCAGGGCCGGGGGGCGGACGCGGGCGAGGTGATGGTGGCGATGGTCACGCATGAAGGGCCCGAGGCGCATGTCAGCCGGGCGCTGGCGCTGCTCGAAGGGTCGGAAAGCCTGACGGGCGCACCGTTGGTGCTGCCGATCCTGCCGCTGTAACGCCTTACCTGTCCGTAGACGGTGCCGGCTGGGGCGCGGGAGGCAGCCCAAGTTCCGCTTCCACCCGGCGGCGGTCTTCCTCCGATAGCGGCGTGGTGTCCGGCGCAAGCGGGGTCAAACCTTGCGCAACCCGCTGCGCATCCGACCCATCGGGCGGCGGCGGGATGGCTTCGACATCGACGATCAGCGCCGGTTCGTCAGGGCAGGGGCCGATGACGCACAGCCCGCTGACCGTGGCCGGCCCGCGAAAGATCCCCGCCCCGGCCACATCGGGCGGCGGCAATGTGCCTGCGTTCTGCGTGCGCTGCGCATAGGCTTTCAGCCAGGCTTCGCGGGTGCCGCTGTAAAGCTGCGAGGTATCGGCATTGAGCTGGCGGCAGACCACGATTTCGCCCGCGACAACCCCCACCTCGCGCTGGTCTTCGCAGTCCTTCAGCAGCGCCGCGTTGGCAGCCTCGGAGGTGGGCAGGGGCGCGAGTATGTCGATTGTGTCAGGCGGCGCGGCTGTCGGTGCGTCCGGGCCAAGATCGATCGGAATACGCTCGGGCTCGGGTTGAGCGGGCGTCTGGGCTGGCGGGCGCGGGGGCGGTAGCCGCAGGCTTGGGCCGGGCGGCACCTGCGGCCCGACTTGGGCCAACGCTGCCAGCATCAGCCCGGCGAAGACTTGGGGGATGATCACGATCCGCCCTTGCTCAACCGCCCTTTTTCTTCTCGCGCGGCGGCACCGTGGTCCTGATCCCGGCGGCCTCGCGCCGGGCGCGTTCTTCCTCCTCGGTCAATTCGCCTTCCTTGTCCAAAGGCGGCAGGCCGCGCGCGATCCGGTCCGCGTCCGAACCGGCGGGCGCTGTGGGAAGCGCACTGAAATCAACCATGTAGGCGGGAGGTGGCACCTTGCCCATCCCAATGCAGCCGAACGGATTGCCCTGATCCTTGCAATCGGCGATGAAATCCGGTGCGCGCGGGGCGCCTTTCAGCATCGTTTCCTGCGCATAACGCTTGCGGGTTTCTTCGCGGGTGCCGGTTGCCGCATCGCCATCGCTGCCCACTTCGCGGCAGACCACAATCTCGCCGCTGATCGTACCGGCATCGGCATTGTCGCGGCACTGCTGAAGCTGCGCCTGATTGACCTCGCCGCGCGGGACGGTGACCATCAGATTGACCCGCGGCGGCGGCTCGGCAGCAGGCGGGGTGGGCGCAGTCGGCGGCGGAGGTGTCGCGCCGCTGTCATCCTGCGCAGCCAAAGGGAGCGCGATGATAGCGGCCAGCACGGCCATGCCGCTACGAAAACCCGGCAGGAGCGGCATGGCATTGCTCGACAAACCCGTCTCCATCCGCTTTAGCGCCAAAGGCATTTTCATGGGCCGCCGCATCCAAAGCAACAAAGGGCTGAATTGGGCATGAACCTTTCGATCGATACCGACCTCGCCGCCGCGTCGCAAGCTTCCGATCAGGCGGCTGCCGACAACGCCATTCAGCGCGTGCTGGTGCTCGAAATGGTGCGCGTGACCGAAGCGGCGGCGATTGCGGCGGCGCAATTGATCGGGCGCGGCGATGAAAAGGCCGCCGATGCCGCGGCGGTCGAAGCGATGCGGCGGGCGTTCGACAATCTCTACATGGACGGCACGGTCGTGATCGGTGAGGGCGAGCGCGACGAGGCACCGATGCTGTTCATCGGTGAAAAGGTCGGCATGGGCAAAGGCCCGAAGATCGACATTGCCCTCGATCCGCTGGAAGGCACCACCATTACCGCCAAGGCCGGGCCCAATGCGCTCGCCGTGCTGGCCGCAGCGGAAGAAGGCTGCCTGCTCAACGCGCCGGACGTTTATATGGACAAGCTGGCGGTTGGCCCCGGCTATCCGGAAGGCATCATCGATCTTGCCAAGACGCCGACCCAAAATGTCATGGCGGTGGCAGAGGCCAAAGGCGTGAAGCCATCGGACATCAATGTCTGCGTGCTCGACCGGCCGCGCCACGCCGAACTGATCGCTGAACTGCGCAGCCTCGGCTGCGGTGTCGTGCTGATTGGAGATGGCGATGTGGCGGGCGTGATCGCTGTGACCGACGAAGACACCACCATCGACATGTACATGGGCCAGGGCGGCGCGCCCGAAGGCGTGCTGGCGGCGGCCGCCTTGCGCTGCGTTGGCGGGCAGTTCAACGGCCGGCTGGTGTTCCGCAACGATGACGAAAAGGCCCGCGCCCGCAAGTGGGGAATCGAGGATCTGAACCGCATCTACAAGCTGGAAGACCTGGCCAAGGGCGACTGCATCTTCGCCGCGACGGGCGTGACCGACGGCTCGCTGCTGGGCGGGGTCAAGCGCCGCCGCAAGGTGACGGGTGAGACCGTGCTGACCACCGAAAGCGTCGTGATGCGCGCGTCATCGGGCACGGTGCGCTGGATCAAGGGCGAACACCGGATCGGGTAAGGCATCGCCGCAGGCTCGGGGTGCCCCACGCGCCCCGCCTCGGACACTCTTGCACAAATGCGCGCTGGAATGGACAGTCGGTGCGGCTGGTTTGGCCTCTGTCTGGCCCAAAGCTGCCGTTCGGGAAGCGACCCCAATTCGCACATTCGATCAGAAGAATCAATTTACGCTTTATCATTAAGCAGTTATGCAGCGTCCTATGTCGTTGGATGCCATTACCTTTGCACTTGCCTTGGTAGCCTTGTCGCCCGCGACGGATGAACCCACTCAAACCGCTGAGCCGCCGACATCGCAGGGCACCACCATCATCGTGAAGCCGCCGCTGACCGAAAGCGAGCGACGCGAAGAATTGCGTGATTTCACTAAGCAGATCATCCGCCCTCCTCGACTGAGGCACCCGGTGGCGAAGTTTCTCTACCCGGTGTGCGTCAAGGTGCTTGGCCTTGCTGCCCCCGACGCCGAGGCTATTGCGCAACGCATTCGTGCCCACGCCCGTGAATTCGGCATCGGTTCTGACGACAACCCCGATTGCATTCCGACAGTGAAGGTTGCTTTTATGGCGCCTGAGGCCGGTCCGCCGGAGCGCTGGCTCTCTGCGGACTCGCCCTCGATCGCGCACCTCGCCGGATACCAGCGTGAGCAGGTGTTGAGCGAGGCAGGACCGGTGCGGGCATGGAACCGGGTAGCCGTTCGTGATGTCAACGGAAGAGCGTTCCGCGTCCGTCTGGGAGACCAAGCTCGTTTCCCGGAATATACGGAAGTCGAGGCGTTCAATTCGTCTGACCCGATCGTTACCACCGAAATTACCGGGGCAGCGGTCCTGATCTCGCGCGAAGCAGCGCATGGTTTCACGCTCGCGCAACTGGCCGATTATGCGACTGTGCGAACTCTTATCGGCACATCTGCGCCTTCCCAGAATGGTTCTGTCCCAGCGCCTACGATATTGTCTTTGTTCAACGATGCTGAACCGCCTGCCAAAATGACATCATTCGATCGGGCGCTGATCGCGGAATTGTATAATGCGTCCCGCAACTCCTCTGCCCGGCGCGTCTACAATGACATCGCTCGCTCGGCAGCCGAGATCGAGCGCGCCACGGGATCGCGGGCTGATACACCGGACCAGTAGGTTGTCGGGGGGCAGCGATCGCCGCCCTTCCGGAAACCACCCACGTCCGGTCACTACCGGCCGCACGCTGAATTGCCAAAACCTGCCAGTCTGTGTCTTTTCAGTCGGAGCGAAGGTTGATGCCGGGGTCTCGCTGGCGTGAAGCCCCCGGCCCGAATCTTTGCAGGGGTGTGAGCGGCAGGAATCGCTGCCTTCCCGGTGATCCGCGCTCAATCGGCGTGACCAGTTTTTATAATCACCCGAAGCATGATCGGACGTGAGGCTCAGCGTGCGGGGCGCTCGTCCCTCGGCCGCCTGCCTCTACCGTCGCGCCTATCGCATTGGGTCTGGTTCGCTATCGTTGTTGACTAATCTTCTGCGATAGTATTCGGTCTTACCAATATAGGTGAAAGTGGTGAGATGGACCGGGGCCGATCAAGAGCAAACCTGCGCTGTGGCGCCATGATCGCGCGGCTGATTGGGGCGGTGGTCGCGCGTTCGCTGATGCACCGGTCCGGCGGCGCGCGGACCATGTTGCCCGCCATGCCTCGTCCTCGATCTCTCGCGTTGAAAGCACGATGATATGAAACTGATCCCTTCGGGCAAACTGCGATGGTGGATTATCGGGTTGGTGACGCTGGGCACCATTCTCAACTATCTGGCACGCTCGACGCTGTCGGTCGCCGCGCCCACGCTCAAGACCGAGTTTGCGATGACGACCGAGCAATACAGCTGGGTCGTGCTGGCCTTTCAGGCGAGCTACACGGTGATGCAGACGGTTGCGGGCACGGTGCTTGATGCCTTGGGGACGCGGCTCGGGTTTTTCCTGTTCGCGGTTGGATGGGCGTTTGCCAATATGGCCCATGCCTTTGCGACCGGGTGGCAGAGCCTGGCTTTCTTCCGCACCCTGCTCGGCGCGACCGAGGCGGCGGCGATCCCTGCGGGCGCCAAGACCGTTGCCACCTGGTTCCCGCCGCGCGAACGCCCGCTGGCCACCAGCATGTTCCAGATGGGCACCAGCGTCGGCAATATGATCGCGCCGCCGCTGGTGGCCTACTGCATCCTCATCTGGAACTGGGAGGCGGCGTTTATCGTCACCGGCCTGCTCAGCCTGGTGTGGGCGGGGATGTGGTGGGTGGGTTACCGTGATCCAGCGGTGCACACCGGCCTGTCCGATGCCGAACGCAAGCTGATCGACGAAGGCCGCAGCGAAGATGTCGTCGCCAAGCCCGCGACCAAGCGTGACGTGCTGCGCAGCCGCTCGTTCTGGGCGATTGCCACCCCGCGGTTTCTTGCCGAGCCTGCCTGGCAAACCTTCAATTTCTTCATCCCGCTTTATCTCGTTGCGGTCTGGAACCTCGATCTGAAATCGATCGCGCTGTGGGCGTGGCTCCCGTTTCTGGCGGCGGATTTCGGCAGCCTTGCCGCAGGCCTCCTGCCGAACTGGCTGATGCGGCGCGGCGCGGGGCTGCTGGCCAGCCGCAAGATCACCATGACGCTGGGCGCGCTGTGCATGCTCGGCCCGGCCTGCATCGGATTTGCGACCACGCCCGGCATGGCGATCGCCCTGTTCTGCGTGGGCGGATTTGCGCACCAGATGCTCAACGGCGCGCTGATGACCCTGTGTTCGGATGTGTTCGACAAGTCCGCCGTTGGCACCGCCACCGGCATGGCGGGCACGTCGGCATGGGTGGGGGGGATGCTGTTCACCCTGCTGATCGGGCAGAGCGCGGATACCTTTGGCTACAACCCGCTGTTTGTGGCGCTCGCCGCGCTCGATCTGCTGGCGGCTGCGGTGCTGTGGGGTCTGCTCAGGGATCGCGGTCGGGAATCGCTCCGGCCCGCATGACGGTCCACCCAGCCAGGGCATGACCGGCGCGGGCCGCTTCGTCCGGCACTGCGCCCTGCATGCGGGCACCCAGATAGCCGGCGTTGAACGCATCGCCCGCCCCGCTGGTATCGACGGGCGTGAGCACCTGCGGCGGCGGCAGGATCTGCCCGTCGGGCAACAGGCAGCCGTCGGCCCCAAGCTTGACCACGGTCTCGCCGCAGCCAAGCTGGCGCCAATGGGCAGCAACCGCCGCCGCGTCCTGCTCGCCCGAAAGCAGCATGTCATCCTCCAGCGTTGGCAGCCCGATGCTGGCCAGCGCAATGGCCCGATCGCGCGCGGCCATCGCGCTATGCGTGCCGGGCCACAGGCGCGGGCGGTAATTGCCGTCAAAGGCGACCTGCCCGCCCCGTTCCCGCACCGCGCGGGCGAGGGCGAATAGGGCCTCGCGCCCTTCGCCGGGCAGAATGGCAAGCGAGATCAGCGAGAAGACCAGCAGGTCGGCCCGCGCCGCCTGTTCGATCGCGGCATCAGCGCCCGGCAGCGCGAACATCTCGCGCGCGGCGCTGTGCTCGCGCCAATAGGCAAAGCTGCGCTCGCCCGATGCATCGGTGCTGATCGCATAAAGCCCGGTGGCGCGCTGGGGATGGTGCAGCACCAGACTGCAATCCAGACCCTCCCCCTGCCAGCGATCGATCATGGCGGCCGCGAACGGATCATCGCCGAGCGCGGTCAGATAAGCGACATCATGCCCGCCGCGTGCCAGATGCAGCGCCGTGTTCAGCGTGTCACCGCCATAGCCAAGCTGCCAGGCTGCACCGCGCCGGCTCAGCTCGATCATCGGCTCTCCGACAAGGACGATCCGCAAGGGGGCTACCAGTTCCACATCGTTCCGTCCTCCAGCCGGGCGACCGGCAGGTAGGCGGGCCTATAGGGATACTTGGCGGCCAGCGCCTCGTCGATATCGACGCCGTGGCCGGGGGTTTCGCCGCAATACATCATGCCGCGATCAAAGCGGTAATCATGCGGGAAGACAGCGTCGGTTTCGTCGGTGTGGCGCATGTATTCCTGAATACCGAAATTGGGCACCCAGGTATCGAAATGCAGCGCGCAGCCCATTGTCACCGGGGACAGATCGGTTGCCCCGTGGCAACCGGTGCGCACCTGATAGAGGCTGGCAAGATCGGCAATGCGGCGCAGATGCGTCAGCCCTCCGGCGCCCACCACGGTCGCCCGGATATAGTCGATCAGCTGGTTCTGGATCAGGTCCTTGCAATCCCAGATCGTATTGAAGATCTCCCCCACGGCCAGCGGCGTCGTGGTGTGCTGGCGCACCAGCTTGAAGGCTTCCTGATTTTCGGCAGGCGTGCAATCTTCCAGCCAGAACAGCTGGTAAGGTTCCAGCATCTTGCCGAGGTTTGCCGCCTCCTGCGGGGTGTAGCGGTGGTGCCCGTCGTGCAGCAGGTGATGGTCGAAACCGTAGGTCTTGCGCAGCTCCTCGAACAGCTTGGGGACATAGTTCAGCGCCTTTCTGGTGTCCCAGCCGGTTTCGGAAGGCAGGCTGGCATCGGCGGGTTCGTAATAGAGCTTGCCGCGCCCGACGCCGTAGGCATCCTTGATCCCCGGCACGCCGGTTTGCGCGCGGATCGCCTTGTAACCCATGTCGATATAGTGGCCGACCGCTTCGACCGTCGCTGCGATGTCGGCGCCGTTGGCATGGCCATAGACCATCACGCCGTCCCGGCTGCGCCCGCCGAGCAACTGGTATAGCGGCATGCCGGCCATCTTGGCCTTGATGTCCCACAGCGCCATGTCGACCGCGGCAATCGCCCGCATCGTCACCGGGCCGCGGCGCCAATAGGCGCCCTTGTAAAGATACTGCCAGATATCCTCGATCCGCTGCGGGTCCATGCCGATCAGGCAGGGAATGACGTGATCTTCAAGGTAGGAGACAACCGAAAGTTCGCGTCCATTGAGCGTGGCATCGCCGATCCCGTAGACGCCCTGATCGGTCGTGATCTTGAGCGTTACGAAATTGCGCCCCGGACACGTCACGATCACTTTGGCCGCCTGTATCTTCATCAGACCCTCACTCCTCCTTTGTGCCTGATCCACCTGATAGAGCATCCAGCGACAAAAACAACAGAACTGGTATGACCTATTTCAGCAAATTTGATCAATGGCGCACGGCGATGACCTTCGGCAAAGTGGCGTATGCCTGATTTTGCTTGTCCGCGCCGCCGGCCCTGTGGCAGAGAGAAATCTCAGTGCCAGCCCTGAAATTGGTCAGGCCCCTCAAGAGAAGCATTGCCGCATGTCACGACCGAAAAAAACTCCGGACACGCCGAAAAAGGCCACATCGCCCGAACGGCTCTATCAGAAACTGGCGCGCGAACTGTTCGCCGATCTGGCTGCGGGCCGATATGCGGTGGGCGATCGCTTGCCGGCAGAGCGTGAGCTGTCGATCCAGTACAATGTCTCGCGCCCCGCGGTACGCGAAGCGATGATTGCGCTGGAAGTCCAGGGCTTGATCGAGGTGCGCATCGGTTCGGGCGCCTATGTCCGCGCCTTGCCGGGGGAGGCCGATACGCCCGGCTTTGACGTGACGGCATTTGAATTGATGGAGGCCCGCCTGCTGGTCGAAGGCGAGGCGGCCGCGTTGGCGGCGGTGCATATCGCCGATGATGAACTGGCCGAACTCGAAGCGCTGGTCGCGGAGATCGAGACGGAGAACCGCCTGTCGGGCGGCACCACCAATGCCGACTATGCGTTCCACATGGTGATTGCCACGGCGACCCGGAACGCCGTGATTCGCAGCCAGGTGGAAGAAATGTGGCGCCTGCGATCAACCTCGCCCAACTGCGCGCTGCTGCTGGAAAAGGCGCGCACTGCCAATGTCCAGCCGGTGGTCGAAGAACACCGCGCGGTGCTCGAAGCGTTGCGCGCGCGTGATCCCGGCGCCGCGCGCACGGCGATGCGGCATCATATGTCGTCGGTCATCGACCACCTGTTGTTCGCAACCGAGGCCGAGGCCATTGAAGCGGCGCGGCGCGATGTGGCCTCAACCCGTGCGCGCTATGCCCGGGCGGTCAGTCTCTGACATGACGGTGCAACCGCTCAAACTTCACCCCGACCGTCTGCTGCCCGCCGATCCCGAAGTGCGCGCCATTGCCCGGCGCCTGCATGACAGGATCTGCAACCTTCCGATCGTCAGCCCCCACGGCCATACGGACCCGGCGTGGTTTGCAACCGATGCGCCATTCAGCAACGCAACCGCGCTGCTGTTGCAGCCCGATCATTATGTTTTCCGGATGCTCTACAGTCAGGGCATCCCGCTCGAAGCGCTTGGCCTCGCGCCGATTGACGGCAGCCCCGCGCCAGACGTTGACCCGCGTGCGGCATGGCGCATCCTTGGGGCGAACTACCATCTGTTTCGGGGCACGCCGTCGCGCATGTGGCTCGACTGGGTGTTTGCCGAGGCTTTCGGGCTCGATGTGCAGCTCAGCGCGGCGACGGCCGATCTCTATTACGATCACATCACCAGCCAGCTTGCCACACCGGCGTTCCGGCCGCGCGCGTTGTTCGATCGCTACGGGATCGAGGTCATCACCACCACCGAAGGCCCGTTGGACAGCCTCGAACACCACCGCGCCGTTGCCGAATCGGGCTGGAAAGGCCGCGTGCTGACCGCCTATCGCCCCGATCCGGTGATCGATCCGGAGTTTGAAGGGTTCCGCGCCAATCTGGCGCGATTTGCCGAGCTGACCGGCGAGGATGCCTTCAGCTACCGCGGATACCTTGCCGCCCACCGCAATCGCCGGGCGTTCTTCGCCGCCCACGGCGCGACTTCAACCGATCACGGCCACCCCACGGCGCAGACCGCCGACCTTGCCCCGCATGAGGCCGAGGCGCTGTTCGCGCGGGTGATCCGCCCCGATGTGTCGCCCGCCGATGCCGAGCTGTTCCGTGCGCAGATGCTCACCGAAATGGCGGGGATGAGCGCTGATGACGGGCTGGTGATGCAGATCCATCCGGGTTCGTTCCGCAATCACAACCCCGCGATCTTTGCGCGGTTCGGGCGGGACAAGGGCGCGGACATCCCGACCCGCACCGATTATGTCCATGCCCTGCGCCCGCTGCTGGCGCGGCATGGCAACAACCCGGCGCTGACCATTATCGTCTTCACCCTCGACGAATCCGTCTATGCCCGTGAGCTGGCGCCGCTGGCGGGGCATTATCCCGCGTTGAAGCTGGGCCCGGCGTGGTGGTTCCATGATAGCCCCGAAGGCATGCGCCGGTTCCGCCACGCGATGACCGAGACGGCCGGTTTTTATAACACGGTCGGCTTCAACGATGACACCCGCGCCTTTCTGTCGATCCCCGCGCGGCACGATGTGGCGCGCCGGATCGACTGCGGTTTTCTCGCCGGGCTGGTTGCCGAGCACCAGATCGAAGAATGGGAAGCCGCCGAACTGGCGCAGGACCTCACCTACAATCTCGCCAAGCAGGCCTACCGCTTGTGAGACTGTCGCAAGCGATGCTGGGCGGACTGGCAGAGCATGTCCGGCGCCCCGATTATGATTGGCAGGCCCAGCGGGCCGGGATCGTCCATTTTGGCATCGGCGCCTTCCACCGTGCGCATCAGGCGGCTTACACCGATGCGGCGATGGCGGCGGGAGACCGCGACTGGCGGATCACGGGTGTATCGCTGCGTTCCGGCGATGTCGAGGCGCAGCTTAATCCGCAGGATGGGCTTTATACCCTGACCGACCGGTCCGGCGATGCAGCGGCAACCCGGCTGATCGGTGCGGTTGGCCGTGTCATCGTCGCACCGGACGCGCCGCAAGCGGTTATCGCCGCGATTGCCAGCCCGGACACGCGGATCATCAGCTTTACCGTGACCGAAAAGGGCTATCTGCGCGGTGCCGACGGGATGCTCGACGTCACAGACGCTGCGCTGCGTGCTGACCAAGCGGGCACGGGCGCACCGCGCACCATTTACGGCTTCCTTGCTGCGGGGCTCGCACAGCGGCGGGCGGCGGGCCTGCCGGGGGTGACGCTGCTGAGCTGCGATAATCTCGCCCACAACGGCAGGCAGCTGCGCGGCATGATGAGCGCCTATTTGCAGGCCACCGACCCCGCGCTGGCAGACTGGTTCGCGCGCGAATGCCGCTGCCCTTCGACGATGGTTGACCGGATCGTTCCGGCGATGACCGATACCGACCGCGCATGGGTGGCCCAGCAGATCGGCGTGGCAGACGCGGGCGCTGTGCTGACCGAAACCTTCTGCCAATGGGTGATCGAAGACGATTTTGCCGGCCCCCGCCCGCGCTGGGAGGCCGCTGGCGTACAGTTCGTGAGCGATGTCGGCGCGTGGGAGGCGGCCAAGCTGCGGATGCTCAATGGCGCGCATTCGGCGCTGGCCTATCTCGGGCTGGAACGCGGGCATGACTTCGTCCACCAGGCCGTCGCCGATCCGGCGATCCGCCCCCTGATCGAACAGCTTATGCGCGGTGAGGCCGCCGCCACGCTCGACCCGGCCAGCGGGATCGATGCCGGCGCCTATGCCGAAGGGTTGCTGCAACGCTTTGCCAACACCGCCTTGCAGCATCGCCTGATCCAGATTGCGATGGATGGATCGCAGAAGATCCCGCAGCGCTGGCTGGAACCGCTGGCGATCAACCAGCGCGCGGGCCGGACCTCGCCTGCCACGCTGCAAGCGCTTGCCGCATGGTGCCGGCACGTGCGCGGCGACCAGCGCCCGGTGGACGATCCGCAGGCGCAGCGGCTTGGCGCACTCTGGCAGCAGCACGGTTCAGCCGGGATTGCCACGGCGCTGTTCGGGGCTGAGGGCATGTTTGCCGCAACCTGGATTGCATCGCCAGCGGCGCTTGCGGTTCTGGATCAGCACCTCGCCTGATCGGTCAGCGCGCCGCGATCACCCGGCCGTCTGCGGTTCGGCGAATGCCAGTGCGGCAGGCCAGGCGGCGGGTTGGCCCTGATCCATCGCCTGTTCGCCAAGCAACGATGCGACACTGGCGTGATAGGCTTCGCGCAGCAGGCCGGGGGCCGGCGTGTTGGTTTTCACCGCTTCGGCGAAGGCTTCGAACTGGAGCATGCTTTCGTCATATTCGCCCCAGCCCAGCGATTCGCCGGGGGTGGTGACGGGCAGTTCGGGAAACCACGTCGCGCCGCCGATCGGGATGGTCCGGCGGCGGCCCTTGGCGACGTCGCGGCGCAATTGCTGCAAGCCGGGCACCCGCGGCGGTTCTTCGGCGTAGATGCGGCCAAGTTCGGGTTCGATCGACCCCTTGTGGCCCATGATCTGTTCCTCGCAGCCATAGCGCGCATTGTTGAGGAGCGAGGTGTAGACCAGCTTTCGCCCGCCCGGGTAATCATAGATCAGCGCGACATGATCATAGACCTCGCGCCCGTCCTTCCAGAAGCAGATGCTGCCCGAACCCATCACCCGGGTCGGCAGCGCGCCGAAGAACCAGTTGGCGACCTGGATCTGGTGGGTGGCAAGCTCGGTCATCAGCCCGGCTGAACTTTCGCGGTACAATCGCCAGTTGAGCTTGCGCTCAAGGTCGCTGCCCGGGGGCACCGCGCGGCGCCAGTCGCGGTTGCGATGCCAGCTGGCACGCACCTGCGTGATCGTGCCGATTTCACCCGCCCGGGCGCGGGCCAGCGCGTTGAGATAGGTTGGATTGAACAAGCGCTGGTGACCGATCTGAAGGACACGGTTCGCAGCGCGCGACCGTTCGACCATGGCGGTGCAATCGGCAATCGTGCGGGCCATCGCCTTTTCGCACCACACATGCAGCCCGGCGCTCAAGGCGTCGAAGGTCTGGGCCGCGTGAACATGCAGCGGTGTGGCGATCACCACGGCGTCGATCCCGCCAGCATCCAGCATCGCGCGGTGATCGGCAAAGGACGGTGTCGCTGCCGGCAGCAGTGCCCGCGCCTTGTCGAGGTGGGGGGCATAATCGTCGCAGATGGCCGCGACCGCGCAGTTGCGGGTCTTGAGGATATTCTGGATCAGCGCGCGGCCGCGATCGCCGGTGCCGATGATCCCAAGCCTGACCCGCTCGCGCCCGGCCGGTTCCGCAGCCGAGGCCGCAGCCCACGGCGCCAGCTGGGCCATGCTGCCTAGGGCCGCAGCCTGCGCAACCCGGTCCAGAAACAGGCGGCGGGACAGATCAAACGGATTGTCAGGCATCGCAGGTACGCACTCCGGGCTGGACCAGGGAAATAGCATCGCACCCGTCAAAGCGGAAGCACAGCAGGCGGCTTGGGTCGCGGTCGGCAAACCGTGCCCGCTCGCCGGGCGATGCAACCATCAGAGCAGTGCTGAGCGCCTCGGCCAGCGATCCTCGTGCACTGATCGCAATGGCGGTGCAGGGCGCGCTGACCGGGCTGCCATCATCACCGCGCAAGGTCGGCTGGCGGCCGGGCGCGCTGGCATCCACCGTTGAAGAAACCGACAGCGCTTCATCGGCAAGATCAAATTCGGCCAGAAATTCACCGGGCGCGAACGGGTGCGGCACGCCAATCGGCCATGGCTCTCCCGTCGGATGGCGACCGATGGTGAGGATCGAGCTTTCGCCGGCCGACAGCAAACCCGACTGCACCCCTGTTTCACGCAGCGCCGCAGCGGCGCAGTCGAGGGCGAAACCCTTGCCCATGCCGCCAAAATCGAAGGCCAGCGGGCCATCGGCTGCGATTCTGCCGCGCGCTCCGTCCAATTCCCACGCCCGGCGCGGCGCGCCCTGACGAACAGTCGGGTCGAACAGTCCTTCGGTAAGGGTCATCATTGCGCGGGTCTCGATCAGCGCGGCCAGCAAGGTGGGGTCATCGATCGTCGCCGCACCGCCCGCCGCCAGCGCTTCGTTGAGGCTGACGGTCGGCGATGGACGATGGATCGTCAAGGCATCGTCAACCTGTTCGATCGCGCGGCGCCCCAGCAGCAGGGCTTGCGGATCGCACGCCCCGAAGACGTGCAGCTCTACCCGGGTGCCCATCGCCATGAACCGTTCGACATGCGCCTCGATCATGGCGTCAGGCTCAGGCCTTGACCTCCCAGCCAGGTTCGTAGTCGAGCGCCCACAGCTTCATGGCCTCGGCGTTGTCGGGCTTGCCGCTTGCCGGGTCGATCCGCAGCACCGCGCCGGTCCGATAAGCCATGTTGCCGAGATGGCAGATCGTGGTGCTGATCTGCCCTTCGCCCACCGGCGAATGGAGCGCGTTGGCCTGCCCCCGGATCACATCGACGAAATTGCCCGCGTGCAGCAGATCCAGCGCGCCTTCGCCGACGGTGCCTGTGGTTTCGGATTCTGCCGGAGCCTCAGCCTTGCGAACCGATTTGCCGGCCAGATCGAAGATTTCGTACCCGTTGCGGTCGACCAGTGCCGATCCCTTGGTGCCGTAAATCAGCGTGCCGCGGCCCCGGCCGAAGCGGGCGATCCCGTTGCAGCTTTGCCCGTCCCAGCGGATCGTCTTGCCACCTTCATAGGCAAGATCGAGCTGGAGCGTGTCATACATTTCCCAATCATCGCCGCGGTGGAAATTGCGCGCGCCGCGGGCGCTGACCGTGTCGGGATAGCCCAGCCCCATCAGCCACCGCGCGACATCGACCTCGTGCAGCGCATTGTTGCAGATCTCGCCGGTGCCATAACGCCAGAACCAGTGCCAGTTGTAGTGCACGAGGTTGGACCGGTACGGCCCGCGCGGCCGCGGCCCCTGCCACAGCTCCCAATCGAGATGATCGGGCACCGCCACGGTTTCGCCCCGGCCAATCGACTTGCGGGCATTCGCGTACCAGGTTTCGCCATGATAGACCTCGCCCAATTCGCCGGCGCGGATCAGATCCGCCAGTTCGCGGGTCTCGCGGCTGGAACGCTGCTGGTTGCCGATCTGAAGTGTCCGGCCATACCGGCGCTCTGCCGCGATCAGTGCCTCGCCCTCGGCGGGCGCCATGCTCATCGGCTTTTCGAGATAGACATCGCGCGATGCCGCCATGGAATCAATCGCCAGCTTGGTGTGCCAGTGATCGGGCGTGGCAATCGCCATCACGTCGACATCGCGCCCATCAAGCAGGCGGCGATAATCACGCTCAAGCTTGGGCGCGGCATAGCCTTTGCCGACGAATTCGGCGGCGCGTTTGGAAAGCGCCTGCGCATCGACATCAACGAAATGCGTGACTTCGACATTGGGCAGCTTGGCAAAGGCTGCATAATGCGCCTGCCCCCGGCCATTGACGCCAACGACGGCAACCTGAAGCCGGTCATTGGCGCCGCGGATCCGGGCATAGCTCTTGGCGCTCATCGCCAGACCCGCGGTGGCTCCGATCCCGGCCAGCACTGTCCGGCGCGACATGCCTGTGGTCTTGTTCATCAGCGCAGCTCCCGCAGCTTGATCGACCGGAAGTCGACCCGGTCGCCGTGATCCTGAAGCAGGATCGGTCCTTTTTCCCACTCGCCGAAACGCGGCCAGTCTTTGTACTTGCTCTGCGCCACCAGCGCGCGGAACTCAGGGCTGCCGCGTTCGTATTCGACGACCTTGAAGCCGTTGAGCCAGTGTTCAACCCGCGCGCCGCGCACGATCAGGGTCGCGCGGTTCCATTCGCCCGGTGGGTTGAACCGCTTGCCCGCGCTGTCCGGGTCCGACAGGTTTTTCGCGGTGATAAGGTCATACAGCGATGCCAGCGTGCGGTTGCCATTGCGGCCCATCTTGGCATCAGGGTGGCGTTCATCATCAAGCAGCTGATATTCCAGCCCGATGGCCGATCCTTCGCCCTTCAGGAGGTTGGGATCGACGAAATACTTGATCCCGCTGTTGGCGCCCGGGGTCAGTCGGAAGTCGACCGACAATTCAAAGTCGGAGAACTCGCGCGTGGTGATGATGTCGCCGCCGTTGCGCGATTCGTAACCCGCCGATTTCTCGACCGTGAGGATACCGTCCTTCATCGACCAGCCTTTGGGCGGGAAGCCATCGAGCTTGGCCCCGCGCCAACCCCGCGCCGTTTTTCCGTCCCACAGCAGGGTCCAGCCGTTGCGGCGCTCGGCCTTGGTGAGGCGATTGACCAGATAGCTTTGCTGTTCGATCGCCGGGGTGCTGGGCGATGCAAGCTTGGCAAGACCGCTGGTCGCGATCCGCACATTGCGAAAGCGTGCTTCCAGCCCCTGCATCGCCGGGTCATCGGGCACGGAATGCACCTGAAAGGCGATGAACCCGCGCGCGTCCGTATCATCGATCAGATCGGCTGCAGGCACGCCGTTGATGAAGGTGCGGATACGATTGCCGATCGCTTCCACCCGGTAGGTGTTCCAGTCGCCCTGCCGGAAGGCCTGCCGCGCCGCATCATTCCGACCGAGGGTGTAGAGCCATTGGCGGCGCTGCTCATCATAGATGCCGCCCGACCAGCCGCGGCGGCTGGGATCGATTTCGAGCTGATAGCCATGGACCACGCCGTCGCGGTAATCGGGCCGGCTTTGGCCGCGGATCATGACGCCCGAATTCAGCCGGGGATCGGTGCGCGCTTCAAACTCAAGGATGAAGTCGCCGTAAACCTCGTTCGACACCAGCCAGCTGTTGGGTGTGCGCAGGGCCGAGCGACCGATCAGTTCGCCGTTTTCAAGCCGATACGTCGCCTGTCCGCCCATGACGCGCCAACCCGAAAGTGATGCCTCGGGCGTGAGCGCGCGCCACGGCGCGGTCTGGGCGTGGATGGCGGGCGCGGTGACTAGCAGGATGGCTGCAAGGGCGGGGCGGAGCAACGAGCGGAGCGTCATGGAACGATACTGCCTCTATCCGGAGCAAGAAAAAAGACCGGGGCGACACACGTCGCCCCGGATAGTGCAGGGGGAGGTTTAGAAGTTGAACGATGCTCGTATCCCACCGTAACGGCGGAAGTCGCGCGGCAGGATGCCGGCCGTCGCCTGGCGGTTGCCGAAATCGCCGAAGCGGTTGGCAAAGCCTGCGAAATATTGCTCGTCAAACAGGTTGTTGACGAAAGCGGCGATCTCGAACTTGCGATCCTCTCCGCGCACGCCGAGCGCCAGGTTGACGACGTGGAAGCCGGGCTGGAACAGCTCGGGATCAAGGTTGGCCGAATAGTTGAGATCGGTCTGATAGTTCCAGGCTGCCTGAACAAGGCCGCTGAGGCCTGACGAGCCGATCGGCGGTGTCCAGTTGAGCGTTCCCGAAAGACGCCATTCGGGCGTTTGTGCGGGGCGCGTGCCGCTCAGGTTTTGGCGGGTGGGCTGGCCCGGTCCGGGCGACACGCAACCTTGCTGCACAGTCTGGCCGGGGAAGCATTGCGCCACCGGGAAATCATTGACAATCGCATCGAGATAGGTCGCCGCAAACGCCAGATTGAGATCACCCAAGGCTGCCGCGGCTTCCAGTTCCACGCCCTTGGTGGTGATTTCGCCCACATTGGTCAGGCGGAAGTTGGAGGTGCCGTCGGGCAGGATCTCGATGGTTTGTGCTTGCAGGTCCTGATAGGTTGCGTCGAAATAGGTCGCATTGATCGTCAGGCGACGGTCGAAAAACTGGGTGCGCAGGCCGATTTCAAGGCTTCCGGCTGTTTCCGGACGGATTGGTCCGGCCGCTGCGCGGTTGGCATTGAACCCTGTCGTGAGATCGTAGGTCTGCCCCTTGTATCCGGTCGCATAATTCACGAAGCCCATCAGATCATCGGTGAATTCCTGCCGCGCTCCAATGCGGTAAGTGAAGGCGGTGTCTTCAGCATTGCCAGAGAAGAACCGGTTGGCCGCCGCAATGTCGAGGAAGGTGTATTCCACCTCTTCCTGCTGCACCCGCAGCCCGCCGATAAAGGTTGTGCCGTCGATCGGCTCAAGCTCAAGCTGACCAAAAGCCGAATATTGCCTCGATCCCGAAGTGGCCGACCAGTTGGCCACGGCATAGCCGTTCAAGGCACCCGGAACCGGACCGCGCTGAAAGGGGCGTTCAAACTGGGTGTCGGCGAAAAAGGCGCCGAGGGTATAGCGGAACACGCTGTTGTTGGGGGACAGCAGGCGCAATTCCTGCGTCCACTGTTCAGACCGGAAGGTGCCGATCTGGTTCTGGTCGAACGTGGGCGCCACGCTCAGTTCGTCGGAATCGAAGAAATCGTCGAGCGTGAACTTGTCCCACGATGTGATCGATACGAGCGTATGGTCGGCAAAATCCCATTCGGCCTTGAGCGTCGCCCCGCCGCCAGCATATTCGGTGCCGGTGAAGCGCTCGTTATTGACCTCCTGATTGTTCAGCCCAACCTCGATCCCGGGGCGCAAGTAAACCGATGCGGGAAGCGTGGCGTTGCCACGGAAATTGGCGCTGGGATCGAGCCGCACCAGAGGCCGGCCAAAATCGGTGCTGCCATCAATGTAATTCCCGGTCAGCATCACGCGCAGATCATCGGTCGGCTCCCAGCGCAGCTTGACCCGGGTGGTAAAGACCTCGCGGCCATTCACCTCGCCGCCTCTGAGAGCCTGACTCAGAAGTTCATGTGATCTGGCAATGGCTTGCGATGAGGCGGGTGAGGCGGCGGATATGGGCGATGGTGGTCCACGCGGTGGAACTCT
>NZ_PKRO01000035.1 GCF_002855495.1 Porphyrobacter sp. TH134
AAAAATGGGCCTCCGAAAACAAGGCCTACATCAAGTGGGAATGCCAGAATGACTGACTATCCCAAATCCGAATTTCCAGACCTCAGGTTGCACAATCTCCGCGCTTCGCCGACCCCGCAAAGAAGGACTTCCGTCTGCTGACCGGCAGCCCTGCGATCGACGCGGCGCGTACGCTGGGGAGCCCGGCAGTCGACATCCTCGGCAACCGTCGTCCGCGCGGTTCCGGCGTGGATATCGGCGCGATCGAGAGCTTTTGAACAATGATCGATCACTCCGCCGCGACAGGGCTTGATCTAGGAAGGTGAGGCACCGTGACCGACACCATCCCTTTCCCCGTCTCGCCCACCGGCGGCTCTGGCAGGCGTGCGGCGGGGCAAGGCGACGGTGACCACCGTCAGCAACCCCAAGGCGCCGTGCCCGCTCGACAAGGTCAACCGCGAGTTCCGCGTCAGCCGGCCGAAAGCTTTGTGGGTGGTCGATTTTTCCTACGTCCATACGTGGGGGGGTTCCTTTACGTTGCTTTCGTGATCGATGCCTTCGTCCGGCGGATCGTGGGTTGGAAATTCAGCTCCAGCGCCACGGCGGGCTTTGTGCTCGATGCTCTTGAGCAGGCGATCCATGCCCGCAGGCCCAGCCCCGAGGACGGGCTGATCCATCACAGTGACAGGGGAACCCAATACCTCGCCATGAACTACATCCAGCGCTTGGCAGAGGCCAACCTCGTCCCGTCTGTGGGCAGCATCGGCGACATCTATAACAATGCCTTGGCCGAGACGTTCAACGGTCGCTACAAAGCAGAAGTGATCTGGCCGCAGCGATCCTGGCCCAGCGTATCGGCCGAGGAAATGGCAACCCTGCGCTGGGTCGATTGGTTCAACAATCACCGCCTATCCGGCCTCATCGGGCATATCCCGCCCGCCGAGGCCGAGGCGAACCACTATGCAGCCAGAGAGACCCTCGATGTGGTCGCATGACCCAAACGAACACGCCTGCGGAAAACCCGGGACGCTTCACAGCCTTCACAAGTTGGCACCACATGAATCACCATAAGCGACTCCTGGGAATGTCAAAAATGCACTTCTGCCAAAGTAGTTCTCGTCCCATTAATGCGGTTTATAGTTCTGAGCGATCGTACACTTTCTCTCCTTGGATCCAGGTTTCCTCGACTTTCAGCTTGTGGATTTCTGAGAGCGGCATTTCGAGCAGGTTATCCCTGCTGATGAAGAAGTCGGCCTCCATTCCCACTTCGAGCGTACCCACACGGTCGCGAAGCCCCATGATCCGGGCACCGTTGCCGGTGAAAATCTCAAGCGCCTCGTCGATGCTGATCGACTGACCGAGGCCCAGCGTTTCTTCGCTCCCGCCGGGCTTTTGCCGGGTCACCATCGTTTCGATCGCAAGAAAGGGGTTGACGGAGGGCACAACCGACCAGTCCGACCCGGCGACCACTAGCACGCCGCTGTCCAATGCATCGCGTATCGGTACCCAGCGCTCCATTCGCTCGGAGCCTACAACCCGCGCGATGTCCACCGATGCAATGGGTGTGGGATACCAGATGTAAGGCGAAAATTCGATCGCGAGGCCAACTTCGGCGGCCCTGGCGAAGTCTGAGGCGGCGGCGAAGGTGGTATGGCCTACATGATGAGAAGGGCCGCCAATGCCGTTGACCTTGCGGGCATGGGCCACCGCGTCCACGCCTGCGCGCACGGCACCATCGCCGGCAGCGTGAAACTTGATGTGGAGACCTTGGCGATCGAACTCGGCGACCTTGCGGTCGAGTTCCTCTTGCGGGACCATCAGGGTGCCGTGATCGTGCGGGCTCGTCGCCCCGGCATGCAGATAAGGCTCGAGCATCGCTGCAGTCCTGCTCTCGGTCGGCACGCCATCAAGGAAGATCTTGACGCAGTCGGGCTGGAAGCGCGGCGTGCGGAAGAGATTGCGCCGGGCGATCAGATCGAGCCCGTATTCGGGACTGCTGGCCGTTGCGGGAGCCCACACCATGCAGCCACGCACGCGCTGCTTGATGTCTTCGCTGCCGGATAGTGCGGCGATGTCTGCGAGTTCCTCATCGCGGATGCTGGCGATCATGTAGGAGGTGATGCCGTAGGAAAGCATTTCCCGCGAGGCCCAGACGAGCGCCTCGCGGCGCTGTTCGCTGGTCGGCTTGGGAGCCACGATTGAAACCGCTTCCACCGCCGTCTCGCGCAGCAGGCCGTTGGGGCTGCCGTCCGCCTCGCGCTCGATGATCCCGCCGACCGGGTCAGGCGATACCCGTGTCAGACCGGCCAGTTCCAGCGCACGGCTATTGACCCATAGGCTGTGATGGGCCTCGTCCTCGAGCATGACGGGATTGTCGGGTGCGATCCGATCGAGCCAGTGGCGGGTCTGCTCGCCCGGCGCGAACACGGCAGCGACCCAGTTGCCCCCGATGATCCACTCGCCTGGCTCGGCGGCCGCAACGCATTCGCGCAACCGCGCCGCGATCGCCTCGGGCGGAGCGCCGTAGGGGAACATGCAGCCCATCTGCTCAAGGCCTGCGAACACCGGGTGGACGTGCATGTCCTGAAGGCCGGGAAATACCGACGCGCCGCCCAGGTCGATGCGTTCGCGCGCGGTTGCGACCTCTGTCGCGAGCTCCGCGTCGCTGCCAATCGCAATGATGATGCCGTCCTTAATCGCCATGGCCTGAGCCCACCCCTGCGGGGTCTTGATCCGCCCGCCGGTCACGACGGTGTCGGCCTGCTTCCCATCCGCACTCACTTCTTTCGGCTCGGCCACGGTGGCACCGCAAAATGTGATAATCGCGGCAGCCGTCACCAGCGCCCTGTTCCTTTTCCAAGCCATGCCTCGTCCTCCACGTGGTAACCTGTCGCCCCGTTCAGCTGATCCTCTCGTCGAGCGACCGGCCACTCGGCAGGCGCTGCCGCGTGAAATGCCGGTTCCAACCGCTTGCTGTGGCCTTCAACGGACCCTTTCGGCGCTGATGATCAGCCCTTTGTCGGGGAAGTCGAGCCGGTACCCCGTGAGAGCGGCAGGCCGGATGATGACTCTGGCCCGCTCCCCTTCCTTGAGGCGGACCTGAACAGGATCGGCATCGCGCTGGCGCCAAGCCTGTCCGTTTTCGAGCACCAGCACGAGCCTGCCCGACGCTGAACGCGCGTGGTCCACGACCAAAGAGGCGACCTCCACCTTTTCGTCTTTTTCAACCTTGGGGTTTTCCCGTCGCCGGATCCGTTCCACCTGCTCGGCTGCGATGCCGGTGACGGCGGCGACCGGCGGTGGCTTGGAAGAAGGGGCAGCGACCGGCGGTGCCGGCATGGCCGGCGCGACGGCCTCCTCGCTGCGCGACAAGGACAAGAGCGCCGCGCGCAGGCACTCGATCTTCGCCGCATCGTCGAGCCCGCGGGTCTCGCACGCCTGCAGCAACGCTGCGGGATCGAGCGGGGCGGGCGTCTGGGCCTGCCCCGCAGCGACTGATCCGACCAACCCGATACCGCACAACAGCCACCGCGCGGCCCGCATGATCGATACGTTGCCGGGCTTCGCCTGTGTCACGACCATGCCTGCTCCATCCATCCGGCCTACAGCGAGACGCGTGCGCTCACGAAGAACGACCTGCCGAAAAGGTCATAGCCCGTCCCGGTCACCGCGTTGTTGTTGTTCGGCGCGCCGACTCCGAAATCCACCAGTGGCGGCTCTTCGTCGGTTACGTTGTTGATACCCGCCGAGATCGTATACTTGCCACGGGTGAACGAGATGGCGATATCGTGAATCCACTGGGAACCCACCCAGCTGACGGGCCGCGTGAGCTGGCCGCTGGGATCGCGGCCGAACACGCTGAAGGCCGTCACGGGCGTGTCGTCCTGCTGCTGCGAACCGATGAAGCGGTTTTGCATCAGGAAGTTGATACCGCGCCACCCCAACGAGAAAGTGTTGAAGAAGCGGGTGCCCGGCGAACCGATCTCGCCAACATTGTCGTCGCGAGGTGCAGTGGGGGCAACCTGCTCTTCCTGTTCGAGCAGGATCGCGGTCGCCGTCGACCAGTTCAGGTACACCGCCTCGCCGTCGATTTTCCAGAAGCCCAGCTCAGTGCCGAAGGAGGTGGCTATGTCGATGCCGCGCGCGGTGATTTCGCCGACGTTGATGAAAGACGCATCGACCGTCGCAATCCCGTCGTTCACTCCGCCCGGAGTTCCGATGGTTCGTGTCACCCGATCGCATAGAGGGTTCGAAAGCTCGGGGAACTCGGGGTTCAGGTAGCATTGCTGAATGACAAACTCGGGGGCGGTCTCGCGCACCGTGTTCTCGATCTGAATGTCGAAATAGCTGGCCGCCACCGAGAAGTTGAAAGCACTCGTCCAAGGCTGTTCGAACTGTGCAGTCACAGTGAAGGTTCTCGACGTTTCCGGCAGCAGGTCCGCTGCCCCGCCACGGATCACGCCAATGCCGACATCGCCGCGCGTTCCAAGTGCCGTAGTGTCGAGGAAGCCGTTGTTGTTGGAATCGGTGAAGACCACGCCATCGGCGACACAGTTGTTGATCCGGTTGACGAATGCCGGATCGGAGTCGCCCCCGGCCAGGAGCGCGAAGGTGATCTGACCCGAATTGCACGGATCGAGCGAGCCCGCGGCACCGCCGATCTGATCGGCGAGGAAGGATTCGCGCAGGTTCGGTGCCCGGAAAGATGTTCCATATCCTCCCGACAGCGAGAACCACGTTACAGGCTTGTACTGGAGCCGGGTGCGGAAGGTAAGATCGTCGCCGAAGTTGGTTTCGTCCGTATAGCGGACAGCACCATCCAGATTCAGCAACTCGATACCGGGACGGCCCACCACAAGCGGTATGTCGATTTCGCCGAAGACTTCCCTGAAGTCCCGCGATCCGCGGGTCAGACCTTCCTGCTGGGCAAAGCTTGCGCCCTGAACGCTCGCTACGTCTGCCTGGGAATCGATGATGTCGCGGCGAAACTCGGCGCCGAAGCCGACCGTGATGGCATCGCCCCATGGCGAATCGAACAACTCACCTTGCAGGAACCCGAAGCCAACATATTGTTCGATGACCGTGCGGTTGGTCTGTAGCACGGTCAGGTAGTCCCGTTCGGCCTGAGTCCCGAAGGTGCCGCCGCCGAAAGTGCCACCGGTGTAGAGCGAGGCACTTCCCCAGTTGATCGGAACGCAGTTGGGAATCGCGACCGAGGAGTCTACCGGGGCGGCTCCGAGGTTGAAGCCGGGGATGCCGCAGACCACGCGTCCGTCAGTGGTTTGGGCGACGCCGTAGATCGCCTGCACGAAATGCGGCGTGAAGATCGTCGGCTGCGACACGAAGCCGACGCCGCGATCATAGCTGAAGTAGGCATCATACGACCAGTTTTTGCGACCTAGCCAGCCGTCGGTGAAATCGCCTCGCAGACCTGTCACGACCCGGGACTGCTGCAGCTCTACGTCGAAGTCCTGTTGGAAATCCTCAAGGCTGAGGATCGGCAAGTAGCCCACACCGTCGAAGGGGTTGAGCGGATTGTCGACGAAGGCGCCGGTCCTTTCCCCCGTCACCGCATCGACGACCGGGATATCGGCCGGAACGAGGGGAAAGATCGAGTTCGGCGCGGCAAAGACGGTGCGCGACTGGCGGTTGAGATACATCGCCTCAAAATAGAACTGGCTTTCGTGGCCAAACAGGTTGAGATCGACCTCGCCGTTGACGACCAGCGAAAGGCGCTCGAAACCGCCCACCAGATCGGAGTTCTGGCGCTCGTCGAAATCATTGAGCTCACGCAGCGACAGGGTTGGGAGGTTGGCATTGGGCCGCACGCCATTCGCGGTGCAGAAGGACGGAAGACCGGCGGGTGCCTCTAGCCCGCCGGGACGGTCGATCCCGCAGAACGTCGAGAAATTGGCAATCCCGATATCGCTTTCGCCGGGCGTATAGGCCACGAAGTTGAAAAACGGGTTAAGCACTGGCCGGTTGGTGCCTGGGAAGGTCGGGTTCAAGGCTGCGTTGGTCGGTGCGCCGAACAGGAAGCCGAAGTTGTCAGATGCGCCGTCCAGGATGCCTCCGATTCCCTGTGGGTCGAGCAGTTCACCGGCTTCGTTGACCCGGATCGCCCGCAATCCGTTACGGGTGAAGCGCCGCTGGCTCACCAGCACGCGCTGCCGGTCGAAATACTCCGCGCCGAACAGGATACGGGCCCGGTCCGCCTGCGCGCCGGCGAGGAAGCCGAACTGATAGAGTTCTCCGCCCGAAGCTTCGGGTGCGTCGTAGGTGCCGGAAAGTTCCAATCCTTCGAAGTCGTTGCGCAGGATCACGTTGACGGTGCCCGCCACGGCGTCAGCGCCATAGACCGAGGAGCCGGCGTCGGTCGCAATCTCGACACGCTCGATCATGCTGAAGGGAATGAGGTTGATGTCAGGCTGCGAAGGTGCGCCTCGCACCCCCGTGGAAGCCAATCGGCGTCCGTTGACGAGCACGAGGGTCCGTTCCGGGCCTAGGCCGCGCAACGCGACGTTGGACGAACCGGCGCCTCCGGGTGGAAGTGTCCCGATCGTGCCGTTGACGCCGCCCGGGCTGTCGTCACGGCTGAGGTCGATCTGAGCACCGTTCGCCTGGACCGAGCGGGAAAGAAGCTCCTGAACGGAGTTCACGCCGATATTGCGCGCCTCTTCGATGTCGAGGACGCTCAGCGGGGAGGGGCTGGTGTATTCGTTTCTCCGCAGGCGCGAGCCGGTGACAACGATCGCCTTCTCTTCCTCCTCGGCTGCCACGTCGGCGGCGGCAGGAAGCTCAGCCGGCGCGTCTTGCTGACCGCTCTGCGCATAGGCCGCAGTGCCGAAACAAGTTCCAGCAAGAAGAAGGGAGATATTGATGCAGGACTTTCTCGGTCGGTTCATTTGTACGCCCCCATCTTGGTGAATGATCTGCGAGAAACGTGTACGCCGACCGAACAGGTCCGCTCCGCACGCCTCTTTATCGTTCCGTCAAGTGCCATAAGGTCGCAGAGAACACCCAACCACTGAACCGGTCCGGTAAGATTGTCCGAAAATGCCAACATCGCACTTCCCCGGCAGCGCAGGCGGCTGATCATTTTACCCCAAGGTTCTTTTGCGCCAGCCGACACTTGTGGCGCTCGGCCGGTCCTTTCGTTGTAGACGGTCAGCGCAGCATGCTCGGTTGCCCGGTGCTCCAGCGCTGATGCGGCGCTCCGCGGGGAACTGCTGCCCGGAAGGATTGCTCCGCCGACAGCGCCGGGACGGCCGGCAAGACATCGAAGGCCGTCGTCGCGTTCCGCACCGCAAGGCATTCGATGAACGCCCCGACACGCAGTACGCCGAGGGCGCAAAAGTCAGCTGTGCTTGTCATAACCGGACAAGATTGCCGGCTGATTGGTCCTGAGAGCTGCGGCGTCCTATTCTGCTCCATCATAGGACACAGAGGTCAGAATGCGAAACGTGACCCCCTTGCACATCGGCCTGGGCCTAGCTGCGCTGACGATGGCGGTACCGGCACAGTCTCAATTCGAATCCCCCGCCGCGCCCGCCCCTCCTCTCCCGGCCGAGACGATCTATGCCGATGGCCGGTTCTACACCCCGGACGGCTGGGCCACTCACATGGCCTTGAACAAGGGCATCATCGTCGCGATCGGGACCGCTGAGGATGTGGCGCCGCATCGC
Organism: Porphyrobacter sp. TH134; assembly: GCF_002855495.1. Taxonomy (GTDB): domain Bacteria; phylum Pseudomonadota; class Alphaproteobacteria; order Sphingomonadales; family Sphingomonadaceae; genus Erythrobacter. The sequence continues at coordinate 7,665 of NZ_PKRO01000035.1, forward strand.
ACCGAGGATACGCAAACCTCCGAGCTCGGAGGGCTGACGGTGCTTCCAGGGCTATTCGACATGCACATCCACCCCGGCCTCGCCGGCATGGATCGCAATTACTGCACGATCCCCTTCCCGGCTGATCTGGCATTGCTCAAGCAGACTGTGGCCGGTTGCGTCGCTGCGCGGCGCCCGGGTGAATGGGTGCTTGCCAAGGCATATCAGGCCGACCAGCTCGGCGTGCCCTATCCGGATCGCACCTATCTCGACGAAGTCGCGCCGGACAATCCCGTGTTCATCGCCGATTTCAGCGGGCACACCGGCTGGGCGAACAGTGCCGCGCTACGCCTCGCAGGCGTCGGCGCGGACAGCGCCGATCCGCCCAACGGTGTGATCGATCGTGATCGTCAAGGCAGGCCAACCGGCGTGCTGCACGAAAGCGCCATGCGGCTGGTCACTGCGGTCATCCCGTCGACAGAAATGGCGGTGATAGAGGATGCGGTGAAATGGGGTGCTTCGCAGCTTCTTGCGCAGGGGATCATCGGATTCGTCGACGCTTCAACTACCTTCGAACAGCTCCAGGCCTATGCCGCCCTCTCCGATCGGGGCGACATGAAACAGTATGTCCGCACCTGCATCTGGTCGCTCGCGGAAGACGCGATCGCGCGACGCAATCTTTACGCGCGGCGCAACGTTCAGCCGGACTGCGTGAAGATTTTCCTCGACGGCGTTCCCACCGCAGCGCGCACTGCGGCCATGCTCGACGCATATGTGGGGCGTGGTCATGTCCATTCTGCTCCGCCCGAACACGGCATTCTCTTGGTCCAGCCCGATGAGGTACTCAACGCGCAGGTTGCCGGTTTTGACCGGCAGGGGCTGACGGTAAAATTTCATGCGGCTGGCGACAGCGCTGTGCGGCAAGCCCTCGGAGCGATCGCAAGGGCGCGCGCTCTCAACGGCTATTCGGGCCTAGGGCACAGCGTTGGCCATACCAGCTTCATCGTCCCTGAAGACATTGCGGTCGCCCGCAAACTGCACGCCACCATCGAGTTTTCGCCGGTGATCTGGTATCCCGGCCCGGTAGTCGGAGACATCGCCGCGCAGGTCGGGCCGGACAAGATGAAGGATTATTACGCGATCGGAAGCGCGATCAAGGCAGGGGTGCTGACGGTGGTTGGTTCGGACTGGCCTGTCGTTCCGCCCGATCCTTGGACCGCTCTGGAGACGATGGTAACTCGGCAGGTGCCCGGTGGCGATTCCGAGCCGCTCGCACCCGAGCAGCGCGTCGGTCTCGAGATCGCGCTGCGGGTGATGACGCTCGACAGCGCCCGCCAGCTTGGGCTTCACAATCTGACCGGGTCGCTGGAGGTCGGCAAATCCGCCGACATGATCGTCATCGACCGCGACATATTCGCGATTCCCGTGACCGAGATCCATGCGACCAAGGTGCTCGCGACATATATCGGCGGCGAAATGGTCTATCGTCATGCAGACCGCCGTTAGGCGGACCTCTGCCCAGCAAGACCGTTTGCAGCGGCCAGGTGGGTCCCGCACCCGTGGCAGACCCGGAGGCATTAATGCGCAAAGAAATCTTGGGGACCTCACGACTTTTGATGGCGGTGATCGCGCTGTGGGGATCACCGACGCGCGCGGCAGAACCGGCCCCGGCGGGGGAAATCGCTGTCCCCTGTAAAAGCGCACGCCTTGACCGCAAGGTGCTGGAAGAGGCGGCGAGATGGATCGAGGCCGGTGAGACCCACATCGAGAGCTTTGTTGTCCGGCATTGTGGCGAGGTGGTTTTCGAAAGATATTATAACGGTTTCAAAGCCGAGGCGCGCCATGATATGCAATCGGCGACCAAGACGTTCACCGCTGCACTGATCGGGATTGCTCTCAAGGAAGGACTGATCGACAGCCTCGACCAGCCGGTCGCCGAATTGCTTCCCGATTACCGCCAGCTCCTACAAGGTGCCAAAGCGCAGATCACGCTGCGACATCTGCTGACGATGACTTCAGGCCTCAAGTGGACCGATTTCGGGCCGGAACGGTCGTTCGAGTTCATGGCGGCGGCAAAGGATTCGGTTGCCTACGTGCTCGGCGAACCGCTGGTCAGCCAGCCAGGCCAAACATTCTTCTACAACACTGGCAGTTCGCATCTTCTTTCCGCGATCATCACCGCAAGGAGCGGAAAGCCTGCTGCCGAATATGCACGCGAGAAGCTGTTCGGTCCGCTCGGCATAGCCGATTACGTATGGCGCGCACATGCCGATGGGCAGAGTGAGGGAGGCTGGCAGCTTTACCTGCGTCCAAAGGATGCGGCGAAGTTCGGCCAGCTTTTGCTCGACGAGGGCGAATGGCAGGGTCGGCAGTTGATCGCGCGCGAGTATGTCGACGAGGCCACACGCGGTCACAATCCCACCGATTACGGGAGCGAATACGGCTTCCAGATGTGGATCGAGAAGAATTTCGGAATCGCCGATGTTGCCGCGGCTCGAGGCTGGGCGGGACAGGACATCTTCGTGCTCGACGAGATGGACATGGTCGTCGTTTTTAATGGCGATATCGCCTATCCCGCCGAGATGGCGCGGGATGTGCGCCACATCATGACGACTTTCATTGCCCGGTCGGTGCAGCCAGCGGAATGATGCCGCGCTCGGCGGTCTGACCTGGTGATCGGATCGTGCCGCGACATTTATGCCGACTTGGCCGATGCGGGACGAGGCTAGCCTAGGGCAGGGCGAAGGCGACGATCGCGTCCGACAGCTGCGTGCCGAAAGCGCCGTGCCCGCCGGCCGCGACCACGACAAACTGCCTGCCGCCCGCCATGTATGTCATCGGCGTGGCCGTTGCCGGGGCCGGGGTGGACGCGCTCCAAACTTCCTTGCCAGTGGCAAGGTCAAAGGCGCGCAATCTGCTGTCGAGACTCGCGCCGATGAAGATCAGACCGCCCGCCGTGATGATCGGCCCGCCCTGGTTGGGAGCGCCCCAGCTCTCGAGTGATTTCACGCCGGGGCCGAACTCGACCTTGCCGAACGGCCGTTGCCACACGATCGTACCGCTGTTCATGTCAATCGCTGTGAGCGCACCCCACGGCGGCGGATTGCAGGGCGTGCCGATGCTCGAGAACAGCGCCTCGCGCAGCATCACGTAGGGCGACCCGCGCATCTCGTATGTCGAGACGCCAGCAGTCTTGTGCTTCGCCTCGTCGAATTCGGCCCGCGGCATCAGCGAGACGCGCGAGACGAGGTTGGACGAATTGACCACCGCCACTCCGCTGCGCTGGTCATAGGCGATCCCGCCCCAGTTCGACCCGCCGAGGAAGCTCGGGTGGAGGATCGCCCCCCTGACGCTCGGCGGGGTGAAGATCCCCTCGTTGCGGTAGGCGGCGATCCGCTTGCGGCACAGGCCATCCGCGCCGTCCTCCGGCGCGATGGCCTGCGAGGTGAAGGGGCGGGGCCTCACCGGAACCGGCTGGGTGGGCGAGGCCTTCTCGCCCGGCACGTCGGAGGCCGGGACGGGCCGCTCCTCGACCGGGTGGATCGGCCGGCCGGTGCGCCGGTCGAGGGTGAAGACGAACCCGGTCTTGGTCGCCTGGATCACCGCGGGAACGGCCTTGCCCTCGCGGTGCAGCGTCACCAGCGTCGGCATCGAGGGCAGATCGTAGTCCCACAGGTCATGATGCACGGTCTGGAACGACCAGCGCTTCTCCCCCGTGGCAGCATCGAGCGCGACCACGGCATTGCCGTCGGGGATGGCGTCGATGCGGTTCACCCCGAACGTGTCGTAGCTGGGGCTGCCGGTCGGCAGGAAGACGAGGCCGGCCTCCGCGTCGATCGCCAGCGGCGCCCAGGCATTGGCGCCGCCAACCTTGTCGGTGAGGGCGGCGGGGATCGGGTTCCAGCTCCACAATTCCCGGCCGGTGCGCACGTCGAAGCCGCGCACGATGCCGTCGAGCGAATCCTCGTACTTGTTGTCGATCACCGTGCCGCCCACGATCACCACGTCGCGGTAGATCGCCGGGGGCGAGGTCATCGAGATGTTGCCCTCGCCCTTGTAGTCGAGGGCATTGAGATCGATGCGTCCGCCCGCGCCGAAATCCGCGCAGGGCTTGCCGCTCGCGGCATCCACGGCGACGAGGAAGCCGTTGTCGGTGCCCATCAGCACGCGCGCAGCGCAGGCCTTGCCCTTGTCCTCCGCCCGCGAGGAGGCCCAGTGCGCGACCCCGCGGCAATTGTGGTAGCCATACATTGTCTCGGTCTTCGCCTTGCCGAAATCGTAGCGCCACAGCTGGCGCCCCGTCGCGGGGTCGAGGGCGATGATGTTGTTGTAGGGCGTGCAGAGCAGCAGCCGGCCTTCGGCGAGGATCGGGGTGACCTGGTAGTTGGTCATGTCCCCGCCGTCGCTGCCGTCGGACAGATCGCCGGTGTGGAAGGTCCAGGCGGGCGCGAGCGCGGCGATGGTGGAAAGGTTGATCTGGTCGAGCGAGCTGTACTGCGTGCCGCCCGGCTGTCCGCCATAGGTCGGCCAGTCCGCCGCCGCCTCGCCGGGGAAGCGCGTCTCGGGGAAGGCGGCAAGCCGCTCGACCGAGGCGGTATCGAGCGAGCGGTACACCCCGACCCCCACCACCAGCGCGAGCATCAGCCCGGTGAGGATCAGCGACAGCCTGCGGCTCACGCGGTGGAGCCTTCGAGGATCTGGAGGGTCTTGAGGTCGGAATGGAATTCGAGCGCGAAGTGGCCGCCCTCACGCCCCAGGCCGCTGATGCCGATCCCGCCGAAGGGGGCGGTGAGATCGCGCACCAGGAAGGTGTTGACCCACACCGTCCCCGCCCGCACCGCGCGCCCGACCCGCTCGGCCCGCGCGGCGCTGCCGGTGTAGACGATGCCCGAGAGGCCATAGGCGGTCGAATTGGCCAGCGCGATGCCCTCGGCCTCGTCGGCGAAGGTCTGGAAAGTGAGCACGGGTCCGAAGATCTCGCTCTGCACGACTTCGGAATCGTTGCTGGCCGGCTCGATCAGGGTCGGCTCGATCCACAACCCGTCGGCGTGCGGGCGGTTGCCGCCGCGCACGATCCGGTCCCCGGCGGCACGGGCGCGGGCGATGAAGCCTTCGACCCGCGCGACGTGATCGGGGTGGATCATCGGCGCCATGGTGGTGTCCGGATCGCGGCTGTCGCCCATCACGTGCGCATCGGTGAAGCGGTGGAAGTGGGCGAGGAATTCCTCGCGCACGCTCTCCTCGACGATCAGGCGCGAGCCGGCCATGCACACCTGCCCGCTGTCGTCATATTGCCCGGCGGCCTTTTTCGCGGCGGCCTCGATATCGGCGTCGGCGAAGACCAGCAGACAGGACTTGCCGCCGAGTTCGGCGGTGAAGGGCACGATGTTGTCCGCCGCCGCCCGGCCGATGACCCGCGCGGTCGGCACCGAGCCGGTGAAGGAAATCCGCCGCACCCCCGGATGGCGCACCAGCGCATCGCCGACCTCGCGGCCAAGCCCCTGGACGATGTTGAACACGCCGGGCGGGATCCCCGCTTCGGCGATCAGGTCGGCAAGCACCGAAGCCGACAGCGGGGACCATTCGGCGGGCTTCAGGATCACCGTGTTGCCTGCCGCGAGCGCCGGGGCGCATTTCCAGGTCGAGAGCATGAAGGGCGCGTTCCACGGCGTGATGATCACAGCCGGGCCGGCCGGCATGCGGATGACGCGGTTGGCGGTGCCCTTGGAGGACCACACCCGCTCCTCGTGCTCGATCGCAAGGTCGGCATAGTTGCGGAAGTTGAGCGCGCCGCGCGGCACGAGGCGCAGGCGCAGGCTGTCCTCAAGCAGCCCCATGTCGAGGCATTCAACCGTCGCGATCGCGTCCTTGTGCGCCTCGATCAGGTCGGCGAGGCGGTGGAGGTGGCGGCCGCGCTCCTGCGGGCTCAGCGCGGCCCAGGCGGGGAAGGCGTCGGCGGCCGCGCGCACGGCGTGGTCCGCCGTCGCCGCATCGCCGCGGGCGACCTCGCCGAGCAGCAGGTTCGACCAGTCGAGCGGGGAGCGGGTCTCGAAGGTCCCGGGCGAGGAGATCCGCTCACCGCCGATGAAGTGATCCCCCGAAACGGCGACGCCGCCCACATCGAAACGCTTGGTCATGGCGATAATCCCTTGCCCGCGGTCAGATGAAGGGCGCGTAGTAGTCGAAGATCTGCGCCTCGCTCGCGCCGGCCAGTTCCTCGATCTCGGCACGCTTGATGGCGATGAAGTTGTCGACCAGCAGCGGGCCGAGCGCCGCGCGCAGCTTGGGGTCGGCTGCGAGCGCATCAAGCGATTCCGCCAGGGTGTCGGCCACCCGCTCGGTCGCGTCGATCCGCTCGATCCCGTCGCCGCTCTCCTCCGGCGGCAGGGCATAACCCTCCTCGACCCCGATCAGCGCGGCCTGCAGCGCTGCGGCGACGGCGACGTAGGGGGAGGCGGCACAGTCGGCGAGGCGGTGCTCGATCCGGGCCGCGGGGCCGGTTTCGGCCGAGACCCGGACAGCAACGCCGCGATGGTCGTGACCCCAGTTGGCCCAGCACCCGCTGAGACTGGAGGGCTGGAGGCGCGCATAGGAATTGACCGTCGGCGCCATGATCGCGCCGAGCGCCCGGTGGTGCTTGACCAGCCCGGCGATGCACCCGTTCACCAGCGGCGAGAGCGCGCCTCGGGCAGTGCCTCCGGCGAAGGCGTTGGTGCCGTCGGCCGTCTGCATGCTGATGTTGATGTGGAGACCCGTGCCCGCCTTTCCGGCGATCGGCTTGGGCATGAAGTTGAGAAGATAGCCGCGGCGATACAGAAGCTCGCGCGCCATGGTGCGGAACAGAAAGAAATCGTCGCAGGCCTTGAGCGCGTCGGTGTAGCCGAGGGTCAGCTCGAACTGCGGGAAGTCGAATTCGGAATTGAGGGATTCGATCTCGATCCCGACCTTCTCGGCCATTGCCCAGATCTCGTCGACGAGCCCGGCGGGATCGGTGAAGGGCCCGGTGCCGTAGACGTAGGCGCCGGGGGTGTCGTAGGGCACCCAGCGGCCTTCGGTATCGCGCTGGAAGATATAGGCTTCCCCCTCCAGGCCGATCATCGGATTGAGCCCATGGGCCTGCCAGCCTGCCAGCGCGCGCTTCAGTGCGGAGCGGCCGCACAGGCCGAAGGGCCCGTCGTCGAGATGGAGGTCGCCGATGGCGATGCGCGTGTTCGTCTCCCACCCGAGCCGCAGCGAGCTTTCGTCGAAGCGCGCCGTCATGTCGGGCAGCCCGGTGCCGACCCCCGCCCCGGGGGCATCGACCAGCTGGCGGGCGTAGGTGAGGGCATAGGTGCCGACGCAGAAGCGCGCGTGCCCCTGCCGTCCCATGCGCACCGGCAGGTATTTCCCGCGGGCCAGGTTCAACTGATCGGCGAACAGCACCCGCACCCGTTCCCCGTCACGAAGCGCGTTTTGCATCGCCACATCCCCCGCAACATAGTTCATCGCCCCGTCATCCGAACCGGCAGCCGCTTGATCCCGAGGATGAAGTTCGAGCGCAGATAGCTGTGGTCCGCCACCTGCGCGATGCTGCCGACATGGCGCGCCAGTTCCTCGAGCACGATCCGCACCTCGAGCTTGGCGAGCCACATCCCCAGGCACACGTGGGGGCCGCCCTGCCCGAAGGACACGAAGCGGTTGGGCGAGCGGGCGAGGTCGATCTCGTAGGGGTTGCCGAAGGCTTCGGCATCGCGGTTGGCCGAGGCGAACCACAGGATCACCTTGTCCCCGGCGGCGATCCGCTTGCCGTGATAGGTTAAATCCTCGGTCGCGGTGCGCCGGAAATGGGTGGTGGGGGAGGCCCAGCGGATCATCTCGTCCGCAGCCGTGCGCACCGCGTCCTCGTCCATCGCGCGGACCGCTTCGAGGAGGTGCGGCAGGTTGGCGAGCGCGTGGATCGATGCCGCGATGCTGTAGCGCGTGGTATCGTTCCCGGCGGCCACCAGCAGGCAGAAGAAGTTGCGGAACTCGTCGTCGCTGATCCTGACGCCGTTCTTGTCGGGCTGGCGCACGAGGTTGAGCACCCCCACGTCCTCGCCCCGGTCCATCCGGGCGATGAGATCGTTGGCATAGTCGAACAGCTCGACCGCCGCGGGCGAGCGGAACGGGAGGAGCCGGTATGCCTCGGTATCGACCTGGTCGATCACGAAGTCGGTGTAGTCGGGATCGGAATTGGAAATGAGCGCGTCGCCCTTTTCCACCAGCCAGTCCGAATCCGCGTCGGGCACGCCGATGATCTGGCCGAGCATCCGCATCGGCAGTTGCCGGGCGATCGCCTCGACCGCGTCGACCTCGCCCTGCTCCACCGCCGCATCGACGAGGCTGCGGGTAATCGCGCGGATTTGCGGTTCGAACTTGGCGACCTCCTGGCGCGAGAAGGCCTTGTTGACCAGCATCCGAAAATGGGTGTGGCGCGGCGGATCGGTCTCCTGGAAGGTCTTGCGCGCTTCGTATTCCTCCTCGGACTGGTCCTCCATCCGGATCCCGCGCGCCGAGCTCAGCAGCTGCGGGTTGCGGTTGAGATCGGCAATGTCGGCATGGCGGGTGATCGACCAGAAGCCGCGCCCGCCGCTTTCCGGGCACCACGCGACGGGGTCCTCGCGCCGCATCCGCTCGAAGGTGGCATAGGGCGCGCCGTCGTTGAAGGCATCCTGGCTGGCGAGATCGACATGCGGGTCGGTCGAACGGGAGAAGGGGTATGTCCAGTCCTGAGCCATCGGCATCCTCTGCGCGCTGCGTCCCCGCCCGGACGGGGGAGCCGTTTTGTCGGGGAATAGGTCGCAACCGGTTGGCCGTCTTAGCAGATGCGGACAGACTGGATCGGTGCACTTAAGAAAGCCGCCCGCATCGGGCACAGATGGCCGGGTCTGAGACAACACGGGACCTATTGCCATGGGCGAGATCATCGGGGCTGGGCTGGTATCGCATGTGCCCACCATCATGCTGCCGCAGGCGGTGCGGTTCGAGCTCAACGAGGGCAAGGAAATCTCCCTCGTCGACGGGTTCCACCGGCTGCGCGACGAGGTGCTCGACGCGCTGAAGCCTGACACCTTCATCGTCTTCGACACCCACTGGGCGACAACGGTCGAGTTCGTGGTGACCTCCCACGCCCGGCGCACCGGGAAATACACCTCGGAAGAACTGCCGCGCGGGATGCGCCAGGTGCCCTACGACCTCAAGGGCTCGCCTGCGCTTGCCGAGGCCATCGCCGCGGCGGTGACCGCCCGCGGCACCAAGTGCACCGCGATCGAGGACCCCTATCTCCCGATCCACTATCCGACCGTCAACGTCGCGCATTATCTCGACAAGGGCGAGGAATGGATTTCGATCGGCATGTGCCAGACCGCCGAGGCCGAGGATTTCCTCGAGGTCGGCTATGGCATCGGCGAGGCGATCCGCGCCTCGGACCGGCGCGTGGTGCTGCTCGCCAGCGGGTCGATGAGCCACACCTTCTATCCGCTGCGCGAACTGGCGCGGCACGAGGCGTCCGATCCCAGCCACATCTTTTCGCCCGAGGCGCGCGAGGCGGATTACGCGCGGCTCGCGTGGTTCGAGGCGGGCAACCATGCCGCGGTGATCGACACCATGCCCGATTACTACCGCTTCAAGCCCGAGGGGCGTTTCGGCCACTACCTGATGATGGTCGCGGCGCTGGGCGGGCGCGACTGTGTCGCCCGGGGGCGGCGGTTCAGCGATTACGAGAACTCGATCGGCACCAGTCAGGTCCACGTCTGGTTCGACCGGCCGGAGGCGGGTTGGACGGCGGCCTGACCGGCCCCGCGCCCGCGCCTCAGGCGCGGGCCGCGGGCAGGACGCAGCGCTCGATCCAGGCGATGATCTCCGAACGGCGGCGGCGCGCATCGAGCAGGTCTGCGTCGATCCCCAGCTGCCAGGCGGCGGCGCGGTTGCCCGGGTCTGCATGGAGCAGGGCGAGCCTCGCCTCGTAGTGCGCGCGCTCGTCCTCGTCGGCGAAGAAGCCCTGTTCGAGCATCGCGGCCGCATAGAGCCGCACCAGCATGCGCAGGTGATCGAGATCGAATTCCGGGTGGTACTGGACCGCCCAGACCTCGCTCTTGCCGAGCGGGACGATCGCCCCCTGGATGGCGCTGTGGGCATTGCCGCACAGCACCTGCGATCCGGGCGGCAGGGCGGTGACCTCGTCGTAGTGGATGCAGGGCGCATCGAAGGTGTCGCCGCGGCCCGCGAGGAAGGGATGGGCGAGCCCCGCCCCCAGCTTGCGGATCTTGCGCGCGACGATGACCTCGCGCCCGTTGGGGCTGAGCCTCACCTCGCCCCCGCCCGCGATCGCGGCGATCTGCAATCCCCAGCAGCTGCCGAGGATCGGCTTGCCCGTCTCGGCGAAGGCGCGCAGCATTGCGATCTGGTTGGTGACGGCGAAGTCGGTGTCGTAGGCATGAAGCCCCGACCCCCCGACGATCAGGGCGTCGTAATCGGCAAGCGCCCTGCCGTCCGGGGGTGTCTGGCCGGGATCGGCGGCGTGGACCACATCGACGTGCAGATCGGGAAAATCCGCCAGCACCGCCTCGCGGTAGACCCCGCTCGCGGAGCGCACGCCGAGCGCGGCGGCCTCATTCTGGCGGGCGATCGTGTTGCCCTCCATGATCAACAGATGTGCCATTCGCTGCCTTTTTCTTCCTTCCGGGCTGGCGGATAGTCTGTCGCGGGGAGGGCCGGCTTGGCAGACCCGGCCAGATCAATGGATGAGGTGCTCGCGGCGATAGACCTGCGGCGCGGTGCCGGCCCAGCGGTGGAAGGCGCGCGAGAAGGTGCTGTGCTCGGCGTAGCCCAGCCTCAGGGCCAGTTCGGACAGCGACAGGTGGCGCCTTGCAGTCAGTTCGCGCGCGGCGCAGCGCATCCGGCAATCGTCGAGCAGCTCCTGGAAGGAATGGCCCTCGGCACAAAGCTTGCGCCGCAGCGTGCGGCTGGTGACCCCGAGCTCCCTTGCGATCTGCTCCTGCCCGACCTGACCGCTCGCCATGTCCCGGTAGATGATCTCGCGCGTCCTATCGCCGACCGCGGTCGCACGGCGCTTGCCGACCAGCTGGCGGGAGAGCGAGCGCAGCAGCAGCGGATCGGCGGACTTCATGATCGCCAGTTCCTTGTCCAGCCACGCGGCCGGAAAGCGCAGCGCATTAAGCCCGCAGCCGTAGATCACCTGCGTGCCGACCAGATGCGAGAGATCGGCCTTCACCTCGCTCGCCTCGGCCTCGATGCTGAGTTCGACATGCAGCCAGTCGGACGGAGCGACGAGACGGATCATCGCCGCATAGATGCCGAGCGAATACATCGCATCCTGATGGCGGGGCCAGATGTCCGGATCGAGGATGCGGTAGCTCAGGATCGCGGAGGAATCCTCGACCTTGAGGGCCAGCGCGGTGGCGTCCTGGATGAGCGGGAAGTACTGCACCAGCCGGTGCAGCGCCGTCCCGAGGGTCCGGGCGCCGAGCACGGCCCGCCCGACGTCGCCACGGTTGCCGTAGCTCGATGCAAGGCCGGTGCGCCATCCGAAATCGGGCATCCCGGCGCTCTTGCCGCGTTCCTCGAGGAGCTGCACGAAAGTGCGCAGATCGCACAGGCCGGGTTGCGGTTCGTTCGTCTCACCTGCGTAATGCCATTGCGCGGTCTGCACCCGGCGCAAGTCGGAAATTGCTGAGGGCGTTACATAAAGCTGAGACATCGTGTTTCTCCCCTGCTGCCGAAGCTATGCAGAACAAAATCGCCATATTGATCGTTCCGATCATTTATTTGACGAAAAGGATCGCGAAGGGCGGGGCGATCCGCATCTTTCCATCTCACGCGAATGTCCGAAGGTGCCAAGCTGCCGCTTTGCGCGATGCGATAGAGCGCCTTTCTGCGATCCTACAGGAACCCCGATGCCCACGATGTCAGCCCATCCTGTGCCGTTCGACCGCGACACACTTAGCTTCATCCTGACCGCGATTGTGCTGGGCACCGTGGGGGTGCTGTCGTTCATCGTTCAGCCGGGTCTCGTGCAAGGCTTCGTGAGCGAATTCGGCTTCAGCGAGGCGGCCGCCAACAAACTCGCCTTCTGGGAGATGGCAGGCGTCGCCCTCGCAACCCTCGCCGTGGCCGCGACCGTGACCCGGCTGCCGGTGCCGACGACGATCGCGGCGGCGCTGATCCTCGCGGTGCTCGGCAATCTCGCCTCGGCCGTCGTCGGGCGCGATTTTCTCGTGCTGTCGGCTGTCCGGTTCGTCACCGGGCTGGGGGAGGGGGTGATCATCGCCCTGAGCTTCAGCCTCGTCGGCCTGACCGTGCACATCCAGCGCAATCTCGCCTGGTATCTGGCGCTGCTGCTGACCTACGGCGCGATGGGCCTATGGGCGATGCCCGCGGCTTTCGCGACGGTGGGCCTCGAGGGCATCTTTATCGTCTGGGCGGCGCTGACGGCGCTTGCGCTGCTGCTGGTTCCCTTTTGCCCCGCGATGCTCGACACAGCCGAGCAGCCCGGCGAGGGGGCGGTGCAGCTCGGCCGGCCGATGCTCGGGCTCGCGCTGTGCGCGGTGCTGCTCTACAATACGGGGATCGGGCTTGCCTGGGCGAACCTGTTCCTGATCGGTCTCGATCTCGGGGGCAGCGAACAGGAGGTCGCCAACGCGCTGCTGGTGTCGCAGTTCGTCGCCATCTTCGGAGCCTTCGCCGCGGTCTTCCTCGCCGACAGCCTGCGCCCGCGCTATGTCGTGGTCGGCGGCATCCTCGGCGGCGCGCTTGCGCTGCTCGTGCTTGTGCCGAAGCCCGGTTTCCTCGTCTTCGCGCTGGCGGTGTCGGTCTTCAACTTCCTCTGGAACATGACCCTGCCCTTCCTGCTTGCGGCCGCCGGGAAGATGGACGTCACGGGCCGCATGATCGCAGCGGCAGTGGCGATGCAGATGCTGGGACTGGGCTTCGGGCCGCTGCTGGCCGGGCAGTTGCTGGTCGAGGGCAGCGGCTATGCCGCGGTCGAGGTGCTGTCCGCCGCATTGCTGGGGGCAGGTGCGGCGGCGATCATCGTGCCGATGGTGCAGCGCCGGAGGATCTGGGAAGCGAGGCAGGTGGCATGACCTGCTGGAAGGACCTCCTGTCCCCCTACCTCATGGGCACGGGCGGGCTCGCGGTTCGCGATCCCGCGAACGGGGAGCTGGTCGCGGCCGTTGCCGATCACGGGCCTCGGGAGGTCGAGGCCGCCATCGCCGCGGCCGAGGCCGCGCAGCCGGAATGGGCCGAGCGGCCCGCCAAGGCCCGCGCAGCGATCCTGCGGGACTGGCACGACCTGATCCTCGCCCATGCCGAAGCGCTCGCGCAGCTGGCGACCCTCGAAAGCGGCAAGCCGCTGGCCGAATCCCGCGGCGAGGTCGGCTATGCGGCCAGCTTCATCGAATGGTTCGCCGAGCAGGCAAAGCGGGTGAACGGCGAGATCCTGCCCAGTCCCTGGCCGGGCAAGCGGGTGCTGGTCCACAAGCAGCCGGTCGGCGTCACCGCCGCGATCACCCCTTGGAACTTCCCCCTCGCGATGATCACCCGCAAGGCGGGTCCTGCGCTTGGCGCAGGGTGCGCCATGCTGGTCAAGCCCGCCGAGGCGACCCCGCTGAGCGCCCTCGCGCTCGAGCGGCTTGCGCACCGGGCGGGGGTTCCCGAAGCGGTCTTCCGCGTGCTGCCGAGCAGCGCGGCGGCGGCGGTCGGGTCGGTGCTGTGCGCAAGCCCCGTGATCCGCAAGCTGTCCTTCACCGGATCGACGGCGGTCGGCAAGGTGCTGATGCAGCAGGCCGCCGCCACCGTGACGCGGCTCAGCCTCGAGCTCGGCGGCAGCGCGCCGTTCATCGTCTTCGAGGATGCCGACATCGACGCGGCGGTGGCGGGCGCGCTTGCCTCGAAGTATCGCAACGCCGGTCAGACCTGCGTGTGCGCGAACCGCTTCCTCGTGCACCATGCCGCCGAGCGCGCCTTCGTCGACAGGCTCGCGGCCGCCGTCAATGCCATGACGATGGGCCACGGGCTCGCGCCCGGCACCCAGATCGGCCCGCTGATCGATCGGCGCGCGGTCGAGAATGTCCACGCGCTGGTCGCCGATGCGCTCGCGGCCGGCGCCACGCTTGCCGCCGGGCGCGAATGGCAGGCGGACGACGGCAGCTTCCACCCGCCGGTGGTGCTTACCGGCGTCACCCCGCACATGCGCATCGCCCGCGAGGAGATCTTCGGCCCGGTCGCCGCGATCATCCGCTTCGCCGACGAGGCCGAGGCCGTCGCCATCGCCAACGACACGCCCTACGGCCTGGCCGCCTATGTCTACACCCGCGACCCGGCCCGGACCTGGCGGCTGATGGACCGGCTGGAATGCGGCATGATCGGCTTCAACGAGGGCATCATCTCCACCGAGATCGCGCCCTTCGGGGGCATCAAGGAATCGGGGCTGGGCCGCGAAGGCTCGCACCACGGGATCGAGGAATATCTCGAGATGAAATACTGCTTGCTGGGAGGAATGGAGCGATGACGACCGAGGGCAATGCCGGTTGGTGGAAGCGGCGCGAGGCCGCCGTGGCGCTGGGCGTGGGATCGGTGCATCAGCGGTTCGTGACCGCCGGCGACAACGCCGAGCTGACCGATGTCGAGGGCAATCGCCTGATCGACTTCGCGACCGGCATCGCGGTGTGCAACACCGGTCACACCAACGCGCGGATCGTCGCGGCGGTCAAGCGGCAGCTCGACCAGTTCAGCCACGCCTCGTTCCAGGTGACGCCCTACCCGGTCTATGTCGAGCTGGCCGAAAAGCTGAATGCGATCGCCCCGGGCTCCTCCCCCAAGAAGAGCCTGTTCGTGACCACCGGGGCCGAGGCGGTCGAGAACGCGGTCAAGATCGCCCGCGCCCACACCGGTCGCCACGGGGTCATCGCCCTGCGCGGCGGCTATCACGGGCGCACCATGCTGACGATGGCGATGACCGGCAAGGTCGCGCCCTACAAGGCGAAGTTCGGGCCGATGCCTGGCGGCGTCTTCCATGCGACCTTCCCCAACGCATACCTCGCGGTCTCAGAAGACGCGGCTATGCGCTCGATCGAGGATCTCTTCGTCGCCGACATCGCCGCCGACGACGTGGCGGCGATCATCGTCGAGCCGGTGCTGGGCGAGGGCGGATTCTATGTCCTGCCGCCCGCCTACCTGCGCGCGCTGCGGCGCCTGTGCGACGAGAAGGGCATTCTCCTCATCGCCGACGAGATTCAGACCGGCTTTGCGCGGACCGGCCGGATGTTCGCGATCGAGCACAGCGGCGTCGAGCCCGATCTCATGACGGTCGCCAAGGCGATGGCTGGCGGCTTTCCGATCGCGGGCGTCATCGGCAAGGCGGCGATCATGGACGCTCCCGGCCCCGGCGGGCTCGGCGGCACCTATGGCGGCTCGCCACTGGGCTGCGCGGCGGCGCTCGAGGTGCTGAAGATCATCGCCGAGGAGGACCTGTGCACCCGCGCCGAGCGGATCGGGTCGCTGATCCGCGCCCGGCTCGAACGGATGCGCGCGGACGGCTTTTCGGCGCTCGGCGATATCCGCGGGCTCGGAGCGATGATCGCGGTGGAACTGGTGGTGGGCGGCGATCCGGCCCGGCCCGACCCCGACCTCACCCGCGCGATCGTCGCCAAGGCCGGGGAGGCCGGGCTTATCCTCCTGCCCTGCGGGATGCGCGGCAACGTGATCCGCTTCCTGCCGGCGCTGACGGCCCCGGAGGCGGTGATCGGCGAAGGGCTCGACATCCTCGAGGCGGCGATCGGCGCGTGCGCCGCGAAGTTCGCGGTCCCGGCTTGACAGCCATCGGCGCGCCGGTGACGAATGCCGGCCGAGGCTGGCACGGTGAGCAGGATGCGATCGCTACCCAAAATCGGTTCCTCGGTGCTGCGCAGCATGATGCTGCCGCTGGCCGAGCAGAACTGCGATCCCGGCCAGCTTATCGCCGATTGCGGCATCGCCCGCGCGCTGGTCGACGATCCCGAGGGGCGGGTCCCGCTCGAAAACTACCTGAAGCTGCTCAATCTTGCCGCAGAGCGGGCCGGGGACCCGCTTCTCGGCATCCGGCTGGCGCGCGCGGCGGGGCCGGAGACGCTCGGCGCGATCGGCTTCCTGTTCCTCTCCTCGGCGACCCTTGCCGATGCGATGCGCAACCTCGTGCACTTTCTCGATCTGCTCCAGGACGTCACCAGGGTCCGCTTCGAACATGACCGGGACGAGATTTCCTTTGTCTACGACATCGATTCCATGGGCGGGCAGGAGACCCGTCAGGATGTCGAATTCAGCCTTGCCCTGACCTCGCGGCTGATCCGGATGTATGGCGGCGACCAGGTCGAATTCCGCGGCATCAACTTCCGGCATTCGGCGCTCCGCCCCTATTCCGATTACAAGCACCTGCTCAATGCGCCGGTGTTCTTCGAGCAGTCGCACCATGCAGTGACGATCGCCGCCGCTTCGGGCGCGATCCGGGGCAGCGTGCTGCATCCGGGCCTTGCCGACATCCTCAGCCGCTTCCTCGAGGAACGCCATTTCGCCCAGCATGCAGACGAAAGCTTCGAGAGCCGGGTGAAGGCAGCCCTGTTCGAATCCCGGACGATGCGCCCGCGGTCCGCCGCCAGTCTCGCGCGCCAGCTCGGCGTCTCCACACCCACGCTGTTCCGCCGCCTGCGTGCCGAGGGCAGCGGGCTGCGCGCCATCATCGACCAGCGCCAGTTCGGCATGGCGACGGAATATCTGCGCAGCTCCAAGCTCTCGATCGCGCAGGTCGCCGAGATCCTCGGCTATTCCGAATCCGCCAGCTTCACCCGGGCCTTCGCGCGCTGGTCCGGCGGCGTCACGCCGGCCGCGTGGCGCAAGGCGCAGCGCGCCCGCACGCCCTGAGGGTGCGCCCCTCAATCTGTCCGGAATTATCAGGCGCGCCGCGCGCCGCGCCGATATGCGGCGGGGATGGACGAGGAAACCAACCCCGCGCGCGTCGTCGTGATCGGTGCCGGACAGGCCGGCTCGCAGTTCTGCTTCGCGCTGCGCCGCCACGGCTTCGGCGGCGAGATCGTGCTGCTCGGCGAAGAGCCCCATGCGCCCTACCAGCGGCCGCCCCTCTCGAAAGCCTTCCTGAAGGGCGAGATGGACCAGCGGCGCCTGTTGCTGAAGCCCGCGCAGGCCTATGCCGACAGCGGCGTGGAGTTCCGTCCCGGAGCGGTCGCCACCGGGATCGATCGCGCCGCGCGGCAGGTCGTGCTCGCTTCGGGGGAGAGGCTCGCCTACGACCGGCTGGCGATCGCCACGGGCTCGCGCCCGCGCGCGCTGCCCGCGCCCGGCGGGACGCTCGGCGGGGTGCTTGCGCTGCGGGGGATCGACGACACCTTGCGGCTGCGCGACAGGCTCGATGCCTGCCGCGCGCTGATCGTGGTGGGGGGCGGCTATATCGGGCTCGAGGTCGCGGCGACGGCGCGCGCCAAGGGCATCCCCGTGACCGTCCTCGAGCGCGCCGAGCGGGTGCTGGCGCGGGTCACCTCGCCGCGGATGAGCGCCTGGTTCGAGGCCCTGCACCGCCGCCACGGGGTGGATGTGATCTGCGATGCTGAGATCGCCGAGCTCTCGGGCACCGGCGGGCAGGTGACCGGTGCCGTCCTCGCCGACGGGCGCGTCATTCCGGGCGACACGGTGCTGGTCGGCATCGGTGTCGACGCCAACGACGGCCTCGCATCCGAGGCCGGCCTCGCCTGCGACGGGGGCATTCTCGTCGATGCGGACGCGCGCACGCAGGACCCGCTGATCTACGCGCTCGGCGATTGCACGCGCCACCCGGTCGGGCCCTATGCCGGGCAGCACCGGGTCGAAAGCGTCCACAACGCGCTCGACCAGGCCGAACGCGCGGCGCGTCATCTGCTCGGACTGGACCCGCCGGCCTACGATCCGCCGTGGTTCTGGTCCGACCAGTACGATGCCAAGCTGCAGGCGGCCGGACTGTTCAACGGCCACGATGCCCAGCTGTCCCACGGCGATCCCGAAAGCGGCAGGTTCGCCCTCCTCTACTTCGCCCGGGAGCGCCTCGTCGCGGTGGATGCGGTGAGCGATCCGGCAAGCTTCATGGCCGCCCGGCAACTACTGAAGCAGGACGCCGCCGCAACTCTCGCCGAATGCCGCGCGCATTCGCTCAAGGAACTTCTCGCCCTCCGCAAGAATGGAGAACCTGTGCCATGACCAGACTGCTGTTCGTCGATCATCAGGGGCACGAGACCCCCCTCGAAGTCGAGGCCGGGCTGACCCTGATGGAGGTCGCGCGGCTTGGCGGCTTCGACAGCATCGCCGCGGAATGCGGCGGCGGCTGTGCCTGCGCGACCTGCCAGGTCTATCTCGAGCCCGCGCTCTTCGCGGCCCTTGCGCCGATGAGCGAGATGGAGGAATGCATGCTCGAGCTTGCCGCGCACCGCCGCGCGACCTCGCGCCTCGCCTGCCAGCTGACCACCGGACACGCGCTCGAGGGCGCGCGGATCGAGCTTCCCGAAAGCCAGTACTAGCTTAACCCGGCGGCGCTCCCGGCAGGGGCGTCAGACCGGCGGCAGGCTGGTGCGCGCCAGCGTCGTGCCCGCCTTCCACGAGACGCCCACCTCGTGCCAGTAGCCCGCGATCTTCTCGCGCACGGGCAGGCTGGTCAGCTCCTCGACCGGGGAATCGAAGTAGGCGAGATCGAAATCGCCCGTGAAGCAGCGGCCCATCTCGCCGTCGAACCCGCTCATCGTCACGACTTCCGAGAGGCTGTCCGTCCCGTCGGTCTCGATCGCGGGATACCAGCGGCTGTGCGCCATCGGCAGCCCGTTGACGAAGCCGGGCTTGTCGGCGGTCCCGGTGATGGTGAAGACCCCTTCGGCCAGCCGCCTGTCATAGGCCGCCAGCGTCACCCCGAAGGTGCCGCCGGGCGCGAGGCGCGGGCCGGCCTTGCCGATGTTCACCGGGCGGGTCTGGTGGATCGAGCCGAGCTTCTTGGGATAGCCCTGGTGCTGGCCGCGCAGGACCGCGAAGTCCTTGTCCACCCAGATGAAGGCGCAGCGCGAATAGTGCTTGCCGGCAAACTTGCAGCGGATGACGAGGAACATCTCCTTGTACTGGCAGCGCACCGGATCGAGCACCTCGGCGAAGCTGTCCGAACAGCTCTGCCAGTCGGCCCAGATCGCGGCGACCGCGCCGGGGTCCTCGTCGGCGAGTTCGAAGCCATCGGGCAGGAGGGCGGCGACCGCATCGACATCGGTGCGGTATTCCATCGTCACCAGCTCGCCCGAGTAATGCCACGGCACCGGCGGCAGGATGGCGGACGTCCCGCTTCTGGTGCGGGGATAGTAGAAGCCCTTCATGGCGATGCTCCGGCAGTCTCGGCAGGGGTGCGGGCGGCCGCGATGCTGCCCGCGATGGCGCTGTCTATAGGAAGCCGAGGCGCAGCCGCGATAGGCCGCGCGGGAAGAATGTCCCAATCTGCTAAGCTGCCGCGCGCCGCCTCGACTAGTCGTGAAACGACGAAAGAACCGCCGCGCAGCGCGGGCGAAAGGATGCATGATGACGACCGAATACCGCAAGATCCTGCTGGGCGGATACCCGATCCTGACCCGGCGCGAGGGCGATCTGCTCGTGACCCGCGACGGCCGCTCGATCGGGATCGAGGAGGCGGTGCACCTGCCCCCGGTCGAACCGACCAAGATCGTCTGCGTCCACCTCAACTATCACAGCCGGGTCGAGGAGTTCATCACCAAGCTCCCGCCCGCGCCCACCTATTTCCACAAGCCGATCACCGCGCTCAACAGCCACGGGGGCGACATCGTGCGGCCCGAACGCTGCAAGTACCTCAACTACGAGGGCGAGATCGCGATCGTCATCGGCAGGCACTGCCGCAACATCAGCCCCGCCGAAGCGGGCGACTACATTGCCGGCTATGCAGTCTCCAACGATTACGGCCTGCACGATTTCCGCGACACCGATGCGGGCTCGATGCTGCGGGTCAAGGGCTCGGACACGCTGTGCCCCGTTGGCCCCGGGCTCGTCACCGGCTGGGACTTCCGCGGCAAGCGCATCCGCACTTATGTCAACGGCAAGACCGTGCAGGACGACACCACCGACAACATGGAATGGGACATGCACTACCTCGTCGCCGACATCGCGCGCACGATCACGCTGGTGCCGGGCGACATCCTCTTGTCGGGCACGCCGGCCAACAGCCGCCCGGTCCAGCCCGGCGATCTGGTCGAGGTCGAGGTCGAGGGGCTCGGCCGCCTCTCGAACCGGATCGTCGCCGGCAGCACCCCGATCCGCGACGACGTGGGCGCCCAGCCGACCGAGAGCGAGGAGGTGATCTCCACCGCGATGGGCGGCGACTGGGAGCACCGCGGCAAGCGCGCCGCGGGCGGGCAGGGCGCGCAGTTCTACAAGTCGCAGCTGGAGGAATAGCGGTGCCGCTTCCCGACGCGACGCGGCATTTCATCGGCGGCGCATGGGTCGCGCCGCTTTCGGACGCGCGCGCGCCGATCACCGATCCCGCGACCGAGGAGACGGTCGGCGAGGTCGCGCTCGGCAATGCCGCGGACGTCGAGCGCGCCGTGGCGGCGGCGCGGTCCGCCTTCCCGGGCTTCGCGGCAACGCCGCTCGAAGAGCGGCGCGCGATGATCGCGCGGGTCCTCGCGCTGCTGGAGGAACGCAGCGCCGCGATCGGCGAGGCGATCGCCGCGGAGATGGGCGCGCCTGCCGCGCTCGCCTGCGGGGCGCAGGCGGGCAGCGGGCCGCAGCACTTCCGCGCGATCCTCAGGGTGCTCGACGACTTCCGCTTCGAGGAGGCGCTCGGTCGCACGCTGCTGCGCAAGGAGCCGATCGGCGTGTGCGCGCTGATCACGCCGTGGAACTGGCCGATGAACCAGATCGCCACCAAGGTCGCCCCCGCGCTGGCGGCGGGGTGCACGATGGTGCTGAAGCCGAGCGAGGTGGCGCCGCTCGATGCCGCCCTCCTCGCCGAGATCCTCGACGAGGCCGGGGTGCCGCCGGGCGTGTTCAACCTCGTCCAAGGGGACGGCCCCGGGGTCGGAGCCGCGCTCTGCGCGCATCCGGACATCGACATGGTCTCCTTCACCGGCTCGACCCGCGCGGGGATCGCGATCAGCGAGGCCGCCGCCGCCACGGTCAAGCGCGTCGCGCTCGAACTGGGCGGGAAATCGGCCGCGATCCTGCTCGAGGATGCCGATTTCGCGCGGGCGGTGCCTGCGGTGGTCGCAGGGGTGATGCTGAACAGCGGCCAGTCCTGCAACGCGACCGCGCGGCTGCTCGTGCCTGACGACCGGCACGAGGAGGCGGCCGAACTGGCCCGCGTCGCCGCCGAGCGGATGGCGCCGGGCCGGGAGGGCGGGATCGGCCCGCTCGCCAATGCGGCGCAGTTTGCCCGGGTGCGCGACATGATCCGCGGCGCTTTGGCCGAGGGCGCGCGGCTGGTGACCGGCGGACCGGAGCGTCCGGCCGGTCTCACCCGCGGCTACTATGTCGCGCCGACCGTCTTCGCCGATGTGACCCCGGACATGACCATCGCCCGCGAGGAGATTTTCGGCCCGGTGGTGACGATCCACCGCTACCGCGACGAGTACGATGCGGTGCGGATCGCCAACGACAGCCCCTACGGCCTGTCGGGGGCGGTCTGGTCGGGGGACCATGCCCGCGCGGTGGCGGTCGCGGCGCGGCTGCGCACGGGGATGGTGCACATCAACGGCGCAGGGCTCGACAGCATGGCGCCGTTCGGCGGTTACAAGATGTCGGGCAACGGGCGGGAATGGGGCCGCCACGGGCTCGAGGAGTTCCTCGAGGTGAAATCGGTCTACGGCGGCTGTCCCGCCTGACATTCCCCCGCGCGCCGCGCCGTGGATGCTGTAGCCGATTTGCCGCTTATCCGCGCGGATCGCCACACCGCACCCGCGGCGCCGCCAATCTGACCGGAAATGCAAAGCCTTGCCGGCCCCCGCATAGGATGATGCGCGCCTCGGCATATTTCGGGGAGGCCGGCATGAAGGCGTGGATCTTGGCAACCGGGGCAAGCGTGGCGGCCATCGCCATCGCCATCGCCTCGCCCGCGCAGGCGCAGCTTCTGGGGGATGACGAGAACGTCATTATCGTCACCGCCCAGAAGAAGGAAAAGGACCTGCAGGACGTGCCCGTCTCGGTCACGGCCTTCAACGGCGACGCGCTGGCCAGTCTCGGCATCGAGACCAGCGCCGAGATCGTCGCCCAGGTCCCCGGGCTCAGCGTCGGGACTCCCGTGGGCGAGGGCAACAACCCCTCCTTCACCCTGCGCGGGGTGGGCCTCAACGACTTCAACGACAACAACGAGGGCCCGATCGCGATCTACATCGACGACGTCTACCAGGCGGCGCTGCCCGGCCTGACGTTCCAGCTTTTCGATACCGAGCGGGTCGAGGTGCTGCGCGGCCCGCAGGGGACGCTCTACGGGCGCAACGCGACCGGCGGCCTGATCCAGTTCATCTCGCGCCGCCCGACCGACACCTTCGACGGCTACGTGACGGGCGAATACAGCGAGTTCGACACCTTCCGCATCGAGGGCGCCGTGGGCGGTCCGCTGGGCGAGAGCGTGCGGGTGCGGCTCAGCACTACCTACAGCAACAGCGAGGGCTATGTCTTCAACCGCCTGCTCGAGGATCGCACCAACCAGCTCGACGCGTTCGCCATGCGGCTGCAGTTCGAGTTCGACCTCGGGCCGGACACGCGCATCGGGCTCAAGGGCTTCTTCTCCGACAACCGCGTGGACGCCCCGCAATACCAGCACCAGGCCACCCTCGGGGCGACGGGTGCCGACAACCTGCCCTTCTGCCCCACCGACGTGCCGCGCGACATCTTCTGCTACGCCGATGTCGACGGCGATGCCTATGCCGGCGCCTATGACCGCCGCGGCGTCCTCGATATCAGCGCGCGCGGCATCCACGCGACCCTCGATCACGATTTCGGCGGGGTGAAGCTCACCAACGTGTTCGGCTGGCAGGAAACCGACAAGCGGCACGAGGAAGACACCGATGTCGGCCCATTCCCGGGTATCGAGCCGACCTTCACCTCCAACATCGAGGCCTTCACCAACGAGCTGCGGCTGTCGGGCGACCTTCCCGGTGGGATCGACTTCCAGGTCGGCGGCTTCTACCTCAACACCCGGGTGCGCAGCGCCAATGATCTGCTGGTCCAGTGGCGGGGCGACTTCGCGAACCTGCTCGATTCCGACCCGGCGGTGTTCGACGGGGCGCTGTCCGCCTTCAACGGGCCAATCCCCAACACGCCGGATCTGATCCCGGCCATCCTCTTCGATGTGAACTACCTTCAAGAAACCGAGAGCTGGGCCGGCTTTGCCGAGATCGACTGGCAGGTGAGCGACACCATCTCGGTCATCGCTGGCATCCGCTACACCGACGAGGCGCGCGATTTCGACTACGTCAACGCCGCGCCCGCCGGCCCGTTGCTCAACAATGTTCTCCAGGGACTGGGCGAGGCGAACTACTTCAGCGTCCGTCCCGGCGCCGTCAACGGCTTTGCCGCGGCGCTCGGCGCAGGACCTGCCGATGTCGTCGCGGCCGAGGCCAGCCGCCTGCGCGAGGACAGTTTCGTCGGCCGCGTCACGCTCAATGTCGAGCCTGCCGACGACCTCCTGCTCTACGCCGGCTGGAGCCGCGGCTTCAAGGCGGGCGGTTTCAATGCGGGCTTCCTCGACCAGACCGACTTCATCGTTTCGGACAACGTGAAGTTCGGCGCCGAGACGCTCGATTCCTTCGAGGGCGGGGTGAAGTGGACCGCGCCGGGCAATGCCATACGCGTCAATGCGGCGGCGTTCTACTACGATTACAAGAACCTCCAGGCGCTCACCTTCCAGGGGCTCTCGCAGTTCATCACCAATGCCGATGCCAGCTTCTACGGCGCCGAGGTCGAGCTGGGGCTGCGGCCGGTCGATGGGCTCGATGCGCAATTCGGGGTCAGCTATCTCGAGACGGATGTCGACGGGGTGACGGTCCAGGGCGTGACGCTCGACAACCGTTCGGCGGTGCTGGCGCCGCGCTTCACCGCCAACGGCTTCGTCCGCTATGGCAAGCCGGTCGGCAAGGGCGAGCTGTCGGGCAGCGTGTCGTTCAACTACCAGAGCGAGCATTTCTTCGACATCACCAATTCGCCCAATTCGCGCCAGGGCGCCTATGCCGTGGTCGGAGCGCGGATCGGCTATGAAGACGACAGCGGGTGGCGGATCGCGGTGTTCGGCGACAACCTCTTCGACGAGGAATACCTCGTCTACACCTTCGACTTCACCGGGCCGGGCGGGTTCAATCAGCGCTTCTTCGGCCGGCCGCAATGGTTCGGCGTGTCGGCCGGCGTCGATTTCTGACCCCTCAGCAACAAGGATAATCCCATGCGAAGGTTTCATCAGGCGGCGGTGTCGCTGATCGTCGCCGTGGCCGCCTCCGGCTGCGCGCCCGCGGTGCAGGACGCCGATCCCGCCGCCCGGACCGCTGCCGAGGCACCGGCGGCCAATACCTACCATTTCATGCGCAATGCCACCGCGCGGCTCGACTATGCCGGGCAGACCTTCCTGCTCGATCCGATGCTGTCAGCCAAGGGCGCGCTTCCCAGCTTTGCAGGGATCGCGCCCAATCCCACGCTCGAACTGCCCGTGCCCGTCGCCGACATCATCGCCGATGTCGACGGGGTGATCGTCAGCCACCTCCACCCGGACCATTTCGACCCCGCCGCCGCCCAGGCCCTGCCGAAGGCGATCCCGATCCTCACCCCGTCGAACCAGGCGGCGATCGATCCGGCCAATGCGGCCGAGACCACGCAGAGCTTCGCCGCGCAGCTGGCCGCCTACGGCTTCACCAACGTCGCCACGATCGGCGATCGGGGGACGTCCTTCCGCGGCGTCACGGTGACGCAGGAATTCGGCGCGCACGGCACCGGGCTCGCCGGTCAGCTGCTCGGCGGGGTCAACGGCATCGTCCTCAAGGCGCCGGGTCAGCCGACGATCTACTGGACGGGCGACACGATCCTCGATGCCGAGGGCCGGATTGAGGCGATCCTCGCGCGGTACAAGCCCGACATCATCATCGCCCACACCGGCGGGGCGATGGTCAAGGCGCTCTCGCCCGATCCGATCCTGATGAACGAGGCCCAGGCGCTGGCGCTGTTCCGCGCGGCGGACCGCTACAATCCGAAGGTGCGGATCGTGGCGGTGCACATGAACGCGCTCGACCACTGTTTCACCACGCGCGAGAGCCTCGCCAAGGCCGTTGCCGGCCTGCCCGAAGGGCTGCGCCGCCGCATCGACATACCTGAGGAGGGCCAGCGGATATCGTTTTGATCGGACATCTGAACGACGAACTATCAGCAGCTTGGGATTCGCGGCGACATGGCTTCGAGCAATGCAAACATTTGTTCCTCATCGGACAATCTTGGATTGTGCAACCTGAGGTCTGGAAATTCGGATTTGGGATAGTCAGTCATTCTGGCATTCCCACTTGATGTAGGCCTTGTTTTCGGAGGCCCATTTTT
>NZ_PKRO01000036.1 GCF_002855495.1 Porphyrobacter sp. TH134
CCGCTCGGGCTACGCCCTCCCAGCGCTCGCCAAGGCGCGGATCAAGTGGCCTGATTTTGCGCCGCCCAATGGCCGACTTTTACTCCGCCGTTGACAGGTAATCGAAGGTCCAGGCGATTTCGAGCGGGCTGCGATAGATGTCGTCGGGTGCCTTGCCCTTCAGCCAGTGCGGCAGGGTAATCGCCGGTTCGCGTTCCTTGACCTGTTCCATCGCTCTCTCCGTTTATGGTGTCCGGGTGTTCAATATTGGCGCGCGGGCAAGTGGACGATGATGCCGTCCAGCGCGGGGGTGACCGGGATCTGGCACGACAAGCGGCTGCGGCTGTCGACGTCATAGGCGAAATCGAGTGTGGCGCGTTCCAGCTCGTGCATGGCGGGCAGGCGCGCAGCGTCCTCTGCCGCGATGTAGCAATGGCAGGTGCCGCAGGCGCAAAAGCCGCCGCAGTCGCCTTCAATCCCCGGCACCTTGTTCAGGGTGGCGGCCTCCATCAGGCTGATGCCGTCGGGGCTGGCGACTGTGTGCGGCGTGCCATTGTGTTCGACATAGGTAATCATCGGCATTGGTGATGAAGCTCCGCTTGCTGCTGACACTCATGTAAGCAAGCCGATGCCGCTTGGGCATTGATATATGTCAAGGCAACTTTCGCGCTCAGCGGGCATGGGGCGACCATCGAAATCTCTGCGCGAGGCTGCCATGGCCAATCCCGGCTCGTATAACCTGTTCCTGCGTGCCACTTTCGGGATCGAGCCGGGGAGCGAGCTTGCCCGCAAGCTGGGCGAACTGGCCACGCAGGTGCAGATCACCCGCGGGCAGACAGTCGAAACCGATCCCGATGCCGCCACGCTGGTGTTCCTGACCGAAGGCGCGACCAAGCTGAGCGCGCTGGCGTCACGCGGGCGGCACCAGATCGTCGCCTTTCATTTTGGCGGCGATATCTTCTCGGTCCCGCCTGAGGGTCTGCATCGTCATGTGGTGACCGGCCTGTGCGACAGCGCGCTGACGCTGTTTCCGGCCAGCGCGTTCTATACTCGTGCAGCGGCCAGCCCGAGGGTGATGCGCACCCTGCTCGAACGCACCCAGACCGCGCTGTTCCGCTGCCGTGACAAGGCGGTGAACCTTGGGCGCAAGACGGCGCGTGAACGGCTGGCCGGATTCCTGTTGGGCATGTCAGAAAGGCTCGACTGCCCCGATGGCGAACCGGGTTGTATCGAATTGCCCATGACGCGCCGCGACATCGGGGAGAGCATCGGTCTCACCATCGAAACCGTCAGCCGCCAGCTTACCGATCTGAAAGAGGACGGCATTATCGACACGCGCGGGCGATCCTGCATCATTTTGCACGATCTCGCGCGGCTGGCCGAGCAGGCGGGCAATGTCGAACCGCGCCAAGCTGTCACGGCTATACAGCCTGCCGAACCAGCATTTGCGCCTTCCTGAGCGCGCCTAGATCAGCCCGTGCGCCCCGGCCATCGCGCCGAGCGTCGTGATCAGCGCAGCGACTGAAAGCACCCGGTGCACCCACACCATCCGCTGCCAATCGGCCGCCGGATCGGGCGAATGGGCCATGCGATGGTGCAGCAACAGCGGCTCGGCCACGAACAGCATCAGCGCAAACACCAGCCACAGCGCAACCATCGCGTGCATCCACCACAGCGCCGGATCGGCAAAGCGCCACCACAGGTCCGCCTCCCACGTCATCCACAGCCCAGAGGCCCCTGCCAGCAGAACCCAGAATTGGGCTTGCGGAGCAAAGCCCTGCTCGATCCGGTGGAAGGCGGCGAGGCGCGCGGCGGGCGCTTCACTGCGGGCGATGGCGGGCATCACCACGAATGTGACAAACCACACCCCGCCGATCCAGCCAACCACCGAAGCGACATGCGCCACGCGGGCGAGAGTGAACCAGTCGATGTCCATGCCTGATGATCTAGCGGCCCTGTGCCGCGCCATCCTTGATGCAGATCAATTACGCTGGCGGACGCAGGGGTATTTCACGCAGCATGAATCAAGCATCGCTCCCCCTGCTCGCCCTCATCGTCACTCTGGCGCTGCCGGTTGCCGCGCAAGCCGAAACCGCGCCGCCGCCTGAAGCCGATGCCGTCACCCTCGATCCCTATGGCGATCTGCGATACCGGATCGAAGTGGTCGATCAGGACGGGTTGCCGGAAGATGCCGCCGCTTCGACACTGCGAATCCGGGCCGGGTTCAGGCTGGGCGACTGGCACGGCTTCAGCCTGCAGGTCGAAGGCGAGGGGATCGTTCGGTTGGGGCCGGAAGATTTCAACGACACAGTCAACGGCAAGGCCGCATTCCCGGTGGTGGCGGACCCGGAATCGGTGCAGCTCAATCAGGCATTTGTCCGGTGGAAGCCCCATGCCGCCGTCGAGCTCGCTGCGGGGCGGCGGGCGGTCAATCTCGATAACCAGCGCTGGATCGGCTCGGTCGACTGGCGCCAGAATGACCAGACGCTGGATCTGGCGCAAGTGACACTGCGCCCGGCCAAGGGCGTGTCGATCGACTATTTCAACGCCTGGCGGGTGGACCGGATCTTCGGCGAGGATTCGCCGCAAGGGGTGTTCCGCGACACCGATATCAATGCAGCGCGGATCGCCTATTCGGGCAGCTCGATCGGCACGGTGTCTGCCTATGGCTTCTGGCTCGACATTCCGTCGCACCCCGGCAGTTCGTCTCGCACCATGGGGGTGCGGCTGATCGGCGATCAACCCTTGGCCAAGGGCGCAAAGCTGCTCTACGCGGCCGAATATGCACGGCAATCCGATCATGCGGCCAACCCCGCCAATTTCGCGCTCGATTACCTGCTGATCGAGCCGGGCGTGGAATTCGGCGGTTGGGCGGTGAAGGCGGGGCTGGAGCGGCTGGAGGGCAATGGCGCGGCGGCCTTGCAGACCCCGCTGGCGACGCTCCACGCCTTCAACGGCTGGGCCGACAAGTTCCTCGTCACCCCGCCGGATGGCCTGCGCGATCTGTATGGCGAGGTCGGCTACAAGTTTGCAGGCGGCGCTTTGAAGGGCCTAACCCTGCGTGCGATCGTGCATGATTTTGCCGCGACGCGGCGCGATGCGGCTTACGGGCAGGAGCTTGATCTGCTGGCGGTCTACCCGATCCGCGCCAATCTCGTTCTGCTCGGCAAGTTTGCGCACTACGCGGCAGACGGCTTTGGTGCCGATACCACCAAGGGCTGGCTGTCGCTGCAATTCAGCTTCTGAGGGCTTGCAGCCGGTGCCATTCCTCGCGAGTGAGTTCCCAGTAGCGTGAGCGGCGTACGCTGCCATCCGGGCGGATGCTGTCGCGCTCACCAATGAAGCGGAAGCCGGCCGCCTCGATCACGCGGGCAGAGCGGTGATTGTCGAGCGCGGCGGTCAGGCCGATCAACCGCACGCCGAGGTGATCGAACATCCAGCCGAAACTGCGCGCCGCGCCAGCCTTGCCGGTGCCGCGGCTCTGGGCAGCGGCGCGATAGGCTCCGCCGATCTCGGCGGCGGAATGCTCGGGCCAGATGGTGAAATAGGAATAGCTGGCGATGCCGCCGCCGTCACCGGGGAGCACGGCCAGCACCGCCTCGCCGCCGTGCTGGCGGTCGCGTGCCTCGCGGACCCATCTGGCAATATTTTCGGGCGTGAAGGGGCGCGGCAGGTCATAGATCGGATCGGACACGCGCGGATCGGACAGCAGGTCGATCAGCGCGGGCACATCGCACTCGTCGGCGATGCGGTAGCCGGGGCCGAGCAACGACACATCCGCCATGCGCACCGCTGTGCGGATACGAGCCGCCTCCTTGGCGCTGACAGCAAGCCGGGTTTCGGGCGGCGCGCTCATTCCGGGCGCGGCTCAGCGGTCAGCCGGCACCGGATCGGGCCGAGCAAAGGCGGCCAGCGCGGCGCGATCTTCGATCCGCACCCGCGCGCCGTTCACGCTGACCCCTTGTTCCTTCAGCGTGCCAAAGGCGCGGCTGAGGTTTTCGGGCGTCATCCCCAGCAGCGAGGCGAGCACGCGCTTTTCGCCACTCAGTTCGAAGTCCCAGGCGTTGCCGCGCTGGGCGCTGAATTCGAGCAGATGGTTGGCGAGCCGCTCGGCTGACTGGCGCAGCTTCATGTCGGTGAGCGCGCGCACCATGTCGCGGTAGCCCAGCGCCAGTTCATGCATCGTCGCCTGCATCAGCGCGGTATCCTTGCGGATGACCTCGCGCATCAAAGCTGCCGGCACCAGCAACACCCGCGAAGAGGTCAGCGTGCGCGCCGACATCAGATAGGGCAGATCGGTCATCACCGCGGCGACGATAAAGCTGGTCACCGGCTCGACGATTTTCATCGTGGTGTCGCGTCCGGTGCCAGAAACATAAAGTTCCACCAGACCATCCACCAGCACGTGCAGGAAATCGGCCTGCCGTCCGCGTTCAAACAGGGTCAGCTGCGGCGGGAAGACCTGCAGGAACGATCCCGACAGCACGCGCTCGCGCATGGCGTCATCCATGTCGCGGAATAGCGGAAGGCGGGCAATCTCTGGCTTCTCGCCGATTCTCATAAGGCTCATGACCGTCTGGTTAAGCGGCTAGGCTAGTGAATGAATTGATACACATCAATCACTGACTTGACATTGATCGGCGCTGCTCACGGCATCGATCAGGCCGAAACGATTTTGCCCGTAGTCCCAGCGCGCTTTTGATCTTGGTCAAACAGTCAGCGCATGAGACCCTGCACCAGCAACCCGGACTTTGGGATCGGAACGGGAGTTGCACATGGGACCGGGCGTTACAGCAACGCAGAGTGAACAAGGCCTCGCGCTGGGGCTGAGCACCTTTGCCTTCACCATCTGTTTTGCGGTGTGGACGATCTTCGCGATCATCGGGATCGAGATCAAGGCGGAACTCGGCCTCAACGACACCCAGTTCGGGCTGCTGATCGGCACCCCGATCCTCACAGGATCGCTGGTGCGGCTGATGCTCGGCATCTGGACCGACCAGTTTGGCGGGCGGATCGTGTTTCCGCTGACGATGCTGGCATCGGCCGCCTCGACTTTCCTGCTCTCCTATAGCGACAACTACTACCTGATGCTGCTGGCCGCGCTCGGCCTTGGCCTGGCGGGCGGCGGGTTTGCGGTGGGCGTGGCCTATGTGTCGAAGTTCTATCCGCTGGAACGGCAGGGCGCGGCGCTGGGCTTTTTCGGGATGGGCAATGTCGGCGCGGCGGTGACCAAATTCCTTGCGCCCTGGGTGATGGTGGCGATTGGCTGGCAGGGCGTGGCGCAGGTGTGGGCGGGCGTGCTCGCGGTGGTTGCGGTGGCGTTCTACCTCTTAGCCAAGGACGATCCCGAATACGCCGCGCGCAAGGCCGGCGGGATCCCGGCGCGCACGCTCAAGGACCAGCTTGAACCGCTGCGCAATGAACAGGTGTGGCGCTTCTCGCTGTATTATTTCTTCGTCTTCGGCGCCTTCGTGGCGCTGGCACTGTGGCTGCCCAATTACATGATCGGGCTCTA
Source organism: Porphyrobacter sp. TH134 (assembly GCF_002855495.1). Classification (GTDB taxonomy): domain Bacteria; phylum Pseudomonadota; class Alphaproteobacteria; order Sphingomonadales; family Sphingomonadaceae; genus Erythrobacter. The sequence goes on from NZ_PKRO01000036.1 coordinate 5,495, forward strand.
CGGCGTCGATGTGAAAGTGGCAGGCATGCTGGCTGCCACCTTCTCGCTCTCGGCCAGCCTGTTCCGCGCCTATGGCGGGATGCTGTCGGACAAGTATGGCGCGCGCCGTATCATGTACGCGACCTTTGGCGTGTCGCTCATCTGCCTGTTCATGCTGTCCTACCCGGCGACCGATTACGTGATCCACGGGATCGAGGGTGACATCGGCTTCTCGACCTCGATGGGGCTGGTGCCCTTCGTGATCACGGTGTTCGTGCTCGGCTTCTTCATGTCGCTGGGCAAGGCGGCGGTGTTCAAGCACATTCCGGTCTATTACCCCCATCACGTGGGCGCGGTCGGCGGGCTCGTGGGCCTGGTCGGCGGCCTGGGCGGGTTCGTGCTGCCGATCGTGTTCGGCGCGGTAAGCGACCTTACCGGCATCTGGACGAGCTGCTTCATGGTGCTGTTTGCGCTGGTCGGCGTGGCGCTGGCATGGATGCACATTGCCATCCGCCAGATGGAGCAGAAGGCGAGCGGGATCGACGCGCGCAGCCTGCCGCAATTCCCGGAAATGGCGGGCCTGCACGACGAAACCCGCCACGCTGCCGCCCAGCCGAGCAAGGTGCTGGCCGAATGGAAGCCCGAGGATCCCGATTTCTGGGAAACGACGGGCGAACGCATCGCGCGGCGCAACCTATATATCTCGATCCCGGCCCTGTTGCTCGCCTTCGCGGTGTGGATGGTGTGGTCGGTGGTGGTCGCCAAGCTGCCGCAGGTCGGGTTCGCCTATACCACCGATCAGCTGTTCTGGCTGGCGGCGTTGCCGGGCTTGTCGGGAGCGACGTTCCGGATCTTCTACAGCTTTATGGTGCCGATCTTCGGCGGACGGCTGTGGACCACGCTTTCCACCGCTTCGCTGCTGATCCCGGCCTTCGGCATCGGCTATGCGGTCCAGAACCCGCAGACGCCCTACATTATCTTCCTGGTGCTGGCGCTGCTGTGCGGGTTCGGCGGGGGCAATTTCGCCTCTTCGATGTCTAACATCAGCTTCTTCTTCCCCAAGGCGCGGAAGGGCAATGCGATGGCGCTCAATGCGGGCCTCGGCAACCTTGGCGTCTCAGTGATGCAGTTCGCGGTACCGCTGATCATCACGGCCGGCGTGTTCGGCGCGTTGGGCGGCGCGGCCCAGCAGACCGCGGAGGGCGGCCAGTTGTGGCTCCAGAACGCCGGGTTCGTGTGGGTGCCGTTCATCATCGGCAGTAGCCTGCTCGCATGGTTCGGGATGAACGACATCGCCGACGCCAAAGCCAGCTTTGCCGAACAGGCGGTGATCTTCCAGCGCAAGCACAACTGGCTGATGTGCTGGCTCTATACCGGCACCTTCGGCAGTTTCATCGGCTTTTCGGCCGGCCTGCCGCTGCTCGCCAAGCAGCAGTTTCCGCAAGTGGACGTGCTGCAATTCGTGTTCCTCGGCCCGCTCGTCGGCGCGCTGAGCCGGGCGGGCACGGGCTGGGTATCGGACAAGTGGGGCGGCGCGCGGGTCACCTTCTGGGTGTTCGTGCTGATGATGCTGGGCGTGTTCGGGGTCATGTATTTTATCCAGGCCGCTAGCTGGTGGGGCTTCCTGGGCATGTTCATCTTTATGTTCTTCATGACGGGGGTGGGCAATGCTTCGACCTTCCAGATGATCCCCAACATCATGCGGCAGGAAGTTCCGCGCCTGATGCCGGAACTCGCGCCTGATGCCGCGCTGCGGCAGGCGGAGAAGGAATCGGCGGCGATCGTCGGCTTCACCTCGGCGATTGCGGCCTACGGCGCCTTCTTCATCCCCAAGAGCTTCGGCAGCGCCATTGCCGCAACCGGATCGCCGATGGCGGCCCTATGGGGCTTCTTCATCTTCTACGCCAGCTGCGCCGCGCTGACGTGGTTCATCTACACCCGCCGCGGCGGCCTGCTGCACGATATCGAACGCGGGCGCACGCCTGCTCCCGCCGTCCAACCTGCACCCCTGAAAGGAGCCGCTGCATGAGCCAGCTTCTCGACCGCCTGACCTTCTTCCGCCAGCCCAAGCAGGCCTTTGCCGGCGGACATGGTGTCACCACCAACCAGAACCGCGACTGGGAGGACAGCTATCGCAAGCGCTGGCAGCACGACAAGATCGTGCGCAGCACCCACGGGGTGAACTGCACCGGTTCGTGCAGCTGGAAGATCTACGTCAAGGGCGGGATCATCACCTGGGAAACCCAGCAGACTGATTATCCGCGCACCCGGCCCGATCTGCCCAACCACGAGCCGCGCGGATGCCCGCGCGGGGCGAGCTACAGCTGGTACATCTATTCGGCCCAGCGCCTGAAATATCCGATGGTGCGTTCGCGCCTGCTCAAGCTGTGGCGTGAAGCGCGCGTGCTGCGCACGCCGGTCGCTGCCTGGGCCTCGATCGTCGAGGATCAGGCCAAGCGCAAGAGCTATACCGCGATCCGCGGCCACGGCGGCATGGTGCGTTCGACGTGGGACGAGGTGAACGAGATCATCGCGGCTGCCAATGCCTACACCGCCAAGACTTACGGCCCTGACCGGATCATTGGCTTCTCGCCCATCCCGGCGATGTCGATGGTGAGCTATGCGGCCGGATCGCGCTATCTCTCGCTGCTTGGCGGCACCTGCATGAGTTTCTACGACTGGTATTGCGACCTGCCGCCCTCCAGCCCGCAGACCTGGGGCGAACAGACCGACGTTCCCGAAAGCGCCGACTGGTACAATGCCGGGTTCCTGATGATGTGGGGCTCGAACGTCCCGCAAACCCGCACCCCCGATGCGCACTTCATGACCGAGGCCCGCTATCGCGGCACCAAGGTCGCGGTCGTCAGCCCCGATTACGCCGAGGCGACCAAGTTTGCCGATCTGTGGCTCAACCCCAAGCAGGGAACCGATGCGGCGCTGGCGATGGCGATGGGCCATGTGATCCTGCGCGAATATCACCTCGACCGACAGGCCGAATATTTCGAGGACTATTGCCGCAAATATTCCGACATGCCGATGCTGGTGAAGCTGGTTGAAAAGGACGGTGCATGGGTGCCCGAAAACCTGCTGCGCGCCGCCGATTTTCTCGATGGTCTGGCCGAAGCCAACAATCCCGACTGGAAAACCGTCGCCATCGACGAGGCCACCGATGAAGTGGTGGTACCGTCGGGCTCGGCCGGTTTCCGCTGGGGGGAGGAAGGCAAGTGGAACCTGCAGGAACGCGACGGGCGCGGCAATGCCACCCGGCTGCGGCTGACCAACATCCTCGATGGCCAGCATGACGAGGTGATCGAGGTCGCCTTCCCCTATTTCGGCAATCTTGAACACGATCACTTCCAGGGCACCGATCACCCCAGCGTGCTGAAGCGCCGGGTGCCGGTGCGGCAGGTGCAGCTGAAGGACGGCAAGGCGTTTGTCGCCACCGTGTTCGATCTGTTCTGCGCCAATTACGGCCTCGACCGGGGCCTCGGCGGCGATCATGTCGCGCGCGATTACAGCGCGATGGAGCCTTACACCCCGGCATGGGCGGAAAAGATCACCGGCGTGCCGGCCGATCACATCATCACCGTGGCCCGCGAATTCGCCTCGAATGCCGAGGTGACCAAGGGCAAGTCGATGGTGATTTTGGGCGCAGGGCTCAACCACTGGTATCACATGGACATGAATTACCGCGGCATCATCAACCTCTTGGTGATGTGCGGCTGTGTGGGCCAATCGGGCGGCGGCTGGTCGCACTATGTCGGGCAGGAAAAGCTGCGCCCGCAGACCGGGTGGACCGCGCTCGCCTTCGCGCTCGACTGGAACCGCCCGCCGCGGCACATGAATTCAACGAGCTTCTTCTACGCCCACACCGATCAGTGGCGGTACGAGACGCTGGCGGTGGAGGAAATCCTCTCCCCCACCGCGCCTGATGGTGACTGGGACGCAAGCCTCATCGATTACAACGCGCGGGCCGAACGCATGGGCTGGCTGCCGAGCGCGCCGCAGTTGAAGACCAACCCGCTCGAAGTGGGCAAGGCGATCAAGGCCAGCGGCAAGACCGCGGGCGAATATGTCGCCGAAGGCTTCAAGGCAGGCACGCTGGAAATGTCGTGCTTTGATCCCGATGATCCGGCCAACTGGCCGCGCAACATGTTCGTGTGGCGGTCGAACCTGCTCGGGTCGTCGGGCAAGGGCCACGAATATTTCCTCAAGCACCTGCTCGGCACCGCCCACGGCGTGCAGGGTAAGGACCTGGGCGAAACCGGCGCGGTCAAGCCCAAGGAAGTGAAGTGGCACGATGATGCGCCCAAAGGTAAGCTCGATCTGCTGGTGACGCTCGATTTCCGGATGTCGACCACCTGCGTCTATTCCGACATCGTCCTGCCGACGGCGAGCTGGTACGAGAAGGACGATCTCAACACCTCGGACATGCACCCCTTCATCCACCCGCTCTCGGCGGCAGTGGACCCGGTGTGGGAATCGCGCAGCGACTGGGACATCTACAAGGGGATCGCCAAGAAGTTCTCCGAAGTCGCGCCTGAGGTGCTCGGCGTCGAGCATGACGTGGTGCTCACCCCGATCCAGCACGACAGCCCGAACGAGATCGCACAGCCCTATGACGTGGCCGATTGGGGGCTGGGTCAGGCCGAGCCGATCCCCGGCAAGACCATGGCCAATGTCGCGCTGGTCGAGCGGGATTATCCCAATCTCTACAACCGCTTCACCGCGCTTGGCCCGCTGATGGAAAAGCTCGGAAATGGCGGCAAGGGGATCGGCTGGAACACCGATCACGAGGTCGAGGCGCTGCGCAAGCTCAACGGCCCGGTGCTGAAGGATGGCCCGACCAAGGGCCTGGCGCAGATCGAAACCGCGATCGATGCCGCTGAGATGATCCTGATGCTCGCGCCTGAAACCAATGGCGAGGTCGCGGTCAAGGCCTGGGCCGATCTGGGCAGGAAGACCGGGCTCGATCACACCCATCTGGCGCTGCCCAAGGAAGAGGAGAAAATTCGCTTCCGCGACATTCAGGCCCAGCCGAGGAAGATCATCTCCTCGCCCACCTGGTCGGGGCTGGAAAGCGAGCACGTATGCTACAACGCGGGCTACACCAACGTCCACGAACTGATCCCCTGGCGCACGCTGACCGGGCGTCAGCAGCTCTATCAGGATCACAAGTGGATGCGCGCGTTCGGCGAGGGCTTCTGCGTCTATCGCCCGCCGATCGACACAAAGGCGGTGCAGCCGATGCTCGATGAGGCCAAGGGCGCGCCGCACGTGATCCTCAACTTCATCACCCCGCACCAGAAATGGGGCATCCATTCGACCTATACCGACAACCTGCTGATGCTGACACTGTCGCGTGGCGGGCCGATCGTGTGGATGAGCGAGGTGGACGCCGCCAAGGCGGGGCTGGTCGACAATGACTGGGTGGAAACCTTCAATTCCAACGGCGCGCTGGTGGCCCGCGTGGTCGTGTCGCAGCGGATGAAGGAAGGCACGCTGTTCATGTATCACGCGCAGGAGAAGATCACGAACATGCCCGGATCACCTTTGACCGGGCAGCGCGGGGGCATCCACAACTCCGTCACCCGCGCCGTGCTGAAGCCCACTCACATGATCGGCGGCTATGTCCAGCTCGCCTACGGGTTCAACTACTACGGCACCGTCGGGTCCAACCGCGACGAATATGTGATCGTCCGCAAGCTTACAAAGGTCGACTGGCTCGAAGGGGCCCTCGCTGAAGGGGAGACCGCAGCATGAAAATCCGCGCACAGATCGGCAAGGTCCTGAACCTTGACAAGTGCATCGGCTGCCACACCTGCTCGGTGACGTGCAAGAACGTGTGGACCAGCCGCGAAGGCATGGAATATGCCTGGTTCAACAATGTCGAGACCAAGCCCGGCATCGGCTATCCCAAGGACTGGGAGAACCAGAAACGCTGGAACGGCGGCTGGGTGCGGACCGCCGGTGGCTCGATCCGGCCCAAGATGGGCGGCAAGTGGCGGCTGCTGGCGAAGATCTTCGCCAACCCCGATCTGCCCGAGATCGACGACTATTACGAACCCTTCACCTTTGATTACGCCCACCTGCAAAAGGCGGGCGAGAGCAAGGCCTTCCCCACCGCCCGCCCGCGCAGCCTGATTTCGGGCGAGCGCATGGAGAAGATCGAATGGGGGCCGAACTGGGAGGAAATCCTCGGCGGCGAATTCGCCAAGCGGTCGGAGGATTACAACTTCGAAGGGGTGCAGAAGGAAATCTACGGCCAGTTCGAGAACACCTTCATGATGTATCTCCCCCGGCTGTGCGAACATTGCCTCAACCCGACCTGCGTCGCCGCCTGCCCGTCCGGCGCGATCTACAAGCGTGAGGAAGACGGCATCGTCCTGATCGATCAGGAAGCCTGCCGCGGCTGGCGCATGTGCGTGTCGGGCTGCCCTTACAAGAAGATCTATTACAACTGGAAAACCGGCAAATCGGAAAAGTGCATCTTCTGCTATCCGCGCATCGAAGCGGGCCAGCCGACGGTGTGCAGCGAGACCTGCGTCGGGCGCATCCGCTACCTTGGCGTTATGCTCTATGATGCCGACCGCATCGAGGAAGCCGCATCGGCCGAGAATGTCGAGGACCTCTATCAGGCGCAGCTCGATATCTTCCTTGATCCCAATGACCCGGCGGTAATCGAACAGGCGCGAAAGGACGGCGTGCCCGAAGCCTGGCTGGAGGCCGCGCGTCACTCGCCCGTCTACAAGATGGCGATGGAATGGAAGGTCGCCTTCCCGCTCCACCCCGAATACCGCACCCTGCCGATGGTGTGGTACGTCCCGCCGCTCTCGCCGATCAATGCCGCGGCCAGCGCCGGGCAGATCAGCGTTAACAACAACATGCCCGATGTGCGCTCGCTTCGCATCCCGCTGAAGTATCTCGCCAATCTGCTGACGGCAGGCGACGAGGAGCCAATTGCCCTGTGCCTTGAACGGATGCTGGCGATGCGCGGCTACATGCGCGCCAAATCGATCGAAGGCGTGCACAACGAGGCCATCGCCACGAACGTGGGCCTCACCGGCGCCCAGATTGAGGAGATGTACAAGGTGATGGCGCTGGCCGATTACGAGGATCGCTTCGTGATCCCCACCGGCCACCGCGAGGATGCCGAGGACATGTTCGAGGAACGCGGTTCCTGCGGCTTCAGCTTCGGCAATGGCTGTTCGGGCGGGTCGAACGAGACCAACCTGTTCGGCGCCCCGCCGGTCCGCAAGAAACTCCAGACCCCTTCGGAGGTGTTCTGATGCACAACCTTCATCTCATTTCGCTGCTGCTGCAATATCCCTCGCTTGAATTGCAGGCGGTGGCAGGTGAAATCCGCCAGCGGCTCAGCACCGATCCGGCCCTGCCGCAAGCCGCCGTCGCCGCGTGCGAACCGCTGCTGACCCGGCTTGCCACAGCTGACATCTATGATGTGCAGGAAGCCTATGTCGATCTGTTCGACCGGGGCCGGGCGCACAGCCTGCACCTGTTCGAACACGTTCACGGCGAAAGCCGCGACCGGGGGCAGGCAATGGTCGATCTCCGCGCCCGTTACCTTGATGCAGGGCTGGAGCCGGCGGGCAACGAACTGCCCGACTACCTGCCGCTGTTCCTCGACTACTGTTCGACCCTGCCCGATCTGCTGGCCCGCGATACGCTGGCCGAACCCGGCGTGGTGCTGATCGCGCTAACGGCGCGGCTGGCGGACAAGGGTTCGGATTATGCCCCGGTGTTCGCGCTGCTGTGCGAGATCGCCGGGCTGGAAATGGACGAAACGGCGGCGAACGCGCTGCCGCCCGCCGAAGACCCCGAAACCCTCGAAGAACTCGACGCGCAGTGGGAGGAGGAGGAAATCCGCTTCACCGCCGATGCCGCGCCCGATCCCACCGGCGCCTGTCCGCAGGTCAGCGCCATGCTTGACCGGATGCGCGCACCCCTGCCCGAAACCCCTGCGAAAAGGAGCTGAACCATGGCCGACTTCCTCCACAATCTGCTGTTCGGCATCTATCCCTATATCGCGCTGGCGGTGCTGGCGCTGGGTTCGATCATCCGCTTCGACCGCGAGCCCTACAGCTGGCGTTCGGGTTCCAGCCAGCTCTTGCGGCGCAAGCAGCTGATGGTGGGATCGGTGCTGTTCCATGTCGGCGTGCTGTTCATCTTTGTCGGCCACCTTGTCGGGCTCTTAACCCCGATTGCGTTGTTCGATGCGCTGGGCATCAGCCACGGGGCCAAGCAATTGCTGGCGATCGTCGCTGGCGGGATTGCGGGCGTGGCCGCGATCATCGGCGCAAGCCTGCTGATCCATCGCCGCTTCTTCGACCCGCGCGTGCGGGCCGCCTCGAACTTCAGCGACAATGCCATCATCCTCATCCTGTGGGTGCAACTGGCGCTGGGCCTCGCCACGATCCCGCTGTCGGCGGGGCATCTCGACGGGCACGAGATGGTCAAGTTCATGACCTGGGCACAGAGCATCTTCACCTTCCGTAGCGGTGCGGCAAGCCACATTGCCGATGTGCATATCATCTTCAAACTGCACCTGTTTTTGGGGCTGACGATCTTCCTGCTGTTCCCCTTCACCCGGCTGGTGCACATGCTGAGCGCGCCGGTGCGCTACCTGTGGCGCAGCGGCTATCAGATCGTGCGCTCGCGCCGGAGCCTCAGCCATGGATGAGGTGATCGAACGGGCTGCAGTGCGGGTCGGCGGTGTGGAAATCCCCGCCACCGCCATCGCCGCCGAAGCGCAGAACCACCCCGCGCCTGATGCCGCCACGGCGTGGACCGAAGCCGCCGAGGCGCTCGCCATCCGGCAATTGCTGCTGGCCGAAGCCGAGCGGCTCGGGATTGATCCTGGCGAACGCGAGGACGCGCAGGGCCGCGCGCTCGCCGCGGATGATGCGAAGATCGACGCGCTGCTGGAGAGCGAAGTTCGCGTGCCCGAGGCTACCGAGGCCGAGGCGCGGCGCTTCTATGATCGCCACCGCGAACGCTTCGCCTCCGAAACGTTGGTCGAGGCCGAGCACATCCTGTTCTCGGCCAACCCGGCGGATGAATTCGCCTATAGCCTTGCGGTCGGCGATGCGCGCATGGCGATCCGGACGCTGCAAGCTGATCCGGCCTGTTTCGGCGAGCTGGCGCGAGCCAAATCGGCCTGCCCGTCGAAGGGACAGGGCGGCAATCTCGGCCAGATCGGCAAGGGGCAGACCGTCGCCGAATTCGAAGCCGCGCTGTTCGACCTTGGCGAAGGCGAGCTGTGCCCAGAGCCGGTGCGCACCCGCTTTGGCGTGCACGTGATCCGCGCCGGACGCCGGGCCGAGGGGCAGCAATTGCCGTTCGAAGCCGTGGAGGCGACCATCCGCGACTATCTGGAGGAAACCACCACCCGCAAGGCGGTGGCGCAATACCTGTCGATCCTCGCCAGCCAGACCACCATCGAAGGGGTTGACCTGCCGATTGCGGACGGGCCGCTGGTGCAGTGACCATCCCTCGCTCCCCCGATGTCCTGCCGCTGTCTGACGCGATCGGTCGCCGGTTCGAATACCTGCGCCTGTCGCTGACCGAAGTGTGCAACTTCCGCTGCACCTATTGCCTGCCCGATGGCTACAAGAAGTCGTGCCAGCGTCCCGCGGAACTGACGGTTGAGGAAATTCGCCGCGCGGTGACGGCTTTCGCGCAGCTGGGGTTGTGGAAGGTGCGGCTGACCGGCGGCGAGCCGACGTTGCGGCGCGATTTCGAGAATGTCGCCAGCGCGGTCTCCAGCGTGCCCGGCATCCGCCGTGTGGCGATGACCACCAATGGCTATCGCCTCGCCGAGCGGGCGCAGGCGTGGCGCGATTGCGGGGTGAATGCGATCAATATCAGCGTCGATTCGCTCGATCCGGCGCGCTTTGCCGCGATCACCGGACATGACCGCCTGGGCGAAGTGCTGCGCGGGGTCGAGGCAGCGCGGGATGCGGGGTTTGAGAGTATCAAGCTGAACGCCGTGCTGATGCGCGGGGTCAATGATGATGAACTCGCGGCGATGGTCCAATTCGTCACCACCCGCGATCTGTCGCTGCGCTTCATCGAGGTGATGCGCACCAATGACAACGCTGCTTTCTTTGACCGTCACCATGTCGCTGGCCAAAGCGTGATCGACCGGTTGGAAGCCGCGGGCTGGCAGCGACTGTCGCGCGCGGCTGGGGCGGGGCCAGCGGTGGAACTCGGCCATCCCCACGCCACGGGCCGGATCGGCATCATCGCGCCCTATTCACGGGATTTCTGCGCCAGCTGCAACCGGTTGCGCATGTCGTCGGATGGTAAGCTGCATTTGTGCCTGTTCGGCGATGGCGGGATCGATCTGCGCCCGTTGCTCGCCGCTGATGACCCCGCGCCTCTCATCACCCGCATCCGCGCAATGGTGGGCACCAAGGCCCCCGCGCATCGGCTGCATTCGGGCAATAGCGGCGCAACTCCGCATCTCGCGTCCATCGGAGGATGATCATGAAACAAGCGCAACTCGACATCGAACTGTGCGGGCGCCTCGCCGACGCCTGCGGGCCGGTGCTGGGGCTCGCCGTCCCGGAGAACGGACTGCAGGTGACAGCGATGCTGGACGATCTCGCCAGCGCCTACCCGGCACTTGGCGAGGCGCTTCGTCGCATCCGCATCAGGGCCTGCATCAATGAAACCATCGTCGCCAATGATGCGATGGTGCGCCCCGGAGATCGGGTCGCGCTCTTTCCGCCGGTGTCGGGAGGATGACGATGCGGGTTGAATTGGCGCAGGCTCCCTTCGATCCGTCGCTGCGGCTTGCCGAGTTTTCCGCGGCGCTCGAGGATGAAGGCGCGGTTGTCAGCTTCACCGGGCGGGCCCGGGGGCGGGGCGCGGATGGTGCGGCGGTCTCTTCGCTGGTGCTGGAATGCTATCGCGGCGTCACCCTCCAATCGATGAAAGCGATCGCGGCCGACGCGCATGGCCGGTTCGCGATCACCGCCAGTATCGTCATCCACCGCGCGGGTCTGATCGCGCCGGGCGAACCCATCGTTTTCGTCGCCACTGCTTCACGCCACCGCAGGGCGGCCTTCGAGGCGGCGGACTACCTCATGGACCGGCTCAAGACCGAGGCGGTGTTCTGGAAGCGCGAGGAGCATGATGGCACCTCGACTTGGATCGAGCCGACCGCGCTGGATCGGGAAGACGCGCTGCGTTGGCGCGAGAAGGTGAATGAAAATGCCGGGAATTGACGAAAGCCTGACGTTCCATCCGCTGGGCATGGCAGTGCTGACCATTTCCGACACCCGCAGCCTTGAAACCGACACCTCGGGCACGCTGCTATGCGAGCGGTTGCAAGAGGCCGGGCACCACCTGCACGACCGCGCCATCGTGCGTGACGAGATCGCCGAGATCCGCGCGCAATTGCAGGCGTGGCTGGCACGGCCCGAGATCGAGATCATCCTCACCACCGGCGGCACCGGCTTTTCCCCGCGTGACAATACGCCCGAAGCGGTCAAACCGCTGATGCGGCGCGAGATGGACGGGTTTTCCATCGCCTTTCACCAGAAAAGCCTCGCCAGCGTCGGGGTCGCCTCGATGCAGTCCCGGGCCTTTGCCGGGCAGGCGGGCGATGCCTTCATCTTCTGCGTGCCGGGATCGACTGGCGCATGCCGCGATGCGTGGGACGGGCTGCTGGAGCTGGAGTTTGATAGCCGCCACAAGCCGTGCTCGATCGCCGGGGCGCTGCCACGTCTGAGGGATGTGTGTGCGTGATCAGTTTCGACGAGGCTCTGGCGCTGCTTGAAGCCTCGGCCTTGCGGCTGGGGGCAGAGGAAGTGCCGCTAGCCGGAGCAGCCGGGCGGGTTTTGGCAGAGCCGCTCACCGCCCGCAGCGATGGCCCGCGTGTCGCCGTCGCCGCGATGGATGGCTATGCGGTGCTGGATGCAGGCACCCGGCCCGGAGAGGCAATGAAGGTGGTCGGCGAAGCGCGTGCCGGGGCGGGTTTTTCCGGCACGCTTGGCGCGGGCGAGGCGGTGCGGATCTTCACCGGCGCTCCCCTGCCCGTCGGCGCGGATCGCTGCATCATGCAGGAATATGCCACCCGCAAGGGCAAGACTGTGCGCTTTGCCGAAGGATACGGCCCCGGCTGGCACGTGCGCGCCGCCGCAAGCGATTTTGCCGCCGGAGCAGTGCTGCTGGAGGCCGGCACGCGGCTCACTGTCCGGACGATGATCGCAGCGGCGGCGGCAGACCGGGCGTGCATTGCCGTGGCGCGGCGGCCACGGACGGCGATCATTGCCACCGGCGATGAACTGGCAGCTCCCGGCGAAGCGCATCTGGCTGCCGATACCATCCCGGAAAGCGTGACATTCGGCGTGGCGGCGATGGCGGAACAGGCCGGGGCGCAGATCGTGCGGCAGGCCATCGGCGGCGACAATCTGCCCGATCTGGAACAGCTCGCCGCTGCCGCCCTTGCGCAGGCCGATCTGGTGATCGTCACCGGCGGCGCCTCGGTCGGGGAGCGCGATTTTGCCAAGCCGATGTTTGCCAGCCACGGACTTGATCTGGTGTTCTCCAAGGTCGCGATCAAGCCCGGAAAGCCGGTGTGGCTGGGTCGGGCCGGGGGCACACTGGTGCTGGGCCTGCCGGGCAATCCGACTTCGGCGATGGTGACGGCGCGGTTGTTTTTGCTGCCCTTGCTCGCCGCGCTGCAGGGCCAGACCACCCGCGATGTGCTGCGCTGGCGGCACCTGCCGCTGGCCGAGCCGATAGCGGATAATGGCCCGCGTGAAACCTTTGTGCGCGCAGTGTGGGAGGAGGACGGCCTTTCCCCGATCAGCAATCAGGATAGCGGAGCGCAGGCGGCCCTGGCCAGGGCTGACTGGTTGATCCGCCGCCCGCCCAACGCCCCCGCCGAAGTTGCCGGCGCACTGGTCAGCGCGCTGGCGTTCGAGCCGCGGTGCTGAGATGCGCCTCAGCCTCGGCCAGCGCGACAGGATCATTGATGTTGGCGAAGGGATCGCGCGCGCCATCATCAGCCCATGCAACGTGCACCACACCTTGCGCGGCAGCAAAGCGCCACAGCGAGGCGCCGCCTGCCGCGATGTAATCGGCCAACGCCATCTGATCTACGCGCCACAGCGCGGCGAGTGGTTGGTATTTACCCCGGCTGACCGGCATGGCGACCTTGTTCGCGCCCAGCGCTGCGCCGAGCCTGGTGGCAAGATCGTGCGGCAGGAAGGGCTGGTCGCAGCCGATCAGCAGCACCTCGGGTCGATTCTGTGCGGCGGCAAAGTCAAAGGCGCTGACAAGCGCGCTGATCGGACCGCGTCCGGGAACGGCATCACACAGCAGCGGCAACCCGCCCGCATCGATTTGGCCCGCTTCGCGCACCGCCACCGCCATGCAGTCCGATTGAGCTGCGGCGTTCGCGATTGCATAAGCCAGCAGCGGCTGCCTGCCGAGCAGGCGCAGAGGCTTGCGCCCGCCGATCCGTTGGCCTTCGCCCCCGGCAGCGATGACGATGGCGGGGGCGGGCGGGGCGATCATGCGAAGGGGCACATCCGAGTTTGCGGTTACTACCGCCCTAGTCCGCATCAACGCGCTTGCAAACCCGTCTGCCGCAGACAGCCCGTTCGTCCTCGAGGAGACCGCCCATGAACGCCGCCGCCACCACGATGGAGCGCCACCGCGCTTGGCGCGGCCCGGCGCTGCTAAGCTTCGGGTTCCGGCCGTTCTTCCTGCTGGGCGCGCTGTGGGCGGCGCTGGCGATGGCGCTGTGGGTGGCGATGCTGGCGGGCGAGCTGACGCTGCCAACCGCCTTTGATCCGGTGAGCTGGCACGCGCATGAATTCCTCTTCGGCTATCTCGGGGCGATCATTGCCGGGTTCCTGCTGACCGCCGTTCCCAACTGGACGGGACGTTTGCCGGTGACCGGCTGGCCGCTGGCCGGGCTGGTCGCGGCGTGGCTCGCCGGACGGGTGGCGGTGAGTGTATCGCAAGGCCTTGCCCCGCTCGCGGTCGCGGCGGCCGATCTGGCGCTGGTGGCAGCGCTGGCGGTGCTGCTCGTGCGCGAGATCATCGTGGGACGCAACTGGCGCAACCTGCCGGTGGTGGGCCTGCTGGTATTGTTCGGCTGTGCCAATGCGCTGTTCCATTCGGAGGCGGCGAGCGGCGTCTATGCCGCGCAAGGCATGGGGCTGCGCCTCGGCCTTTCCGCGGTGCTGATGATGATCGCAGTGATCGGCGGGCGGATCGTGCCGTCCTTCACCCGCAACTGGCTGACCAGGCAGGGCGCAGGCCGTCTGCCTGTGCCGCCGATGCAGAGCTTCGATCTCGCCGCGCTCGGCGTGCTGCTGGCGGCCCTGCTGGCATGGGTGGTGGCGCCTTTCGCGGCCTTCACCGGCATGGCGCTGGCGCTTGCCGGGGGCCTGCATTTGGCGCGTATGGCGCGTTGGGCGGGGGATCGCACCTTCGCCGAGCCGCTCGTTACGGTGCTGCATGTCGGCTATGCCTTTGTGCCGCTGGGGGCGCTGGTGGGGGCGGTGGAGATTCTCGGATATGGCTGGATTGGCCCAGGCAGCGCGCAGCATTTGTGGACGGCGGGTGGCTTGGGATTGATGACGCTGGCGGTGATGACGCGTGCGACTTTGGGCCACACGGGCCGCGCCTTGACCGCGGGGCGCGGGACAATGGCCATCTATGCGGCGGTAGTCGTTGCGGTGTTGGCACGGATTGCGGCCGGCGCCTGGCCCGAGGCTGCGGACGCATTGCACAGCCTGTCCGGCATGTGCTGGATCGGGGCGTTTGCCGGCTTCGCGGCGCTTTATGGCCCGATGCTCCTGCGCCCGCGTCAGGCGGCGGGTTAGCCATGGCCTGGACCGAGTTCATTGCCGCGCTCGGCGTGTTCCTTCTTTCGCATGCCGTTCCGGTGCGCGCCCCGGTCAAGCCCTGGCTGGTAGGCCTGGTGGGTCAGCGCGGCTTTACCATCGCCTATTCGCTGTTGTCGCTGGCGCTGCTGGCCTGGTTGATTACGGCGGCTGGCCGGGCGCCCTTTGTCATGCTGTGGGCTTGGGAGCCTTGGCACAACCATCTGGTGCTGGCGGTAATGGCAGTTGTCTGCCTGATCCTTGTGCTCGCCATAGGCAGACCCAATCCGTTTTCCTTCGGCGGCGCGAACGCTGCCGCGTTCGACCCCGCTCGGCCGGGTATCGTCGGTTGGATGCGCCACCCCTTGCTGGCCGCGCTCGCGCTGTGGGCGGGGGCGCATGCCTTCGCCAACGGGACACTCGCCCATGTCGTCATGTTCGGCATTTTCGCCGCCTTCGCGCTGCTGGGAGGACGGCTGATTGACCGTCGCCGTCAGCGCGAGATGGGGCCCGAGTGGCAGCGACTGCGACGAGCAATCGTGCGGCCCGGCGCGGGGGCGGTGATGTTTGGACAGCCGCTGCGTCTGGTAGCGGCCGGGGCGCTTTACCTTGTCCTAATTCTGATCCATCCGCTGTTGTTCGGGGTCAGTCCGATCCTGTGATCGGAAACGCGCCCTGAACTTGCGAATGAGCGGGGGGTTGCTTACGCGCTGCTCACCCGCAAAGAATTTCTATCGGCTTTGTCCGGCGCGCGATCGTGCCTGGTGCGTTATGCCTGAACGGCAGGCGAATTGCCGCTCATGATGCCAGAAAGAACGCCGATGACGCCGAAAACACACAAACCGACGGGCAGTAACGCCTTGCTTCAAAAAGGCGACACTTCGGCTCCGCTGTCGCTTTCGGGCCTGATCCGCGTGCATGTGCGCCTGCGCCAGGCGCTGCGGGCAGTCGGACCGGCGATGCCGCGTCAGCGTCCGCACGAAGCGCTGCGGGCGGCTTTGGGTGCGGGGCTGGCGCTCTCGCTTAGTGCCGGGCTGCTCGTGGTGCTCAGTGCCTGGCGCGGCGATCTTGCGAGCTTCCTGTTGATCGCTCCGCTTGGCGCGAGCGCGTTTCTGCTGTTTGCCATCCCCAATTCCCCGCTGGCCCAGCCATGGTCGGCAGTCGTCGGCAACACGGCTTCGGCCCTGGCGGCTTTAGCGGTGCTGCAATTCGCCCTGCCTGCGGAAATCAGTGTGGGATTGGCGGTGGGCGGCGCGATCATCGCCATGGCGAGCCTGCGCGCGATGCACCCGCCCGGTGGTGCGGTGGCGCTGGCAACGGTGCTGGTCGCGTTCGAGGGCGGTGACATCGGCATCGGTTTCGCCGTTTCGCCTGTGCTGCTCGATACTGCGTTACTGGTGCTGCTGGCGATTGGCTACAATCGCCTGACCGGTCGCCACTATCCGTTTCGGCAGCCGGGGGAAGAAGGCGGGCACAAGACCGGCGATGCCGCGCCCGACCGGCGTCTCGGCCTGACGCCCGACGAGTTGGAGCGCGTGCTCGAGCGCTTCAATCTCGGAGCGAATATCGGTGCCGAGGATTTTGGCCGCATCCTCGCCGCAGCCGAGGCCGAAGCGGCGCGCCGCCACTTTGGCGGGCTGACCTGCGGCGAGGTCATGTCGCGCGATATTGTCTCGGTAGGACCGGAGGCTGATCTGGGCATTGTGGCCGATCTGTTTCGCAAGCACCATTTCAAGACCCTGCCGGTCGTGGGCGATGGGGGGCGGCTTGAGGGGATCATTTCACAAAATGATCTGATCCAGCGCGCTCGCACGCTGGCGTTGCCGACCGCAGGCGGGTTTGTGGGTAGCCTGCGCGCCCTGGTCCATCCGGCGAATCGTGCGCTTTGCGCCAGCGACATCATGACGACGCTGTTAAAGACCGTAGAGCCGAATGACGGTGTGGGGGTGCTGGTTCAGCTGCTCGCCGATGGCGGGGTTCAGGCCGCTCCGGTGGTGGATGGCGACCGGTTGGTGGGAATCGTTACCCGTTCCGATCTGCTGGCCGTGCTGGCGCATCAGACCGTGCTGGCGGGCGCAGTCACGCCGACGGTCTAGGTGGGCGTGTCTATTGGCAACATGATGGTCATGAGCAGTACGGCGTCGGTCGTTGCATCAAACCCGTGCACCGCGTCTTCATCGAAGAACACCCATTGATCCGTGTCTAGCATCAGCGTGCCGCCGGCGATCTGAACAGCGACCGAGCCTTTGAGGCAATGGAGCGTAATCTGGGAGGCAAGCCGGTGGGCGGGGATCGTGTCTCCCTGTCTCAGCACAAGGCGGATGGTTTCGAACTTGTCGGTCTTGACGATGGCTCTGGTACCGGGCTGGTCAGACGAGACGGCAAGATCGATCACTTCGCCTGAACTGGCATGATGCAAGGCCATAGGCTGTTCTCCTTTATGCGATAACGCAGGCGTCGGCGGATCAGGCAGGGCTGGGCTGGGGGTCCCGCAACAGGCGCTCGCGGAAAGCGCTCACATGGGGCACAAGTTCGCTGATGCGGCGCTGGTCGAGCCGCGTGAGGAAATCCTCCATGGCCTCGCTCAGCAGCGGCTTCAATCCGCACATCCCGTTGATAACGCAACCTGCCCCGGAAGCGAAGCAGGACACGAAGGCATCGAGGTTCTCGAACCGGCGCACCACTTCGCCCACGGTGATAGTGTCCGCTGGCCGCGCCAGACGCATTCCGCCGCTGCGGCCACGAAACGTCTCGACCAGGCCAGCGGCCTGCAAGCCCTGCACGACCTTGGCGAGGTGATTGCGCGAAATCCGGAACCGCTGGGCAATCTCGTCAACCGACAGATGCTGATCGGTTGCCGCAAGGGTCATGAGCACGCGCAGGGCATAATCGGTGTGAAGGCTGAGCTGCATAAAATGCGCGTATCAGATATTGCTTTTGCTCGCAACGCGGCTTAATGGGTATATCAGGTGCTTATTAAATGGATCGGGCATGATCGAGGTGAACACAATGCCGCAACCCTCGCCAAGCGACGCCCGCCGCCATGTGCTCGCCCGGCGCGCGGAAAAGCGCGCTGCAGCAGAGGAAATCGGGGTCGATGCCGGGTTCATCGACGCCATGGTGGAGACCTTCTACGATACCATCCGCAAGGACGATCTGCTCGCCCCGATCTTTGCCGAGCGTGTCGATGACTGGCCCAAGCACCTCACCCGGATGAAGGCGTTCTGGCGATCGGTGCTGCATAATAGTGGCGAGTTTTCGGGCAACCCGATGCTCAAGCATCTGGCTATTCCGGGTCTGGAACTCGCGCACTTCACCCGCTGGCTCGATCTGTTTTACGCGACCTTGCGGCAGCTTGAACGCCATCCTGAAGCGACCGGATTGGTCGCGGGCCGGGCGCGGATGATCGCCGACAGCCTGTTCACCGCCATTGAAATGCGACGCTCCGGATTGGCCGGAGGGCGCGCAGGAAAGGACCTGCCCCATGCTTGATGCCTCCAACCCGCATATCCTTGCCGAACACGTTGTCCATGGTCCTGTCGATCCTGAGGCTGTCGAAATTGCGCAGTCCGCTGGGGCTGTGCGGCAAGAGGCCAATGATAATCACGCAGTTCCTGCGCGGGATGGAGAGCGACGGACCTTTGAACTGCCGCGCGTAATCTGGATCGGCATGATCGCCTGTTACGTGGTCTTTCTGGCGGCGCTCCTTGCCGCGACGGGCGCGGGGCGAGCAGGTTTCGCAATCGCCATCTCGGCAGTCTATGTGATCATGTTCTTCGGCACCGCCCGTGCCGTCGCACGCCAAAGCCCGCGTCAGGCAGCAAGCCCGCTCGAACGGCAGGGTGACTCCCTGCAAACTGCCTTCGGCCCAATGTCGCGCGGTGCCGTATTCGGACAGATTTTGGTCGTTCCGGTGGCGGTGGCAATGTTCGGGGTGGCTGTCTCGGTTATCATTGCAATAGTGGCGTAAGCAAAATCAATTCTGTCAAAACAGTGATCATTGGCCTCGGCCAAAAGGAATTTGGGCCTGATTTGGCCATCCCCGCTTTCTTGGCGTACTCGATTTCGAGCTATCGAGGCTTTTTAATATCCGTCGTGTGAACATTGCATCTTCACCTGTGAGGCAGGGTCGGCTATTTCTTAGCTTTCGACGAGAGGATTTGATCCAGCGCAAAGCGACTACGCAGCAACTCCCCCACCTTGGCACCGTTCAAGGAGAGGGAATCGGCCCATGCGCATTTTGTTTGTTCACCCCAATTACCGTTCCGGCGGTGCCGAGATCGCCGGGACATGGCCGCCCGCCTGGGTCGCTTACTTGTCTGGCCCGCTGCGCCGTGCAGGCTTTGACGACATCACCTTCATCGACGCGATGACCGAGAATATCGCGGACGAGGAACTCGCCCGGCGCATGGTCGAATTGCAGCCCGATTTCGTCGGCGTCACCGCGATCACGCCCTCGATCTATGCAGCCGAACGTGTGCTGGAGCTCGCCGCCTTGCATGTGCCCGATGCCGTCAGGGTGCTGGGCGGGGTGCATGGCACCTTCATGTTCAAGCAGGTGCTCGCCGAAGCCCCGCATATTGACGTGGTGGTGCGCGGGGAGGGCGAAAACATCGCGGTCGAACTGTGCACCGCGATTGCCGAGGGCCGCTGGCCCCAGGACCGCGCCACGATTCGGGGGCTTGCCTTCCGTGACGGCGATCAGATCATCGCCACCGAGGCCGCCGAGACGATCAAGGACATGTCCACGATCAGGCCCGACTGGGACATTCTGAAGTGGGATCAGTATATTTACATCCCATTGGGCACCAAGGTTGCGATCCCCAACCTCGCGCGCGGCTGCCCCTTCACCTGCTCGTTCTGCTCGCAATGGAAGTTCTGGCGCGATTACCGCGTGCGCGATCCCAAGGATGTCGTCGACGAGATCGAGGAACTGCACGAGAAACACGGCGTCGGCTTCTTCATCCTTGCTGACGAGGAACCCAGCATCAACCGCAAGAAATTTGTCGAGTTCTGTCAGGAGCTGATCGACCGCGGCCTGCCCGACAAGGTCAAGTGGGGCATCAACACCCGCGTCACCGACATCTATCGTGACAAGGATTTGCTGCCTTTCTACCGCAAGGCCGGCCTCGTCCATGTCAGCCTCGGCACCGAGGCGGCGGCGCAGATGAAGCTCGACCGGTTCAACAAGGAAACCAAGGTCGAGGAGAACAAGGAAGCGATCCGGCTGCTGCGCGCGGCCGACATTTTCGTGGAAGCGCAGTTCATCGTCGGGCTCGACAACGAAACGCCCGAGACGCTGGAGGAAACCTACCAGATGGCGTGGGACTGGCAGCCCGATCTCGCCAACTGGGCGATGTACACCCCCTGGCCCTTCACCCCCCTGTTCGAGGAGCTGAAGGACAAGGTCGAGGTGCACGATTTCAGCAAGTACAATTTCGTCACCCCGATCATGAAGCCCGCGGCGATGGAGCGCGGCGAACTGCTCGACGGGGTTATGAAGAACTACCGCCGCTTCTACATGAAAAAGGCGATGTTCCACTATCCCTGGCGCGGCACGGGGTTCCGGCGGCGCTATCTGCTTGGCTGCTTGTGGGCCTTCCTGCGCGCCGGGTTCAAGCGGACGTTCTACGATCTCGGCAAGGCCGGATATTGGGGCCCGCAGACCAAGAAGCAGCTTGACTGGCACTTCGATGAGAGCCGCATCGCCGCTGCTGATGCCGCGACCGACTGGCAGACCAATGCCGACAAGGCCGCGCAGGCCAAGGCTCGGCGCGAAGCGGTGCGCGAGCAGATGAAGGAACGCGCGCAAGAGCGCGCCAAAGACCGGCTGGAGCTGTAGCCGTGCATGGGTCTTCTGCGGGGGGTGATCCTGCCGCATTGATCGGGCCCAACGCAGTGCTCCAGACCGCGGCAGCGATGGAGGCGCGGCAGCGATGGAGGCGCGGCTGGGGCAGGCGGAGACCCGCACGATCCTTGATGCAGCCCAGATCGCTGCCTTGCCTTCGGGCGAGGCGATGATCCCCGAGGTGCAGGCCCTGCGGCTGCACCGCTGGCTGGCGCTGCACCAGCCCCTCGGCAGCTTCGCCATCGCCGAGGAAGCGGGCGCGCGCACTGCCGACTACATCATCGCCCACCGCATTCCGCGCCCCGCCGTGTGGCTGCTGCTGCACCTGCCTGCAGCGGCCGCCGCGCCGCTGCTGATGGCGGCGATCCGCAAGCACGCCTGGACCTTCATCGGCGTGGGAACGTTTGTACCGCATAGCGCAAGGCGTTTCACCATTGACTGGAGCAGGGCAGGCGATCCGATGATGCCGCCCGATAGCCTGTTCCACTGGTATGCGGCGGTCTTCACCCGGCTTTACTGCCGACTGGTGGCGGGCGATTGCACCTGCCGGATGACCCAGCTCAATGCGCCGTGCGATGCTGCGCGCGTCTATCACATTAGCAGGGGTTAGCTGCCGCGCTGCGGGTTACGCCCGGACTCACGCATTGTGAATTGGCACCCGACAGATGATTGCGGCGCGTCGTTCCGCTGCGTTCCACCTTCAGCGCGCGCAGTGTCAGTGCTTCGCGCAGCAACAACTCTATTTCGGCATTGACGCTGCGCAGATTACGCTCGCTGGTGCTGTTGGAAGACAGGGATGACGGTAAGCGCCATAGCATCACACTGGACACAGTTTACATGGACAGTTAAGATATCGAAATTTACATAATGTGCGTTATCAGCCGAGCTAACAGTTTTGGGCTGCGTTGCTCTGTTCACCTTCACCTAGACAGCTGCTGCACCGTCAAGAGCTGTAAGCCATCATCATGAGCCAGCACGAGCGGTAATTCAAGATCAGGTCACCCATCGTCCAAACTCCATCCGGCAGAGCCGCACCCGCTTCCTCGACGATGGCCGCATCTGCCTCACCAACAACGCCGCCGAGCGCGCGCTGCGCTGCATCCCGCTCGGTCGCAAGGCATGGCTATTCTGCGGCTCCGACCGCGGCGGCCAGCGCGCCGCCATCATTTATACCCTGATCCAGACCGCCAAGCTCAACGATGTCGATCCGCAGGCTTGGCTCGCCGATGTCCTCGCCCGCATCGCCGATCACCCGGCAAACCGGCTCGGTCAGCTGCTGCCGTGGAACTGGGCGCCGCGCGCCGCAGCAATCGCCGCCTAAACCGCGCTACGCGACGGTCGGCGTCACACCGCGGCCTTCACCAGATGGATACGAGCCAAATGCGACCTGTCTGCTCTCGAGGGAATCTCAGAAGTTTGAGGACAATAGACCTGTTATTGTTTGCCTAGCGGCATTGCTACAGGCCGCCGACTGCTTGGAAAGACTAGGCCTAGTTGAGGCTGAAAAGGCGGTAATGCTCAACGAGCGGGTTGTGCTTTATCCGGTCGAGGCCGTCTTTTGTCATCGGCATATCGAAGCATGTCAGCAAAAGGCAAAGCGCCTCAACGGCAAAGATTGATCGGGCGAAGGACTCGCTCTCAGGATCGTCTTTGGGCTCATAGTGGCCATGAGCGACCTTTCCTCGAAAGTCGCGAAGAGCCGCGATGAGGTGGTCCGGCATATCCTTATGGACCACGCGTGGGCCATGCCTTGCGACCGAGCGGGATGCAGCGCAGCGCGCGCTCGGCGGCGTTGTTGGTGAGGCAGATGCGGCCATCGTCGAGGAAGCGGGTGAACGCATCCCAGCGCTTGAGCATGTAGAGGCAGGCCTTGGTCAGATCATGGCCGCGCGACAGCTTGGCGACCTGCTCGATGAGCCAGGTGTGGAGCTCTGCCATCAGCGGCGCGCTGAGTTCCTGACGAACCGCGAGGCGCTCGGCCGGCGTCTTGCCATTGATGCCGCGCTCGATGTCGAACAGGGCGTCGAGACGCTGCACGGCTTCGAGCGCGATCGGATAGATCATGCTGCTGCGCTGGCCGCGGCTCTTCTTGCGGGCGGAGCTTAGGACTGTCAATGGACACCCAGTGTTACGAGCTAAGGCGACACCCAGTGTTACGAGGTGTCTCGTTGTGACCGTGCGATGATTTCAGGGGCGGGGAGCATGC
>NZ_PKRO01000037.1 GCF_002855495.1 Porphyrobacter sp. TH134
CGCTCGGGCTACGCCCTCCCAGCGCTCGCCAAGGCGCGGATCAAGTGGCCTGATTTTGCGCCGCCCAATGGCCGACTTTTACTCCGCCGTTGACAATCGCCACCGATGATCATTCGACCCAGCTCTAGGAGATCAAGCATGGCCCACTGCTACTACCACGCTCTCTCGTCGGTCCGGAAATGGGGCGGCACGGTCGATGACTATCTCCCGCTTCACCAGTGGTTCGACCAGTCCAAGGCAATCCTGGCAGACCCACGGCACCGCGCGCTGCGGCACCATGCCGAGGGGATATTCATGCTCGAAACCCTGTTCGGCGAGACCCTCGTCAATGCCGATGGCCGGGTCGTTCCGGTGCGTCTGGTCGGCGAACAGCACGTACGCGAAGACCTGGGCTCGATCCCCTCCTTTGCGGACTGGGCGCGCTTGATCACGCCGCAGACCTGGATGCTTCGAGGCAACCCTCTGGTCGGCGCTGAAGGGGTGACGATCGATATGCCTCTCCCCGGCGAAGCAGTTTCGTCCAGGAATGAGCCATCGGTTGGAGGAGCGGTTAGTACCGTGATCTAGAATGGGGTTCTCCGGTGGAAGGTCGGGCAGGGATGATCCAGCCAAGACCGGATCGAAGCGAGGCAGGGCAAACCTGTTCAAGGCATCCAGCTCCACCCGGCTTCGATGCAAACCTGTCCCTGAATCACCCCCCGTCGAGACGCGCAACCCGGATCAGGTCCGGCCGAGTTGCCGGGCTTTGCCCGGCTGCCCGCACCACCCGAACCAGTTCCGGGTTCCCCTTCGGTGCGCTTCGCCGCGGGGCGCTTCTGCTCGGGTTTGCAGCCGGGATGGACCCGGAATGCTCGATCAGGAGAAAGCCCATGACCAATCTCGTTATCCTCGTCGGCCGCATCGCTCGCGACCCCGAAACCCGCACCACCCAGGGTGGAACCAGCATCACCTCGATCTCGGTCGTGACCGACCGTCCCGCCCGCAAGGATGGCAAGACCTACAAGGACGAAAACGGCTACACCGCCAAGGACAGCGAATTCCACCGGATCACCTGTTTCAACGGCCTCGGCCAGAACGTCGCCAAGTACTGCACCAAGGGCCAGCTCGTGACGGTCGAAGGGCGCATCCACTACACCCAGTGGGAAGATCAGAGCGGCGCCAAGCGCTACGGCTGCGAGATCATCGCCGACAAGGTCGACTTCCTGACCAAGGGCCGTTCGGGCAGCAACGAGGGCGCTCCCGACATCGACGAGGACTGAATATCCTCACCTCACGACAAGGCCCCGGTGGCAGACGCCATCGGGGCCTTTTCTTTTGTACGCCTGCGATGCGGCGGCCAGGGGCATCGAACCCCTTGCCGCCGCGGGGTGGGTTTTACGCGGGAGCTATCCGCTTCAGCGTTTCCTCGATTCCGAGTGCCATTGCTCCTCGGATCATCTGACGCAGTTGCGCTGGTTCAATCGTCTCGGCGCCGTACTCGATCAGCACCCTGCCGAGTTCGGTCGCTGCCTCTTCGCGGAGACGAGCCTCCTCGTTCTCGAGTAGGACACGCTGTTCACGCAGCTTCCGCAATGCATCGCGGGCGGTGGGTTTGGACCTGGCCATAAGGGTTCCTCGCTGTTGGCCGTTGGTCCCCTCCGCTACCGATATTGGCACTGCGGGCCCATGTAGGAAAATGGTTTGTGGGGTAGGCGCCGAGCTTATACGCAGACGTTGGAAGAGGTCTCTCTCGCAGAAAGACCAAGTGTGATGCGGGCTTTGGGGCTGCGTCAAGGACGACGGGGCCCCACCATTTTTACCGGGCAAGCCCGGCAAAAATCGTTGCCCCCATCGCCGCTTCGCGGCCGCTTACGCGGTCCCTGACCCAGCCCGTCACCCACATCCTTCGCAGCTCCTGATGCGACGCATCGAACATCAGGAGGAAAGATCATGTACGCTTCACTGAACATTGCCGCTGCCCGTCCCGCAGGCGATCAGGCAGCCTTCATTGCAGCCCTGGATCAGGCCCATGCCCGGTCCTTTCACAGCTACTTCACGCAGTACGTCCTGACCGATGACGAGGCGGGATACATCGCGGTCGATGAAGGCGATTACGGTGCCTTGCCCAAGGCCATGCTGGACCGTGTCATCGACACCGTGCCGGGCCGTCTCAGCGATGAATTCTGACCCGCCGGTTTGGGAGGAAGTCCGTCAGGGCTTCCTCCTTTCTTTTGCTCGCTGACCGTTTCGGCATCTCTCAGTCGGTCCGGCAAGGCAGGTCACCAGCGTCAGTCGGGGGTGTCGGGACGGTCGAGATCGGTGAGCCGCTCCGGCATATCCAGGACCTTCAATGCGGCGGCCTCGATGGCATCTGCCTGCGTCGGGAAAGCCTCGGACGAACTGATTGAGACCCGGTTCGGGTAAGTGACCGTCGCCTGGAAGCCATTGCCCTTCGGTGTTGCGCTCAATGTGACCTGGCTCATGCTGACTTCCTTGCTGCCCGCATTAATGCCCGCATCATAGGCGTCGATCCCGTCTGTGCCTATCGCGACCCGATGGCCGGCAACCTGCCCAGCGCCCCATAGAATGGGGATGGCAAACTGCATCATCCGTTACAGGCTCAATGGCTGGTTCCTGTCCTCGCAGCTGGGGACTGGGGTGCACACCCTACGCGACGGGTCGCAGGAGAGGGATGTAGAAAAAGTATGTAATACCAAGAAAATAGATAGAATTCTGTGAAATGGCTGCTTCTCCGTCAAAAGTGACGGGGGCGAGGGGGGTTACGTGGATTTGACCAAGGTCAGGTCGAAAATGGCGAAATTCCGCAGTCCTTGATGTTCTTGACATGTTCTTAAATCTGACTTAGCTTCGATCCTGCCTTTCGCAGTGTGAACCGGGCTCCTGACCAAAAGGAGTCCGTGCATGACACGGCCAATCTGTCTCCAGGTTTACATCTCCAGCGAGCTCAGCTCGCTGATCCGCAGGGCTGCCAAGGCCAAGGGGATCAGCATGAGCGAGTGGGTTCGCGCCTTGCTCGCCAATGCCTGCACCGAGGACGAGCTTGCCTCGCGGCTCGACGCCTCGATTGAACGCATTTCCCGCCGCTCGGTGTTCCTCATGGTCGGGGTTGATGCGCTGTTGGCAGGGCACCCCGACCACGCGCTGCGCGGTCGGGCTCACCAGGCTTACGTGCGCAAATGCAAGGAACTCGGTCTTTCCACAGCAGCTGGCGAGGGAGGCTCCGATGAAGCGTAATCTCGTCAACTTCACGCGTGGCAGCCAGCTGCTCGGACACTTCAGCTTCATGTTCGCGGCGGGTCTCAAGGGCCCATTGATTGTCGCCGCGCTCGTGATCTCATGGACCTCATGGTGGACCATTTCGGCAGGCCTCACCGATCACGAAGTCTATCTCGTCTGGATGCGGATCTACGCTGCCATCTACGGCTTCATGGAGTTCGATCCCGCCAAACGGATCACTCTGGAAACCGCCTTCGGCGCGACCATCCAGTTTCCGATTGCCCAGCTCGACCACTACCCCCCGGTGGTCCATGCGTGGGAGAAGCTGATGGCGCTTCTGACCAGTGCCTTGTGGCGTTCCGGGTTCTTGTTGGTGCCCGCTTTTGCCGTCTTCTACTGGTTCGCCGAGCGGTTCGGCGGCCGCTCCAAAGAACGCAAACACGAGCGCGGCGCGATGCTCGTCACGCTCCCCGAGCTCGTCGACGAACTGACCGCGCATAACCGGCGTGAGCGCACCCGTGAGCTCGATTCCGCGCTGGGCTGGAAATGGCGGCTCAGCCTGCCGCGAGAGATCGCCCGGGTCTTTCCCTATCGGCCATCGCATATCGCCACAGTGGCCTATCCCTGGCGGCTCGAACAAAGCCATGCGATGCTCATTGGCACCACCGGTATGGGCAAGACCGTGGCGATCTCCGACATGATCGCGGAAGCCAGAGCGAAGGGCCAGCGCTGCGTCGTCTTCGATCTGACCGGCGCCTTTATCGAGCATTTCCATGCGGCCCATTGCGACATCATCCTGAACCCGCTCGATGCGCGCTGCCCCCTGTGGAGCCTGTTTGACGAATGCCGCTCCGAAGGCGAGTTCTGGGCCGCAGCGGACGCTCTCGTGCCCCACGATGGGGGCGGTGAAGCCCAGTTCTGGGTGATCGCTGCACGGGCCCTGTTCGTCGAATTCTGCCTCAAACTCGTGGCCGAGGGCAGGGCGACCAACGACGCCCTGGCCCGTGAGCTGATGACTGCCGACCTGTCGCGCGTTCATGCCATGATGCGAGGTACGATCGCCGATCCGCTGACCGCGCCGGAAGCTGCCCGCATGGCGGAATCGATCCGGGCCGTTTTCAACGTCAACGCCAAGGCGCTCAAGCTGCTGCCGGCTGCCGGTCCTCGTTTCTCGGTTCGCCAGTGGATCGAGGACGGTGCCGATAGCGCACGAAGCGAAGGCTCGATCCTTTTCATTTCGGCCCGCTATGTCGACATGAGCGTCTGCGCGCAGTTGCTCACGCTCTGGCTTGACACGGCCATGAACACGCTGATGACGATGCCCCGCACCCGCGATCTCAAGTGCTGGTTCTTCGTCGATGAGCTGGGGGCGTTGCACCGCCTGCCAGCCCTTGAAAAAGGCTTGCAGACGGCGCGCAATTTCGGCGGCGCCATTGTCCTTGGCCTTCACGCCTATGCCAAGCTCAAGGAGGTCTACGGCGAGAACATGGCGATGACACTGGCATCGCTCGCTCGAACCAAACTGATCCTTGGAACCGCCGACCGCGAGACGGCCACCTGGTGCTCCGACTTCATCGGCCATCGGCAGGTCAGGGACATGGAAGAGGGCTACACCTATGGCTACAATAATGCCCGTGATGCTGTCAGCCTCACCCCGCGCAAGCACATCGAGCCGCTCCTGCTGCCCGACCAGCTGATGAACCTGCCGCGCCTGTCGGGGTACATCAAGTTCCCCGACGGCTTTCCCGCCGCACCGGTCAAGCTGAAACCCGTCGACCGACCCAAGCGGGCGGAGACATTCATTGCCAGGGTCAAGGAAAGCCCGAAGGCAAGGGTCACTGTGTCCAATCCGGCGGCGGAGCAGGCAGAGCAGCCGACAGCGCCGACAGGCGGCGAGCATCCCTCGTCCAACGACGACGGCGCCGGCAAGCCGGTCGTCCCGAAGCAGGGGGAACTGGCCCTAGATCAGGGACTGAAAGCCGCGCCGAGACAGGAGCCTGACGCGTCAGCCAATGATCTTGGACGAGCATTGGAACGCCCACCCGGCAAGACGTCGAAGGAGCGGGAACCGGCAACTCGTTCCGGGCATGAGAAGGCGGGCAAGGCAAACAAGGAGCGGTCGAATAGCAGAACCGATGCCCCGCCGCAAAAGGCTGGACCTTCCGCCCGCCCACTTCTCCCGTCGGGCGAAGCCGCAGCGGCGCCAGATCAGTCAGCTTCGCCCAAGGGCTCACCCCATGCCAGCAAGCCTGACACGAAAGGGCTGCAAGAGGGCAAGCCGGACACCCCCAGTAGCCTAGGCTCCAGCGATGCTGCCGCGCGCAAGCTGATGGTTGAGGATGGTTTGCGGGAGCATGAGCCTCCGCCGATCACTGGTCCGGAACTTGGCGACATGGAGATGTGAGCATGTCGGTGAGTGCCTCGGCGTGGGGGACCGATCGATGCTGTCGGTAGCCAATGTCCGCACCGCAGGCGGCGCGGCCAACTACTTCGCTGCCGACAATTACTACACGCGGGCTGATGCCGATCGCTCGGGTGAATGGCTGGGCAAGGGCGCTGCCGCGCTCGGGCTCAAGGGGGCCGTCGACGCGCGGCAGTTCGAAGCGGTCCTTAAAGGACTGCTGCCCGATGGTAGCCGCGTCGGCAGTGACAACCGGGCGCACCGGGCGGGGACCGATCTCACCTTTTCGATGCCGAAAAGCTGGTCGGTCCTCGCTCTGGTAGGCGGCGACAAGCGGATCCTCGATGCCTACGCCTCGGCCGTCCGGGAAACCCTGCGCTGGGCCGAAAAGAACCTTGCCGAGACCCGCATGGAGGTTCGGGGCAGGGAGCGTGCGGTCCAGACCGGCAATCTTGCGATCGCGCTCTTCCAGCACGACACCAACCGCAACCAGGAGCCCAACGCCCACTTCCATGCCGTCATTGCCAATGTGACGAGAGGGGCCGATGGCAAATGGCGGGCGCTGCGCAATGACAAACTCTGGCAGCACAATACCTTGCTCAATGCCATGACGATGGCGCGGTTTCGTCTGAGCGTCGAGAAGCTCGGCTACGAGGTTGGGGAGTTCGGCAAGCACGGCAATTTCGAGGCCGTAAGTGTGCCCAAGGCGGTCCGCGATGCCTTCAGTTCCCGGCGAGCGGAAATCCTGGAAGCGGCCGCCCAGATGAACTTTTCAGGGCCAGGCGTTCTTGATGCTGCAACCTTGATGACCCGGGCTGACAAGGGGCGGATCGAAGATCGCGATGCGCTGACGCAGCAGTGGCAGGACGCGTCCGCGAGGCTGGGCTTTGATCCCGCCACGGTGATAGCCAGAGCCAATGCTCGCAGCGCGCAGGATCTTGGCAATGTGACCGGTTTGGGGCCAACCATGCGCGCGCTCGTCCGCAATGTTCAGGCCCTCGCAACCTCCTTTGCCGAACGGCTCGGCCTGCGGGAAGGTGACCCGCTGATACCTGCCCGGCTGACCAATCGTAGTGTCGAGCAGGTCGCCGCAATTCATGCAGTCGCCTCGGCTGTCCGGCATCTCGGTGAGCGGGAGGCGGCCTTCACCCGGGCCGAGATATACCGCGCAGCGCTTGGCTTTGCGCTCCCGACTTCGCTTGCAGACATCGAACACCGCGTCGAGCAGCTGCTCCGCCAGGGACATCTGGAGAAGGGCAAGGGTGCGGACCGGGAACTGCTGACGACACGCGACGCGATCAGCCTCGAACAGCGAATTATTGCCGGGGTTGAAGACGGGCGCGGCGTAGCCCCGGCGATAGTCTCTCCCGACCTTGCCGGGGCCCGTCTGCAAGCCCTGTCCCAGATCAAATACGGCCTGACCTTGAACGCGGGACAGGAAGGGGCCGGGCGTCTGCTGCTTGGCTCGAACAACCGCATCGTCGCGATCCAGGGCGTCGCGGGCGCAGGCAAGAGCACGGTCCTCAAACCTGTCGCCGATATCCTGCGCGAGGAGGGCAGGGGTGTGCTCGGGCTCGCGGTGCAGAACACGCTGGTCCAGATGCTCGAGCGCGACACGGGTATTGCCTCGATGACAGTGTCGCGGTTCCTCGCCCGGCACCGGGATCTCCTTGAAGGGGCCGATGCGGACCGTCTCGCCGAGGCGCGGGCCGACATGCGCGGCACCGTCGTGCTGCTCGATGAGGCATCAATGGTCGGCAATGCCGACAAGGAGAAGCTTGTTCGGCTGGCAAACCTGCTGGAACTCGGCCGCTTTGCCAGCATTGGCGACCGCAAGCAGTTGGGTGCCGTCGATGCTGGAAAGCCATTCGATGTGATGCAGCAGGCCGGCATCGAGACTGCGGTGATGGGCACCAATCTTCGCGCGCGCAGCGAAGGCCTGCGTGAAGCCCAACGGGCAGCGCAAGAAGGGCGCATCGAAGACGCCATGCGCCATTTGGCACCCCAAGTGATCGAGGCGGGGAACGATGCGGCTGTCGAAGCCGCCGCAGCCTGGCTGTCCCTGTCGACTGCCGAGCGCGAAGCAACCGCGATCTATGCCTCAGGCCGAAACCTGCGCAGTGCCGTGAACGAGGCTGTGCAGACGGGCCTCAAATCCAGCGGGGAGCTTGGTCCTGACACCATGCGGCTCCAGACCCTGTCCCGCGTCAATGTAACCCGTGAGGAGCTGCGATATGCGAGCACCTACGCCCCCGGCATGGTGGTCGATGTCGCGCGGCGTCAGCGCAACCAGGGCCTTGCAGCAGGCGAATACCGGGTGGTCGGAACCGATGTGGCGCGCGAGCGAGTCACGCTGGAAAACGAGCGTGGCCGCCAGTTCGAGTTTCGTCCCGGTCAGATCAGGCCGCAAGGTGAGCAGGATCCGCTGCGCCTGTTCGAAGTGCGCGCTCTCGACATCTATACCGGCGACAAGATCCGGTGGACCGAGACCGATCACCAGCGGGGCCTGCTCAATGCCGACCAGGCCCGCATTGTCGCTGTCGACAAAGAGGCTGTCGTGGTGAAGACATCCTTGGGCTCACAGCACCGGCTGGAGCAGGGCGACCCGATGCTCCGCCGTCTCGATCTCGCTTATGCGCTCAATGCCCATATGGCACAGGGGCTGACTTCCGATCGCGGCATTGCGGTCATGGACAGCCGCGAGCGCAATCTGGCCAACCAGCAGACATTCCTGGTGACAGTCACACGGCTGCGCGATGGTCTCACGCTCTATGTCGATAATGCTGGCAAGCTCGAAGCGGCGGTCGAGCGCAATGCCGGCATGAAACGTTCGGCGCTGGAAACGGTCGATCTCCTCCGCGATGCGGCAGCCAAAGGTCAGGCCAAAGATCGTGTGGCTCCTGCACCGGAACGCAAGCCGCCAGAGCTTGACCGGTCGATCACCAAGCCATTCGAAATCGGCATATAGCGTGCTGCTCTCCCCATCCGTCCGCACACTGCCGGTTGACGCGAAGTTCTTTATTTGTTCTCATTAGCCCATGCCCCGAATCTCCGATGATATCCTCCTCACGCATCTCGAAGTCGCGCTGGCCGTTGCGCCGGAGCACACGCTCGTCCGCCTCAATGCCGATGATCCACGCGCCCAGCGCAGCGCCAGGGTCGATCTGGCTCGTCATCTTGTCGAGCGCATGCGCGGTTTCACCATCGAAGGCGACAGTCATGGCGGTCCAGGCGCGCAGCCTTGCCTGTTTCCGGGCGATCTGTCGCCGATCGGATGAACTGGTAGTCTTGTCGAGGAGGGTTACTGGAGTGGCCGGTCCGGGGCGTTGGAGCTCAGCTGAACAATTCGCTCGGCGATAGCCTGCCATGTCCGAATGCCTGCCTCATCGCCAGCAAGTGCGAGCGCCCCGATCTGTTCGGCGACGTGCATGGGCGCCTTGTCCCCATGGGATTGCAGGACATGGTTGGCGCAGGCCCAGAGCTCCCAGTCGCTGAGCATCAGCCGAGCGCGCTGACGACACCGCCAACCGTCGCGTAGAGACCGTAGGCGGCAAAGGCTGCGGCAAGAAGGAATTCGAGGCGGAGTTTGAATGCAGTCGGACGAGGCTGTCCGGCTGGCCATATCTGGTTGCAGGCGAACCCGTTGAACCCCGAACGCTCTCCGACCACTTCGACACGAGAGCCTATGAATCTGCGTACTTGGCGGGTGTTGTCGAGTTCCCAACTCCCGCCACCATCGGTGCGCAGCACCGGCCCGTTTGCCGCCCGCTCGACGACGCCGGTCAGATGCGTGGTGCCGCTCACCGGCAAGCCGGGCCTTTCCAGTAGCGATTCCAGCGCAGGACAGTGCCGGTCTTGATCATGGCGCATGACAAATCGGCACCTGACGGCAGACGGCACCAGGCCGCGGTCCTGTTTCCGCCCGCGGCCCCCTCGGAGCGGCATGTCAGCCGCGGACCTCTGATTACCACGTGGCCGGTTGAGATCGTTCCGCGCGCGCCGCCCATCAGCCGTACCAGCGCATCGCGTGCCTTAATTGCGGTGGCATCGGGGCAGGGTTGATTGGTGCGGCAGGTGCCGTCCATTTCTCGCGCAGCGATGCCGGCGATCCGAAGGTGAGGGCCTTCCGCACACCAGACCGGACCGTCACCATCCCAGACATGAGTGGGCGTGCAGACAAACGTCTGCCCGGAGGCGACGATCGAAGCGGCAAGCAGGGCAAGCATCAGAAGGCCACCTTAGAGCGCCCGTCCGAACCAGAGAACCCGTCCGACGATGTTGAGCGTGCGTTTCTCGAGGCCGCGCCAGCTTGGATAGGCAGGGTTGTCGCTCAGGACCGACGCGCGCTTGCCCTGTGGTTCGAGGGCAATCCGCTTTACGCTCAGCATGTCATCCATCCGCAGGACATAGATCCCGTCTCTCAGCCGCGCCTGGCCGTCCCCGAGATCGACCATGACTTCGTCGCCATCATGAAGGGTAGGCTCCATGGAGTCGCCATGCACGGCGATGATCGACAGGCTCGATGCCTTGCTCGCGGTCAGGCGGCGCAGCCACTTTTCGTCGAAGCCGAATTGCGCGGATTTGGCTTCCATTTCGGCCAGAGCGCCATGGCCGGCCGATGCCTCGACATTGAGCAAAGGCACATGGACAAGTTCGACGACCGGGCCTGAGCGGCGGGCAGGGGCTCCAAGAACCTTCTCATCGACCCCGAAAAATCGCGCCAGAACCGAGCGATCCTGCTCGTCCAGCTGCCGCGGGCTGCCACGCCGGATGTACTGCTGGATGTAAGCGGCATTGCGCCCCAGCAGGCGCGAAACCGAGGAGTAGTTCACTCCTCGTTGCTGGATCAGTTCGTCCAGGGCTCTCCGTGCGTCGTCCATGACTGCCAGTCCTATCGCGGGCGCCTAGGAAAATCGATCCTAGACTCTAGGAAGCCTTCCTAGTAAGAACATAACAAGAACGCAAGGGTAAAGCGAGTCGATGGACGATGGAGCTACTGGATCAGATTGAAGCCTATCTGGCGCGAACTAATACTCCGCCAAGCAAGTTCGGTCGCATGGCTGTCGGCGATCCAAGGCTCTTGGCGGATCTCAAGTCCGGCCGACGACTGCGACGACGCACGGAAGAGCGCTTACGTAACTATCTGAACTTGGCTGTCGTCCAGGTTTCATCTCCTGGCGCTGGCCAATCCCGCACTACTGAACAGGCTGCATCAACCGACGCAGCTTGGAACGAGGCCTTTGATTTTGATTTGGAAGCACATTCGGACCTAAGCCCGAACCAGAGAAATGATTAAACTGGACTACGGCATGCTGGGCAGCGCTTACGCCTGGTTGCAGTTACGCAGGGGAGTAATTGGCGAAGCGAGTGTGAGGTCATCAATTGCGCGGCATTTTACCTCAATGGCTGATGACTGATGAATGATGACTTAGTTCGCGCTTCCCTGATTAGCGAGATGCGGGTTTAGTCAATCACATTGGTGAGCGGAAAGTTGTCAGATGCGTGTACCGATCGACTTTGGCCCTCGAGCTGATCTAGGAATGGCTCTAACTTCATCGGGATTGATCTCTATCGCCTCCATTAGTTCGGGCAGAGGCATTTCGAGCGCAACCGCGATCCGGGCGATTGAGATCAGCCCAACATTGATCTCGCCCCGCTCAATCTTCCCGAATGCGCCGCGGTCGATGTTAGCGATGCCCGCGAAGGTCTCCTGAGAATACCCCTTAGCTTCGCGTAGCGCGCGCACGCGCTTTCCAAAACTCAATTGAATCGAGGGGGCCACCATCCGGCGACAATCGCGAAATTCACAATCCCCGTCCACGGTATAAATATCCCCGGTATATATTGACTATGACAATCATTTGTGAAAGGATGTGAGAGTGTAAATTCCGGGCTGCGGAAACGGTGATTGGCGAGCGGCGCGGAGGCATGGATCTAAGGAAGCGGGCAATGAATTCTTACCGGTTCGCGGCCATCCGCGGGGTTCAGGCAGGTCGTGCGTACTATGTCGTCATGGTGCCACTTCGGTCGGTCGGCCGCTTGTTCTGCTTCGACGAGGTAGATCTGCCGCCCGAGCTTCGCGCGCAGCGCGAACTCAACAGTGGGCGCGTGCCAGCGATCGCCCAATATATTGCCAATCATCCTCGCGAATACGTCTTGTCAGCACTGGCTGCTTCGGTCGACGGGGCCTTCCGCTTCGAGCCGTCAGGCTCAGACCCCGCATCTCGTTCGGTCGGAACGCTGGTGATCGAAATGACGGCAACTATTCTTATCAACGACGGCCAGCATCGCCGGGCAGGCATCGTTGAAGCGCTGCGCGAGCGGCCGCATCTCGGCGATGAGACGATCGCGGTGACTATCTTCCCCGATGAAGGGCTAGAGCGGTCACAGCAGCTGTTCGTCGACCTCAACCAACACAGCGTTAAGCCCGCGCGCTCGCTTCGGCTCTTCTACGACAGCCGCGACCAGGGCGCACGCCTGACCCGCGCAGTCGCCGATGCGATCCCGCTGCTGCGAGACCTGACCGACTTCACCCGCTCAAACCTGCCGGCCGGATCGCGCAAGCTATTCGCGTTCAGCAACCTCCATACCGCGATAGCCACGCTCGTCAGCGAAGCGGGTCTCGATGCCACGCCGGACCGGGCGGGCGACGTCATCGCCTTCTGGAACGCGGTCATTGCCAATATGCCCGACTGGTTGGCAGTCGCGCGGCGCGAAGCGTCGCCGTCGGATCTGCGCCGCGATATGATCCATGCCCACGGCGTCGCGCTGGAGGCGATCGCAATCGCCGGCGCCCGCGCGATGAACAACAATCCTTCGAATTGGCCAGAGATCCTCGTGGGTCTTCGCGAGGTCGACTGGTCCCGCGCAAACCGGGCGCTTTGGGAAGGCCGCGCGCTGGTCGGCGGCAAGATAAACCGGTCGCGGACCAGCGTCATTCTCACCGCCGACCTTATTTCGCGCGCGCTGGTGCAGGAAGGAACTGACGTGGCGCGGCAAATCGGTTAGCACATAGGAAAGGACGGGCGCGAGTATGAGTGACAACGGGTTGGACGGCAAGAATACGCGATTGGCGCGCATCTATGACGACGTGCGCGAGATTTACCTCTCCGATTCGCGTCCTTGGGTGGTGGGCTATTCCGGTGGCAAGGATTCTACCACCGCACTCCAGATCATCTGGACCGCACTCGAAGCACTTCCGCCCGAAAAACGCAGCAAGCAAATTTATGTGATCAGTTCCGACACGCTGGTCGAGACCCCGGTCGTGTCGCGCTATATCGACGTATCGCTCGAACGCATCGCCAAGGCTGCGATCGAGCGGAACATGCCGATCGTCACGCATAAGGTCGTGCCCGAGGTCGGGCGCAGCTTCTGGGTAAATTTGATCGGCCGCGGATATCCGGCGCCGTCGCGGCGGTTCCGCTGGTGCACCGAACGGCTCAAGATTGAGCCGGCCAACGACTTCATTAAGAGCCGCGTCGCCGAGTTCGGCGAGGTGGTGATGGTGCTCGGGGTCCGCTCGCAGGAATCGGCGACTCGCGCCCAGGTCATGTCGTTGCACAAGATCGAAGGCTCACGCCTGTCGAGGCACAGCTCGCTGCTCAACGCCTTCGTTTATGCGCCGATCTCCGATTTCTCAACAGACGAAGTTTGGACCTATCTGCTTCAGAATCAGTCGCCTTGGGGCAACGACAATCGAGATCTCGTCGCGATGTATCGCAATGCCGCGTCAGGCGAATGCCCGCTCGTTGTCGATACGACGACGCCGTCCTGCGGCAATTCGCGCTTCGGCTGCTGGGTCTGCACTGTCGTTGAGCGCGATAAGGCAATGGAGGCGATGATCGACTCCGGCGAGGAATGGCTGACGCCGCTGCTCGAATATCGCGATATGCTTTCCGAAACACAGATCCCCGAGCGCAAGCAAGAATTCCGCGATTTCCGCAGGCGCACCGGCCAGGTCTCCTTCATAGGCAAGACCGATCGGGTGATGCCCGGACCCTATACGATGGACTTTTGCCGAAAGCTGCTTTCCAAGCTGCTGCACATCCAGAATGAAGTGCGGCGCGACGCGCCCATCGGCGAGGCCCCGGTGCTGATCCAGGAAGCTGAGCTTCACGAAATCCGCCGGCTATGGCGGACCGAGCGCGGCGACTGGCCCG
Organism: Porphyrobacter sp. TH134; assembly: GCF_002855495.1. Taxonomy (GTDB): domain Bacteria; phylum Pseudomonadota; class Alphaproteobacteria; order Sphingomonadales; family Sphingomonadaceae; genus Erythrobacter. The sequence goes on from NZ_PKRO01000037.1 coordinate 13,777, forward strand.
ACACGGTACCGAGGCTGGTGCGCGAGATTCTAGGCCGTGAGCTCGATTGGGTCGCTGAGGATGCGATCGCCTTTACTGCAGACGACGGTGAGCTACTTGATGCAGTCTGCGCCGAAAATGATGTGCCTACCGAACTGGTGATAAAATTGCTCGATATTGAGCGGGCTTCACACGGCCTTAAGCGCCGCCACGCGGTCCATACGCGAATCGAGGAAGCATTTAAACTCGAATGGCGTGATCTGGACGTACTGGTCGAAGCCCGCCGCCGCGAAATCGGCGTCGGCCCGGACGGTGAAGTGCTTATCTCGGACAATGACCTCGAACTTCCGTTCGACGGCGAATGAGGCCGGCGCGATGATTCTCCGCTCGATCGAATTGGAAAATTTCGGCCTCTATGCGGGGCGCCAGCGGCTCGACCTGGTTCCGCAGCGCGGGCGTCCGGTCATTCTGTTCGGGGGCCGCAACGGCGCCGGCAAGACGACATTGCTCGAAGCCGTCCGGTTGGCGCTCTATGGCCGGCGGGCGCTCGGCTTTAGGGTCGCGCAATCCGAATATGAGGATCATCTGCGCGGCCGGGTGCATGCCGGGCTCGACGGAAAAACCGCGAACGTAGCCTCGGTCGGCCTCGAGTTCGACTATGCCGAGGGCGGCGTGGTGCAGCGCTACCGCGTCAATCGGCGTTGGACCGTCAAGGACAGCAAGGTTGTCGAAACGCTAAGCCTAGAGAAGGATGGCGCACCAGTTGACGCCGTGCCGCGCGACGAATGGCATAGCTTCCTGCAGGAGCTGGTGCCGCCCGGAGTGTCGCAACTGTTCTTCTTCGACGGCGAGAAGATCGCCGAAATTGCCCGCGACGATCCCGATGAAGGGCTCGCGGAAGCCGTGCGGGGGCTGCTCGGTATCGAGCTGGTCGGCCGCCTGCGCACTGATCTCGGCCTCTATCTCGCGCGTCGCAACCGGCGCGAAGGTGGCGACGCAGCCGCCAAGCTCGAACAGACGGTGCGCGAAATCGCCGCGCTCGACCGGCAGATCGCTGAAAAGGCCGAGCACGTCGCCGAGCTTCGCTCGCGGCAGATGTCGCACGCGCGGGTCGCGAGCAATGTTCGCCAGCGCTTCGTCGCCGAAGGCGGCGATGCTGCCAGCCGCCGCGCCTCGATCGAGGCTGCACGGAAGGAAGTGCGCGAGCAAATCATTCGACGCGAGACCGAAATGCGTGAACTGGCTAGTGGGCTTCTGCCCTTCGCAGCGGCACCCAAGCTGACCAAGCGCTTCGCCAATGCGCTGTCGCGTGCCGGCGAGCCTAGCATCGGTGCTGAAGCGGCGGCGCTCCGCGAGCGGCTGCTCTCGTGGCGCGCCACGGGAGAGCCCAAGCGATCGGCGAAATGGAATGGTGCCCATTGGCACGATCTCGAGGCGTTTCTCGCGGCCGACGCCGCCGCGCCAGTCGACCTGGCTGAAACTTCGGTCAGCGAACTCGACACCGGCGAACGGCGCAAGCTGCTGGGCAAGCTTTCCGACGTGCGCGAGACGGTGGCGGCGCGCGCGTCGCTGCTGGTGGCCGAGCTAGATTCGCTGGCGCGGCGACTGCGCGAGATTGAATCCGATCTGGTGCGCGCCTCGGGTCAGGCGGCCGGCGTCGTCCTCGACGAACTGCTGCTTGCCGAAAAGGAAATGGGCGCGGTCGAAGCCGAGCTGAAGGCGCGCGAGGAAGAGGTGCGCATGCTCGAATATCAGCGCGCCACGCTCGACCGCGAGCGCCGCCACATGCTCGACGCGCAGAATGACGCGGCGGCGGGCGAGGAACGCGCCGAGCTGGCCAACCGGGTGGGCCGCGCTCTGCAGCAATATGAAGAGCAGCTGCTCGACCGTAAGCTGGCCCAGCTCCAGACCGAGTTTGTCAGCCGGTTCAACCATCTTGCGCGCAAAGGGAATTTTGTCGCTGATGTTCGGATCGATCGGACCACCTTCGATGCGACGCTGATCGACCGTTCGGGACGAGAGATCCGCAAATCGGCGCTTTCGGCTGGCGAAAAGCAAGTCTATGCGATCGCGATGCTGTGGGCGCTGGCGCGTACCAGCGGGCGTCCACTGCCGATGATTATCGACACGCCGCTAGCCCGCCTCGACAGCGAGCATCGCAAAACGCTGGTCGAGCGCTATTTCCCGGAGGCCAGCCACCAAGTTATCGTGCTGTCGACCGATACTGAGGTCGATGACGCACTGCTCAAACGTCTGGCACCGAGCATCAGCCACACTTATCGGCTCGACTATGATCCGGATCGCGGTGCCACGACCGCGACGCCAGGCTATTTTGATGACGAGCACAGCGGGGAGGCGGACAGTGCGCTTCAACAAGCTTAAGATCTCTTCCGACGCGACGAGCCGGTTGCGCTCGATTCGTCAGCGAACAGGACTGACGCCTAATCTGTTGTGCCGGATCGCGATAATGCTCTCGCTCGAGGAAGGACCAGCCTCGTCGTTGGCACCCGACGACCGGGGCCAGGAATTCAATGCCTATACGTTAACCGGCGAGTACAATGCTTTGATTGCCTCATTGCTGCGCTTTGTCGAGGAGGATGAGTCGGGTGCGGGGCCACTCGACAATGACACCCTGCTTGCATTGCTCCAGGCGCATATCCATCGTGGTGTCGCTACCCTTTCGGTGCGCGCGAAGTCGCCCGCTGATGTTGGGCGGCTGGCGCTAGCGGCATGAGCGGCTCTGGCGGCGGGGACGCTGATCCGATTTATTTGGATCATAATGCGACGACGCCTGTCGATCCAAAGGTCCTAGAGGCCATGTTGCCTTATTTCACGCAGGTGTTCGGCAATCCGTCTAGTGTCGAGCATCTCCACGGCAACCGAGCACAGACAGCCGTAGCAAAAGCCCGTCTCCAAGTCGCAAACGCACTTGGCGCGCGTGACAATGAAATCATCTTCACCGGCAGCTGCACCGAAGCCAATAATATCGCCATCTTGGGTGCCGCGCGGGCACGGCCTGAACGGCGCCATCTCATCACAACTTCTGTCGAGCATCCGGCCGTGCTCGAACCCTTTCGCCAGCTCTCCCGCGAAGGGTTCGATCTAACGATCCTCGATGTCGACGAATTTGGCCGTGTGAGCGCCGACACAGTCGCCGCCGCGCTTCGTGAGAACACAGGGTTGGTATCGGTGATGGGCGCGAACAATGAAGTGGGTTCGATCCAGCCGATCGGGGAGATCGGCGCCGTTTGTGCCGCCCACGACGTGTTGTTCCATACTGACCTCGCCCAGGTGATGGCGCATCGACGGGTCGATGTCGCAGCTGAGAACATTCACCTCGCGAGTATTTCGGCGCACAAGGCCTACGGGCCCAAGGGCATTGGCGCGCTCTATGTGCGGTCACGGTCACCCCGCGCGCGGCTGGCCCAGACTGTGTTTGGTGGCGGGCAGGAGAAAGGGCTGCGCTCAGGAACGCTCAATGTCCCCCTGATTGTAGGCATGGGCGCTGCGCTTGAATTGGTGGCTAAGGGGGGTGCTACCGAAGCCGCGCGCTTACGCAAACTTTGTGCCATCTTTTCTGATCGGGTCGCTGCGGCGATCCCAGGCGTCGAGTTCAATGGACATCCGACCGAGCGCATTCCGGGCAATGTCTCGCTATCGATCCCCGGCGTTGAGCCGCTCGCACTTATGCGCAAGCTGAACGGTATCGCAAGCTTCTCGGCGTCCAGCGCGTGCGCAACCGACAAGGTTGAGACCAGCCACGTGCTATTGGCCATGTTCGGTGATGCGCCTCGCGCACGCCAGGCGTTTCGTGTCTCACCAGGACGAACGACGTCTGAGGCTCAACTGACGGCCTTTACGGATGCCCTTATCGCCGAGGTCGCCGACTTGCTTCGTTTCGCTGCGTGAGCAATTCGACCCGTTCTGGCGGGCAACGTGATAACGCCTAACTCGGCTGCCGTGAAGGCGCGGGTTTGAGCGACTAGACCTTTCTGCAATGGGACTCGCCGAATCTGGAAAGCGATAGGCGAACATGAATAGAACGGATTGTTCAGCTCTGACTACGATGTCGTTCGAACGTTCCATCCGTTATGTCGGTAGTTCGTAAATTCGACGGTAAGCTTAGCGTTGCGCAGAGCGGTCGGCGTGAGGATAGCAGATTCGCCGTCGAAAGCAGACTTGGAGTGGCAAAGGGTCATCAAGCTCATCGGCATGCTCAATCCTTATCAGTGGATTATCTTCGGTCGAGGCGGCAGCAATTTTTACGGCGGAATCTCAATACTTCTTGTGCCAATATGCTTGCACAAGAGGCGCTTGGGCTGCATTCATTGGAGCCAAGGGGAATGAGTTTGCCAATTCCAAGTGAAGTCATAGTCGAGGCAGTTGACCGCTACGGTCGGGAGAGAGACCGCTACCTGAAGCTCGCTGCGCGGGTGGCAGACCTTGCTAGCACCGAGATCGTCGAGAAGAACGCTATCCGCGCGCAGGTAACGTCGCGGACAAAGACCATCCGGAGCTTCGAGGGAAAGCTTAACCGGTTTGCGAAGAGCGGGAAGAAGTCGTTCGCAAGTGTTTCCGAAGTATTCGATGGGATTAGCGACTTCGCAGGCGTCCGGATCGCCACTTACCGTCCGGAAGATCAGGAAATGGTACGCGAGGAGATCTGTCGCGTATTCCGTGATCCATGCGGCGGCGAAGTGGTGCCTGATCCGAAAGACGCGATCGATTTCAAGATGGCCAAGTTCTACCGTGCGATTCACTTCCAGGTATGCCTCCCCGACGAAGAACTCGTTGGTGACTACGAGAACCTCAGGGGAACCAGCTGCGAGATCCAAGTCTGCTCCATGATGGCGCACGTGTGGAACGAGATCGAACACGACATCGCTTACAAACCGGAAGGGAACGGGCCCGAGAAGGTGGAGAAGGGGCTGCTCGCTTCGCTGGGACACCTCACGTGCTCAGGGGATGCTATCATCACCCGCCTACTCGAAGCGACCGAGCTGCGCCTAGAGCAGCAGACTGGTGACTTTGTTGATGTTCACGACTTTGTCGCGCGCCTGCGTGCCTCGTTCCCGGAGCTCGAGCTGTCCGTGAATGCAGGCATCGCATTCGAGATCTCCCAGCTCTTGAATTTGACCAATCCCGGGCGGGTCTTCGCCGCCGCCGGTGCCGTCCGCACAGACGTCGCCGCTGTCCGCGCTCGGCTGCAGGAATTCAATGCATACCTGCAGAACTTCGGCTCCTCGGAGCTGCAGCTCAACGGCCGGTCAGCTGACGTCCTTACCGTCGCGCTATTAGATAGAAACAGCGCTGCCGTATCCATGGCCATAGAGGATCGAAGGTCCACCAGGCCGACCCGCGCGGCAGGATTGGCTAAGCGCTTCCGGGAATTCTTGGCGATTGAAGGAGACGCCCAAAACACCGCCGAGGGTTCCTCCAATGGCGGCTAAGCGTAGGTGTCAATGAGGTGGCATCGAATCCTCTCGGTAGCAGCATTGAAGATGCGCCGATGGTAGTGGCTAATGCCGACGAAGCTGAAGATTCGTGGTCGTGCGAGGCCACGCTCAAATTGCTCAGCGAGATTCCACTTGCCGCGCTTCTTAAACCGGACGGAGTGGCTGGGCGCCTCGACCGGATGCTGCGGCAGACCGAACTCGGTGAGCTCGGGCTCCGCTCGTTCGTGTTCCGGCGAATTGAGATCGAAGCCTGGATGATGCAAACGCCCAACTGCGGCCGCCGATCCGTGTTGGAGCTGAGATCACGGGTCTCCTCGCACGTCTACCACGCACTCGTAGCTGCAGGAATGAATTCCGATGACGCGAGCGAAGCGGCAGAAGCGATGCTGTCGGCGCCTGCTCAGACCGAGGCCAGTATCGACGGACCGCCTGATGGGCTCAATCTTGAGGATCTGATCGGCTGGCATCTCCAGCAGGCGAAGCCTCGCTCTAGGGAGATCCTATCACGGCGTTTTGGGCTGGGTGGCGCGACAAAGCAGACGCTAGCAGAGATCGGACTAGACCTTTCTGTAACCCGCGAGCGAATCCGCCAAGTCGAGGCGAAGGAGCTCAAGCGAATCCGCGAACTGTGCATGCGCTTTCCGCTCGACGCGCATCTCGATCGGGAAAGAAAGCGGTGTGTCGACGAGCTGTTCGGTGATCGCGTGCACGCCACCCATTCCGAGGTGGAGCGCTTCGCCCGAGCTATCACGGGGCATCTCGAGCTCGCGATCGAAGTGGTAGGCCACGATCGAACCTCCTGGCTGACCCAAGGGGCGCAGGAACTTCCGCGCGGCTGGCTCCGTCCGGGAACGGAAGCGGAGCTGGTGTCGAAATCGGCGAGCCAACTGGCCGAACACGTCGGCGACGAAGCTCTGCCGCGCGCATTCGCCCCTCTTACCGTGAATCTGGCGCCACGGTACGCTCTCGCGGCAGCTCAACTCGAACTGGGATGGCACATCGAGAGCGGCTATGCCTTCCGGCGCAGACCCGGGCGCCGTGCGATGCGAACGGCAACCCTTCATGCGCTGCTGTCAGCGATTGGGCGGCCTACGGAAGTCGCCGAACTGCTTGCGCGGTATCACGAGGGCGTCCCGACTGACATCTGCTCGGACCGCGACCTGATAATGGTGATGGAGGACGCGCCTCACCTATTCCTCGAACTGGAGGAGGCGCGGTGGACGTCGCTTGGCGCCCATGGCGAGCCGCCCGTTCCGGTTGCCAACGACGCAGATACCGCTACGCCTAGCGGTGACGACGAAGTCGACGATGGAACAGTGGCGTCTGCGCTTGAGCGGGCACTCCGGACTCGTGGTCCGACCAGGGTCAGCACGCTAATCGACGACGCTCTGGACATCCTCCCTAGTGGACGGTCGCCACGCAGCGTCGGTCCGACGTTGCTGACGAACCCAAGTCGCTTCGTGCGCGCGCTGCCTGGCGTATGGGCACTTCCGGAACAAATCCCGACTGAGCCCGAGCTCGCGAAGGCGGACGCGGTCGATTACCTCCTCAACCCAACGCAGGCGAGGAGCTACGCGCTGGCGAGGCGCGCAGGCGAGCCTTGGGGATGCTACCCGCTGTGGACGCCCACCGCCGAGATGCGCCTATGCCGATGGGCGCGATACCATGGCGAGGTGGAACTACTGAGTTCGCTTCTCGCGATCTCAAGTATCGACTGCTGGCCGACCGACTCCGAGGACAAAGCGTGGTGGCAAAATGCCAAGCAACGGGGAAGCCGGTTCGAACTGTGCTTCGACCCGCGTCCTTCCTTCGTGGCGCTGACCCCGGACCGAGTGCTCGCGCTCGCGCTCGCGCTCGTCGATCATGGCACCCTAGGATGGGTCACCGTGAACCGCACTCTGCGTTACCAGGCATGCGCTCATATTGCCGCCGGCGTACTCGAGACCCTTGCGGATGCGGGGATAGTGACGCCGGCGCAAGGGAGCTATGCTTGGCAACTTCCCCACTTTAAGGGCCCCCGGCTGCAGGAGTGGGTCGAGCGCCTCTCAGACGTCATCCACCGCAAGGGCCTGGTCGGGTGGGACGACACCGAACTTTGCAAGCTTGGCGAGACCATCCTCGGTGATGCTCCCGGCGGTGGCGAAGCTGTGGCGCCCGTCGTAGATGAGATGGATGAACTCGAGCTACTCATGGCCGAGCATAGGCACGCGATGCGGGTCCGCCGTCTGCAGGAACAGTTCAACGGGGCGGACGCATGAGCGCACCTGCCGCAAGACCGTCGGTCAAGACACACTACCGCTCGGGTCTCGACGACCTCGGGAAGGACTTCTTCGGACCCTGCCTTGCTGCATCGCGGTCGTATCGCCGGGCCTCCGGCTACTTCTCCTCCGGTGCGCTTGCGACATGGGCGGACGGGCTGCAGCGGCTCGGGCAGGGGCGCGAGATGGCAATCAGGCTCATTGCTTCCCCGGAATTACCCGTAGGTGACCGGGAGGTCCTGGAGCGGCTCGATGATCCGGTCGAGCGCGCACGACACCAGGCCGTACTCGTTGAGCAGATGATGGAGGACCTCGTGCGGCTGGCGGAGGGCGAGGACGATCACGCGACGCGCGTGAGGGTGCTCGCTTGGCTGCTCGCCAACGGCAGCCTCCAGATTCGCTTCGCGTTCCCCGAGCACGTCGAGACCGCGGGCATTTTTCACGAGAAGATGGGGGTATTCGATCTCGACGATGGTGGGCAGATCGCCTTCACTGGCTCGGCCAACGAGACGGCTCGGGGGCACAGCCGAAATTACGAATCCGTCGATGTCTACCGAAGCTGGATGCCGGGGGAATCCGACCGGGTAGCGACGAAGGTTGAGCAATTCGACGAGGCTTGGGAAGGCCACGCGAGTGGGCTGACCGTGCTCGCACCCTCGCCCGAGGTTCTAACCCGTTTACGTTCGGTCGGCACCCCCCGTGCCAGTGTTCCGACGAAGGCTCCTACCGCCGATGCTCCTCCCCCAGACCCCCGTTGGCGGCATCAGGATGAGGCCATCGAGGCGCTCTTAAAGGTGCGAACCGGCGTGCTCGAAATGGCGACTGGCACAGGTAAGACCCGCACGGCAATCAAGCTCATGTCACGTCTGATCGATCAGGGTGAGATCGACAGCGCCATAGTCACGACCGACGGCACCGACCTCCTTGAGCAGTGGGCGCTGGAGCTGGAATCTTGGTCGCTAGACCAGGGGCGCCGGTGGCTCGTGTTTCGGCAATTCGAGCGGCACCGCCAAGGCAACGAATATGCTCTCGGGTCTGAGCGCGCGCTTGTCGTCGTATCCCGAAGCCAGTTGAGACGAGTGCTCAATAGAATGCCGAAGGGCGCCAAGGCACGGACGCTGATCATCCACGACGAGGTGCATGGGCTCGGCATGCCGAGCCTCCAGCGGGAACTCGCCGGGCAGCATGTCGCCTTCGGATGGCGCGTCGGCCTCAGCGCAACCCCGGAACGCACCTACGACCAGGCGGGCAATGACTTCGTGCGTGCCGAGTTGGGGCCAACTGTCTACGAATTCCCATTGGAACGCGCGATTTCTCGCGGTGTGCTCGCCGAGTTCGACTATCTCCCGCTGCCTTATGATCTGACAGCTGGCGACAAGGCGCGCATCCAGGCCCTTTACGCCAAGAAGGCGGCACGTCTGCGCGCAGGCAACCCGATGAGCAATGAGGAAATATGGACTGAGATCGCCCGAATCTACAAGACCGCCGAGATGAAGCCCGAGGTTTACAAGGCATACCTCGACGCGCATCCCGAGACGCTCAAGCGGTCTATCATCTTCGTCGAGACCAAGGAGTATGGCGAGCAGGTCCTCGACATCGTCGACGAGCATACTAACCGCTACCGCACATACTACGCCGAGGACGACCGTGATCATCTCGTTGAATTCGCGCGCGGCGAGATCGACTGCCTCATCACCTGCCACCGCATCTCGCAAGGCATCGACATCCAATCACTGAACTCGGTGGTCCTGTTCGCGTCGGCACGCGCCAGGCTCGAGACCGTCCAGCGGATCGGGAGGTGTCTTCGCCTCGATCCCAGCCGCCCGGAAAAGCGGGCGCTCGTCATCGACTTCGTCCGTCCGCCGCAGCCCGGCGATTCGGTGCCCAATGCAGATCAGGACCGGGCGGCGTGGCTGACCCAACTCGCAACGACAAGAAGAGGAGACGAGCATGGCGCTCGACGCGGCGCTTGAGGGCGCCATCAAGCAGGCCGTCGCGGAAGGGAAGCAATCCCCTGCCGTGGCGGAGCGCATGATCGCTTGGCTCGAAGCGCTGGGTGACGGGGACGTATCACCGGAGCAGAAGGACGCCTTCTATGCGCGCCTGATGGGAGCCGTCACCGGCGGGGAGAACAGCGATGCGGATTAGCATAGCGGGTTGGCAGTCGCAGGGACTGCGCTGCCCAGACGTCAACGTCGACCTGCGCACAGGTGAAGGGACCCCGTTCCATGTCGCGTTCTTGCAGATGCCCAACGGCACTGGCAAGACCACTACGCTCGATCTGCTGAAGGCCGCACTTAGTGGGGAGGCCGAACGCTGGGACGAGGCAACGGTACGTGGCCTGAGGCGCCGCGGCGAGACGCATCTCGGCGGCAATTTCAAGGTGAAACTCCTCGTGGACGGGCGACCACTTACGTTCGAGATCGACCTCGACTTCGAGAACGGCCGCGCAACCTGTCTGACGACCCGGCCCGGTAGCGGCGGTGTGCACCGCCGGTGGGCGCCACCTCCAGAGATGAGGCGGTTCCTCGACCGCTCGTTCCTCAATCTGTTCGTGTTTAACGGCGAACTAGCGAACGAGCTGTTCAAGGCGTCCGCGACAAGAGCCGAGGACGCGATCGACGCGCTCTGCCAGCTATATTTGCTCGAGGACGTGTCCGAGCATGTTGAGAAGGCCTGGGAGAAGGCGGCCGCAGGACGCGCTGGCCCGAAGACCGAGAACGCGCTGGCGACCCTGCGCACCAAGCGAACCGACCTCCTCGCCCGCAAGGTGAAGCTCACACGGATGCGGGAGAAGGCGGTCGCCGACATGGCGGACGCGAAGGCCAAGAGCGCCGAGCTCGAGGAAAAGATCAAAGCTAAGACCGCAGGAATGGTCCAGGACCAGAGCGATCTGGCCGACGCGCGCACCGCGGAGGCCAGCGCAGTCGCCGACGTGAAGAGCGCGACTACGGCCGCGCTCGCTGCGATCCGGCTTCCTCTGGCTCTCAGCCCGCTGATCGGTGAGGCGCTGGGTACCTGGAAGGAGAGCCTGGAGGAACTGAAGCTCCCGGAGGCGACCTCGGCCCAGTTCTTCACCGACCTACTCAAGCAGGACGCCTGCATTTGCGGCAACCCAATGAGCGAGGTCATGCAGGAGCAGATCGCCGCACGCGCTAAGCTGGTGCTCAGCACGAGCGAAAACGGCCAGCTCAACATCATCAAGGGCGATATAGAGAAGTACGAGCCGGAGCCGGGCGAGCCGAGTTACCATAGTGGCCTGCAGGCAAAGCTCGCGGACCTGTCGAAAGCGCGCCGGGAGCAGCTGGAGGCCGAGCAGAACGTCCGCGCGCTGCGCCGGAAGATCATCGATGCCGGCGGCGAGCAGGTGAAGCAGTGGGAGGCTGAGCAGGAGGCAGAAGACAAGCGCTACGGGGAGCTCGAGGATCTTATCCACTCGATCGACGACCCCGGCCTGAACGTCCGACCGGCCGAGGAGATCTTCTCGCTCGCCCGGATCCAGCGCGAGATCGATGAGGCGACCGATAAGATCACTGAGGCGACCAACACCGTCGACCTGCGGGCGAAGACAGCGACGATACAAGCGATCATCAACCGCGCTGAAGATCTCGCCAGGCGCACCATTAAGCGCGAGCTACTCGACGCGTGCAATCAGCGCCTCGAGCAGATCCTAGTAAACGACCCCATCGAGCTTGAGTCGATCGAGGGCCATCTCAAGCTCGCCGGCCAAGAGAGCGGGAGCGAGGCGCAGATGCTGTCTGTGGGATATACATTCCTGATGACCCTACTCGAGCGGGGCGACAACCGATTTCCGCTGCTGGTTGATAGTCCCGTCGGAAAGATGGACGGTTCGGTCCGACGGCAGGTGGGACGGCTGATCCCGGACCTTTGTTCGCAGTTTGTAACCTTCGTCATCAATACCGAACGGGCGGACTTCGTTACCGCCGTCGAAGGGAAAGCGCGGGATGCGCTCCACCTCACGTTCTTCCGCAAAACGGATGGGACGAGGCGGCTGATGACCAACCTGCCGCCCGGCAGATACGAGGAGACCAGCAACGGCGTGCTCGTCAACGACGAAGGTTATTTCGACACATTTGACATGGAGGTGGAGGAGTAATGGCTTCCTTCAGGATCAGGGAAGATGCCCTCAACTGGCTTTCGGATGTGCAGCGCACACTTCCGGGCGGCACTATTTTCGACCTCTACTACTTCTGCGCGATGGCTGGTCTCACGGCCGGGCGCTCCGAGGAATTGAAGGGTGCGTCGCGCGAAATGGTGGATTACTTCGTTGCGGACTACAAGCCCGTGGCGAGCTTTATCCTTGCGATGCTAGTCGTTGCGGAGCTGAAGAAGGGCCGAATCGGTTTGACTGAAGAGGGAGAGGTACGCGAGGTGTTCCGCAGTCTCGTCGCGGGCGGCGGCGAGAACGGACTCACGGACGAGGGTATGAAGCGGCTGAATGCTTATGCCAATGGCGGCTACGAGTATCTGGCCGAGCAATGGGAGCAGCGTCCTCAATCGGCCGAGGAGTTCATAAGGACATACTCTGCGCTGGTGGGTGAGGCCGCCGAGAGCGGGCCGTTCGCAGCCCCTGGATGAGGAATAAGGCGAGCCATGCTCAAGTGAAAGTGCGTTTTTCTTCGACTGCGAGAGTTGCCAGATTTGTGCATATGGCTCGGCCCGGTCGAAGATCCTATGAGCGCTTTGTTTTTCTGTTATGATCTGGTGGGCAAAAGACCGGAGCCATTGTGACCAATTTCGACATTGAAAATGCCGAGGCTCGCGGAACCCAAAAGTGGGAAGGGCTGTCTGAAATCGATCAGGCGATCCGCGATAATCGTCTAATGGAATATCGGATCAAGAAGTCATGGGCCGATCCGTGGTCGCGAGCCCTGACGGTTGCAGTCCTCCTTTTGCTCGCGAGTTTTGCCGGCTTTGCTCTCTATTGGGATGCCTTGAAGGGCTGACGCTTCACCACTCTTTGACATCATCAGCGGCCTCAGCACTTGCGCCCTGTGCTCCCTTTGTGACAGCATCCAGACGTCCTCTTGATCCGCTGATCTTCTGGCGACCGGTAACCTGAGCCCTCTGAACCTCATCACGGATATTGCCGACGCCCACCTGTGCTACTGTGCCAGAGCCCCCTACGCCAGTCTGCGCGCGCTCGCGTACTGATCCGGCGCCAGAGACAGCCGGACCGGACACGGGCCGTCCGGGGGCGAGGACTAGATGATCTTCGATCCCGTCGCGAAGCTGCTCAGCATAACCTTCAATGAACTTGGCCTGCAATGCCTGGCCTTCCGGACTGAGCTGGAAAGTGACGTCGTCGAACCGAACATTGCCGTAGAAGTCTCGGTTGCGATCGATCTCGGCCAATCCCCATTCACGGTAGGCTTGGGACAGATTGAGGGTTCCTGCCGCGCTGTTGCCATTGAAGAACGACGCTTGGGTTTCGAGGCGGTTAGCAAGTTCCTCGGCGCGCCTTGCCTCGCGGCTGTAGCTTTGCGCTTCGGTGAGGGACGCATTCATGCCGCTTGCCGAGCTTGAAATTGAGGAACTGCTCGAGGTGCTGACAGACCGAACGAACCCGTCGCGGGTGCTCGACCAATTTCTGCTGTCGGACATCTGGGCCAAGCTACCGAAGATCCGCGAGCGGTCCTCTGAGGCGATGCCAATGTCACTGTCGGTCCACGCTTGGTTTCGACCACCCTTGGCTCCGATGTTCGCAGATGCCACTCCATTCGTGATGCCGGCAGTTGCGCCTGCCTCGCCATTTAGAAACCAGGAAACGGTGATGTCGTCGGCCGCTCTGCGCGACAGTCCGAATTGCCGCTGCAGATTGGTCGATGCCTGATCGACCTCGCTGAACGCGGTCTGGATGCTGTCGGAATTCGAGGTGCCGGTTGCGCTCTCGAAGGATGCGCCGCGGCTGAACTGGTCTCTGAGCTCGCGGAACTTAGTGACCGCGCTGGTCGTCGATTCCGTGGCGACATTGGCATAGGTCTCGCTGTTGGCGCGGGCCTGCGATGCCATCGTCGACAGGCGCGCCGTGAACTCCTGGCCCAGCGTCGGCGTGAAGGGATAGCTGGAGGTCGGGATCTGGTCGTAGCTGCCGTCCGGAAAGCTCGTGGTCATTGCCCCGGTGTCGCTGAAGGTCCGCGTCTGCGGCGCGCCGTACGTGAAGCTCGGCGCGATCGTGCCTTGTGCGAACTGGCGGGTTAGGACACTCGAGTTTTCGAAGCTGGTGTTGCCGAGCGAGACGTTGCCGGTACTCGCTTCCCGGGCCGCTTCCTCGGCCGCGTTCTGGCTCGGGTTGAGGTAGCTCGTGGCATGGTGGGAAATCGCCATGGCGCCCTTGGCCACACCCCCGGCTAAGAACGGCACCGATGCGATGAGATAGCCTGCCAGAAGACCGATATCGCTGTTGACGTCGGCCATGCCGGTAAAGCTTGCAAGGCTGAGGCCGTTGCTGCCCGTGACCGCGCTCATGTCGGCCGCACCCTTGTACATCAGCATCATGTGGAGGATCACGAACAGGGGTCCCCAGGCCGCGAGATAGAAGAAGCCCGTCACGTAGTGTCAATGGACACCCAGTGTTACGAGCTAAGGCGACACCCAGTGTTACGAGGTGTCTCGTTGTGACCGTGCGATGATTTCAGGGGCGGGGAGCATG
>NZ_PKRO01000038.1 GCF_002855495.1 Porphyrobacter sp. TH134
TCCCGGAAGACCATCCGCCGGGAAATCGATCAGGCCAAGGCGACACCTCGTAAAGCTGGATGTCGCCTTACGGCTCCTGTGAACTGTCCTTCAACACGGGGTTGTTGACCCTCACCGGAGCCACCGTGTTCACGTCGCCGACGATGTTGTAATACAGGCCCTGCGTGCGCAGCTGGTTCAGCGATCCGCGCAGGTCGAAGGTCAGCCGGTCGGTCGCTTCCACCAACAGGTTGGCCCGCAAGCTGAAATCCTCGACCGGGTCAGCATCTTCGCCAAGGAAGGTGTTGGGGATGAAGCCATTGGTATCGTAATACGACCCGGCGACGCGGAACTTGACGTTCTCGGCCAGCGGGCCGCTGATCCCGCCGCGCAGGAAATAGCCAAAGCCATTGTCGACGCCTGCGGTCAAATTGCCGGCGAATTCATCGGTGGGCGCCTTGGTGGTGATGATGATCGCCCCGCCAATGGCGTTGCGGCCATAAAGACCCCCTTGCGGACCCTTGAGCACTTCGATCTGTTCGATATCGAACAGATCCTGGTTGAATTGCGCAGGGTTTACTTGCTGCACCCCGTCAACAATCACGGCGACCGAAGGCTCGGAATTGCGGTTCTGGGTGATGCCGCGGATGATGACGAAGGCGCTGCCCGCATTCTGGGTTTCGACGAGATTGACGTTGGGGGTCAGCGCGATGAAATCTGCCGGACGCTCGATCCCGGCATTGCTGATCGCCTGCGCATCGAAGGCGGTGACCGCAGCGGGGGTATCCTGAAGCGTTTCGCTGCGGCGCAGGCCGGTAACAACGATGCCCTGATCGTCACTCGCTGCCTCGGCAGGCGCAGCTGCGGCGTCCTGCGCGGCCAGCGGGGCTGCGGTCAGCGTGGCAGCCGCCAGGGCGGCAGTGCTGACCAAACCGCGTGATGCACGATTGATGCCCGAAAACGTCATATCTCTCTCCCCTGTGGGCGCGCACACGCGCGTCGCTCTTATGGCGATCCCTCCCAATGGCGGGTTAGAAACTTCGCAATGCGAAGTCAACTTCGATATGCGAAAATAATCACATTTGGCGCGAAGGCCACGCAAGCCGGAATACGGCCACAGCCTGGGTCCCGCTTGGTGGGCTTAGGGGTGTCCCGGGGTGGGTTAGGCGGTGGTTGGCGGGCCTGAGAACAGGGCCTGCTGATGGCTGAGATCGGGGCCATCAGTGGCAGGTTCTGGGATGAAGGCTGGGACTTCGCTATGACCGCAAGTGGGTGGTTTGCTGCCATCCCGCCGCCCCGGGGCCCCGCTGCTGATTGTTTCTTCATCAAATCATGAGATTACTGCCGTGTCTAGGTTATAGGACGGAGAAACGACATGGCGCGCACTATTCAGGCAGCATGGCTGGCACTCGCCGCGCTTCTGCCCCCCGGCTGCGCCTTCGCTGACGACGCGGCCCCCGACTATCGCTACCGGCTCACGGTCGAGGTCGAGACGCCTGAAGGGTTGAAAACCGGGTCAAGCGTCATCGCGGTGCAGCAGACTCTCGTGCGCGCCGGGTCGGTCCCGGCGAACCAGGCGGTCGAGCGGCGGGTGCGCGGGGAAGCGGCGGCGGTTGATCTACCGGGCGACAAGACGCTGTTTGCGCTGCTCAGATCGGACAATGATCCCAATTGGGCAGGCATGGTTTATGTCCTTCTGGCGCCGCAGGAGAACAAGCCATTCGAAGACGCGCTGGACGACGTCCTCAAAGTCACGGGCAAGCGGACGCTTCCGCGCACATGGCCCGCAGACTTGTGGATCCAAGAACGGTCGGCCTATCCGATGCTGGTGACCTTCGGCGATCCCGCCGATCCGACGAGCGTTGCCAAGGTCGATCCCGATAATCTGGCGGCAACCTTTGGCGAGGGGGTGAAGCTCAAGCGCATCACCGTCGAGCTGACCGATGATCCTGTAACGACCGGGATTGAGGAGCGGTTGGGGTGGGTGGATAAATACCGAAAAAGGTGGCTGAATGGGAAACCGTACATTGCCGAGGACCTGACAACGGACAAACTGACCGCTCACCTATCAGCCGGAAGTTTTAGCACGGAGTTCGCTCGATGAACCGCGATGTTTTTCTGTCTCTGCTCGCATTGGATGCATACAATCGTGGCCACGGCCAAGGCGTTTTTCTTCAAGATGGGGACAATCCAAATGGGCAAAACGAAACGGAACGACTAACTGGTAATGCGCACGTTACCACCCAATCCACAGTACTTGCAGGCTCGGAGGCAAAAGATGCTGGCTTCTACGCCATCGCCTATGAGTGGAACAACAACGGCATCTCCGAGACGGTCATTTCCGATCGGGGAACCAACTTTCCCGACCTGAGCAATTTGACGTCCGAAGCTGCGGAGGCCGCATGGGACGACTCCTCGGCCCGAAACGCATCCTTAGCTTGCTGAACCGCCAAACGGGCAAAGGCAGCGGGACGCCGGGTCAGGCCCGAGGCGGCGATGATGTTGATGTCTTAAACGGGGTCGGTTCCTGAATGTCAGGAATTTCTCAGAACCGATGCAAAGCTACCATGCCGCTTTTGGAGGCGAGCCCCGGTCCCGGTTAAGGCCGGAGCTGGGTTGGGAGTTACCCTCTACGTCATCCCAGCGGTTGCGAAGCACAACCGAAGGTTGAACGCCGGGACCTAGGGCGGCAAGCGCTGCACCATGATGCCCTAGGCCCCAGCTTTCGCTGGGGTGACGGGAACGTCGCAAAAGGGGTCGATAGCCGAACGGCAGCTTCTTTCCAAACGCCCGCCAAAGCGAACGCGCACAAATCCTGCCCGTCAAGGCCGCAGGCTGGCTTCCAGCGCGGGCCAACGCTTCAGCGATGCCTCGATCTCGCCCGCCGCAGCGCGCAGCAGCGGCAAGCGGGTGCGCACCAGCTCGTCCTGCGAAATACGGGTGGTGGAGGTGGAACAATTGATGCTGGCAATCACCCGCCGGTCACGGCCGAAGATCGGCACCGCAACCGAAACGATGCCGTAATCCAGCTCGTCCAGCGCCGAATCATAGCCCCGTTCGGCAATCAGGGTGAGCCGGTCGGACATGGCGGCGGCTTCGGTCACGGTGCGCTCGGTAAAGCGCTGGAACGGCGCGTTTGCAACCAAGGCTGCGCGCTCGTCATCGGGCAAATGCGCCGCCAGCGCCTTGCCCAGCGAGGTGGCGTGGAAGGGAAACCGGGTGCCGACGCCTGCCGCCACCCGGAAACGCCGGTCGGTCGAAACGTGGGCGACGTACAATATCTCCGCAGCTGACAGCACCGCGAGGCTGGCGCTGTCCCCGGTCGAATCCCGTAAGCCTTGCAGCGGCGGCAGCACCACCTGTTCGATCTGCATCGAAGCGAGGAACGCCGAACCGATCGTCAGCACCGCCGGGCGCAGCAGAAACTTGCGTTCGTGCTGGCCGACATAGCCCAGCTCCACCAGTGTTATCAGGCACCGCCGCGCCACCGCCGGCGGAAGCCCGGTCTTGGCCGCCACTTCCGACAGGGTCATTTCCGGATGCTCCTCGTCAAACGCCTTCAGCACGCGAAGCCCGCGTTCAAGCGTCGAGAGGAACTCCGGGTCTTTTGCGGCGGCCTCAGCCCCTGCGGATCCCATGCACCGGCCTTTCGATGGAGCGGCGCACGGCCGCGTCGTCGGCCCCCAATAGCGGCGGCGCGGTGACGCTGTCCATCCGCGCGCCATCAAAGCTCACGGGGAAGCGGATGGTGCGGAAATTCCCCTTGGGGCCGTCAGGATCATTGACTTCGATGCCCAGCACCTTGGCCTGCTCGGTCGCCAGCACCTCGGTGGTGTCATAAACCGGCGAATTGGGCACTTCGAGCCGGGTCAGTTCCGCTGTCCAGTGATCGCGCGATTGCTGCGCGAAAATGGGGGCGAGGAAGGCGACCACATCCTCGTAATGGGCAATGCGGGCCTCGCGGCTTTCGAAGGCCGGCAGGCTGAGCATATCGGGCTGGCCAACGGCAGTGGCAAGGTTCTCCCAGAACTTCGGAGGAGAAGACATGTGCAATGCCAGCCACTTGCCGTCAGCGCACTGGAAGACGTAGCTTTGCGATACATGCGGGCGCGAATAGGGCCCCATCACCTGATCGGCGGAGAACAGGTGGGTGAAATCGTCGAGGTTGAAGTGGCACATCGCCTCGAACATCGAGGTTTCGACCACCCGGCCCTTGCCCGTCATGTGGCGCTCGTTGAGCGCGGCGAGGATGCCCAGCGCCGTGTAGAACCCGGTCATGGCATCGGCGATGGCAGGGCCGACGACGCGGGGGTGCTCGGGATTGACCAGCAGCCGCAGAAAACCGCTGGCGGCCTGCGCCACGGTATCAAAGGCGGGACGATCACGCTCCGGGCCTTCACTGCCAAAGCCCGAAATCGAGGCATAGACCAGCGCCGGATTGATGGCCTGGAGCCGCTTGGCGTCCACCTTCAACCGATCCGCCACGCCGGGACGAAAGTTCTGGATAAACACGTCTGCGCCTGCAACCAGCCGATCCAGCACTGCCAGGTCTTCGGGGTTCTTGGGGTCAATCGTGATCGAACGCTTGCCCCGGTTATAGGTCTGAAAATGCGGCGAATAGAGTTCGCCCTTGAAGCTGCGGAACGGATCGCCTGTCCCCGGCTGCTCCACCTTGATGACATCCGCCCCCATATCGGCCAGCAGCATTCCGGCAGCAGGCCCGGTGATGAAGGTGCCCATTTCGAGCACGGTCACACCCTGTAGGGGTCTTGCGGTCATCCTGCACATCCCATCTGCTTGCCTTGAACTCGATGTGACACTATATTCTTCGCATAACGAAATCAACTTCGAATATCGAAAAGGAATAACCCATGCGCATCGGCAAGCAGGATAACGCCGTCACCTCGATCTGCACCTCGGATGCGACGAGCATTACCGTGCGGGGGATGGACCTGTGTTCCGAAGTGATCGGCCATGTCGATTTTACCAGCTATTTCTGGCTGCTGGTCACAGGCACCATGCCCTCGCCTGCGCAGAAGGCGCTGGCTGACGCCGTGCTGTGCGCCATCGCCGAGCACGGATTGGTGCCGAGCGTGGTCGCCACCCGCATGACCTACGCCGCCGCGCCCGAGGCGTTTCACGGTGCGGTCGCCGCCGGATTGCTCGGCTGCGGCAGCGTGGTACTGGGCAGCGCCGAGGTTGCGGGCAAGTTTTACGCGCAGGTTGTAGCCGACGCCGAGGGCGGTGACACCGCCGCCACTGCCATCGCTGCGATCAAGGCGCTCAGGGCCGAAAAGAAGGCGATCCCGGGCTTTGGCCATCCCCAGCATTCGGGCGGCGATCCGCGCGCGCACCGCTTGCTGGCCCTCGCCAAAGAGCACGGGATGGAGGGCAAGCACATTGCCATGCTGCGCACCATCGAAGCCGTGCTGCCGCAAGCGATCGGCCGCAGCCTGCCCATCAACGTCAACGGCGCGATCCCGGCGGTGATGCTTGACGCGGGCTTTCCGCTGGCGGCCTTGAAGGGCATCTCGCTCCTCGCCCGCACCGCCAGCCTGATTGCGCACCTTCAGGAAGAAACCGAGCGGCCCATCGGCTTCATCATGAGCGGCGCTGCGGCCGAGCGCATCGGGTTCGATGATGGGAGCGACGACGGGGAATAGCTTGATCCCCGGCCTTCCCCGCGCCAGAACCGGTGCAAGGACGGACAGGGGGCACACATGATCGCGCGGCATTTCATTTCACTGGCGGCGCTGCTGGCGGCCACTCCGGCGCTGGCCGATACGCCGCCCGCCATTGGCCAGACGGAGGTAGCTGCCCCCGCCCTTCCCGCAATCCTGCCCCCGCGCGAGCGTGCGGCGCTCGAAAACCGCATCCTTGCCGAACGCCTCGACAACCTCATCCCGCAAATCATGCGCGAAGAGGGGATCGACCTGTGGCTGCTGGTCGCGCGCGAATATTTTGAAGAGCCGGTGGTCGCCACCATGCTCGATGCCGAGAACATGCACGCGCGCAGGCGGACGATCCTGGTGTTCCACGACCCCGGCGAGGGCAAGCCAGTCGAGCGCCTGACCGTCAGCCGCTATGGCCTCGGCGGGCTGTTTGCGCCGACGTGGGATCCCGACACACAGCCCGACCAGTGGCAGGCCGTTGCCGATCTCGTCGCGGCCAAAGACCCGGCCAAGATCGCGATCAATTCGTCAGACCTCTACCAGTTCGCCGATGGTATGACGCTGAGCCAGTATGACAAGTTCATGGCCGCCCTGCCGCCCGCGATGCGTAACCGCGTCGTCAGCGGCGAGACCCTCGCGATCCGCTGGCTCGAAACCCGCACCCCTGCCGAGATGGCGCTTTACCCCACCGTCGTGCGCATCGCCCATTTCGTGATTGGCGAAGCATTTTCGCGCAAAGTCATCACCCCCGGCAAAACCACCGCAGAGCAGGTGCAGTGGTGGTATCGTGACCGGCTGATGCAACTGGGCCTCACGCCGTGGTTCCACCCCTCGGTCGCGATCCAGCGGCAGGGGGTGAAGGGCATGATCGAAGGGGACGAGGTGATCCAGCCGGGCGATCTGCTGTGGACCGATTTTGGCATCACCTATCTGCGCCTCAATACCGATACCCAGCACCTCGCCTATGTGCTGAAGCCGGGCGAGACCGAGGCGCCTGCGGGCCTCAGCGCGGGGCTGGCGAACAGCAACCGGGTGCAGGATGCCCTCACCCGCACTTTCAAGGTCGGCATCAGCGGCAATGATGCACTGGCGCAGGCCCGCGCCGACAGCATCGCGGCCGGGCTCGACCCGTCGATCTACACCCACCCCATCGGCCACCACGGCCACGGCGCGGGGCCTTCAATCGGCTTCTGGGACAACCAGAAGGCTGACCCGCGCGGAGAAGGCCCGATCCGGCCGAATACTGCCTGGTCGATCGAACTGACCTCTTACGCCAACGTGCCCGAATGGGGCGGTCAGCGGGTGGATTTTCGTACCGAGGAGGACGCTTTTTTCGACGGCACGAACGTGCGCTATATCGATGGGCGACAGACGGAGATCACGCTGATCCCTTCGGACTAGCGGCTGGAGGATCCGATGCCCTTGGCGCGGGTCTTGACCCTGTAAACGTCGGTCAGCGCGGTGATGTAAAGCTCGGACAGATCCGGCCCGCCCCACGCAAGATTGGTCGCGCGCTTGGGCGTGGCAAGCCTGTCGGTCACCAGTCCTTGCGCCGGGTCGGCCACGCAGATGCCGCCGGGGCAGGTGAACCAGACGCGCCCCTCCGTATCCACCCGCACCCCATCAACCCGGCCCGGTTTGCTCTCATCCGTCACATCGACCACCAGCCGCTTGCCCGAGGCGGTGCCATCAGCGGCGAGGTCATAGGCCCACAGCGTTTGGGTGGCAGTGTCGCCGACGTAAAGCACCTTTTCATCGGGTGAAAGCGCGAGGCCGTTGGGGCGGCTGAGCGCATCGTCGATCAGCACCATCCGCCCGCTGGCTTCATCAAGCGCGAAGACGCCCGAAAAGCCCACCTCGCTCGCGCGCTGCCCCAAGCCGTAGGGCGGATCGGTGAACAGGATCAGCCCGTCGCTGCGCACCACCACATCATTGGGACTGTTGAGGCGCTTGCCCTGATAGGCCACGACGATAGTGGTGCGGCCCTCTTGCGCCGTCCAGCGCGTGATTTCGGCGCTGCCGTGTTCGGCGTTAAGCAGACGGCCTTCCCTGTCGAAGGTATGGCCGTTGGCATTGGCAGAAGGGGTATAAAGCACCCGCGGCGCGCCCTCTCCCGGCGTCAGCACATACACGGTATCGCCCGGTATATCGCTGAAGATCAGCCGCGCTCCGTCCCACGCGGGGCCCTCGGTGAAGGTGTAGCCGGTGGCGGCCAGTTCAAGGGTTTCCGGGATGATAACATAGGCTGGCTCTGGCGGCGTTTCGGCACGCGCGGTGCCGAGGGCCAATAATGCTGCCAGCCCTGCCAGAAATCCCCAAGCCTTGGTCATCATCGTTCCCCTTCTCGTCTCGTCTTATGTCTCACCTGCCCTGCCGCAGATCGCGAAGCCAGCACTTTTGAGGGGAGCCGCAAGGGTTGCATGAGGCCCGCGCGGGGGGCATTGGGGCGGCAGAGACAGGAGACATTATTCCCATGCGTCAGATCGACCACTTCATCGTCGGCGACAGCCCCGCGCCCACGCGCAAACATCAAATCTGGAACCCTTCGACCGGCGAAGTGCAGGCCGAAGTTGCGCTCGGCGATGCGGCGCTGCTGGTGCAGGCCGTCGCCACCGCCAAGCGCGTTCAGCCCGCCTGGGCCGCGACCAATCCCCAGCGCCGCGCCCGGGTGATGTTCGCGTTCAAGGAACTGGTCGAGGCGAACATGCAGAGCCTCGCGGAGATGCTGTCCTCGGAGCACGGCAAGACCGTCCCCGACGCGCGCGGCGATGTGCAGCGCGGGCTGGAAGTGATCGAATATGCCTGCGGCCTGCCGCAGATCATGAAGGGCGAATACACCCATGGCGCAGGGCCCGGGATCGATGTTTATTCGATGCGCCAGCCCTTGGGGATCGGCGCGGGGATTACCCCGTTCAACTTCCCGGCGATGATCCCGATGTGGATGTTCGGCATGGCCTGCGCTGCGGGCAATGCCTTCATCCTCAAGCCCTCCGAGCGTGACCCATCCGTGCCGGTGCGGCTCGCCGAACTCTTCCTTGAAGCGGGTGCGCCGGAAGGCCTGCTTCAGGTCGTCCACGGCGACAAGGAAATGGTCGACGCGATCATCGACCACCCCGATATTGCCGCGATCAGCTTCGTCGGCTCCTCGGACATCGCGCAGTATATCTATGCGCGAGGGAGCGCGAACAACAAGCGCGTGCAGGCCTTCGGCGGCGCGAAGAACCACGGGATCGTGCTGCCTGATGCCGACCTCGATCAGGTCGTCACCGACCTGACCGGCGCGGCCTTCGGCTCAGCCGGGGAACGCTGCATGGCGCTTCCGGTAGTGGTGCCGGTGGGCGAGGAGACGGCCGAACGCCTTAAGGAAAAGCTGCTCACCTCGATCGCCAAGCTGCGCATCGGTGTCTCCAACGATCCCGAGGCCGATTACGGCCCCGTCGTGACGCCCGAGCACAAGGCGCGGATCGAACAGTGGATCACCACCGCCGAGGAAGAGGGCGCGGAAATCGTCGTCGACGGGCGCGGCTTCTCGCTTCAGGGCCACGAAAAGGGCTTCTTTGTCGGCCCCACGCTGATCGATCACGTGACCCCGCAGATGAAGTCCTATCAGGAAGAGATCTTCGGCCCCGTGCTCCAGATCGTGCGCGCGCATGACTTCGAGGAGGCGGTGCGCCTTCCTTCCGAGCACCAATATGGCAATGGCGTCGCGATCTTCACGCGCAACGGCCACGCTGCGCGCGAATTTGCGGCGCGGGTCAATGTCGGCATGGTCGGCATCAACGTGCCGATCCCGGTGCCGGTCGCCTACCACTCCTTCGGCGGATGGAAGCGCTCAGGCTTCGGCGATATCGACCAGTATGGCGTTGAAGGCCTCAGGTTCTGGACCAAGAACAAGAAGATCACCCAGCGCTGGCCCGATGGCTCGCAGGACGGGTCAAACGCCTTCGTCATCCCGACGATGGGGTGAACAGCCAGCATGCCTTGCGTCGCCCCGTGGCAAGCATGGGGCGACGGGAAAGGCGAATTTGCGATGCTGACCATCCCCGCTTGGCGAGATGCACGCTTTGCGGCTAAGGCGGCGCGGTATGGTAAAGCTCCCGGCACACGCCTGACACACCCATGAAGCAGGTTTTCGCCAATATGGGCTGGCTGCTGGGCGGCCGCGGGTTCAACGCGGTGCTCAGCCTTGTCTACCTCGCCATCGCCGCGCGCACGCTGGGCACCGACGGCTTCGGCCACTTTGCGCTGATCATCGCACTGGGGCAGGCGATCACCGGCTTTTCCAGCTTCCAGACCTGGCAGTTCATCGTCCGCTGGGGCGCTGATCCGGACAATCCCGGCGTCGATCTCCAGCGCGCACGCGAAGCGACCGGATTCGCCGTAGCGCTCGACGGCGTGTCGGTGGTGGTGGGCACGCTGGCCTCGGCGGTGCTGGTGCTGACCGCGCCGTTGTGGCTCGACGTGCCGCCCGGTCTGATGTGGCTGACCTTCGGCTATTGCGTGATCTCGCTGCTGACGATCCGCACCACGCCCACAGGGATGCTGCGGCTGCATTCCGAATATGGCCGGGCGACCTGGGCCGAAGCGGTGCAGCCCGTCATCCGCGCGACTGGTGCGGTGCTGGCGTGGTGGCTGATGCCAGACGTGACGGGCTTCATCCTCGCCTTTGCCTTGTCCGAAGTGGGCACGGCCATCGCATTGTGGATCGTCGCCGCGCGCGTGCAGCCGGTGCCGCTGTCATCCATTAGCCTGCGCGCGATCCCTTCGCGCCACAAGGATGCGTGGCGGTTCGTACTGTCCACCAACATGTCCGGCAGTCTGGCGGTGGCGGGCAAGCAGGTGATGATCCTGCTGGTGGGCACCTTTGGCGGGGCATACCTCGCAGGCGGCTTCCGCATCGCCAACCAGCTGGGCGTGGCGCTGATCGCGCTGGCGCAGACGATCTCCAAGGCGATCCTGCCCGAGCTGGTGCAATCACGCGATGGCGCGGTGGAAATCGCCCGGCGCATGGCCAACATCGCCGCTATCGCTGGGGTAACGGCAGTCGTCACCGCCATCCTGTTCGGCCGCCCCGGCCTCGCGCTGATCGCGGGCGAGCAGTTCACCGGGTTTTACTGGGCGATGATCATTCTCAGCATTGCGGGCGCGGTCGAGCTGGTGGGCGCGAGCCTTGAAAGCCTGCTGATTTCGGCGGGCAAGGCGCATGTCGCCTTCCTCGTCCGTCTGTTCCCGACGATCCTCGCGCTGCTGATGCTGGAGCTGGCCATCGACTGGAAGGGCGCGCAGGGCGCAGGCTTCGCCGTGCTGGGATCAAGCGTGCTGACCGTGGTCGGCTTCTACCTGGCGATCGTGAACCTCAAGCAGTTCCGGCTGGTGGTGGACGAGCCGGATGCAGAAGGGGCGGACAAAGCGTCCGCCCCTCCGAAATCATAGAGCATCTCGGTGTAAACGAGAGGTTCTCAGTCACCCCTCGTAAGCGAGCTTGGGCTTGCGCGCCGCGCCGGTTTCGTCAAGGCGGCGCCGGGGAGCGTAGTAGGGGGCCTGCTTCAACGCCTCGTCCCCATCAAGCGCGCGTTCCACCACGGCCCGGAAGGCGGCGATGAACTGATCGATCGCGGTCTTGCTTTCGGTCTCGGTCGGCTCGACCAGCATCGCGCCGTGAACCACCAGCGGGAAGTATACCGTCATCGGGTGATAGCCCTCGTCGATCAGGCCCTTGGCCACGTCAAGGGTGGACAGCCCGCCGCCGAAATCCTTGTCGCCAAACAGCGCCTCATGCATGCACGGGCCACTGGCGGCGAAGGGGGCGTGGAGGATATCTTCCATCGAACGCAGGATGTAATTGGCGTTGAGCACCGCATCCTCGGCCACCTGCTTCAGCCCGTCAGCGCCGTGACTGAGGATATAGGTCAGTGCACGGGTGAACATGCCCATTTGCCCGTGGAACGCGGTCATGCGGCCAAAGGTTGGGCCGCATTCTTCGCCATCTTCCTCCTCGACCAGATAGAACTCGCCGGCATCATCCTTGCGCACGAAGGGCAGCGGCGCATAGGGCGCGAGCGCTTCAGACAGCACCACCGGCCCCGAACCCGGCCCGCCGCCGCCATGCGGGGTCGAGAAGGTCTTGTGCAGGTTGATGTGCATCGCATCGACGCCAAGGTCGCCGGGGCGCACCTTGCCGACGATGGCATTGAAGTTCGCCCCGTCGCAATAGACATACCCGCCTGCCGCGTGCACCGCGTCGGCGATCTCGCGGAAGTCCTTTTCGAACAGGCCGCAGGTGTTGGGGTTGGTGATCATCACCGCCGCCACATCCGGCCCGAGGCGGGCTTTCAAGGCGGCGACATCGACGCGGCCCTCGGGCGTGGCGGGGATATCTTCCACGCGGTAGCCCGCGAAGGCGGCGGTGGCGGGATTGGTGCCGTGGGCGCTTTCGGGCACCAGCACCACTTCGCGCGCATCGCCGCGGGCCTCGTGCGCCGCGCGGATCGCGAGGATGCCGCACAGCTCACCATGGGCACCCGCCTTGGGGCTCATGGCGACGGCGGGCATGCCGGTCAGCGTGCACAGCCAATGGCCCAGCTGATGCACCACCTCCAGTGCACCCTGCACCGTCGATTGCGGGGCGAGCGGGTGGATATCGGCAAAGCCGGGCAGCCGCGCCATCTTCTCGTTGAGGCGCGGATTGTGCTTCATGGTGCAGCTGCCGAGCGGGAAGAACCCGAGGTCGATCCCGTAGTTCTGGCGGCTGAGACGCGTGTAGTGGCGCACCGTTTCCGGCTCGGTCAGGCCGACGAGGCCGATAGCGTCAGCGCGCTCCAGCCCGCCAAGGCGGGTCAGGGCGCTGGTGTCGATTTCCGGAAGATCCACGCCGGTCACATCCGCGCGGCCGATTTCGAACAGCAGCGGCTCTTCCAGCATCAGCGCACGGTTGCCGGTGGTGGTGGCCGGGCCGTTATGCATTCCGTCTTCGGAGAGTTCCATCGCGGGCTTCCAGCCAGACTTGTTGGGGGCGTTCATCACACGGTCTCCTTGATGCTGGCTTCCAGTTCCTGCGCGAGGCGTTCGATATCCTCTTCGGTGGTCGTCTCGGTCACAGCGACCAGCAGCGCGTGTTCCAGCGCATCGACGCCGGGGTAAAGCCGCCCGAGCGACACCCCGCCCAGCACACCGCGCTCCGCGAGGTCACGCACGATCGCGCGCGCGGGCTTGCCGCCGAGCATCAGAGTGAATTCGTTGAAGAATGCGGTGTTGAGCACTTCCACGCCCGGCACCTTCGCGAGACGGTCTGCCGCAAGGCAGGCCAGACGGTGGTTTTCTGCCGCCAACTGGCGCAGGCCCTTTTCGCCCAGCAGCGTCATGTGGGCCGTGAAGGCCAGCGCGCACAGGCCCGAATTGGTGCAGATGTTGCTGGTCGCCTTCTCGCGGCGGATGTGCTGTTCGCGGGTCGAGAGCGTCAGCACAAAACCGCGCTTGCCCTCGGCATCGGTCGTTTCGCCACAAAGACGCCCCGGCATCTGACGCACATGCTTGGGATCGCGCACCGCGAACAGACCGAGATAGGGCCCGCCGAAGTTCAGGCCCACGCCAAGCGATTGTCCCTCGCCCACCACGATGTCCGCGCCCATTTCGCCAGGTGAGCGGATGGCGCCCAGCGCCACAGGCTCAGTGTTCACCACCACCAACAACGCACCCTTGGCGTGGGCGGCTTCGGCCACCGGGGTGAGGTCGCTGATCCGGCCAAGGATGTCGGGATATTGCACCACGACGCAGGCGGTATCCTCGTCGATGCGGGCGATCAGGCCGTCCAGATCAGGCTCGGCGGTGATCGCGGGCATGGCATCGGCGATGGTATCGCCAGTGAAGTGCGCCATGGTCTTCACGACCTGTGCGTAATGCGGATGGAGCGCGCCCGACAGCACGGCGCGGCTGCGCTTTGTCACGCGGGTCGCCATCGCCACCGCCTCCCAGCAGGCGGTCGATCCGTCATACAGCGAGGCATTCGCCACCGCACAGCCATAGAGCCGCGCGACCTGCGTCTGGAATTCGAACAGCACCTGCAACGTGCCTTGCGCGATTTCCGGCTGGTAGGGCGTGTAGGCGGTCAGAAACTCGCCGCGCTGGATGATCGTGTCGACACTGGCAGGCACGTGATGCCGGTATGCGCCCGCGCCGAGGAAGAACGGCACATCGCCCGCAACCAGGTTCTTCGCCGCCAACGCCTTCATGTGGCGCTCCACCGCCATCTCGCTTGCATGCATCGGCAAGCCGCGGATCGGGCCATCCAGACGGGCGACTTCGGGCACATCAACGAACAGATCGTCAATACTTGCAGCGCCGATTGTCGCCAGCATCGCCTGCCGGTCGGTATCGGTGAGAGGAAGATAGCGCATGGGTGTTCAGCCTCGGGTGGAGAGGGTGGAGAGAGGGGTCAGTTCAGAGGTCTTCGACGAAGGCCTTGTAGCCATCTTCGTCCATCAGCTTGTCGAGCTCGGCGGGCGCAGCGATGGTCATCTTGAAGAACCAGCCGCCGTCTTCCGGCGAGGAGTTGACCAGCGCAGGGTCTTCTTCCAGCGCGGCGTTGGTTTCCGTGACTTCGCCAGTGATCGGGGCGTAGACATCGGAGGCAGCCTTCACGGATTCGACCACGGCCGCATCCTTGCCCTGTTCGATCATCGCGCCGACTTCGGGCAGTTCGACGAAGACGATGTCGCCCAGCTGGCCCTGCGCATATTCGGTGATGCCGACCGTGGCGATATCGCCTTCGACTTCGATCCATTCGTGTTCGTCAGTGTAGTAACGCATGGGGTCAGCTCCCTCGGTAATAGCGGTGGGGTACGAAAGGCGTGGGCGAGACGGTGGCGGCGAGGCGCTTGCCCCGCACTTCCACCTCAAGCTGGGTGCCGATGGCGGCGTGGCTGCTGGCCACATAAGCCATCGCAATGGGTGCGCCCAAGGTCGGCGAAAAGCCGCCGCTGGTGACAATCCCGATCTTGTCCGCGCCGCTGAACACTTCCGCGCCTTCGCGGGCGGGCAGGCGGCCTTCGATCTTGAGGCCGACCCATTTGCGGGCCGTGCCTTCATTGATCTCGCGGATGATCCGCTCGGCACCCGGGAAGCCGCCTTCCGTGCGGCGGCGCTTGTTGATGCCGAAGACGAGACCCGCTTCGATGGGGCTGACTTCGGGGTTCATGTCGTGCCCGTAGAGCGGCAGCCCGGCTTCGAGCCGCAGCGAATCCCGCGCACCCAATCCGATGGGCTTCACCTCCGGTTCGGCGCAGAGCAGGTCGGCCACTTCGGCGGCGGCATCGGCGGGGAGCGAGATTTCAAACCCGTCTTCGCCGGTATAGCCAGCGCGGGCGATGGTGACATCGTGGCCCGCCAGTTTGAACTGGCCGAACTTCATGAAGGTCAACGCCGACAGCGGGTATTCGCCGCTCACATGGCGTGCCAGCGCATCGGCAGCCTTGGGCCCCTGCAAGGCGAGTAGCGCGCGGTCATCGAGGTAATTGAGCGTGATATCGTCCGGCAGCGCTTCGCGCAGCGTCCCCATGTCGTCCCACTTGGTCGCGCCGTTGACGACAAGGTAGAGCGCCTCGGGCCAGCGCGAGACCATCAGGTCATCCAGCACCCCGCCCTCTTCATCCAGCAGCAGCGAATAGCGCTGCTGGCCAAGCTTCAGCGTCGACAGGTCGATCGGCAGGACGGCCTCGACCGCCGCGTCGAGGTCGGGGCCGGACAATAGCAGCTGGCCCATGTGCGACACATCGAACAGCCCCGCGCTCTCCCGCGTCCAATTGTGCTCGGCAACGATGCCCTCATACTGGATCGGCATTTCGTAGCCAGCGAAAGGCACCATCCGCGCGCCGCGGGCACGGTGCCAGGCATCCAGCGGCAGCGCGTCCAAGGGGATATCTTCGAGCTGGTCTTCGGTATCGTGATCGGTCACTCGGAAAATCCCCGGCAGAATACGGCAGTCCCGCAGCGCACGCGGCGCTGCTTCATAACTGCCCCCTCTGTCGGGTGACCTGAGAGCTTCGGCGCATCTGCCAACGTGGCGGGACGCCTCCCCTTCGGTGGCCCCGGACGGATCCGGGACGCTTTCCAGAGTGTCACGCAGCCGAGCGGTCCGGTGGCCTGAGAGTTTCCGGGGCGGTTGCTCCTTCGGCGCCTTTGCCCCGTTTGACCGAGGCATCGGGCTCTCCCGCTCGCCTGCCCGCGCCAGAATCACTTCTGCCGCGGAAGACGCCATCGCGATGCGCGAATTGCTGCACCGCGTCAATCGGGCGAAGCGCCCAAGGACTGGGGAAAACGCATTTGCTTGTGCGCGCATGGCTGAATAGACACGCAGACGGGATGAACCTTACTGAAATCTATCTGATCGCCCTGACGATCATCTTCGCCTTGCCGTGGATCGTGTGGCGCGTGCTGCGCACCGATTACTGGGCGCCGCTGGTGGTGGTGCAGATCGTGGGCGGCATTCTGCTCGGCCCCGGCGTGCTCGGCGCGGTATTCCCGGATTACTACGCCTTCGTGTTCCGCCCCGATGTGATTATTGCGCTGAACGGGGTCGCGTGGTGGGCGGTGATGCTGTTCGTGTGGATTGCCGGGATCGAGCTCGACCTCAGCCAAGCCTGGAAGCACCGGGGCGAGACCGGGCTGACGGCGGGGCTGGCTTTGGGAATGCCGCTGCTGGCAGGCACCGCGGCGGCGGCGGTAATCCTGCAATTTCCCGGCTGGCGCGGCGCGCAGGGGGAATATTGGCAGGCGCTACTGGGCATCGGCATGGCCTGCGCGGTGACGGCGCTGCCGATCCTTGTGCTGTTGATGGAAAAGCTGGGCATTCTGCGTGAGGCGATTGGCCAGCGCATCCTGCGCTATGCCAGCCTTGATGATATCGCAATCTGGGGCGTCTTGGCGCTGATCCTGCTCGATTGGGAGCGGATCGGGCGGCAGGCGATGTTCCTCGTCGGCTTTGCACTGGCGGCGATGGCGGTGCGGTGGCTGATGGCGCGCCTTTCGGAAAATGATCGCTGGCCCGTCGGGCTGATCTGGCTGGCGCTGTGCGGGTTGGCGGGCGACTGGTCGGGCCTGCACTACATGGTCGGCGCGTTTCTGGCGGGCGTGGTGCTGGACGCCAAGTGGTTCGGGCATGATGCGATGGACCGGTTCCGGAGCGTCGTTCTGCTGACGGTCATGCCGGTGTTCTTCCTCTCCACCGGCCTCAGAACCCAGTGGGAAGGCGGCGGGCTAGCCGTGTTCGGCGTGGCCGCGCTGCTGCTGGCGGCAGCGGTGGGCGGCAAGCTGATCGGCGTCCACATCGCCGGCCGGATCCTCGGCTGGAGCCGCACCGAGGCGAGCCTGATCGGCTGGCTGCTGCAAACCAAGGCGCTCATCATGATCATCTTCGCCAACATCCTCCTGGACAAGCAGGTCATCACGCCCACGACCTTCACCGCCCTGCTGCTGATGGCTGTGGGCAGCACGATGCTGACAACCCCGCTGGCGACGCCCTTGCTGAAAAAGCTGGGGGATCGGGTCAGGGCAGAGGCGTAACGGCAAAAACTCCGTTCGCCCTGAGCTTGTCGAAGGGCCGTTCTTCCTTTGGGCTCAGGTTCAAAAAGAAAGACGGTGCTTCGACAATATCAGCACGAACGCAGGTTATGGTTTCCCCGCCGCCCCCAACGCCCGCGCCATAAGCGCTGTCTCACGCGGGTCGGCGGCAGCGGTTTCAACCTCGCCTTCGGGCGGCGGCACTTCGGTGGTGAAATAGGCGACCCCCTGCCCGTCCTCCATCGACACCCACAGGCCCGAACGTAGGCCATAGGCTTCGCCCCCGTGACCGATGCGTTCGCGGCCATCGCCAAACAGGTCATCCCGGCAGGGCGGAGCATCAATCAGCCCGTAAGTGCCAAGCCCATAACCGCAGAAATCCGGCAATGACTGTTCAGGCGGCAGATCGTTTGCGGCGTTGATCATGGCATAAAGCCATTCCTCCAGGGCCCGGTTCGAAAGGAAACCGTTGCGCTCCAGCCCCGCGAGCGTCTGCCCGATCTTTGCCAGATCCATCATCCCGATCCTGACCCCGCCCTGCGGCGAGAAGATCGAAGCATTGGTCCCGGGCACGTAGCTGTCGAGATCGCAGCCCTGCCCTTCGGCGACGGGGATCGTGCAAGCCGGCGGCATCTCCGCCGGATCATCGCGCGCGACCTCGCCGGTATGGCGGTAAAGCGTCACTGCGCGGGCTTGCATCCCGGCGTCGCATCCCACCCAGTTGAGGCACGCTGTCACGCCCAGGGGCTTGAACACCAAACGCTCCACCAGCCGGTCGTACCGCTCACCACTCGCCGCTTCGAGCGCGGTTGCCACCAGCGGGGCGCCGAGATTGGTGTATTCGAAGCTCGGGACGCCTTGCGGGCCGGTATCGCGCCAAGCTGCCGGGTCAGCCAGCTTCGCTTGCAGACTTTCCCCAAGGGGAATGATGTAGCCTGCCCTGTCGCTGAGCCCCGCGCGGTGCATCAGCAGGTGGGCGAGCGTGATTGGCTTGCCGGGATTGTAAGGCGATTGCAGTTGCCAGCCGAGATAATCGGACACATCGCGGTCCAGATCGACCTTGCCCTCGTCCATCAGCCGCAGCGTAGTGAGCGCCATGATCAGCTTGGAAATCGATGCGATCCTGACCGGATCATTGGCTTCGACCGGACGGCCGCTTGCCTTGTTCGCCAGCCCCTCGACAATCAGCGGGTGAATGCGCTCCCGGTCGAATGCAACCACGACGCTGGCGGGCGGCGGTGCGTCCTGCGCGGCGGCGGGCGTGGCGGACAGCGCCAGAGCGGCGATGATGCGGCGGATCATGCCGCGCATCATCGCTGCTCTGCGCTGATCGTCAATCGAGATTCGGCCGCAGCCAACGTTCCGCGGTTGCCAGATCGACGCCGCGCCTTGCGGCATATTCCGCGACCTGATCGGGGCCGACGCGGGCAACGCCGAAATATTGCGCCTCCGGGTGTCCGAAATAGAAGCCAGAGACCGCCGCCGTTGGCCACATCGCGAAGCTTTCGGTCAGGGTCAGGCCGGTGGTGTTGGGCGCATCGAGCAGGTCGAAGAGGATCGGCTTGAGGCTGTGATCGGGACACGCGGGATAGCCCGGCGCGGGGCGGATGCCGCGATATTCTTCCTTGATCAGCGCTTCGCAGGTCAGCTGCTCGCCGGGAGCATAGGCCCACAGCGTGGTGCGCACATGCTGGTGCAGCGCTTCGGCGAAAGCTTCGGCGAAGCGGTCAGCCAGCGCCTTGAGCAAGATGTCGGAATAATCATCCTTGTCCGCCTGAAACCGCGCCGAGTGGCTGTCGATACCGTGGATGCCGACCGCAAAGCCGCCGATCCAGTCGCCATTGGGGTCGATGAAATCGGCGAGGCACATGTTTGCGCGATCACGCGACTTTTTCACCTGCTGGCGGAGCATCGGGAGGCGCGCGCCGTTGTCGAGCACGATGTCATCCCCGTCGCGCCCGCACGGCCACAGGCCCGCTGCGCCGCGCGCGGTCAGCCACTTTTCGGCAATGATCCGGTCGAGCATTTCATTGGCATCGGCGAACAGCTGGGTTGCGGTTTCGCCGACCACTTCGTCGGTGAGGATCGCGGGATAATTGCCGTGGAGCTCCCACGCCCGGAAGAACGGCGTCCAGTCGATGAAGCCGCGCAGGTGCTCAAGGCTCCAGTCATCGAACACGTGCAGACCCGGCTGCGCGGGCGCGGCGGGTTTGGCGGCCATGTCGGCGGGGAAGGCATTGGCACGGGCTTCGGCCAGGCTCAGCAGCGCGCTCACCGTCTTGCCCGCGCGGGCATCACGCACGGCGATGTATTCGTCCTCGACCTCGGCGACGTAATCGTTGCGCTGGGTGTCGGACAGCAGTTTGGAGGCGACGCCGACAGCACGGCTCGCGTCGAGCACGTGGATCACCGGGCCATCATAGGCCGGGTCGATCTTGAGCGCGGTGTGGACCTTGGACGTGGTCGCCCCGCCGATCAGCAGCGGCATGGTCATTCCGGCGCGCTGCATTTCTTCGGCGACGGTCACCATCTCGTCCAATGAGGGGGTGATGAGGCCGGAGAGGCCGATCATGTCGGCCTTGTTGTCGTTGGCGCTCTGGAGGATCGTCGGCCAGGGCACCATCACGCCAAGGTCGATCACATCGTATCCGTTGCACTGCAACACGACGCCGACGATGTTCTTGCCGATGTCGTGCACATCGCCCTTCACCGTGGCCATGATGATCTTGCCCTTAGCCTTGCGTTCCTCTTCGGGGAGCAGGTCCTTCTCGGCCTCGATGAAGGGGATGAGGTGGGCGACCGCTTTCTTCATCACGCGGGCGGATTTGACCACCTGCGGCAGGAACATCTTGCCGCTGCCGAACAGGTCGCCGACCACGTTCATGCCGTCCATCAGCGGGCCTTCGATCACTTCGATCGGGCGGCCGCCATTGGCCGCGATGGCGGCGCGCATCTGTTCGGTATCATCGACGATATGCGCATCGATGCCCTTGACCAGCGCGTGTTCCAATCGCTTTTCGACCGCCCAGCCGCGCCATTCCTCTGCGGCCTTTTCGTCCGCGACCGACTTGCCCTTGAAGCTTTCGGCGAGGGTGATGAGGCGTTCGGTCGCGTCAGGATCGCGGTTGAGGATCACGTCCTCGCAAGCCTCGCGCAGGGCCGGGTCGATCTGGTCGTAGACGTCCAATTGCCCCGCATTGACGATCGCCATGTCGAGCCCGGCGGGGATCGCGTGATACAGGAACACCGAGTGCATGGCGCGGCGCACGGGTTCGTTGCCGCGGAAGGAGAAGCTGAGGTTGGAAAGCCCGCCCGAGTAATGCGCGTGGGGGCACAGCTCGCGCAGTTCGGCGACCGCCTCGATAAAGTCGACGCCGTAATTATTGTGCTCCTCGATCCCGGTGGCGACCGCGAAGATGTTGGGGTCGAAGATGATGTCTTCAGGCGGGAAGCCCTCGGCCACCAGCAGATCATAAGCGCGCTTGCAGATTTCGACCTTGCGCTGCTTGGTGTCGGCTTGGCCCGTCTCGTCGAAGGCCATCACCACCACCGCCGCGCCGTAATTCATGCAGATGCGGGCGTGCTGGAGAAAGGCCTCCTCGCCCTCCTTCATGGAGATCGAGTTCACGATAGGCTTGCCGCTGACGCACTTGAGCCCGGCTTCGATCACGTGGAATTTCGAGCTGTCGATCATCACCGGAACGCGGGCGATGTCCGGTTCGGCGGCGATCAGTTTCAGAAACGTCGTCATGGCATGGACCGCGTCGAGCAGGCCCTCGTCCATGTTGACGTCAATCACCTGCGCGCCGTTCTCGACCTGCTGGCGCGCGACCTCGACCGCGGCGGGGTAATCGCCCGCCATGATGAGCTTCTTGAACGCCGCGCTGCCGGTGACGTTGGTGCGTTCACCGATATTGATGAAGCGAGCGGAGGAGGAGGGTTGGGTCATTTTCTCAAGTTCTCAGTTCCGTTCGTGCTGAGCTTGTCGAAGCACCGCACTATTCTTCGGAAGGAAGGACGGCCCTTCGACAGGCTCAGGGCGAACGGGGTTTATTCTAAGCAGCGATAAACGCCTCAAGCCCGGCGAGGCGCATCTGCGGTCCGGGCGCAGGCACCTTGCGCGGCTCGCTGTTCGCCACGGCCTTGGCAATCGCAGCGATATGCGCGGGCGAGGAACCGCAGCACCCGCCGAGGATGTTGACCTGCCCGTGATCGGCCCAGTCCTTGACCAGCCCGGCGGTGGTCTCGGGCTGCTCGTCATATTCGCCCAGTTCGTTGGGCAGGCCTGCGTTGGGGTAGATCATCAGCAGCGTGTCCGCGATCTGCGACAGCACCTTGACGTGCGGGCGCAGCTGCTCTGCACCAAAGCTGCAATTGAGGCCGATGGTAACAGGCTTGGCATGACGCACGGCATACCAGAACGCCTCGACCGTGTGGCCCGACAGGTTGCGGCCCGAAAGATCGGTCAGCGTCATCGAGATCATCACCGGCACTTCGCGGCCCAGATCACGCTCCAGCTGCTTGACCGCCATGATCCCGGCCTTGGCGTTGAGGGTATCGAACACGGTTTCGATCAGGATGAAGTCCACCCCGCCTTCGACCAGCGCGGCGGCCTGTTCCTTGTAGACCGCGACCAGCTCATCAAAGTCGATCTCGCGGAAACCGGGGTCTTCCACGTCAGGGCTGAGCGACAACGTCTTGTTGGTCGGCCCGATCGCGCCTGCAACAAAGCGCGGGCGGCCATCCTTCGCCGCATATTCATCCGCCAGCGCGCGGGCGAGCTTGCCGGACGCCACGTTGATATCGCGCACCAGACCTTCCGCCGCGTAATCCGCCTGCGAAATGCGGTTGGCCGAGAAGGTGTTGGTGCTCACCACATCCGATCCCGCCTCCAGATAGGCGCGGGTGATGTCACCGATCACATCCGGGCGGGTCAGCACCAGAATGTCGTTATTGCCCTTCTGGTCGGCAGCGAGGCCCAGATCGCCCGCGTAGTCCGCCTCGCTCAGCTTGCGGTTCTGGATCTGCGTCCCGAAGGCGCCGTCAAAGATCAACACGCGCTCCGCGGCGGCGGCGAGGAGTTGCTGGCGGGCGCTCATGCGGCTTCTCCGGCCAAGGCGACGTTATGGGGCCGCTTCCCGAGCAAATGGCAGATCGCATAGGCGAGTTCGGGGCGGTTCAAGGTGTAGAAGTGGAAATCGCGCACACCGCCCGCGTAAAGCCTGCGGCACAGTTCAGCCGCGATGGTCGCCGCGATCAGTTGGCGCGCGGCGGGCTGTTCATCAAGGCCTTCGAACAGGCCGTCCATCCATGCCGGGATTTCGGCCCCGCAGGCGCTGGCAAACTTGCGCGCCTGCGCGACATTGGTGACGGGCAGGATGCCCGGCAGGATCGGCGCATCGATGCCAGCCGCCGCGCAGGCGTCGCGGAAGCGGAAGAAGGTTTCGGCCGAAAAGAAAAACTGGCTGATCGCGCGCGTGGCGCCGGCATCAAGCTTGCGCTTGAGGTTATCAATATCGGCCTGTGGGCTTACCGCATCGGGATGGGTTTCGGGGTAGGCGGCCACGCTGATTTCGAACGGGGCGATGGCCTTGAGGCCGCTTACCAGATCGGCAGCGCTGGCGTAGCCTTCAGGGTGCGGAGTGAAGGGCGCACCCGGCTCCCCCGCATCACCGCGCAGCGCAACGATATGGCGCACGCCGGCTTCCCAATATTGTTCGGCGACCTCGCGGATTTCGGCCTTGCTGGCCGCCACACAGGTGAGATGCGCGGCGGCGGGCAGTTTGGCCTCGCCGATAATCCGTGCAACCGTGGCGTGAGTGCGTTCACGCGTCGAACCGCCCGCGCCGTAGGTGACCGAAACAAAGCTCGGGTCCAGCGGCTTGAGCCGCGTCACCGCGTCCCACAGCTGGTCTTCCATCTTCTCGCTCTTGGGCGGGAAGAATTCAAAACTCACCGCCACATCGCCCGGCAGGCCGGAAAACAGCGGCGTGTCGGTTGCGGTGCGGTATTCGTGAAGCTGGTTCAGCGTCGGGGTCATCGGGCGGTTTCCAGAGCGGGGGTCTTGAGAGAGGCGTGAGCGGCGTTGCGCCGGGCGGTCCAGATCTTCACCACGAGCGGGCCGCCATCAAGCGCGATCGGCGCGGCCTCGGCAAAGCCTGCCGCCTTGAGCAGATCGGCCATCTGCTGGTCGGAAAAGCCCAGCCGCACGTGTTGATGGCGGGTGCGCAGTTCCTCGTGATCGTGGCTGGCGAAATCGACGATGGCGATCCGCCCGCCGCCGCGCGTGACGCGTCCCGCCTCAGCCAGCGCGGGCAAGGGATCGGCTGCAAAATGCAGCACCTGATGCAGCACCACGGTATCGAAGCTGGCATCGGCAAACGGAAGGTCGGCAAAATCGCCCTGCACCAGTTCGATCTGCGCGGTCGGCAGATGTTGCAGTTTGGCGCGGGCAACCCGCAGCATTTCAAGGTTCTTGTCGAGCGCGACGATCCGGTCCGCATGGGGGGCGAACAGTTCGGCCATACGCCCGGTGCCAGTCCCGATATCAAGCAGCGCGCCCAACGGGCTATCGGCCAGCGCCTCCGCCAGGCGGGTCTCAACATCCGCATCCGCGCTGTGGAGCGCGCGCAGTTCATCCCATTCACCGGCATGGCGGGCGAAATAGGTTTCCGCTGCTGCCGCGCGCGCATCGCGAATGGCGGCCAGCTTGCGCCGGTCGGCTTCGCACAGGGCCGCAAAGGCGGGCTCTTCGGTCTCGGCAAGGGCCAGCAGGCGCTGGACCGCCTCAATCACGGGGGCGCGCGATTCGCTCTGTCGCAGGAACACCCAGCTGCCTTCGCGGCGGCGCTCGGCTAGCCCCGCATCGCACAGGATACCGACATGGCGCGACACGCGCGGCTGGCTTTGCCCCAGCACCTGCGCCAGCTCGCCCACGGCCAGCTCCATCGCGCCGAGCAGCCGGGCGATGCGCAGCCGGGTCGGGTCGCCCAGCGCCTTGAAGATGTCCTCGATCATCATTGCAAGGGAACCATATAAAGATATTTTTATATGTGTAAATCACCCTCCCTCAGGTGGAATACCTAATTTGGGAAGGCGCCGCCCCGCCCGCTTGCCTGTCAGTCGAGAATAATCGGCGCAGCGCCGCTGATCGGGCGGAAAATCTCAGCTGTGGCGGGAAGATCGGCCGTGCTGCGGTTATAGCTGGCCACCGCATCAACAATCGCGCCGGTCGCATCATGCGTGCTGACCGCGACGAGGCAGCCGCCAAATCCCGCACCGGTCAACCGCACCCCGCCGGCTTCGCCCAAAGCATCTGCGATCTGTTCGGCCAACCGGTCAATCGGCGGCAGCGAGACATCGAAATCCTTGGCCAGTGACAGGTGCGCTGCACGCATCATTTCGGCCAGCACCGCGGTCTGACCCCGGGCAAGCGCGGTGGCGACCGGTTCGACGCGCTCGATCTCGCTCACCACGTGGCGGGCGCGCTGGTACAGGGTCTGATCGAGCGTTGCGTAACCTTCCCGAAGCCTTGCCCCATCCAGATCCCGCAGCGCCCTGACGCCAAAATGCGCCGCTGCCGCCTCGCATTCGGCGCGGCGCTGGCCCAAGGCGCTTTCGGTCGGGCTGCGGCGCAATCCGGTATCGATCACGCTGATCGCCAGGCTGCGGTGGATCGGGATCGGCAAATGCTCGAGCGAACGGCAATCCAGCAGCAAGGCATGGCCCGCCACGCTCGCTGCCGAGGCCATCTGATCCATAATCCCGCCCGCGCACCCGACAAAGTCATTCTTGGCAATCTGGGCGACCTTGGCGAGCGTTTCGGGCGCGAGGCTGAGGCCCGAATATTCAGACGCCGCCAGCGCCACTGCCACGCCGAACGCCGCCGAGGATGACAGGCCGACCCCGATCGGCACGTCTCCCGCCACCGCAATCCGCATCGGTTTGATCCGGTGGCCATAGCGCCCAAGCGCCTGCACCACCCCGCGCACATGGTTCTGCCAGTTGTTTTCACCCGACAAGATCTTGCCAATCAGGTCGAAATCATCGCGCGCGCTCGCCATTTCGCCCATGTCGAGCGCCACGGCCTCGAACCG
The DNA here is from genome assembly GCF_002855495.1 of Porphyrobacter sp. TH134. GTDB lineage: Bacteria > Pseudomonadota > Alphaproteobacteria > Sphingomonadales > Sphingomonadaceae > Erythrobacter. The sequence goes on from NZ_PKRO01000038.1 coordinate 25,301, forward strand.
GGGCGATTTGGCGTCCTTGGACGGCGGGCCGAAGGCAATGATGGTCTCGCGGTCGATGGCGCAGGGCAGCACGTAGCCATCATTGTAATCGACGTGTTCGCCGATCAGATTGACCCGGCCGGGGGCGGCAACAAACCGGCTCGGCTCGGCGCCGTAAGCCAGCCGGTAGCCTTGCCGCGCCCGCGCAATCAGTCTTTCACGGCGATCCATCGCGTTTTCCCCCAAGCGCTGCACATCGTCATGCACCAACCCGCTGACCCAACGCAACATCTGCGCCAATCACGGGAGCGGCGAGCTAGACCCCGGCCAGCAGCGCCTGATAATGCGCTTGCAGCGTGTCGCTGCCATATTCGGGCGTCAGCTCGGCCGAATATTCGCCGGTCGCAGGGTCCAGCACCAGCATCGATTCCGTGGCGTAGTAATGGGCAATCCGGGCATATTCGGCCTTCTCGGCCAGCCAGCCTGAGAGCGGCGCGCCAAGCCCAAGGATGCGTCCGGCGTAGGTGAACAGCTGCGGCGATACCGATGAGAATTTGGGCGCCTTGCCGGCTGCCTGGAACAGCAATTCCCCCGCATCGCGCAAGGAAAGCGCCGGCCCCGGGCCGCCGATGGGCAGGATTTTGCCTGACATTTCGGGGTTATCAATCGCCTTGACGATAAACCGCGCCAGATCGCCATCGCTGATCGGCTTGCAGCGGGTGAGGTGGCCGTCGCCGAAAATCAGGAAGGGCTTGCCCGCCGTGACGCGGCGAACCTGGCCGGACAGCGACTTGAAGAAGGCGGTGGGGCGGATGATCGTATAAGCAACGCCGCTGGCCATCAGCGCCGCCTCGAACGCAAGCTTGGCGTGCTGGAATGCGAGTAGGGGCTTTTGCACACAAATTGCCGAAAGCAGTATGAAGTGGCGCGCGCCTGCCGCCTTGGCCGCGTCAAGCAGGACAAGGTTCGCCTTGTAATCAACCGCTTGCGCATCCCCCGGCGCGCCGCTGCGCGAGGCGATGCACGAAATCACAACCTCTGGCCGCGCCGCCGCCATGACCGCTGCCATGGCGGCCGGGTCGGCCAGCGCCGCGCGCGGAGCAGCTGTCACCCCGTGCCCCTCTGCCGCAAGCCGCGCTGCCACGGCCGCACCAATGGTGCCGCTGGCTCCGGCAAGAACGATACGGCGCGGTGCAGGACGGGCTTCAGTCATCCCTCACCCTAACGCGCCGGCAGGCGATGCGCAAAAGTCGCAATTGCCACATTGCCCCGCGCCAAGGCACCGTTAGGATAACCGCGGAGAGGGAGCAAAGGCGATGGCTGAGGCTGATTATGATCTGGTGATCCGCGGCGGCACCATAGCCGATGGAACAGGCGGCGATCTTGTCGATGGCGATATTGCCATCACCGGCGGCCGAATTGCCGCGATCGGGCAGGTCAACGCCCGCGGAGCCGAAGAAATCGATGCCCGCGGGCGGATCGTAACCCCCGGTTTCATCGATGTTCACACCCATTATGACGGCCAATGCATCTGGGCCGAGGAGCTTTCGCCATCGTCCTCGCACGGCGTCACCACCGCAGTGATGGGCAATTGCGGGGTGGGCTGTTGAAGGACAGTTCACAGGAGCCGTAAGGCGACATCCAGCTTTACGAGGTGTCGCCTTGGCCTGATCGATTTCCCGGCGGATGGTCTTCCGGG
>NZ_PKRO01000039.1 GCF_002855495.1 Porphyrobacter sp. TH134
ATCAGCCGCTCAGCGCAAAACCTCTGCATCCAAAGCGTGAATCAGATTTTACGCCAAACGGGAATCCCCTAATCCCCACTTTCGCAACAGGTCTATTTTTCCGAAAACTAAAGACCCTCCATCCCCCTCGGGGCGGAAATAAATCCGGTGGTTTTGCCGTGCGCCATGCAATCCGCGCTTCCTTGGTCCTGCATGTTTCGTGATATGCGGCACCAATGAATTATCGCCATTCCTTCCATGCCGGCAACAGCGCAGATGTTGTGAAGCATAGCCTGTTGATCGCCCTTATTCGGGCATTGCAGCAAAAGCCGTCGGCCATGACCCTGATCGATACCCATGCCGGCTGCGGGCTTTACGACCTTCATGGTGAGGAGGCTGGACGCACGGGCGAGGCTGCGCTGGGGGTGATGCGGGTCTTTGCGGGTTCGCAGCCCTTGCTGGACGACTACCGGTCTGCTGTCATGGCGGTGAATGCGCCCATGAACGCCGGGGACGAGCCGCAACTTTATCCCGGCTCACCGCGCATTATGGCGCAGCTGTTGCGCCCGCAGGATGCCCTGATCCTCAACGAAAAACACAGCGAGGATGCGATTGCCCTGCGCGGTGCGATGCGCGGAACATCAGCCGCCGTGCATGAACGCGACGCTTACGAACTGTGGCTGGCCATGCTGCCAACCCGCACCCCGCGCGGCGTGGTGGTGGTCGATCCGCCGTATGAGCAGACCGACGAACGTGCGCGGATCACGGCAACCCTGGCTGGCGCAATGCGCAAATGGGCGCACGGCGTGACAGTGATCTGGTATCCGCTGAAAGACCGGGCTGCACACCTTCGGTGGAAGCAGCAGTTGCGCAAGCTAGGTATCCCGAAGCTCTTGAGCGTCGAGCATTGGCTGTACGATACCGATCAACCCGGGATCTATAACGGCGCGGGGCTTTTCATCGTCAACCCGCCTTACGCCTTCACGCAAGGCCTGCCGCCCTTGCTGGAAGCGCTCCGTGCAGCACTGGCACCCGAGGGTCACAGCGGCGCGATCACCGCTGATTGGTTGGGCAACTAATCAATCCACAAGCCAGAGCGGTTCCCGGCCATTCTCGCCCCGGCCCGCCGGCTGACCCATGCAGAAAAAACGAGGGCCGGGACGAGAGGATACAATCCTCTGGCCCCGGCCCATGATGTTCAGGCCCCGGATTAGGGAGCTACCTGTACTGGCCAGCCGATCAGAAACTGACTCGCACCGCTGCCGAGACCGTGCGCGGGTTGATCGTCCGGGCCGTGACGACCCCGTTGGCCGGAAGTGCGCCTTGGGAGATTTCGACAATGCCCAGCGTGTCAAAGACGTTGTTGACGTTGACCATCACCGACACGCCTTCGGCCGCGCGCACTTGCAGGAACGGGCTGACGATCGCGAAACCCGGCAGCTTCAACTGATTGGCATCCTGCGCGAAGCTGTCGGTGTGCCCGACAATGTTGACGCCCGCGGTAAACAGATCAGTCTGATACTGCGGGGTTGCCTGAAAGATCAGATCGGGCTGACGGCGCGGGGTGTTGCCGATGAACTGGGGCTGCGTCACATCATCCGTGATTTCCGCCTTGGTGTAGGTTGCCCCGGCTGTCAGGTTGAACCCGCCAAAGGTCACTGCGCCTTCAAATTCAAGGCCGTAGGCGCGGTAATCGCGTTCGATCAGGAAAGCGACTGTTTCGCCCGCAGCATTCGATGTGACCTGCCTGTTCACTTCGCTGGTGTCAGCCAGAAACCCGGTCAGGTTGAGCGTGACGTTCGACTTGCGGAACTTCAGGCCCACCTCGGTCTGCGTGACCACGTCAAATCCGTCTTCACCGCCGGCCAACTGGCCGGTCACCGGGTCGATGGTCGGCGTTACCAGAATCCGGTCGGCTGCCGCGCGCCCGCCCCGGCTGTAGCGGGCAAAGGCGGCAAACGCATCCGATACGCGGTAATTCACGCTCGCCGAATAGCTGGTGTAGTCGTAATTGTAGTCGACCAGCGACGGCGCATTGAAATCGAACTGCGCGGTGCGGGTCTCGGCGACCGAGATCACCCCATCGCGGTTCACGTCGACCGACTGGGTGGGGAAGTTCTGCCGCCCGATGGTATAGCCGAAGGCCTGACCTTCAACATTACCGCGATCGAACCGGATACTGCCGCCAAACGAGAACTTGCCGACCTTGTAATTGACCGAGGCATAAGGCGCGAGAACCTGATAATCGACATCAAAGCTGGCTGCGACCGAGCCGTTGAAGTTAAAAAAGCCGCCCTGCGTTTGTGCAACGCCGCCAGCATCGATGACATCGACCAGCGCCGTGTTCCCGCCGCTGCGCACATCGGTGACGATATTCGAACCGAGGAAGTCGTTGAACACCGACTGACGCGAGGCATAGATCCCAAAGGTCGTGGTCAGATCGCCGGCCCCGGCCTTCCACACGCGGCTGGCGCGCAAGTCGTTAGTGACATTGTCCATGTTCTTCATCTGCGGACTGTAGAGCATCCCGCTGACCAGAATGCCGTTGCCGTTGAGGGTGGCTGTCGCTGCATTGGGAACAACCTGGCCGGTGCGATCCCCGTTGACGTAGCGCAGCGATCCGCCAGGCGCGTTCAATACACCAAGGATCGTCGCTGCCGGCGCAATTCGCAGGGGCAGGACCAATTGCACACTGCCGCTGATATCAGAAAAGCGGAAGCGCTCGGTAATGGTCCAATCGGCGACATCGAACTGGGCTTCCAGACCGATCGACTTCACGGTCGGGTTGATGCCCTGACGCGCATCGAAGCGGGTCGGCTCGTTCTCACCGTTGGGGATGACATAGTTGCCGAGGTTGCGGCTCTGGATCACATCGCGCGATGCATCGAAGCCCGGCACATTGGTATAACGCGGGTCGTCGTTGCTCCCGCTCACCGCCAGCGGCACGCCCTGATACAGCGGGGTCTGATCGTTCAGATACTTGCCGTAAAGCCGGATGTAACCGGTCGGCAGGTCCTTGGTGATGTTGAATTTGATCTGGCCGCCGCGATAGGCCGTAAAGCCCTGATCGCGCGGGCCTTCACCTTCGCGGTAAAAGCCGCCGATGTGGAACCGCACCGTATCGCTGAGCTTGGCGCCATAGGCGAAATCGAGCCGGCTTTCGCCATAATCAAGGCCCGTGGTGGCTTGGATCGTGCCGCCTTCGACATCGCCCGTCTTGGAAATCAGGTTGATGACACCGCCCGGCGAATTGGACGCAAAGGTCGATGCTGATCCGCCGCGGATAGTTTCGATCTGCGCAAGGTTGAGGTCAAAGCGCAGCAAGGAATCCGGCGTCAGGTAATTGATGTCGCCAAATTCGACGACAGGCAGGCCGTCTTCCTGAAAGTTCAGCCACTTGGAACCGTTTGCCGCAAGCGGAAGGCCGCGGATGGTGTAGCTGCCCAGCCCTTCTCCGATCGCCTCGGCGCGGATGCCGGGGATGTTGCGGAACACCTCGGCAAGCGAGCGCACACCGAACTTCTCGATCTCGCTGGCGCGCAGCGAGCTGGTCGATGTGGCACTGTCGAGCCGGTCGCGTCCCTTGGCAACGCCGGTCGAAAACAGTTCTTCAACCTTGGGCGCGCTGTCTGCGTCAGCAGCTTCCGCCGCCGCCGCGCCATTTTCGGCGCCCGACGCGGTGCCCGCGTCCCGGTCCTTCGCAATGGCAGCAGTCGGCATAACAAGCGCGATCGCGTAATATGTAAGAAGTATTTTACCAGATTTTCTCATTTTTCCGGTTTCCATTTTTAGCTGAAGACTATTTTTTGGCCTGCACGACAATTAATCCCCGTTTTTAACGGACGTGATTGGTATATTTATTTGATTTTCAGTAACGCATCATCGATCTGCACAGCCCTGCACGTGACACGATTGCACGCGATCTATCGCCGGTTAGGCGAAGCTCGTGGAGACTTTGGATAATGACGGATAAGTATGTTTGCCTGCCGCCTGCTGACCGGCGGCGGCAGATCGTGCCATGGCACATGGCGTGAAGGCCGCCCGCATAAGCGGCGTGCGCCGCACGCAAGGATTGCCGCCACCCGCCATGCAAATGGCGTGGCCTGGCGCTGCACTCAGCGCGGGATCGTGCTGCGGCGAATTATGTGGTCAGCGGCCTCGGTGGCAGTGCACGCCAATGCTCAGGCAGCGGCCCTTGCAAGGCGGCCACGCACCTCAGCCTCACCGATCAGCGGCAGAAGCTCACCCATATCCGGCCCATGGTCCATCCCGGTGAGCGCCTGTCGCAGCGGCAGAAACAGGGCCTTGCCCTTGCGCCCGGTCGCTTCCTTGAGCGCGGCGGTCAGCGCGGCCCAAGGATTGTCGCCCCACACCAGCGTCTGCTCGGCCTGCGCGAGAAACGCCTTGTCCTCATCGGTAAAAGCCGGAGCCGTAATGGGCCCGGTGACCAGCTGCCACCAATCCGCAGCCTCCCCGACATGCGCCAGATTGGGCCGAACGGCGTGCCAACCAGCAGCGTCCATTCCGACCGGCAGACGCGCCGCAATGGCCTCATAGGGCAGCTGATGCACGATCCCGGCGTTGAGCCGTTCCAGATCTTCCTCGTCAAACTTGGCCGGCGCGCGCCCAAAAGTCGACAGATCGAACCCGGCGACAAGTGCCGCGCGGTCCACAATGGGCTCCACTGGCTGCGACGTCCCCAACCGGGCCAGCAGGGCGATGATCGCTTCCGGTTCAATACCGCGCTCGCGAAAGGCATCGCAGCCGAGCGATCCGAGACGCTTGGACAGCTTGCCTTCGCGCCCGACCAGCAGCGCTTCATGCGCGAATGCGGGAAGCCCTTTTGCGGTGCCTTCTGCCGCGCCGTAGCCTGCCGCATTAAGCGCCGTAAATATCTGAATCTGAACGGCAGTGTTCGACACATGGTCTTCACCGCGCAGCACCTGGGTAACCCCCATATCAATGTCGTCGACCGCGCTCGGCATCATATAAAGCCACGAGCCATCGGCGCGCCGGATGACGGGATCGGACAATTGCGCCGCATCGAATTTCTGGGGCCCACGAATACCATCATGCCACATGATCGGCTCTGCATGGTCAAGCAGGAAGCGCCAGTGCGGACGGGTGCCCGCAGCCTCGAACCGCGCGCGGTCTTCGCTCGACAGGGACAGGGCTGCCCGGTCATAGATCGGCGGCAGACCGCGGCCCAAGGCGATCTTGCGCTTGACCTCAAGTTCCTGCGTGTCCTCGTAACACGGATAGATCCTGCCCGCTGCCAACAGGGCCGCGAAGGCAGCCTCATACCGGTCCAGGCGCGCAGACTGCCGCTCCTCGCGGTCCCATGTCAGGCCCAGCCATTGCAGGTCGGCGCGGATCGCGGAGGCATATTCCTCACGGCTCCGCTCAGCGTCGGTATCGTCGATCCGCAGGATAAAGGTGCCGCCCGCTTGCCGCGCCAGCATCCAGTTGTGGAGCGCGGTACGGATGTTGCCGACATGAAGCCGGCCAGTGGGCGATGGAGCAAAACGGGTGGTGGTCATGCGCGCTGCGGTAGAGCGCGCTGCGACGCCCCGCAAGCACTCACACAGCGCGGCACTCGGCCGCAACCAGTGCGAGGGCGCCCTCCCACAGGCGGTGCATGCGATCCACCCGGATAAAGCCGCCAAGCGCGCCTTCAAAGCCCTGTCGGTCACCATGGGCTGCTGCGTCCACGAAGAGGCCGATTGTGGCTTCATCATGGCTGAGCAGGCGGCAACAGAAGCGTGAGACGTGGATGTTTTCGGGCCAGCACGCCGATATGCTGTGGGCCAGGATCAGCGCCTTGGCTGCCACCTCCACGCTGCCAAGGCGGACAGCCAGTTCAGGGACAGGATCGCGGCCCATGCGCTCGTGCAGCGCGATGAGCCGCAACGCATGGATAAAGCGCCCGGACACGGGGCCCAACCTGTCGATCCGCGGAGGCACAGCGAGTGCGGCGATGATGTTGCGGGTGGCGGGGTTGGAGTGGAGCGGTCGGGACATGAAACCTCGCTAGGGGATGGCGTCAGCGGAAGCCCCGAGGCTACATTTTATGCGAATGACTTGCAATAGCGAATAGTGCGAGGGGAGAGGGCAAAGAAAAGCCCCGCCAAAGCTTGCGCTCGGGCGGGGCTATTCGTGCCATTGGAGCAGATGGGGTGCGGACTTATTCCGCGCCATCATCCTCGATGTCAGCCGCAGGTGCGGCGGCGGCCATCGCGGCCATGGCGGCCTTCATCTTCTCTTCCGAACCGATCGCATGAGCGGCAGGTTCGGCTTCGCGTTGGCCAGTCGTCGCCAGCGCATCCTGCTGCTTTTTCCAGGCAGCCTTCAGCGCCGCATCGCGGCTGTTGGCGGTGACGCGCAGACGGTTCATGCCTGCACCCGTGCCCGCCGGAATCAGACGCCCGACGATCACGTTTTCCTTCAGCCCGATCAGCGTGTCCTTCTTCCCTTCGACCGCCGCCTGCGTCAGCACGCGGGTGGTTTCCTGGAACGAGGCCGCCGAGATGAACGAACGGGTCTGGAGCGAGGCCTTGGTGATGCCGAGCAGCACCGGCTTGCCTTCCGCAGGCTGCTTGCCCTTGGCCAGCTTGCCGTTGATCTCCAGCATCTCGGCCAGATCGACCTGCTCGCCCGGCAGCAGGGTGGTGTCCCCGCCTTCGGTGATCTCGACCTTTTGCAGCATCTGGCGAACGATCACCTCGATGTGCTTGTCGTTGATCTTCACGCCCTGCAAGCGATAGACTTCCTGAATCTCGTCAACGAGATACTCGGCCAGCGCTTCGACGCCCATGACTTCGAGGATGTCGTGCGGGTTGGGCGAGCCGGAAATCAGGGTATCACCCTTCTTCACGTAATCGCCTTCCTGCACGTCGATCACCTTGGTCTTGGGGATCAGGTATTCCACCGGATCTCCCTCCTCCGGCACAATCGCGATCTTGCGCTTCGCCTTGTACTCGCGGACGAATTCAATGCGGCCGGAAACCTTGGCGATGACCGACACGTCCTTGGGCATGCGCGCTTCGAACAGTTCGGCCACCCGCGGCAGACCGCCGGTGATGTCGCGGGTCTTGGCGGCTTCGCGGCTGGCGCGGGCGAGAATGTCGCCGGCTTCAACCGTCTGGCCATCTTCAACCGACAGCGTCGTGCCCGGAGCGAGCATGTAACGCGCCGCTTCCGTTTCGCCGCTGCCTTCGGCCAGAAGGGTCATGCGCGGACGCAGGTCTTCCTTCTTCTTGCGGCCGGTGGCGCGGTTTTCGGTCACCACGCGCTGGGCGATCCCGGTAGCATCATCCATCTGTTCTTCGAGCGTGATGCCCTCGATCAGATCCTGATACTTCACCACACCCGATTGCTCGGTGATGATCGGCAGCGTGAACGGATCCCATTCGGCCAGACGATCGCCAATCTTGACGGACGCGCCGTCCTTGATCTTGATCACCGTCCCGTAGGGCACCTTGTGCATCTCGCGCTCACGCCCTTCGGCGTCGATCACGGCGATTTCGCCGCTGCGCGACAGGCTGAGGATGCGGCCCATCTTGTCGGAGATGGTCTGCATCTCGCGGTATTCGACCTTGCCTTCCGAAATCGCCTCAAGGTGCGAGGTTTCGTTGAGCTGCGCCGCACCGCCGATGTGGAAGGTCCGCATCGTCAGCTGGGTGCCGGGCTCGCCGATCGACTGCGCCGCGATGACGCCGATGGCTTCACCGATGTTCACCGGCGTACCGCGCGCCAGATCGCGACCGTAGCAGGTTCCGCAGACGCCCTGTTCGGCTTCGCAGACCAGCGGGCTGCGAATCTTGGCCGACTGCACTTCGGCATCCTCGATCGCCTTGACCATCGCTTCGTCGAGCAGGGTCAGCTTGGGCACGATCACTTCGCCGGTTGCAGCGTTGACGATGTCTTCCATGGTCGTGCGACCAAGAATACGCTCGCCAAGCGACGCAATCACGCTGCCGCCCTGAATGATGGCGCGCATTTCAAGGAAGTTCTCGGTGCCGCAATCTTCCTCGACGATGACGCAATCCTGCGACACGTCGACCAGACGGCGGGTGAGATAACCCGAGTTTGCGGTCTTCAAAGCGGTGTCCGCGAGGCCCTTACGAGCGCCGTGGGTCGAGTTGAAGTATTCAAGAACGGTCAGACCTTCCTTGAAGTTCGAGATGATCGGGGTCTCGATGATCTCGCCCGATGGCTTGGCCATCAGACCGCGCATCCCGGCCAGCTGCTTCATCTGCGCCGGGCTACCACGTGCGCCGGAGTGGCTCATCATGTAGATCGAGTTGATCTGGGCTTCCTTGCCCGTTTCCTTGTCGATCGGCTGCGCCTTGATCTCGGCCATCATCGCGTCGGCGACCATGTCACCGCACTTCGACCAGGCGTCGATCACCTTGTTGTACTTTTCCTGCTGGGTGATGAGGCCGTCCTGATACTGCTGTTCATAGCCAGCAACCAGTTCCTTGGTCTCGTCGACCAGCTTTTCCTTGGCGTCGGGGATGATCATGTCATCCTTGCCGAAGCTGATGCCGGCCTTGAACGCATGGCGGAAGCCAAGGCTCATGATCGCGTCAGCAAACAGCACCGTGTCCTTCTGGCCGGTGTGACGATACACCTGGTCGATCACGTCACCGATCTCGCGCTTGGTCAGCAAGCGGTTGATGATGTCGAACGGCACCTTGTGGTTCTTGGGCAGGCATTCGCCAATCAGCATCCGGCCCGGGGTGGTGACAAAGCGCTTCATCGCCACCACGCCGTTCTCGTCAGCCTGCGGCACGCGGGCGAGAACCCGGGTGTGCAGCGTCACGGCCTTAGCTTCGAGCGCCTGATGCACTTCAGCCATGTCGCTGAAGCGCGGGAGCTTCTCGATCTTGGTGCCGTCGGCTTCCTCGATATATTCGGGGTGCTTTTCCTGACGTTCCATCGACAGGTAGTAGATCCCCAAAACCATGTCCTGCGAAGGCACGATGATCGGCTTGCCGTTGGCGGGTGAGAGGATGTTGTTGGTCGACATCATCAGCACGCGCGCTTCAAGCTGGGCTTCCAGCGACAGCGGCACGTGGACCGCCATCTGGTCACCGTCGAAGTCGGCGTTGAAGGCCGAGCAGACCAGCGGGTGCAGCTGGATCGCCTTGCCTTCGATCAGCACGGGCTCGAACGCCTGGATGCCCAGGCGGTGAAGCGTCGGCGCGCGGTTCAGCAGCACCGGGTGTTCGCGGATCACCTCGTCGAGGATGTCCCAAACTTCCTTGCGCTCCTTCTCGACCCACTTCTTGGCCTGCTTCAGGGTCATCGAAAGACCCTTGGCATCCAGACGGGCATAGATGAACGGCTTAAACAGTTCGAGCGCCATCTTCTTCGGCAAGCCGCACTGGTGCAGCTTCAGTTCTGGCCCGGTCACGATCACCGAACGGCCCGAATAATCGACGCGCTTGCCGAGCAGGTTCTGACGGAAGCGGCCCTGCTTGCCCTTGAGCATGTCGGACAGCGACTTCAGCGGACGCTTGTTGGCGCCGGTGATGACGCGGCCACGGCGGCCGTTGTCGAACAGCGCGTCAACCGCTTCCTGCAACATGCGCTTTTCGTTGCGCACGATGATGTCCGGCGCGCGCAGTTCAATGAGGCGCTTGAGGCGGTTGTTACGGTTGATGACGCGGCGATAGAGATCGTTGAGATCCGAGGTCGCAAAGCGGCCGCCATCAAGCGGCACCAGCGGGCGCAGTTCGGGCGGGATGACCGGGATTACTTCGAGGATCATCCATTCCGGGCGGTTGCCGGAATCGATGAAGCTTTCGACGACCTTCAGACGCTTGATGATCTTCTTGGGCTTGAGCGTCGACTTGGTGGTCGCCAGCTCGTCCATCAGGGCATCACGCTCGGCCTCAAGGTCGAGCTGCATCAGCATGGTGCGCACGGCTTCCGCGCCAATATCGGCGGTGAAGGCGTCTTCGCCATATTCGTCCTGGGCTTCGAGGAGTTCATCCTCGGTCATCAGCTGGAACTTTTCCAGCGGGGTGAGGCCCGGTTCGGTAACGATGTAGCTTTCGAAATACAGCACGCGCTCAAGCTGCTTGAGCTGCATGTCGAGCAGCAGACCAATGCGCGAGGGCAGCGACTTCAGGAACCAGATGTGGGCGACGGGCGCTGCCAGTTCGATGTGACCCATGCGCTCACGGCGCACCTTGGTCACGGTGACTTCGACGCCGCACTTTTCGCAGACGACGCCCTTGTACTTCATGCGCTTGTACTTGCCGCACAGGCACTCGTAGTCCTTCACGGGGCCGAAGATGCGCGCGCAGAACAAGCCGTCACGCTCGGGCTTGAACGTGCGGTAGTTGATGGTTTCCGGCTTCTTGATCTCGCCATAGGACCACGAGCGAATACGCTCGGGGCTGGCGATGCCGATCTGGATCTGGTCGAAGGTTTCGGGCTTCGCCAGCTGGTTGGTGAATTTGGTCAGGTCGTTCATGACTGTGTTCCCTTAGGGGGATGAAACTCGAAGGCGGGGCGGCGAAGGGGGCGTTGCAGCCCCCTCACACCTTATTCCGCTGCAATCGCGCTGTAGTCGGTCTGGTCTTCGTCCTCGTCGAGGATCGACTTCAGTTCGACGTTCAGACCCAGCGAGCGCATTTCCTTGACGAGCACGTTGAAGCTCTCCGGAATGCCGGCCTCGAAGGTGTCGTCACCCTTGACGATCGCTTCGTAGACCTTGGTGCGGCCGACCACGTCGTCGGACTTCACCGTCAGCATTTCCTGCAAGGTATAGGCCGCGCCGTAAGCCTGGAGCGCCCAGACCTCCATTTCCCCGAAGCGCTGGCCGCCGAACTGCGCCTTACCGCCCAGCGGCTGCTGGGTGACGAGCGAGTACGGCCCGATCGAACGTGCGTGGATCTTGTCGTCGACCAAGTGGTGCAGCTTGAGCATGTAGATGATGCCCACGGTGACCTTGCGGTCGAACGCTTCGCCCGTGCGGCCATCATAGAGCACCGACTGGCCCGAGGAATCGATCCCGGCCTTGATCAGCATTTCCGACACGTCCGGCTCGCGTGCGCCATCGAACACCGGGGTGCCCATCGGAACGCCCGCTGCCAGATTGCCTGCCAGTTCGACGATATCGGCCGTGGTGCGGCTGTCGAGATCTTCGAAATACTGCTCGCCATAGATGTCCTTGAGACGATCCACGACCGCGGCCGGCGGCGCCACGCCCGCGAAATCTTCGGCGGCATTCGGATTGGCAGCGCGCCATTCGTCCAGCTTGGCCTTGATTTCATGACCCAGTGCACGGGCCGCAAAGCCCAGGTGCGTTTCAAAGATCTGCCCGACGTTCATGCGCGACGGCACGCCCAGCGGGTTGAGCACCAGATCAACCGGCGTCCCGTCTTCAAGGAAGGGCATGTCTTCAGCCGGCAAGATGCGGCTGATGACACCCTTGTTCCCGTGACGGCCCGCCATCTTGTCGCCCGGCTGCAGCTTGCGCTTCACCGCGACGAACACCTTGACCATCTTGAGCACGCCCGGCGCGAGTTCATCGCCGCGTTCCAACTTTTCCTTGCGGTCCTGGAACTTGGCATCGATCACCGCGACGGCTTCGTCGTACTGCGTCTTCACCGCTTCGATCTGCGTCTGACGGCTGTCATCGGCCACCGCGAACTTGAACCATTCGTGGCGCTCGATCCCTTCGAGCAGATCTTCGGTGATTTCGTCGCCCTTCTTCAGCCCCTTGGGCGCTGCCGATGCGGTCTGGCCGATCAGCATGTCCCGCAGGCGGTTGTAGGTCGCACGGTTGAGGATGTTGCGTTCGTCCGCCGCGTCCTTGCGGAGACGTTCGATTTCCTCGTTCTGGATCGCACGGGTACGGTCGTCGATCTCGATCCCGTGGCGGTTGAACACCCGGACTTCGACGATCGTGCCCGCAACGCCCGGCGGCAGCCGCAGCGAGGTGTCACGCACGTCGGAGGCCTTTTCGCCGAAGATCGCGCGCAGCAGCTTTTCTTCCGGGGTCATCGGGGATTCGCCCTTGGGCGTGATCTTGCCGACGAGGATGTCACCGGGGTGCACTTCAGCGCCGATGTAGACGATGCCCGCTTCGTCGAGGTTGCGCAGGGCTTCCTCGCCGACATTGGGAATGTCGCGGGTGATGTCTTCCGGCCCGAGCTTCGTGTCGCGCGCCATGACTTCGAACTCCTCGATGTGGATCGAGGTGAACACGTCGTCCTTCACGATGCGTTCGCTGATCAGGATCGAGTCTTCGTAGTTGTAGCCATTCCACGGCATGAACGCGACGAGGCTGTTCTTGCCCAGCGCCAGCTCGCCCAGATCGGTCGAGGGACCATCGGCGATGATGTCGCCCTGCTCGATCACGTCACCCACCTTCACCAGCGGACGCTGGTTGATGCAGGTGTTCTGGTTCGAACGCTGGAACTTCTGGAGGGTGTAGATGTCGACGCCCGACTGGCCGGGTTCGACATCGCCAATGGCACGGATCACGATGCGGGTCGCGTCGACCTGATCGACAATCCCGCCGCGACGGGCTGCAATCGCGGCGCCCGAATCGCGCGCCACGGTTTCTTCCATCCCGGTGCCGACCCAGGGTGCTTCGGCCTTCACCAGCGGCACAGCCTGACGCTGCATGTTCGAGCCCATGAGCGCGCGGTTGGCGTCATCGTTTTCCAGGAACGGAATGAGCGATGCCGCAACCGAAACCAGCTGCTTCGGCGACACGTCCATCAGCGTGACGTGCTCGCGCATCGCCATCAGGTTGTCGCCGTTGTGGCGCGCTGACACGAGTTCTTCAACAAACGAGCCGTCTTCGTTCAGCTCGGCCGAGGCCTGCGCAACCGTGTGCTTCTGTTCTTCCATTGCGGAAAGATAGATCACGTCGGCGGTCACCTTGCCGTCGATCACCTTGCGGTACGGGGTTTCGATGAAGCCGTACTTGTTGACGCGGCTGAACGATGCGAGGCTGTTGATCAGACCGATGTTCGGGCCTTCCGGCGTTTCGATCGGGCAGATACGGCCATAATGGGTCGGGTGAACGTCGCGGACTTCGAAGCCGGCGCGCTCACGGGTGAGACCACCCGGGCCCAAGGCCGAAACGCGGCGCTTGTGGGTGACTTCCGAAAGCGGGTTGGTCTGGTCCATGAACTGCGACAGCTGCGAGGAGCCGAAGAACTCGCGCACCGCAGCCACGGCGGGCTTGGCGTTGATGAGGTCGTTCGGCATCACCGTCGACACATCGACCGAGCTCATCCGCTCCTTCACGGCGCGCTCCATGCGCAGCAGGCCGACGCGGTACTGGTTTTCCAGCAGCTCGCCCACCGAACGCACGCGGCGGTTGCCGAGGTTGTCGATATCATCGACTTCGCCCTTGCCGTCCTTAAGGCCGACAAGCTCCTTCACCACCGCGAGGATATCGTCCTTGCGCAGCGTGGTGATGGTGTCCTCGCACTCAAGACCCAGACGCATATTGAGCTTCACGCGGCCCACGGCCGATAGGTCATAGCGTTCGGCGTCGAAGAACAGGCCTTCGAACAGCGCCTCGGCGGTTTCCTTCGTCGGCGGTTCGCCCGGACGCATGACCTTGTAGATCGCTTCCAGACCTTCGTCGCGGTTCTCGGCCTTGTCGGCCTTCAGCGTGTTGCGGATCCACGGGCCGGTATTGATCTCGTCAATATCGAGCAGCGGCAGGCGGTCGATCCCGGCCTTGTCGAGCATCTCAACATGCTCAAGCGTCAGCTCATCGCCGGCTTCGATGTAGATGCGGCCCGTCGCCTCGTCGATCATGTCAGCGGCGGCATAACGGCTGACGACTTCTTCGGTCGGCAACAGCAATTCGGTCAGGCCATCCTTGGCCGCCTTGTTGGCAGCGCGCGGGCTGATTTTGGTGCCAGCGGCAAACACTTCTTCGCCCGTCGCGGCGTCAACCAGCGCGAAGGTCGGCTTGGCATTGCGCCAGGCTTCGGCCTGGAACGGGATCTTCCACCCATCCTTGGCCCGCTCCCACGTCACCGTGTTGTAGAAGTGATGCAGGATATCTTCGGCATCGAGACCGAGCGAATAGAGCAGCGCGGTAACCGGCAGCTTGCGCTTGCGGTCGATGCGGACATTGACGATGTCCTTGGCGTCGAATTCAAAGTCCAGCCACGACCCGCGGTAGGGGATCACGCGGGCAGCAAACAGCAGCTTGCCCGAAGAATGGGTCTTGCCGCGATCGTGATCGAACAAGACGCCCGGCGAGCGGTGCATCTGGCTGACGATCACACGCTCGGTGCCGTTGATGATGAAGGTGCCGTTATCCGTCATCAGGGGCATGTCGCCCATGTAGACGTCCTGCTCCTTGATATCGAGGACCGAGCGGGTTTCGGTTTCCTGATCCACTTCAAACACGATGAGGCGCAGGGTCACCTTCATCGGCGCAGCATAGGTGATCCCGCGCTGACGGCATTCGGTGGTGTCGTACTTGGGCTCTTCAAGTTCGTAATGCACGAAATCAAGCTCGGCGGTGCCGGCGAAATCGCGGATCGGGAACACCGAACGCAGGGTCTTTTCAAGGCCCGAAACATAACCGGTCGCCTTGTCCGAGCGCAGGAACTGTTCGTAGCTTTCGCGCTGAACCTCGATCAGGTTCGGCATCTGCACCACTTCGTGAATGTCACCGAAGATCTTGCGGATGCGCTTCTTGGCGGTCCCTTGCGCCTTGCGGCTGCGGGTCACGGGCGGCTTCGCCTTGGTTGCCATGGAGGAGTTGGCCTCTTTGATTGGGCCGCACGGGAAGGCCGCGCGGACGGGGAATATCGCTATCGTTCGATGCGGAAAAGGTGCCACATGCGACGCACAAAAGCCGCATTGCCATCACCCCTTTTCGAGGGGTGCTGGCCGCAGCATTCTGTTTGCATCGCGAGAGGGGCTATCCGCCGCTTCCATTTCGGGACCGATCCCCGCGCTTGAATCGGTCTTGCTCGAAGCGGGCGTAGGCCGCGCATGTAGGGTTACCCCCTTGATCTGTCAACGCCCAGCGCGGCCCGCAGCGCACGGCTCGCCGCGATTGCTGCTGATCGCGCGCTACCCGCATGCCGTCTTATCGTTTTTCAATATTATTGATTGACGATAAGACGGCCTTTCGGCATATCGAATCTCAATATGTGAAGGAGTCGTAATATGCTGCCCTCCCTGCTCTGGATTTTCCGGATCGCCAATATTCTCAACTGGGTGGTCGCGGCGCTGTTCGCGCTGCTGGGCATCATGCTGGTGGCGGATATTGGTCCATTTCGCGACGCGATGGACAATGGGCGCTTCACGCCGGCACAAGCAGATGTCCTGGTGACCTGGCTGCTGTCAGCCTGCCTCATGATCCTTCCGGTCACAGGGGCAGTCCACGTCATCCTGACCCGCCTGATCGCCATGATCCGCGACACGATGGCCGGCGCCGCTTTCAGCGATACCAACGCCGACCGTCTGCGAATGATGGCGTGGATGCTGCTGGTCATCAACATCGTCGATCTCGCCTTCGGCCAGGTGTCGATCTGGGCGAGCGCACAGACCGGCGAATATCTTGGCTGGTCGCTTTCGCTGACGGGCTGGTTTGCTGTGCCGCTGCTGCTGGTTCTGGCGCGCCTGTTTCGGGTTGGCGCAACGATGCAGAGCGATCTGGAAGGGACAGTCTGATGCCTGCCGATGAAAGCGGGGCGATCCTCGTCAAGCTCGACGATCTGCTGCTCGCCCGCCGCATGACCCTGACCGAGCTGGCCGACCGGGTCGGCCTGACGCTGGCCAATCTGTCGATCCTCAAGACCGGCAAGGCGAAGGCGATCCGTTTTTCCACCCTCGCTGCGATCTGCCGCGAACTGCAATGTCAACCGGGCGACCTGCTCGGCTATGAAGGGGAGTAGGATATGAAAGCTCTGCTATCCGATACCACGGCGATCTATCGCCAGGCTGCCGCCTTTGCCGTGGCTTGCCCGCTCTTGTTCCTGATCCCGGTGCTGGTGGAAATGGCGCAGCATGTCGTCGAACTGCGCGGCGGAATGTATGTCGATGAAGCCGGTGCGATGGCGGCCGAGGTCGATCCGCTGCGGTTGCAGTTCGGCTTCGTCAAGACGCTCGCGCTTTATCTGCCGGGCTATTGGTTTGTCCGCTTCATGCTGCTGGGCGATCCAGCCCGCGCGGCGCGGATCGAATGGCCCGCATTCGGGTTGTGGCTGGTCGTCTTTGCCTTTGGCGCGGTGCAGATGTGGTGGGGGCTGTTCGGCCCGTCGCTGACCGGGCTGGCCGGGTTGGGAGGACAGGCTGCGACAATTGCTTCGGCGGTGCTGACCATCGGTTCGATGGCACTGGGGCTGTATCTGGCGGCGTGGAGCGCGGGTTGGGCGGTCGGGAACCGGACGCTGACCCCGCTGCGATCTGCCGCGATCATGCACAAGGAGATCTGGCACGCCGCCGGCCTGATGCTGACCGGGATGCTGCCGCTGATGGTTGTGCATTATGGCCTTGCGATTGCGGCAGTGGTTGCCCTGCCCCCGTCGCTCGATTGGGCGGCAATGGTGCTGGATTCGATCGTGGTGGGATTTCTGGCGCTGACCCTGACCGGGGCATCCGTGCAGGCCGCGATCCATGCGGCACGGCGGGTCGGGGCGGAACTGGTGCCGCAGGACGACCCATCCGCCCCGCTCAGCCCGGCGCTCAGCGTCGGCCAGAACACTTGACTCTGCCCGGCTTTGGCCTAATGGCCCAACCCGACCGCCTTCGGGTGGTCATCCGTCCGAGACCGTTGGTGAGAGCAATCTGGCTCTCTTAATTTCCAGCCTAGACGGGGAAACGAGATTTCGGCGTTCTGCGCAAGCAAACGCCCGCGTGCCTGCCATGATGCTGGCACTCACCCTCCTTCCCTTTCGACGGACTCGCCCGTGACGGAGCTTCGGCTTCGCCATGGACAAACGTAGCCGGCCGTTCGGGAGCCATCCCGCCCGGCCAAATGTGAAGGAGTATGGCATGGATCGTTCGCAGAAAGCCGACGCGGTTGCCCAGCTCAACGCAGTCTTCAACGAGGTTGCCGTGGTGGTCGTCACCCGCAATCTCGGCATGACGGTGGCTCAGTCCACTGCCCTGCGTCTGAAGATGCGCGATGCTGGCGCCACCTACAAGGTTGCGAAGAACCGTCTCGCCAATCTCGCCCTCGAAAACACCGACTATGTCGGGATCAGTGATATGCTCACTGGCCCGGTCGGGCTGGCCTGGTCGAAGGACCCGGTCGCGGCTGCCAAGGCCGCTGTCGAATTCGCCAAGACGAACGACAAGCTCGAAATCGTCGGCGGGTCGATGGGTTCGGTCGTGCTCGACGAAGCCGGGATCAAGGCACTCGCCTCGATGCCCAGCCTCGACGAACTGCGCGCCAAGCTCATCGGGCTGGTCAACGCGCCTGCGACGAAGATCGCCCAGGTCGTTACCGCACCCGCCGCGAAGGTCGCCCGTGTTTTCGCCGCTTACGCGGACAAGGCAGCCTAAGAGACGTTTTTCGTTTTACGAAACAATCTATTGGGGCGCATTTGCCCCGCCACAATTTGAAAGAGAACCATCATGGCCGATATTGCCAAGCTTGTTGAAGAACTCTCGAAGCTGACCGTGCTCGAAGCCGCTGACCTCGCCAAGGCCCTCGAAGAAGCATGGGGCGTGAGCGCCGCTGCTGCTGTCGCGGTTGCCGCCGGCCCGGCCGCTGCTGCCGAAGCTGTCGAAGAGCAGACCGAATTCGACGTCATCCTGACCGGCGACGGCGGGAAGAAGATCCAGGTCATCAAGGAAGTCCGCGCCATCACCGGCCTGGGCCTGACCGAAGCCAAGACCCTCGTTGAATCGGCTCCCAAGGCCATCAAGGAAGGCGTCAACAAGGCGGAAGCCGAAGACATCAAGAAGAAGATCGAAGAAGCCGGCGGCACCGTCGAACTCAAGTAATCTTCTTTGGAAGTTTTGCGGGTGTCTTGAAGCACTCGCAGATAGGAGGGCGGCGCCAGCGATGGTGCCGCCCTTTTTGCGCCCCCCTTTGGCCTGGCCCGCCACCACCGCCGCGCGCCACGTGGCATGCTTGCCGCTATTACGCAGCAGGATTAGCCCTTCCCCCGAATCAACCTCGCGCCTATCCGGACCGGCTCGCCTGTCGGCGGGCAGCGGAACCATCATGCACCAAGTGACCACACTCGACACGCCCAGCTGGGGGCAGGAACTGCGCGCGACGCTGGCGCTGGCGATCCCGCTTGCCGCAACGAATCTGCTTCAGATGCTGATCCACGCGGTTGACGTGATCTTCATCGCGCGGCTCGGCGATACACCGCTGGCGGCGTCGAGCCTCGCCATCGCGATCTTCGGCCTCACTGTTTGGGCGATGACCGGGCTGGTCGGGGCCTGCGCGCCGCTGATTTCCGCCGAACGCGGACGAAAGCTGCATTCGGTGCGCGACATCCGCCGCACGGTGCGGATGGGGATGTGGGTGGCGGTGCTCTTCGGTGCGCTGGGCATGGGGATTGCCTTTGCGGGCGAACCGCTGTTGCTGCTGTCCGGGCAGACCCCTGCCATTGCCGGAATGGCCGGCGATTTCCTGTTCGTGCTCGCCTTTGCGATGATCCCGATGGTGCTGGCCGGTGTGTTCCGCATTTTTGTCGCCGCGCTGGGCAAGCCGGGCTATGCAACCGGCATCACCCTGCTGGCGCTGGGCACCAATGTGCTTGGCAACTGGACGCTGGTGTTCGGCAATCTCGGCGCCCCGGCGCTGGGGCTGACCGGATCGGCGCTGTCGAGCGTCATCACCGCAGTGGCCATGCTGGCCGCCTATGTCGTGGTCATCACCCGCGACCGGGTGCTGCGGCGCTATCGCATCTTCGGGCGCTGGTGGCGGCCGGAATGGGCCCGGTTCCGGGATATTGTCATGATCGGAACGCCGATCGCGCTCACCGTTTTTGCCGAAGCCGGGCTGTTCAGCGCCGCCGCCCTGCTGATGGGCCGCATCGGCGAGACCGAGCTTGCCGCGCACACCCTTGCCCTGAACCTTGCCGCGCTTGCCTTCCAGATCCCCTTCGGCACGGCGCAGGCGACAACAATCCGGGTTGGCTTTCACCACGGCGCGGGCGACCGTGTTGCGGCAGGGCGCGCAGGCTGGGTGGCGATCGCCATCGGAACCGGGTTCATGAGCGTTACCGCGCTCGCCATGCTGCTGGTGCCAACCCTGCTGCTGCGTGTCTATATCGACCCCGCCGCGCCAGCCAATGCGGCGCTGGTGGGCTTTGCGCTGCAATATCTGCTGTGGGCGGCGATCTTCCAGCTTGCCGACGGCGTGCAAGCCGTGGGCGCGGGCGCACTGCGCGGGCTTCAGGATACCGGCGTGCCGATGTGGATCGCGATCTTCAGCTATTGGGTGCCCGGCTTCGGCATGGCGATCGGGCTAGGCTTCTATACGCCGCTTGGGGGGACGGGCGTGTGGATCGGGCTCGCCACCGGCCTGTTCTTTGCCGCAGCCGGGCTGCTGTGGCGCTGGGCCCGGCGTGACCGCCTCGGCCTGACCCGCTACGCTGCCGCCTAGTTCTAGCGCGCTGCGGCAGCAGTGGGCGCGGCAACCCCGGTCGCCATGGTCATGCCCAGCGCGTCAAACTTCAGCTTCACCTGTTCGTTCAGGGCCCACGACAGCCCCAGATGGTCATGCGCCCGGCACCACACCCGCAGCCCCACGCGCACCGCATTATCCCCGAGGCTGGCCACAAAGGTGACCGGCGCAGGCTCAGCCAGCACGCGCTGATCGGCCAGCGCCAGTTCCAGCATCGCGGCCTTGGCTGCCTTGAGATCATCCTCATAGGCAATCGGCACAATCAGCTCGAACCGCCGGGTCGGCATCCGCGAGGAATTGACCACCGCCTTGTTCCACAGCTCGTTGTTGGGGACCATGACGTAAAGCCCATCCAACTGGAGCAGTTCGGTGGTGAACAGGCCGATCGATTGCACCGTGCCCGATACTGTCCCTGCGGTAATCAGCTCGCCCACGCGGAACGGGCGCTGGATCAGGA
Organism: Porphyrobacter sp. TH134; assembly: GCF_002855495.1. Classification (GTDB taxonomy): domain Bacteria; phylum Pseudomonadota; class Alphaproteobacteria; order Sphingomonadales; family Sphingomonadaceae; genus Erythrobacter. The sequence continues at coordinate 20,037 of NZ_PKRO01000039.1, forward strand.
TCATCACGCCCGCCGCCACGTTTGACAGCGTGCCTTGCAGCGCAAGGCCCACCGCCAGCGCCAACCCGCCCAGCGCGGCGATGATGCTGGTGGTCTGCACCCCGAACTGGGTGAGCACTGTCACCGCCACCACCACCCACAGCGCATATTTGATGATGTTGCTGAGGAATTTGGCGACCGTCGGTTCGATCCGGCCCGACCGGGTCAGCGCCCGGTCGGCGCCCTTGGATAGCAAGCGCGCCAGCCCCGCGCCGATCATCAGCACGACAAACGCGCCAGCGATTTGGGGGATGCTGTCGATCAGCCACGCCCATGCCCGTGTGGCCATATCCAGCTCCTCGCTCAGACCGGAAAGACGGGGCGGCAGTTTGGGGGCAGACATCGATAGCTCCTCAGGCGGGACGGGTCAGGTTACCGGTGGCCAGATAACCGAGCAACCGGGCACTGGCCATCCTGCGCGCCACCACTGCGCCACGAAATTTTTTGCACGCCGAGGGGTTGATTCATTCCGCCGCCGCGACCAAATGCACCCCCGTTGGCACTCTCAGAGGGAGAGTGCCAAGCACTCTCACCCATTTAAGGAAAGGTCATCATCATGGCATTTCGTCCGCTGCACGACCGCGTTGTGGTCCGTCGCATCGAAGCCGACCAGAAGACCGCTGGCGGCATCATCATCCCCGACAGCGCTCAGGAAAAGCCGAGCGAAGGCGAAGTCATCGCCGTCGGCGAAGGCAACCGTGACGATGCCGGCGCGCGCATCGCGCTCGACGTCAAGGTCGGCGACCGTGTCCTGTTCGGCAAGTGGTCCGGCACCGAAGTCAAGATCAACGGTGAAGACCTGCTGATCATGAAGGAAAGCGACATCATGGGGATCATGGGCTGAAGCCACTGATTCCTTTCGCTACTTTCAACTCATAACCAAATCTCAGGAGAAACAATCATGGCAGCCAAGGACGTCAAGTTCGGCCGCGAAGCCCGCGAAGGTATTCTGCGCGGCGTCGACATTCTCGCTAACGCCGTCAAGGTGACCCTCGGCCCCAAGGGCCGCAACGTCGTCATCGACAAGAGCTTCGGCGCCCCCCGCATCACCAAGGACGGCGTCACCGTCGCCAAGGAAATCGAACTCAAGGACAAGTTCGAAAACATGGGCGCCCAGATGCTGCGCGAAGTCGCCAGCAAGGCGAATGACAGCGCGGGTGACGGCACCACCACCGCCACCGTGCTCGCGCAGGCCATCGTCAACGAAGGCATGAAGTCGGTTGCCGCCGGCATGAACCCGATGGATCTCAAGCGCGGGATCGATCAGGCTGTGCTCGCCGTAGTCGAAAACCTCAAGAACCGTTCGAAGGCCGTTTCGGATTCGTCGGAAATCGCGCAGGTCGGCATCATCTCGGCCAATGGCGACCGTGAAGTTGGCGAGAAGATCGCCGAAGCCATGGACAAGGTCGGCAAGGAAGGCGTGATCACCGTCGAGGAAGCCAAGGGCCTCGAGTTTGAACTCGATGTCGTCGAAGGCATGCAGTTCGACCGCGGTTACCTGTCGCCCTACTTTATCACCAACCCCGACAAGATGACCGTGGAACTGGATAACCCCTATATCCTGATCCACGAAAAGAAGCTGTCGAACCTGCAGGCGATGCTGCCGATCCTCGAAGCCGTGGTGCAGTCGGGCCGTCCGCTGCTCATCATCGCCGAAGACATCGAAGGCGAAGCGCTGGCGACCCTGGTGGTCAACAAGCTGCGCGGCGGCCTGAAGGTTGCTGCGGTCAAGGCTCCGGGCTTCGGCGATCGTCGCAAGGCGATGCTGCAGGACATCGCGATCCTGACCAAGGGCGAGATGATCAGCGAAGACCTCGGCATCAAGCTCGAAAACGTCACCGTGGGCATGCTCGGTCAGGCCAAGAAGGTCTCGATCGACAAGGACAACACCACCATCGTCGATGGCGCCGGTTCGGCTGACGACATCAAGGCGCGCGTGGCGGAAATCCGCACCCAGATCGACAACACCTCCAGCGATTACGACCGTGAGAAGCTGCAGGAACGTCTGGCGAAGCTCGCCGGCGGGGTTGCCGTGATCAAGGTCGGCGGTGCGACCGAAGTCGAAGTGAAGGAGCGCAAGGATCGCGTCGACGACGCCCTCCATGCAACCCGCGCTGCGGTTGAGGAAGGCATCGTCCCCGGCGGCGGTACGGCTCTGCTTTATGCCACCAAGGCGTTGGAAGGCCTGAAGGGCGCGAACGAAGACCAGACCCGCGGCATCGACATCATCCGCAAGGCGATCACCGCCCCGATCAAGCAGATCGCCCAGAACGCCGGCCATGATGGCGCGGTCGTTGCAGGCAACCTGCTGCGCGAGAATGACGAAACGCAGGGCTTCAACGCATCGACCGACGTGTACGAGAACCTGGTGAAGGCCGGCGTGATCGACCCGACCAAGGTCGTCCGCACCGCGTTGCAGGACGCAGCTTCGGTTGCTGGCCTCTTGATCACCACCGAAGCGGCGATCGTCGAGCGTCCGGAAGACAAGCCGGCTTCGCCCCCGATGCCCGACATGGGCGGCATGGGGTTCTGACCTAAGGCGGGCGGGCCAGCGCAAGCTGACCCGTCCACCCCGCAGGCCGGCCAGCGGGGCGCCCGCGCCCCGTCTGACGACTCGGGCTTCGCCCGAGGCGGCCCAAGCACCAAAACAGAAAACCCCGGCGGCTCACCCCGCCGGGGTTTTTTGCATCTGCCGCTATTCATCGGCAAATCGCATCACAGTTATCACGACAAGCCGTTTCTTCGATTGATCCTCTCGCCCTAAGCGGACCCGTGCTGCGGGGCCTCTGCTCCTGCAAAATCAGTGACCAACACAACGGGGTTCAACCATGACACTCAGAATGAAGGAGCTGCTGCTCCTGTCCTCAAGCCTGCTTCTCGCCGTACCCGCCGCTGCGACCCCGCCCGGCTTCAGCGAACAAGGTGCAGGCCACGCCGCGATGCGGCAGACCGAAGCCGCACCGCGCAATGTGCAGGATTGGTGGCCGAACGTCGTCGACCTTACCCGCCTGCGCCAGAACGAATACAAGGCCGATCCCAACGGGCCCGATTTCGATTACGCCGCCGAATTCGCCAAGCTCGATCTTGCGGCGGTCAAGGCCGACATCAACGCCGCGCTCACGGATTCGCAGGAATGGTGGCCGGCCGATTACGGCAATTATGCCGGTCTGTTCATCCGGCTCGCCTGGCACTCTGCCGGCACCTATCGTTCAGGCGACGGACGCGGCGGTTCGGATGGCGGGCAGATCCGCTTTGAGCCGCTGAATTCCTGGCCCGATAACGGTAATCTCGACAAGGCCCGCCGCGTGCTGTGGCCGGTCAAGCAAAAGTATGGGGCGGCGCTGTCGTGGTCCGACCTTATCATCCTGTCGGGCAATGTCGCGCTGGAAAACACCGGGTTCAAGACCTTTGGCTTTGCCGGCGGCCGCGCGGATGCGTGGGAACCGGAAATGGTCTACTGGGGCCCGGAAACCAAGTTCCTGACGTCCGAGCGCAATGCCGAAGGCGAAAACCTCGACCAGCCGCTGGCGGCATCGGAAATGGGCCTCATCTACGTCAATCCCGAAGGGCCGGAGGGCAACCCCGACATCCTCAAGTCCGCGCAGCAGATCCGCACCACGTTCGGACGGATGGGCATGGATGACGAGGAAACCGCCGCGCTCGTCATCGGCGGGCACACCATCGGCAAGATGCACGGCGCCAAGAAGGCCGCCGATTGCGTTGGCAAGGAGCCGGCCGCCGAAGGCGTCGAAGCGCAGGGCTTTGGCTGGAAGAACAAGTGCGGCACCGGCGTCGGCAAGGACGCGACCACCAGCGGGTTGGAAGGCGCATGGACGGTCACGCCGATCCAGTGGAGCAGCAACTATCTGGAAAACCTCTATGGTTTCGAATGGAAGCAGACCACCAGCCCGGCAGGCGCCAAGCTGTGGGAGCCGGTCAATGCGGCGGACGTGAAGGTGGTGCCCGATGCCTTCGACCCCGCCGTCACCCATGCCCCGGTGATGCTGACCACCGACCTCGCGCTGCGGTATGATCCCGCTTACGGCGCGATTACCAGCCGCTGGGCAAAGGATCCCAAGGCGATGGACGCGGCCTTTGCCCGTGCATGGTTCAAGCTGACCCACCGCGATCTTGGCCCCAAGGCGCGCTATGTCGGGGCGGAGGTTCCGGCCGAAGACCTGATCTGGCAGGATCCGCTGCCCAAGGCCGATTATACGACGATCGACAATAGCGATGTCGCCAGCCTGAAGACCGCGATCCGCGCCACTGGCCTTTCGCGTTCCGATCTGGTGCGCACGGCCTGGGCTTCGGCGGTGACCTTCCGTGATACCGATATGCGCGGCGGTGCCAACGGCGCGCGCATCCGGCTCGCCCCGCAGAAGGACTGGGGCGTCAACGATCCCGAGGTGATCGCCAAGGTGGTCACCGCGCTGGAAGGCGTGCAGGCGAAGTTCAATGCCGGCGCGGGCGCGAAGAAGGTGTCGATCGCCGATCTCGTCGTGCTCGGCGGGGTGGTTGCGGTTGAGGATGCGGCCAAGGCGGCGGGTCACACCGTCACCGTGCCCTTCACCCCGGGCCGGGTCGATGCAACCGACGCGCACACCGATGCCAAGAGCTTCGAACTGCTGCGCCCGGCGGCGGACGGCTTCCGCAACTTCTATGGCGACAAGGCGCGTCTCACGCCCACGCAGATGCTGATCGATCAGGCCGACACCCTGACCTTGACCGTGCCGGAAATGACGGTGCTGCTGGCAGGCATGCGGATGCTGGATGCCAACACCGGCGGGGCCAAGCACGGGGTGTTCACCGACACACCGGGCAGCTTGAGCAATGACTTCTTCGTCAACCTGCTCGACATGGGCAACGTGTGGAAGCCGGCCGCCGAAAAGGGCCTTTACGAAGGCCGCGACCGCAAGACAGGCGCCCTCAAGTGGACCGCGACCGAAGTCGACCTGGTGTTCGGCAGCAATTCCGAACTGCGCGCCGTGGCCGAAACCTACGCCGTTGCTGGCGGCGAGGCAAAGTTTGCCGCCGATTTTGCCAAGGCGTGGGACAAGGTGATGATGCTGGACCGCTTCGACGTGAAGTAACGTCAGCCTCGCCTATCCCGAGGCGCAACACCTCTCGGACACACAAAACCCCGGTGGAGCAATCCGCCGGGGTTTTTCTTGGTATCACGGGCTCGCCAGTTTTCTCGCCCTTCATGCAGATCAGCACCCGCCATTGCGCACACAGGCCCGCGCTCTTTTGTGCCGCTGCCCGAGCGTCTGACCGATGCCGGACATTCGCTGCGAGTGGACAGGCCAATCCTGCCATCACCCGCCACGACCGTTGCGACGGCGCCACAGGCTGCCCCCATGATGACCATTCCTGCATTTTGGTATGACAATGTCTTGCAATCGGCCCGACCATTATTTACGAACTGGATCAGATAGGCGCCGGAACATGAATTTCAGCGCCAGCCAAAGGGGAGATGGGCTATGAGGAGGTTCAAGGGATCAACGTCCGTGGGGGCGTTTGTCGTATCGGCGCTGGCCTTGGCCGCACCTGCCGGAGCACGAGCGCAAGATGCCGCCGGGCTCGATCAGGGCGACACCGCCGCAGATGCGGGCGCGATGCCGGCAGAGATCGTGGTGACCGCACAGAAGCGTTCGGAACGCCTTCAGGATGTGCCTCTTTCATTGCAGGTTATTGAACCGGCGCAGCTTGATGCGGCAGGCGTGCGCCAGTTTGCTGATCTCGGCAAGGTTTCCCCGTCGCTGGTGATCCGCCCGGCAGAGCATCCGCAAAATGCCCAGATCACGCTGCGCGGCATCGGCACCTTCGCCTTTTCGATCGGCGTCGAGCCCAGCGTCGCCATCCAGATCGACGATGCGCCGCTCGCCTTTCAGGCTCGCGCTTTCACCGATCTGCCCGATGTCGAACGGGTCGAAGTGCTGCGCGGTCCGCAATCGACCCTCTACGGCAAGAACGCGTCTGCGGGCCTCATCAACTTTGTGACCAAGGATCCCACCAGCACCTTCACCGGCACAATCAACGCGATCGGCACCACCGATGAAGAATATGGTGTCAACTTCAGTATCGCCGGGCCGATCAGCGACACGCTCGGCTACCGCGTATCGGGCAGCTATTCCTACTTCGATGGCAACATCCGCAACCTTGTCAGAGCCTGTCCTCAAAAGTAGTTGGGAGATATCAGCCGGTTGCGCTTGACGCGCTTGCTGATCGCTGATTCCGGGGTTTCGCCAGAAACGACCGAGT
>NZ_PKRO01000003.1 GCF_002855495.1 Porphyrobacter sp. TH134
AACATCCAGACTTCAGTCAACGGCAGCGCCTCCTCAGCGCCGCCATTGAATCAACCGATCACGTCTCGCGCAAGCAATTTAATGGGGCCTGAGCCTAGATAATCCCTGCATCAGTTCTACACTTGCTGATGGTCAGCGTCGCTGAAGTCATCCTTTGAAATGAGCATGCGCCATTTGCGAGATGATTTTCGCCCAATGCGTTGTCCGTAGTGGGGTAAGGTTCCAACACATGCGCGCCCATGCGACAGGCTCCTTATTCAAATCGGAGAATGGCGATTCATCAAACAAGCTGACTTAGAAAGCAGGGGCATGAGCCTTCCGATTATGGATAACCAGCCATTTGCCTTGCACAATCGCTGGCCCTTGGCACGTTAGACATACAGCTTCCATCAATCCGAAGCTCCACCACCAAAATCACATTCATCACACAGTCGGGGATCTGCCAATGCTGCTACCCGAGAATTTTCCTGCTCCATGGCGCCACATGCCGGGCAATCAAGACACCAGCAAACGACGCAAAAAAGGCTACGATCGCCGTAATCAGTTCACCCTGCCCGAAAATTCTATTAAACACGCCGAGGGCTGCGATATGAACCAGATAAACGCCGAACATGCAGCTTGAAGCCCACTCCACGCTTTTCGGAAAATGCGGCAGCATCAATGCTGCAAACACCGCTCCGCCTCCAACGACATATGGCAGGCTTACGCCTGGCAAGTCCCACAACAGGCACGCAAACAACCCGAGCGCTCCGATGACCATGCCAATGCGCTGTCGAAACGCAACGCCCAGCAAAGCCGCGGGAATTGCGTGGAGAAATTGCGTCACCGGTGGTTCGGTGGCCAGTTGCAATTCACGCCACCATGGCGACCCGGCCAACAAGATGAACGCGACAACCGCACAGACGGCCGGCAGCCATCGCGCGGTCACGAATGTCAGCGCCAGATTGACCGCAAAAATAAACGGCAAAAACCACAGGTGCGTGCCATAAAGCACCGACGCTACCGGACTTAAGCCTTGATGGAACGGAGAACCGTCGGCGGCAAACCTCCAAGCCAGATAGAACATCGACCAAAAGGCCCATGGCACCAGCACCCGCCTGGCCAGCTTGGCAGGATCACTGCCCGCAAAATAGGTTGCCAGCATGGTAAAGGCGACAAGGCCAGAATAGCCAATCTGCGCACCAGTCGCGCCGCTGTGAACCAGGACAATCCCAAACGCCGCAATGATGCGGACGACCTCGATGTTTTGGTTTCGCAATGGGCTGCCATCCTAGGTAAGGTCTGGGTTAGCCAGTGAGCGGTCCAACCCAGATTAGGCAATAACTATTTTTGTCGCAACGGTCCGGGCCTGTTTCGGGACTTGGTAGCAAATAGCGGTCCAGATTGGCCTGCTTTGTTCCGCTTTCTACTTACTTGACGGCCCCGAAAACCACGCTAAACCGCGCCCCATCGCCGTGGGGCGGTTAGCTCAGTTGGTAGAGCATCTCGTTTACACCGAGAGGGTCAGCGGTTCGAGCCCGTTACCGCCCACCAGGCAGGCCGGCGCAAAAGCGCGCTTTTCCGCACATTCAGGCGATCCTTTCACCCTGCCGGGGTGGGTCTGCGCTGCCGCGCTCCCATTTCTGCCAGTCGAGGCTCGCACACGACGTGCAGGCTCGCAAACGCGGACCGGACGACGCGCTCCTCTTTTTCCAGGCCATCCTCCTGAAAAGACAGAGCAGCATACCATGCCCGTAGCCGTGTCGACGAAGCCTTAACCTGTTTGCGCTATCTCCGGCATGGTCGAACAACTGTGGATGTTCATCATGCTCTTTTATCCCGCTTTTGCCTTGATCGGCGGCGCAATGCTGGCTTCGCCTACGAACGTGTCACGCGCCAGCTTCGAGCTGCGCGGTTACGTTCCTGTGAGTTGTGACGCTTCGGTTCTGCAACAGGACTACAGCGGGGGCGAAGCCTTGACCCTGGTCATCGCTGAACGCTGCAACACGTCCTATACGCTTCAGCTGCGATTGCCCGCTGACAGCAAGGCAACGCATGTCCGTTTCGGTGGCCGCGAGCTGCCTGTCAAAGGCGGCATGATCTCGATCGCGCGTTCCGCTTTCTCAGGGTCGGACATGGCCGGCGAACCGCTGAGCATCCTGTTCTCCGAAGATGGCGCAGCCGCGCGGCTGCAATCGCTGCAAATCGAGACGATCGCAAACGCGCCGTTCTGACCGGCATCACGCTTTGCACCGCAGGGCAGCAGGTCACGGCGTCGCCTCGACACTGATCGAGATCAGATCGCGGTACTCGCCCGCGAACCGGTTGCCGACCACGGGAACGGTGGCGACCGCGCGGTAGGAGGCCCCGTCGAGCGACCGGGGCGGCGAACGGCGCAGATCAGCAGGCCCCGACATATCGACCGGCGTCCCGTCAACCACGAGCTGGTAGGGGATACGCTCCTTCGGCTGCTCGACGTTGATCAGATCACCCTTGTTCTGCGACAATAATCGGACGCGCACCGGCTCGTTCGCGCGCAGCTGGATGAAGATCGAGTTTGCTGTCCCGTCCTTCAGTTCACCCAGATCAAGAACCGCGCTGCGTGCGCCGTTGCTGAAGATGCCCGCGGTGCCGGCAAGGTTGACCTGCGCCCGGGCCTCCACCCTGAGCCGCAGCGGAAAGCGGCGCTGCTCACGCACGTCGCCGGTGGAACCAAGAAGCAGCAGTTCGACATTCTCGTCATAGATGCCCGAAGGCACGACCTGGCCGGGCCTGACGCGCACTTGCAGCCGCAGCACGATTTCTTGCCGCCCGGCGATCAGGATCGGCAGACCGAAGCCCGCGGCCTGCTCGTTGGGCAGTCTGATGGCCTGCTCGCCGAAAATCTCGTATCCCAGTTGCGCCCGCGAAGACGCGCCGATGAGGCGCCGCGCGCCGGACATGGTGCCGATCGCGACTGCGCGCAGATCGCAGGCGGCCTCGTCGCGGTTGGTGATCGTGATATTGAGGGGATAGGTCGCCGCATCGGGCGAGAACGGTTCGTAGCTGTCGTTGACCGGCCCATCGACCCTGCTGATCTGCGGGTCGCAGGCGAGCGCCGGGGCGGCAAAGCCCAGGATCGCGGCCGTCATGATGGAGCGGTGGACCAAGCTCATCGATTTGCTCCTTTTAATTGTACGCTCCCGAGAGGCACCAGACCTGAACTGTCGGCGGGAATTGTAACGTCAAGCTCGCTCTCCTCATCGCCATTGAGCGTGAGGCGGTAACGTCCGGGTTTGAGACCCGTTGCGGCAAACCGGCCGGCCTTGTTCGTGAAGAGGGAAATCCCGGGTTCCTTGGGGCGGTCGAGCGAAACGAGTTTGCCGACCTGCAACGATACAGGCTGGCCGGCGCGGTCGAGCAGGACGCCCATGATCGTATTGGCTGCGTCCGAACCGACGGTCAGCTTGAAACCGCTGCCGCTGCCCGGATAAAGTTCAAAGGCCCCTGCCCCAATGTCGTATCCGGCCGGCAAGTCATCCACATTGAAGCTGACCGCGTTGCGCTGGTACGGCCGATTGGCGGTCACCAGCGCAGGACCGAACCCATCCACGCGGGCATAGGCCTGTCCGGCGCCGCCGATCGACACATCCACCGGCTTGCCGTCCAGCGACTTGTGCCGCGAGACGATGGCGAAGCCTTCCCGGTAAGGCCGGCCCACCGCCACGCTGCCATCAGCCATCCCCACGCCAACCGCCGCGCGCACGGTCGATTGCCTGAGCCGCCCGCCGTTTACGGTATCATCCAGCAGATCGAAGCGCGCGCCCACCTCGCCACGGTTGGTGAAATAATCGACCTGGCCCTGGAAGCCGCGTTCGCCATCGGCTCCGCTGATCCCGGCACGATAACCGAGGCTGCCCACCTCATTGGTCAGCACCCGTTCGTGTTCGATGCGGTAGCTGTTGCTTCCCGATTCGTAGCGCGCGTTCACCCCGTCGCGTGAGCCGAGCCGCAGGCTGACATTGAGAAGCACACGGTGGTCGGTGCCGAGGATCTGATCCGACTGCCCTTCATAGAGCATCGCCGCATTCACGCGGCCGAAGGATCGGCTCAGGCCCGCTGACCAGACGGTACGATCCGGCCCGATCCTGCGGCTTGAGCGGCCAAAGGCTGCGTTCAGGTACAGGTCAAGCGGCAGGCCCTGACGATAGCGAACGGCAATGTCATCCTTGATATCCTGCGCGAAGAGCTGGTTGAGGACAGTGAATTGGCGGCTGCGATGATCCCAGAACGCTTCGATTTCCCCCAGCGTGCCGAACATGTCGAAGGACTTCACCCAGCCGACCGTCGTCGCGAATCCTTCGCCAGTGCCCGAGGTGCTGCCCACCGCTTCCAGCCGGAAGGTGCCGGCACGGGTGGCCCAGATCGCCTCGCCCCCTACCGTCTGTACCCGGCGGTCCGCCTGTGCGTTGACGCCAAGCGTGATGCTTTGGGTGACCCCCTTGCGGAAATATCCGGTGGCTTGCAGGTCGTCCCCATAGCGAAAGCCCCCCGCCGTGGGCGTACGCGGCACACCAAGGGCGAAGGAAAACTCAGTCAGCCCTTCTTCCAGCAGGTTGGTGGTGAACGAGCGGGAGAAGGACGCAATTTCGCGGCGGCCCGCTTCGTCCTGCACCAGCAGACGGACCTCGTTCAGCCCTTCGGTAAACGGCAGATCGCGCAGGTTGTAGTTGCCGGCCCGCAGCTGGACGGTCCGGGTGATGACGCCGTTTACCTCGACCTCGACAATGGCATCGCGATCTAGGCTAAATGTCGTCCGGCCGGCCGGCCTGATATTGCGGGTAGGCTGCAAGTCGGCATAGGCCCGCAGCACGGATATGCCGCCAAGGGCTGCTGCACCCTGCAACGGAAGAACGAAGGGATCGACATCGCCCGCCTGGGCGCGGATTGCCCTGCGCCAGTCATCGTGCACCAGCGTCACATTGCCGCGGGTGAGGCGCTTGTCAGGGCCGCCGCGGTAGGTCCATTGATGGAACAGGTACGCCCCATCCAGCCCGCCCACGTTGACAACCCCGTCGATGCCGAGGGTGGTCGGCTGCGCGCCTTCTCTTGCAGGAGAAAGGCGGTCGCGGTGCACGTAGGATTTCGAGAAGAACATGTTCAGACCAACCGCCAGATTGGCGGGAAGCAGCGTGTTTTCGCGCGGCGCGTCGATGATGTTGGGGCTGAGCGCAAAGTCCTGGACCCGCGCGACAGCTGCGGCGACGGACACCGCCACAGCGAAATTGGCGGCATCGAAAGTGACGGAAAGACCGTCAACCTGCGCCCGGGCCAGCGGCAGAAAATCGCCGTCAGCCGCGACCCGCGCCGTCAGTTCTGCGCGGGCCTCGTCGTTCAGACGCGCGCCGAGCAGATCAAGGAAGCGCGGCCCGCCCAGACTGACGAGCGTGCCACCCATGGTCGTACGCGCGCCGATATCGCCGACATAAACCCCGTCGAGAACAAGCGGCAGACTGACGTCGATCGTGGGTTCGGCAGGGGTCGGCGCTGCCCGTGGTTCCTGCTGTGCCTGCGCGGCTTGTCCGAAGGCCGGTGCCGCAACCAGGCTGGCCAGTACCGAGCCACTGGCCAGCGCCCACCCCCGCAGCCCGATCGTCCGGCGCGCCTTATGTAAACGCCCCCTCATGCATCGTCACTTGATGACGAGCTGGATCGGAGCTGTGAGCGCAAATCCCTCGGCCGCAGGCACCGTGAAGATGCGGCGCCCTCCCGATGGCACGACCGATGCGATGAGCGTTTCGCGCAAGGGATCGCCGCTCAGCTCCATCTTCTGTCCCGCGCCGTTGGTGAAGGTCCAGGTGGTGCTGCCGAGCGGGGCATAGCGCGCCCCGCTGTTTTCAAGCACAACTTCCATTGTCCCCGGCGTGCTCGCGGCGGCCACCGACACGATCTTCAACTCGGTTTTCGCGCCGGCAGGCACGACATAGGCAGCCGTCCCGAAATTGATGACGAACTGCACCCCGGTGCCCGCCGTCGGGTCTGTGACCGGAACCTGATTGACGCCGATCACATACATCGCGGTCTGGTCGATTGTCGGATCGCCGACATATTGGACGCGGATCGCCTGCGTTTTGCCGGGCTCGACGATCAATTGCGGCGGAAGGATGAGGAAATCCTCATCGGCCGGCGTGCGCATCTCGTTGCCCTGCTCGTCCCAGGTCCGCTTCTCGGCGGTCACTTCAAGGGTGAGCGGACGCTCGGTCGTGTTGTCCACGCGCAGAACCGTGGCTGCCCCGCTGCCGACCGGCGCCAGCTCGTAGCTCATCGGGTAAACGCGGTGCGCCTGCGCCGGAGCGCACAGCAAGGTCACCGCGGCAGCAAGGGCTGCAAAGAGTGTTCGCTTGGAAGTCATCATCTTACCCTTTGTCCTTGGCACGCGTCGCTCAATCGACCGGTTCCATCTCGAGTACGAACACCTCCCGGTACTCCCCTGCGAGCAAGTTCTGTGCGTTACCCCAGGTGATCCGCATCTCACCGGTCTGGTTGACCACCGATGCGCCAGAGCTGAACTCAAGCCCCCCGGCCCATTGACGGCCGTCGGCAGAAAAATTCTGCGCGATGCTGTACCCGCCGTTTGACACCATCGCGGGCCAAGTCACCGAATAGGGAAGAAAGCTGCGGGCATCGCCGGGCCGATATTGACCAGTATGTCGCAGAGCGCCGTTTGCCGCCGTGGCGCGCAGGCGGAACGGGGTGTTGCAGTTAAGCTGCACCCCGACTTCGGTCGCCGAGCTGGCGACCAGATCAACCCGTGCCAAGGCTTCGTTGAAGACCACGCTGCATTCCAGCGGCCACACGGCGCGGATGGTGATGGCGGCCTCGCGGCCGAAGTCCCGTTCGAGGTAGGGTTGGGGGACGACTTGCAGTTCGACTTGCTCGTTCGTCTGCGCGCGGAGCGAAGCGCCTGTCAGCGCAGCGAACGCGATTCCGAAAGCGGCAGCTTGCCTGACTAGCACCCCGGATCTTCCTTTCCCCTTGCCGGTATCGGGGTGGCCCTGGTGGCCACCCCGTCCGTTACGCGGCCTGCCAAAGCAGGCCGAACCATCAGTTGGCGGTGATCGAAACGCGGATCACGTCGGTGTAATCACCAGCAAACAGCGGGTTGGCATCGGTCGCCGAGGCCGGCTTGGCGAGGATCAGGCGCAGCTGGCCGGTCTGACCGTTCACGAACGCTGCCGAAGATGCGAGCGAGTTCGTGAAGGCGGTGGCAAGCGAAACCGGCGTCCCGATTGCGATGCCCGAACCGCCGCTGTGAGTGACAGTGTAGGGCACGAAGCCGCGGTTTGCACCGGCTGCGTTGTTCAGTCGGCCCGAGTTGTCCGAAACGATTGTGCGCGTGAAGCCATTGGCGCCGTTGCAGCGGTAGGTCAGGCTGCCCGCGGTCTGTTCGGTGGTGAGGTTGAGATCAACCGTCACGTCACGTTCGTCAGGGCTGACGGTGCATGCCAGGGCGATGTTGCCCTTGATCGACAGGTCGGCCTTGTCGTCGGCCATCGCCGGAGTAGCCGAAATCGCGGAGACTGCAACGGCAGTCATAAGGAGCTTCTTCATAATAGACATAACCTCTTCGCTTGCGAAAGGCAGGATTGCCTGACGCATTGTGGTTGACCAACGAGACTTGCTGCACGCCATTCGGCATCTCAGCTTGTGTGCGACACAAGGAGGACGGAGGACTTTTTCGAGTCCCCTTCTGTTTCGTTTCTTTTGAAGAAAAGACCGAACTGGTCAGTCCGGTACGTTCCCCCCCGTCGGTGGGGTTAGCCGCGTCAGCTTAACGAATTCTTCACCAATTTTGGTAGCAACGCCGCAAATTTGCATTTCAGGCGGTCGTATTGGCATGGTCTCCCTCGCGCGGGAGGGACGGAGATTTCAGCTGATGTCCCACGATGAAACTAAAATCCCGGCTCTGACTCCCTGAAAGCAGGAGCAACACCGTTCCGCGCAAGCCAGAGTCTGAGTCGGTACCACCAATATTGTAAGTTATTCAAAAGACTAACTTAGATTAAATTAAAAAATCAGCTTTGTCACCAGATTGCCCCAGAGGCGGAACCATCGCCGAGCAATTGTGATGCTCAGGCGGGACAGGCCTTGGGGATTGAGGGGCGAAAGTTGAACAGTGACACCGTCAGGCAACCGGCGTCCACGTCGTTGCTGGTGCTGCCTTTGATCATGGAGGAGTGGCTTTCCTCGTCAAGAAATCCCAGCGTCATTTGTGACGCCCAGCAACGCGTGCTGTGGCACAGTGCGAACCTTCCGGGGTTCCTTGATCATGTGACTTGCATCAAACTTGACCGCGACAGTCTCGTCCTTGCCGACAAGCGTGCACAGGCTGCCCTGTCCCGCTTCATTCAATCGCCCGACATGCCCACCAGCGTGATCGCGCTCGAAGGCGAGCGGCAAACGGCGCGCAGCATCCTTCAGTGCCGGCGGCTTGGGGCAGGAACTAACGTCAACGTCTTCGGCCTGCGCATCATCAATGATGACAATTACCGCGAAAGCGCCGTCCTCCACTTCGAAGAATACTTCAACCTGACGCGCCAAGAGGCGCTCATCTGCCGGGATCTGCTGCGCGGAAAGACAGTGCAGGAAATCGTCGAGACGACCGGCAAGTCTTCCGATACGGTCAGGTTCCACATCCGCAATATCTATATCAAGATCGATGTATCCTCGCGCGAGGCCCTGTTTGCGAAACTGAGGCTGTTCTTGTTCGGTTGATGGCCCCGCCTTTTGCCGGTCGGCGCAAGCGTCTGACCGGGACTGCCGCCGATGGCAGGCAAACCGCCACAGTTTAGCCCGCGCCGCTTGCACCGTCTGCTGCGGACCGGTAGCGCGGGGCCATGTCTTCTGCCTTCATCGCGCTCCAGCATATCCTGCCCCAGCACGCCCTCTCGCGCTTTGCCGGGAGCTTTGCCGCGAGCGAGACGCCCTGGCTGCGTGACCGGCTGATCCGCCGCTTTGTCGCGGCTTACGGCGTCGACCTCAGCGAAGCGGCACGCGGGATCGGACAATTCGCCAGTTTCAACGACTTCTTCACGCGGGAGCTGAAGCCCGGCGCAAGGCCCCTCGCCGACACGGACACGTTCATCCTCTCGCCCGCCGATGGCGCGGTCAGCCAGCTGGGCCCGGTCACTGCGGGCCGGATCATTCAGGCCAAGGGGCGCGATTACTCCGTCGCCGAGCTTCTCGGGTGTGGGGCTGATGAGGCCGCGCGGTTTGATGGCGGGCAGTTCATGACGATCTATCTCAGCCCCAAGGATTACCACCGGGTCCACATGCCCGCCGCTGGCCGCTTGCAGGCGACCAGCTACATCCCTGGCGACCTCTATTCGGTCAACACGGCCACAGCTGCCGGGGTCGACCGCTTGTTCGCCCGCAACGAACGCCTGTCGTGCCGGTTCGATGGACCGGACGGGCATTTCGCCAGCGTCATGGTGGGCGCGATGATCGTCGCCGGGATCGACACGGTCTGGCCGAACACCTTCCGCACCCATGCCGCAGCCCCGGTGCACGAGGAATTCAGCGCCGCAGCCCATGAATTCGCCGCCGGGGACGAGATGGGGCGCTTCTACCTGGGCTCAACCGTGGTGCTGGTGTTCGAACCTGGCCGCACGGCATGGCTGGAAGGCCTGAAGCCCGGCGATCCGTTGCGCATGGGCCAGGCCATCGCACGGCGGCTGAGCGCCTGACCTATTTCGCGGCGAGGCTTTCGCGAATGAGCGCCACCGCCGCGGCGCTGTCCCATTCATAACCGCCCGCCACCCGCAGCACTTCCTTCCCGCTGGCGTCGAACAGGACCGTGAGCGGCAACGCGCCTTCGGGCGTGAATTGCGCCGACAGCGCCGCTTCAGGATCGAGCCACGGTTCGAGCCGCGCATAGCCGCCCTTGGCGAAGAACGGCGTCACCACCTCGCCCCCGCGCACATCCTGACTGATGGTGATCACCCGCACCTCGCCCTCAAGCTCGGCGGCCAGCGTGTCGAGCTGCGGCATTTCCTTGACGCAAGGGCCGCACCAGGTCGCCCACAGGTTGAGCAGCACCGGCCCGTCCTGCGCGCCGAGATCGAGGCGCTTGCCTGCCGGATCGGACACTGTGATCGCCGGGATGGGCGTGCCGGCAAACTGGCGCGTCATCAGTCCTGTCGGCGTCTTGGCAACCTCGCCCTGCGCAACCGGTTGCGCCGGGGCCTCGGCAGCCCTATCGCATCCCGCCAGCAGCAGGAGCGGTAGTGCCAGAATGAGTGACGAGCGGGACATGACAGGCTCCGATACGGGTGCGACCAACGCCATGTGGGGCGGGCGCTTCGCTGACGGACCTAGCGCAATCATGCGCGAAATCAACGCCTCCATCCCGTTCGACAAGGCGCTGTGGCGGCAGGATATCGCCGCCAGCAAGGCGCATGTGGCGATGCTGGGCGCCGCCGGCATCATCGCCGCCGACGATGAGCTGGTGATCGCCAATGGCCTCGATGCGGTTGCTGGCGAATATGAAGCGAGCGGCGTGCCCGAGGATTGGGACCGCGAAGACATCCACATGACCACCGAAGCGCGCCTCGCCGAGTTGATCGGCCCGGTCGCGGGCCGTCTGCACACCGCGCGCAGCCGCAACGATCAGGTGGCGACCGATTTCCGCCTTTGGGTGCGCGATGCGGCGGAGCAGATGGACGAGGGGCTGGCGGCCTTGCAGCGTGCGCTGGTGACCCGCGCGGGCGAGCACGCGGCCAGCATCATGCCCGGCTTCACCCATTTGCAGACCGCGCAGCCCGTCACATTGGGCCACCATCTGATGGCCTATTACGAGATGTTCCGGCGCGACCGGGCGCGGCTGGCCGATGCGCGGGTGCGGATGAACGAATGCCCGCTCGGCAGCGCGGCGCTGGCCGGGACTGGCTTTCCCATCGACCGCGAGGCAACGGCGGTAGCGCTTGGCTTCGACCGGCCCACCGCCAATTCTCTCGACGCCGTGTCCGACCGCGACTTCGCGCTGGATTTCCTGTGGTGCTGTTCAAGCGCCGCCCTGCACCTTTCGCGGCTGGCCGAAGAACTGATCCTGTGGGCGAGCCAACCTTTCGGCTTCATCCGCCTGCCTGACAGTCTTTCGACCGGCTCGTCGATCATGCCGCAGAAGAAAAACCCCGACGCCGCCGAACTGGTGCGCGGCCATTCGGGCCGCGTGATCGGGGCGCTCACCAGTCTGATGATCACCATGAAGGGCCTGCCGCTCGCCTATTCCAAGGACATGCAGGACGACAAGCCGCCGGTGTTCGAAGCCGCCAGCCTCATGGCCCTCAGCATCGCGGCGATGACCGGGATGATTGCGGGCGCCACCTTCAACACCGCCCGGATGCGCGCCGCGGCCGAATTGGGCTATGCCACCGCGACCGATCTGGCCGACTGGCTGGTGCGGGCGCGCGGCATCCCGTTCCGCGAGGCGCACCACATCACTGGCAGCGCGGTCAAACTCGCGGAAGCGCGCGGCATCGCGCTCGACGCCCTGCCGCTCGATGACCTTCAGGCGATTGATGCGCGGATCGATGAAAGCGTCTATGCAGCGCTGTCGGTCGACGCCTCGGTTGCGGCCCGGGCCTCTTACGGCGGAACCGCGCCCGATCAGGTCCGTTGGCAGGTTGCCGCGGCGCGCGCTGCGCTGGGAATGGAGGAATGATGCGAACCGCCCTCGTTTTGGTGTTTGCGGGCCTGGTAACGGCTTGCGGAACCACTGCGCCGCTGACCCCGCCCGAAGGCGCCAGCCTTCCGCCCGCGCCCTATGGCGCAACCACCGAGCCCTCCGCACAAGAATTGCTCCGCCGCGGCGCGCTGGCCGCGCCGGAACGCAGCGTGGAATTGCGCCGGCGTTCGGAAGAACGCCAGGACGACCCCTTCGACTTGCCCCCTGAATAAGCACAAGAAGCCAAGCCATGGATCATTTCACCCTGCACAGCGGCGTGATGCACGCCGAAGACGTGCCGTTGCCGCAGATCGCCGATGCGGTCGGCACCCCCGTCTATGTCTATTCGCGCGCCACGCTGGAACGCCACGCGCGCGTCTTCCGCGAAGCGCTGGCGGATGTGCCGGACAAGCTGATCGCCTTCGCGGTCAAATCGAACCCCAACCTCTCGGTCCTCAAGGTGCTGGGCGCCGCAGGGATGGGTGCAGACGTTGTCTCGGTGGGCGAAATGCGCCGTGCGCTGGCGGCCGGGATTGCGCCGGAGATGATCGTGTTCTCGGGCGTCGGGAAAACCGCCGCCGAAATGGTCGCCGCGCTGGATGCTGGCATTGGCCAGTTCAATATCGAAAGCGAGGAAGAAGGCATCGAGCTCGCCGAAATCGCCGCCGCGCGCGGGATGACGGCGCAGTGCACCCTGCGGATCAATCCCGATGTGGATGCCGGCACCCACGACAAGATCTCGACCGGCAAGGCCGACAACAAGTTTGGCGTGCCGATCAGCGAGGCAGGCCAGATCTTCGGCAAGCTCGCCGGGCTGCCCGGCGTGCATCTGCGCGGTGTGGCGGTGCATATCGGCAGCCAGCTGGCCGATCTTGAGCCGTTGGAAACGGCGTTCACCAAGCTTGGCGCGCTCGTCACCGCCTTGCGCGGTGCGGGCCACACGATCACGCATGTCGACCTCGGCGGCGGTCTCGGCGTGCCTTACAAGGTTGGCGAGGTGCTGCCGCAGCCTGCCGAATACGGCGCAATGGTCGCGCGGGTGACGCGGGACTGGGGCGTGAAGCTGATCTTCGAGCCCGGCCGTGTCATCGCCGGCAACGCGGGCGTGCTGCTGACCCGCGTGGTGCGCGTGAAGCGCGGCATCAAGGATCCTTTCGTGATCGTCGATGCGGCGATGAATGATCTGGCCCGCCCGGCGCTTTACGGCGCCTATCACCATTTCGAGGCGGTCGAACCCAAGGGGGCGCGCATGACCGCAAACATCGTCGGCCCGATCTGCGAGACCGGCGATACCTTCGCGATGGGCCGCGAATGCGATGCGCTGGAAGCAGGCGAATTGGCTGTGTTCCGCACCGCCGGGGCTTACGGTGCGACGATGGCCTCGTCCTACAACTCGCGCGGCTTCGTGGCCGAGGTGCTGGTCGATGGCGACAAGTTCGCCGTGGTCGCCGACCGGATTGAGGCGGGCGCGATCATGGATGCAGAACGCGTGCCCGAATGGCTCGCCTGACCCGCCGAATGCACCTGCGATGAGCCGGATCGCCAGCCTGCCCTTGTTTCACCAGATTGCGGGGCAAAGCGTGCTGGTGCTGGGCGAAGGTCCGGCAGCGGAGCCCAAGCGGCGGCTGGTCGAGCGCGCCGGCGGGGTCATCGTCGATGATCTGGCGCGCGCGGTGGACGAAGGCGTACGGCTGGCCTTCATCGCCTATGATGACGCGCGGGCGTGCGAGGTCGCCGCTATCAATGCGCGCTGTGCGGGGATGCTGGTCAATGTCGTTGACCGGCCGGAATTGTGCGACTTTACAACGCCTTCAATCCTTGACCGTGATCCGCTGTTGATCGCGATCGGCACTGGCGGCGCGTCGGCCGGACTGGCGAAGCATGTGCGGCTGCGGCTTGAACGGGTGCTGCCCGAGAGTTTGGGCTTGCTCGCCAAAGCGCTGGAAGCTGTCCGCCCTGCCCTGCGCCAGCGCTTTCCCGATGGCCCGGACCGGCGCCGTGCGGTCGATGCTGCGCTGCGTGAAGGCGGTGCGCTTGACCCGTTTGATCCGGGATCCTTTCAGAAGGTTGAAAGCTGGATTGCCGATGCGGCGCAGGCTGCGGCCGGGGCCGTTGTCGAGATCATCCTGACCAGCGCCGATCCTGAGGAGCTTACGTTGCGGCAGGCCCGGCTGCTGGGCGAAGCAGACGTGCTGCTGCTGGACGGCGATGTGCCTGCGGCGATCCTTGCCAGAGCCCGCGCCGATGCCGAAAGATGCGTGTTACCCGCAAAAGAGCGGGGCGAACCGGGGCCTAGCGAGGGTCTGGCGGGGGTCGAAGCGGGGTCTGAACCTCGCAATGACGGGTCTACACCCCCCTTGTCACCCGGTCTCACCCTGATCCTGCATTGGCGCCCGGGGGCTTGCCCGAGGGCCTGATGCTCACGCGGCCTGCAAGACCGGGCTGCGCAGACTGGCAAAGTAACCCGACATCGCCGCAATCGCCTTGTCGCTCAGCGCGATAAACGCGCGGCGCCGATCGGCGGGATCGGGCACCCGCTGGAAAATCCCGCTTTCCACCATCTGCGTCAGCCAGCGCAGCGCCGTGGTTGCCGGCACGCCGGCCGCGATGCACAGCGAGGTGACCGAGACCTGCACGCCTTCGCCATGCGCCGCTGTCAGATCGAGCAGCATATCCCACGCCGGATCGCCGAACAGATCAGGATCGAAAAACCGCACCCGCGCCTGCCGGTTCGCAATAACCTGGCGCACCATCTGCGGATCGGGCAGCGGCGGCGCATGGTCGCGAGCGGCATGGAATCCGTTGACCAACCCGCCCTCGGGCGCGCGATAATCCCGTTTGAGATCACTGACACCGCTGCCGTCGCCCGACGCAGCGGCGTGGCCCAGCCGGTCAAGCGAATGGGCAATCGCTTCGACCTGCTGCGACAGGCGCAGCAAGGCCACGCGGTCCTCATCGCCCATTTCGCGCAGGCGTGCGGCCCCGGCCTCGCCCATGACGCGGCCCACCGCGATCACCCGTTCAGCACGGCTGGGCGTAATCAGAATTTGCGGGTTCGACTGATCGAGCACCGCAAACACATCATCAAGGCCCTGAAGATTGGTTGCCACGATCAGCTTTGCGCCCGAACGCGCCACACGCATATCGAGCCGGGCCAGCCCCGCGAGCATCATCCCGTCAATTCCGCGCGATCCGGTGACCGCACAATCAACCACCACCACATCACCGAGCAGCGCAATCGGCCCTTCAAGCAACGCGCGCAGGCTGCCGCCATCGATGCTGCGGAATCCGGCCCCGCCAAGGTCTGCGGCGATCTGGCGGCGCAATCCCTCATCCTCAGCGAAGATAGCAACGCGCGCTGGCAGGCCAGCACCGTCATCGGCGATGTCATAGGAAAAATCGGCCTGTCCGGAAGCATCGTTCAACATGGGTGCGACTCCAACAATGTTGGAACATGGGTAGAACAAATACGGATCATGTCAAGTATTTGTGCGTGGGTATCAGGGTTTGGGCAACTTTCATGCGCAGCCAGACACAAAACCGCGCTCGCCCCTTCGCCATGCTTTGCAGGGTCCCCCTCCCCGTGCCGGGGGAGGCTTCAGGGGCGGATTTCGATCACCGTCCCATCCGGGACAATCCGCCACAATTCCTCGATTTCGGCGTTGGACAGCGCGATGCAGCCATCGGTCCAGTCCCCCGGCATCCGCCCGAACGGCAGGCCATTGGGCTGGCCGTGGAGAAAAATCTGCCCGCCCGGCGAACGGCCATAGCTGCGCGCAAAAGCGCGGTCTTCGGCGTTGGGGTAGGAGACTTTCAGGCTGAGGTGATAGGCGCTGCCGGGGTTGCGGCCCTCAATCACGTAGCGGCCTTCGGGCGTGCGTTCGTCCCCTTCGAACTGCTTGTGGCCTTGGGGCTGGTCGCCGAATTGCAGGCCGCGCCAGGCCTTGACCGGCTGCCCGCCCGCATAGGCGACCATCAGCCGTTCGGACTTGTCGACAATGAGGTAATCGATGGTGGCAAAGCGCGGCTCGGCCGCGATCCGGGCCGCTTCCCGCATGAGCGGCGGTGGCGGGGGTGTGGCAGCGCGCTCGGCCTGCGTCACCGGCGGCGCGGCGCAAGCGGCAAGGGCCAGCAGAGGCAAGAGCGCGAGACGGTTCACAAGCCCAAGGTTAACCCGCAAAACCTCGCGCGATCAATGCCCCAAAATGGAAACTGCCCCTTGGGGGACAGGGGGTGCAGGGCGTCTGATCCCTCTCGCCGCCGGGGAGAGGAGATGCAGGCCTAGTCCACAAACGGATCGCGCATCAGGATCGTGTCGTCCCGCTCCGGCGAGGTCGAAACCAGCGCGACAGGGCATTCGATCAGCTCCTGGATGCGCTGGATATACTTGATCGCATTGGCGGGCAGATCGGCATAGGAGCGCGCGCCTGCGGTGCTTTCGCTCCAGCCGGGCATGTCTTCGTAGATCGGTTCGCACGCGGCCTGATCGGCGGCGTGGCTGGGGAGGTAATCATACACCTTCCCATGCAGGCGATAGCCGGTGCAGATGCTGACCCGGTCGAGCCCGTCCAATACGTCGATCTTGGTCAGCGCGATGCCGGTGACGCCGCTGATCGCGCAGGACTGGCGCACCAGCACGGCATCGAACCAGCCAACCCGGCGCTTGCGCCCGGTGACCGTGCCGAATTCATGGCCGCGCTCACCCAGCCGCTGGCCGATGTCGTCCTCCAGCTCGGTCGGGAACGGGCCGCTGCCGACGCGGGTGGTGTAGGCCTTGACGATGCCGAGCACGAAGCCGGTCGAATTGGGGCCGAGGCCGCTGCCGGAAGCCGCCGTGCCGCTGACCGTGTTGGACGAAGTGACAAAGGGATAGGTGCCGTGATCGACATCGAGCAGCACGCCCTGCGCGCCTTCGAACAGGATCTTCGCGCCCGCGCGCCGCACCTTCTTCAGGCGCTTCCACACCGGCTGGGCGAAACGCAGCACAAACGGCGCGATTTCGCGCAGTTCTTCGAGCAGCGCCGCGCGGTCAACCGGGGGCTGGCCGAAGCCTGCGCGCAATGCATCGTGGTGCGCGCAGAGGCGGTCAAGCTGCGGTTCCAGCGTGTCGAGATGCGCCAGATCGCACACGCGGATCGCCCGTCTGCCGACCTTGTCCTCGTAAGCCGGGCCAATGCCGCGTCCGGTCGTGCCGATCTTGCCCTTGCCCGCCGCCGTTTCGCGCAAGGCGTCGAGATCGCGGTGCAGCGGCAGGATCAGCGGACAGTTATCCGCCACAGCGAGGTTTTCGTCGGTGACGCTGACGCCCTGCCCTTCGATCTTGGCGACCTCGTCGCGCAAGGCCCAGGGATCGAGCACTACGCCATTGCCGATCACCGACAGCGTGCCCGACACGATGCCTGACGGGAGCAGCGACAGCTTGTACACCTTGCCATCGATCACCAGCGTGTGGCCGGCATTGTGCCCGCCCTGAAAGCGCACGACGGCGTCCGCCCGGCTGGCGAGCCAGTCGACGATCTTGCCCTTGCCCTCATCGCCCCACTGGGCGCCGATCACGGTGACGTTGGCCATTTCAATCCTTATCCGACAGGCGGGAAAACCGCGCAGGCCGCCTAGGCGTTTGGGCGGGGGAGAGCAAGGGCAAGGCAGAAGCCGCGAAGGGTTTTGCGAGCCTGCACGTTGAAAGGGCAGATTGGTCACGAGGACGATGCCGATGCATACCACCGCCAAAGCCCTGATCGCTGCCGGAGCGCTTGCCGTGCTCGCCAGCCCCATCCTTGCCCAGCAGCAGCGCGGGGGCGGGCCCCGCATCGCGGGCGAATGTCGCGCCGAAATTGCTGCGCTGTGCGGAACGGACCGGTCGCAGATGCGCGCGTGCCTTGCCCAGCGGGCCAGCCAGCTCTCCGAGGATTGCCGCGGCCAATTGCGCGCGCGGATGGAGCAGCGGCGCGGCGGCCCCGGCCAGCGCGCCGAACAGCAGGGCCCCGCTCCGCAGACCCTCGCCTATGGCAGTGACAGCCTTCAGGCGCTTGATCTGTGGGTGCCCGCAGGCACGAAGAATGCGCCACTTGTCCTGTTTGTCCACGGGGGCGGATGGAAGCGCGGGTCAAAGAGCAATGCCATGGGCCGGGCGATGCCGGCGCATATGTTGGAACAGGGCTATGCCTTTGCATCGGTGGATTACCGCCTCGTCCCGCACAGCACCGTGGAGGACCAGGCAGCAGACGTTGCGGCGGCCCTCGCCTTTCTGCTGGCGCGCGCTGACGACTTGGGGATTGATCGGACCCGCGTGGTGCTGACGGGCCACAGCGCAGGCGCGCATCTGGTGGCGCTGGTGGGGACGGACGAGCGCTATCTGAAGACCGCGGGCCTCAGCTTTGCCGATATTGACGGGGTTATGCCCAATGACGGGGCGGCCTATGATGTGCCGGCGCAAATGGCGCAGGCCGGGCGGTTCATGGCGGGCACCTATGAACAGGCGTTCGGCACCGATCTGGCGCGACAGCGCGCGCTCTCGCCCACCTTCCACGCCGCCGCGCCCAATGCGCCCGCGTTTCTGCTGATCCACGTCCAGCGCAAGGACGGAATAGCGCAAAACACTGCGCTGGCCGAAGCGCTCCGCCGTGCCGGCACCGCGGTAGAGATCGGCAGCTTTCCCGGTGACGGGTTAAAGGGCCATGCCGAGATCAACCGCAAGCTGGGCCAGCCCGACTACCCGGCCACCCCGGTCATGGATGCATGGCTGAAGACCGTGTTTGGGGCATGAAGCAGGCCGGATCGGTAGGCCATTCATCTGGCGCACCTGACAGACAAATCACCGGATAAGCCAGTCAATCGCCCCGCCGAGCGGGATCATCACGAAGGCAAAGACCTCAAACCAAAACATGGGGACTCTGACCGGCGCCGAAACGGTGTTCGGCAGGCCATCAAGCTCCTGGGCGCGGCGCGCGTAAAAACTGAATGTCGCATAGCTCAGGAAGGACGCGGCCACGGCTGCGAAAATTGCCATCACCACGAACACAAAACCACCAAAGCCCAGAAAAAGGCTTTCAGAAAAAGCGAGCGCGAGGAGGAACAGCGAACAAAACCCGAGGTAGAAGAAAAAGGGGGTCGCCATGATTGCCCGATAATTTTCCTCTTTGGCCAGAATTGTCGTTTCCCCAAACAGGCTCACGAGCCGATATTTTTTATCAGGAATGTCGTCTCGATAGTGGAGCATGGGCGGTCTCATAGCACGAATGACAAGCCGTTAGGGAGCGGGATGGGCGACCTGCGCCCATCCCTGACCCACGTTTACTCAGCGAGCGCGATCACCGCTGCGCCGAGGCCAAAGGCCGCTGACGTCACGCCGAACGCGATGGCGGCCGGCACCAGAATTGGTGAGGCGACCGCACCAAGAGCCAGTGCACCTGCACCAGTAATTGCCGAGCCGACTGCCAATACTTCTGATCGTGTTGCAGTACCGTCACCAGCAGATACGAAGTCAACTTCGAAATCGCTGAGTTCACTAATCTTGCTCACCTTATCTCTCCTTGTCTTTCGAATTCGGGATTGGTGCCGGCACGCTTTTTAAATCATCGGGTGTGGGTTCGGGTCAACCGCTGCAACTACGGCTCATCCGCAAATATCCTTCGCTTAGTCGCGATCTTGCGACCCTGTGGGCCGACAGAGGCGATCGTGGCTTCATGCCGCACGGTTTCAGAATGCTCGCCCAAGATCGCGGCGCGCACGATGCCATGCCCGATTTGCACGGCGGACATGTCAGGGCCTGCCAAACATTGTTTAGAAAAAACCGGGGGCTCAACTCAAACGGCGTAACCCTATGGCCGAGCATGAATTGATAAGCGGCAGAACCGCTGCAAGGATCGTCAGACCCTCTCCGGCCCGCCCGCCCCCAGCACATAGTCGCAGCCCAGCATGGCGGCGTCTTCACCCTCGGCCAGCTGGGCGCGCGTGCGCCAGCCTTCGGCCCGCAGAGCCGCCGCTGCTGCGCGGTCATGACCCAGCGGCAGATACACCATCCGCGCGGCAACCGGCTGCGGCGCGGCATCGGCGAGACGATCAAGATAAAGCGTAAAACCGGTCGCGGCCTCGTTGCTGCCGGCGATCCGGTACGTCCCGCCCCGCCCGACCGCGCGGCGCAGGCCCTCGGCGTAAAGCGTAAAGCCGAACCACGATTGGTATTCAAACCCGTGCCGCTCGGTCGGGTCGAGCGTGATTCGCGCGGCATCGCCAACGTGCGCGGCGATCTGCTCCAGCCCGTCGAGCCGCGTCTTCAGCGCCCCGCCGGCATCCACCGCGCGCAAGGCCGCCAGCGCTTCGGCAAACGGGCCGGTCGCATACAGCAGCGGCAGATAGGCCGCGCCGCCTGCCGCCTTCAATCCGCCTGAGTCCTTGGTGTCGAGTTCGCGCCGCACCGCTGCGATCTGTTCGGGAGCGAGCGGAAAGGCCTTTTCGCTGAGCGTGTCGACCAGATCGGGGAGCGTGAAATCGACCGAGATGCCGGTCAGCCCCGCCGCGCTCAGCGCCTTGACCGCCAGCATCACCGCCTCACTGGCGGCGGCGACCGAGTCAGAGCCGATCAGCTCCGCGCCCAATTGCAGGCGTTCGCGCGCCGGATCGAGCTGGCTTGCCTTGATCACCACCGTGTCCCCGCAATAGGCGAGGCGCAGCGGGCGGGCGGCGGTCTTGAGGCTGGTCGCAGCGATCCGTCCGACCTGGGGGGTCATGTCCGATCGCAGCGCGAGCGTGCGCAAGGACGCCGGATCGACAAAGCGGAACATCGCCCGTGCCTCCCCCGCCACAGCGCCTGCCATACGGCCTGCGAGCGAGGCTTCGAATTCAAGCAGCGGCGGGCGCACCCGGTCATAGCCATGCGCATCCAGCACATCGAGGCAGGCACGCATCGCAGCAGTGATGCGCGCGGCTTCGAGCGGCAGGCGGTCTTCGAGGCCTTCGGGGAGGAGATCGTTGGGTTGGGTCAATTGAACTTACTTCCGTTCGTGCTGAGCCTGTCGAAGCACCGCACTTCTTCTGCACCGAGGCGCTATAAGAAGTGCAGCCGTTGGGCAACGCCCAGCTGCGCTTCCGACAAGCTCAGGGCGAACGGGAAAGAGAGGTGCTTAAAACGCCAAAGCCTTGACCAGCTTCACGCCTTCGAGCTTCTCGGCCTCGGCGACCACATCTGCGGGCAGCGCCTCATCAAGGCTCAGCAGCAGCACCGCTTCCCCGCCCGCTTCGCGCCTGCCGAGGTTGAAGGTGCCGATATTGATCCCGCGCGCGCCCAGCAGCGTGCCGATGCGGCCGATGAAGCCGGGTTTGTCGTCGTTGACGATGTAGAGCATGTGGCCCGACAGTTCGGCTTCGATCCCGATGCCGAAGATTTCGACCAAACGCGGCGATTCCGTTCCGAACAGCGTGCCCGCAACCGAACGCGGCCCGGCAGCGGTTTCCACCGTCACCCGCACCAGCGTATTGAACGCACCGTCGCGGTCATGGCGGATCTCGCTGACATCCAGCCCGCGCTCCTTGGCGAGGAACGGCGCGTTGACCATGTTCACCGTGTCGGAATAGCGGCGCATGAAACCGCTCAGCACCGCAGCGGTGATCGGCTTGCCGTTGAGGTCAGCCGCCGCGCCTTCACGCTCGATGCTGATACGGGTGAGGTTGCCGTGCGCCAGTTGTCCCACAAGGCTGCCGAGCTTTTCGGCCAGCGCCATATAGGGGCGCAGCTTGGGCGCTTCCTCGGCGCTCAGCGACGGCACGTTGAGCGCATTGGTGACGCCGCCATTGACGAGGTAATCGGCGAGCTGCTCGGCCACTTGCAGCGCGACATTGACCTGGGCTTCGGTGGTCGACGCGCCAAGGTGCGGGGTGCAGATGAAGTTCGGCGCACCGAACAGCGGGTGATCGGCGGCGGGCGGTTCGGTTTCGAACACGTCCAATGCTGCGCCGGCGACCTGACCGCTTTCGAGGCAATCCTTCAATGCCGCTTCGTCAATCAGCCCGCCGCGCGCGCAGTTGATGATGCGGATGCCCTTCTTGGCATTCTCCAGCCGCTGCCGGCTGAGGATGTTGCGGGTCTCGTCCGTCAGCGGGGTGTGGAGCGTGACGAAATCGGCGCGGGAGAGCAGCGTGTCGAGATCGACCTTCTCCACGCCCATTTCAACCGCGCGTTCCTCGGTCAGGAAGGGATCATAGGCGATCACCTTCATCCGCAGGCCCAGCGCGCGGGTGGCGACGATCGAGCCGATATTGCCCGCGCCGATCAGGCCCAGCGTCTTGGCGGTGAGTTCCACGCCCATGAACCCGCTCTTGGGCCATTGGCCCGCCTGCGTCTGCGCGTTCGCTTCCGGGATCTGGCGGGCGAGCGCGAACATCAGGGCGATGGCGTGTTCGGCTGTGGTGATCGAGTTGCCGAACGGGGTGTTCATCACCACCACGCCCTTCGACGAGGCGTAGGGGATGTCGACATTGTCCACCCCGATCCCGGCGCGGCCAATCACCTTGAGGTTGGTCGCGGCATCGAGGATCGCCTTGGTCACCTTGGTCGAGGAGCGGATGGCGAGGCCATCATAGTCAGCGATGCGGGCGATCAGCTGCTCCGGCGTTTCGCCGGTGATCACATCAACATCGCAGCCGCGCTCTTCAAAAATGCGCGCGGCATTGGGGTCCATCTTGTCGGAAATGAGAACTTTGGGCTTCTGGGACATTTGTTTTTCCCTTCGTCATGCTGAACCTGTTTCAGCATCCATCGAGCCTCCGAAACCGAGGTCCGATGGGGAGAAATGGACCCTGAAACGAGTTCAGGGTGACGGGATTGGCTAGGTAGAGACGGACGGCGATCAGCCGTTCTTGACCTTCTCGTAGGCCCATTCGATCCACGGCAGCAGGCGCTTGATATCCTCCTGCTCGACGGTCGAACCGCACCAGATGCGCAAGGACGGCGGCGCATCGCGGTAGCCGTTGAAGTCGAAGCCGACATTGCGTTCTTCGAGCAGCTTGACGATTTTCTTGGGCACGCCCGCCTTGTCGTCATCCGAGAGCGCATCGTACCATTCGCCCTGAAACACCATGCAGACGCCGGTGTTGGTCTGCTGCGCCGGATCGGACGCCATGTTGCGCAACCACGGGGTGGCCTCGATCCAGTCCTTGACGATTCTAGCGTTCGCATTGGCGCGTTCGACCAGCGCCTTGCGCCCGCCGATGCTCTTGGCCCACTCCAGCGCCGCAATGTAATCTTCGGTCGCCAGCATCGAAGGGGTGTTGATCGTCTCGCCAGCAAAGATGCCGAGGTTGATCTTGTTGCCCTTCTTCATGCGGAACAGCTTGGGCATCGGCCACGGCGGATCGTAGCTTTCGATGCGGGCAACGGCTTTCGGCGACAGGATCAGCATCCCGTGCTGCGCTTCGCTGCCCATCACCTTCTGCCACGAATAGGTCGTGGCATCCAATTTCGACCAGTCCATTTCCTGCGCGAAGATCGCGCTGGTAGCGTCGTTGATGGTGATCCCTTCGCGCCCAGCTTCGAGCCAGTCGGTATTGGGGATCATCGCGCCGCTGGTGGTGCCGTTCCAGGTGAAGACCACGTCATTGCGCTGCGGGATGGTGGTGAGATCGGGGATCTCGCCGTAATCGGCGGTCAGCACCTGCAGGTTGGGCAGCTTGAGCTGCTTGACCGCGTCCTGAATCCAGATGTTGCCGAAGCTCTCCCACGCGGCGACCGTAACCGGGCGCGCAGGATCGAGCATCGCCCACATGGCCGCTTCGATCGCGCCGGTGTCGGACGCGGGCATGATGCCGATCAGGTAATCATCGGGAATGCCGAGCAACTCGCGCGACAGGTCAATCGCGTACTTCAGCCGCGCCTTGCCCAGCGCCGAGCGGTGCGAGCGACCAAGCGATTCGGTTTTGAGCTTGTCCAGCGACCAGCCGGGGAATTTCGCCGTCGGGCCCGAGGAAAAGAAGGGGCGTTCAGGCTTAAGCGTCGGCTCGTGTGCGAGCCCGCGTGCGTACTCAGTCATGTATTCTCTCCTTGCAGAGAGCTCGCGCGGCGTTGGGACCGCGTGGCCCGCTCGCCGCTCTAGTGGCGGGCTGTGACAAGTCAATGAATAAACGGCCAGAGCGTGAAACAGCGCCGCATCGCCCCTCGCCAAGCGCCCGAAATGTTACTAATCAGGCCGCTCCATGGAAACGTCCGACCTTCGCATTGCCCTGTTCAGCGGCAACTATAACTACACCCGCGACGGGGCCAATCAGGCGTTGAACCGCCTGGTCGGCTCGCTGCTGGGCCAAGGCGCGAAGGTGCGCGTCTACTCCCCCAAGGTTGCCCGTCCCGATTTCGAGCCGACCGGCGATCTGGTCGGCGTGCCCAATGTGCCGATGCCGGTGAAGGGACGCGGAGAATACCGCATGCCGACCCATCTGGGCGCTGCGGTGAAGCGCGATCTGGCGGCATTTGCGCCCAATATCGTCCACCTGTCCTCACCCGATCCGTCGGCCCATGCCGCGCTGCGCTGGGCGCGCAGCCACGACATCCCGGTGCTGGCCAGCGTGCACACCCGGTTCGAAACCTATCCGCGCTATTACAACATGGCTTTCCTCGAACCGCTGATCGTCAAGGGCCTGCGCCGGTTCTACAACCGCTGTGATGCGCTGGTCGCGCCGTCGCAGTCGATGATCGACGAATTGCTGGCGATGGGGATGCACGCCGATATCGGCTTGTGGAGCCGGGGCGTGGACCGCACGATCTTTTCCTCCGCCCGCCGCGATCCCGAATGGCGGCGCAGCCTCGGCCTGGCGGATCATGACGTTGCGATCGTGTTCCTCGGACGGCTGGTGATGGAAAAAGGCCTCGATGTCTTTGTCGAAACCATCACGCAGCTGCGCGCAGCCGGCGCGAGCCATAAGGTGCTGGTGATCGGTGATGGCCCCGCGCGCGGTTGGTTCGAAGCCAATCTGCCGGGCGGTATCTTTGCCGGATTCAAGACCGGCCCGGACCTCGGCCAGGCGCTCGCCAGCGGCGATGTGTTCTTCAACCCCAGCGTCACCGAAACCTTCGGCAATGTCACGCTGGAAGCGATGGCAAGCGGGCTTCCCGTGGTCGCCGCAGGGGCAACCGGCAGCGCCAGCCTTGTCGCTGACGGTGTGACCGGGCGGTTGGTTGCGCCGTCGGGCCACAAGGACAGCGATGCCGCCGCCTTTGCCGCAGCCCTCGCCCCCTATTGCAACGACCCCGCCTTGCGCGCCGCCCACGGGGCTGCGGGGGAAACGCGGGCGTGCAATTACAGCTGGGAAGCAATCAACGCTGTGGTTGCCGAAACCTATATCCGCCTGATCGAAGCGCGCCGTAAAACGGCTTAGCGCAGCACGCCTGCCGCGGTCATGCGGCGCGCGTAAACCAGCAGGAACAGCGTCACCACCCAGATCGCCAGATCAAGTCCGGGCGACTGCATGTCGGCCGGCATTTCGATCATGGCGTAGTGATAGAAGGTCACCGCAGCCAGACCGGCAAGCGCAACCATCACTGCGGCCACCGCCCATTTTGATCGTAGCAGGATCAGCACCGATCCGGCGAAGGCGCCCCACACGCCCAACGCCCAGAAGGCGCTGACCCATGCCGGGTAGCTTTCCATGAAGGCAATCTGGCTGGGCGTAAGCCCCATTTCGGCCAGCATCCCGAGCTTGGTTGTCAGGTAACTGATGATGCCCATTGTGTTGAACACCAGCGTAAGCAGCCCCACCAGCCACAGATGCGATGGCGTTCTTTTTCGGCGGTTACCGATAATTGCCATGATCTCCCCCCGTCCGGCGCGACCCGAACGGGGGGAGAATATTCCCAACTTGCATCAACCGCAATCGCTCACAGGCGTTCGATCCGCTTGGCCATCTCGTCGATCATATCGACAATCTCGTTGATGGTCCGCTCGTCGAGCTTGCCCGCCCGTGCACGGTTCTTCAGCACAGAGCCGAGGTTGCCCATTGCGCGGAACAGATCGTGCGAGCGGACCGTGCTGGTGCGTTCGCCGTGACGGCCAAGGCGGCGCATCAATTCTTCGACCTCGTCCTTACGGGTATCGAGTTCGTCCTGACCCTGCCGGGTTACGGCAAAGGGCTTCTTCGCGCCTTCGGCCTCGGCCTCTTCGATCGCTCCTTCATCTTCGAGCAGTTGCAGCGTCGGATAGACCGCGCCGGGGCTGGGCGCATAGGCGCCGCCGGTCATTTCCTCGATGCCCTTGATAAGCTCGTACCCGTGCGAGGGGTTTTCCGCGATCAGGGCCAGCAACGCGAGGCGCAGTTCGCCTTGCGCAAACATCCGCCCGCGCCGGCCACGACGGCCGGGGCCGCGTTCATCACCCTCGCCATCGGCCTCACCGTCGCTACGCCAGCGCGCCTTGAAGCCCTTGTCGAAGGCCGGTCCGCCAAAGTTCATGTTGCCGGCGTTGTTCATCGCCATTGTTGCCATTGCTTCAGCGAACTTTTCCCAGCCGCCACCGCGGCCATATCTGTTCCAGGTCATGTGATCCTCCTTCACGCTCAAGATACATCAAAGATATATCTTAGACCTATCTTCGCAAGGGCTGCGCGCGCATGAGGTTTTCTTTTCCGCCCGAAGCCCTATCACGCCCGACGAATGGCTGATTTGTTCGGACAAGACGCCCCCGAGGCTCCGCGCGGCGATGGCGCGCCCGCCGCCGATGCGCCGTTAGCCGACCGGCTGCGCCCGCAATCCCTCGCCGAAGTGGTGGGGCAAGAACATCTGACCGGCCCCGAAGGCGCAATCGGGCGGATGGTCGCCGCTGGCCGCCTTGCCAGCATGATCCTGTGGGGACCGCCCGGCACCGGCAAGACCAGCATTGCGCGGCTGCTGGCGGACGCGGTGGGGATGCGGTTTGCCGCGATCAGCGCGGTTTTCTCCGGCGTGGCGGACCTGAAGAAGGTCTTTGCCGAGGCCGAGAAAACGGCCAGCACCGGCCGCAAAACGCTGTTGTTTGTGGACGAGATTCACCGCTTCAACCGCGCGCAGCAGGACGGCTTTCTCCCCTATGTCGAACGCGGGGTGGTGACGCTGGTGGGGGCTACCACGGAAAACCCCAGCTTCGCCTTGAACGCCGCGCTGCTATCCCGCGCGCAGGTGTTGGTGCTGAACCGGCTGGACGAAGCGGCGCTGGCGATGCTGCTCGCCAAGGCGGAAGGTTTGGAAGGCCCCCTCCCTGTGACCCCGGAAGCGCGCGCCGCGATGATTACCGGGGCCGATGGCGACGGGCGGTTCCTGCTGGGGCAGGCCGAGACTTTATATGCCGCAGGGCTGGCCCAGCCGCTCGACCCGGCGGCGCTCGGCGCGTTCCTGCAACGCCGCGTGGCGGTGTATGACAAGGACCGCGACGGGCATTACAACCTCATCAGCGCCCTGCACAAAGCGGTGCGCGGAAGCGATCCGCAGGCCGCCCTTTATTACCTCGCCCGGATGCTGACCGAGGGCGAAGAACCGCTGTTCCTTGCCCGGCGGCTGGTGCGCATGGCGGTGGAGGACATCGGCCTTGCCGATCCCCACGCCCTGCCGCAGTGCATGGCCGCGATGGAGGCTTACCGTTTCCTCGGCAGCCCGGAAGGCGAGCTGGCACTGGCGCAGGCGTGCCTCTACCTTGCCACCGCGCCCAAATCCAACGCGGTCTATGCGGCGCAAAAGGCCGCATGGAAAAGCGCGAAGGAGACCGGCAGCCTCGCCCCGCCCGCCAACATCCTCAACGCGCCGACCAAGCTGATGAAGGATATCGGTTACGGCGAAGGCTATACCTACGACCACAACACGGCCGAAGGGTTCTCGGGCGACAATTACTGGCCTGACGGCATGACGCCGGAACGGTTCTACACGCCGGTGGAGCGCGGGTTCGAGCGTGAGGTGAAAAAGCGGCTGGATTACTGGGACAAGCTGCGGAGCGAACGCGGGTGACCGGCTTTACGCATTTTCTCGCGGTCGATTGGTCAGGCGCCAAGGGCGTGCGGCAGAAAGGCATCGCGGTGGCAGTCGCGCTGGCAGATGGCGGGCCGCCGGTGCTGGTCACCCCGCCCGATCCCAAAGGCTGGGCGCGTAGCGACGTGCTGGCGCGCTTACGCGATCTGCCGGGTGCAACGCTGGTGGGCCTCGATCTCGGGATCAGCCTGCCGCACGCCGATGCGGGGGCGTTTTTTCCCGGCTGGGACGCCAGCCCCGCCGATGCGCGGGGGCTATGGGCGCTGATCGACGCGCTGTGCGAAGGTGATCCGAACCTTGAGGCAGGCGGCTTTGTCACCCACCCGCAAGCCTCGCGTTATTTCCGCCACGGCGCGGGGCTGGAAGGCGACCGCTTTCTCATCCCCGGTGCCGCCACG
Source organism: Porphyrobacter sp. TH134 (assembly GCF_002855495.1). Classification (GTDB taxonomy): domain Bacteria; phylum Pseudomonadota; class Alphaproteobacteria; order Sphingomonadales; family Sphingomonadaceae; genus Erythrobacter. The sequence continues at coordinate 28,055 of NZ_PKRO01000003.1, forward strand.
CGCGAGGGGCGTTTCCGGGTGGCCGAAGCCGCCCAGCGCCAGCAGGGCGTGCGGCCGGTGAGCAATTTCAACCTCGTGGGCGCAGCGCAGGTCGGCAAATCAAGCCTGACGGGCATGCGGATGCTGCACCGGCTGGGCGGCAAAGTGCCAGTGTGGCCGGTTGACCCGTTGCCCGCCGAAGGCTCGGTCATCACGGAGATTTACACGTCGGTCGCGGCGCGGCTGGGCGGCGTGACCGGGGCCGCCACCAAACTGCGCAGCTACGGCGCGCTGAACGATGCGCTGGACGTGCTCGGCTCACCGCCGGTCGCCGGAACCGGGGCCATCGACGATCACTCGTCAGACGCCCTGCTGACCGCCGCGTGGCTGCGCCATGTCCATGCCATCGGCGATCTGTGGCACCCCAGCAGCCTCACCGCCGAAATCGCCCGCACCGAAGGATGGACATTCGGTGCGGTTTAGTCCGCCCGCCGCACCGGACTGCGATTGTGGTCACAATTGTCACGCAAGTGACACCAAAGCGACATAGAGGCGCGGTCGTCGGCACCCGGCGGTGCCAGCCAACCTGCAAAGGCACTTGTTCATGTCGTTCGTTTCGAGGCACTGCTCCCCTGCCGTTATCGCGCTCACCCTGCTGGCCAGCGTCAGCAGCACCGCAGCGCAGGCGCAGAGCGCCCCTGCCCCCGTATCAGCGGACGATCAGGCCCGCACGATTGCCGATCTGCAACGGCAGATTGACGAATTGAAGGCGATCGTCACCGCGCTCCAGACAGCGCAGAGCGCGCCTGCTGCGGCACCCCCGCCGGCAATGGCGGTGCCCGCACCGCTGATGGCGCAGGCAGAGCCGCAGGCCGCGCCGTCCGCTCCGGCCTCCGTGCCGGAAGGCAATCCCAGCTTCGCCGCCGCTGCCGCGCCTGCACCCAAGAGCAAGGCATGGTACGAAAAACTGCGGCTGCGCGGTTACACCCAGATGCGGTTCAGCCAGATCGTCTCCGGCGATGCCGATGCACCCGCTGGTGTTTCGCGCCTGCGATCCATCCACGACAGCGCGGTCAACGCCGACAGCAATTTCAGTTTCCGCCGTCTGCGCATGGTCATCCAGGGCGATCTGAACGACCACGTATCGCTCTATTTCCAGCCCGATTTTGCCGCCGCTGTATCCAACCAGTCGGTGGGCGAGCGGCGCGAGGGGACGGTGTCCCTGCGCGACATGTATGCCGATGTCTTCCCTTTCGATGACAAATCCTTCCGCATCCGGCTGGGCCAGTCGAAGGTACCCTATGGCTGGGAAAACATGCAGTCCTCGTCCAACCGCCTCGCGCTGGACCGGACCGATGCGATCAATTCGGCCGCTCCGGGCGAGCGCGATCTTGGCATTGTTGCCTATTACACCCCGCCGCGCGTCCAGGCGATCTGGGACCGGCTGGCCGATGATGGGCAGAAACTTTTCGGCAATTACGGCGCATTCGGGTTCGGGGTCTTCAACGGGCAGGGCCTCAACCGCACCGAGACTGACAATGACGTGATGCTGGTGGGCCTTGCGACCTGGCCGTTCGAACTGGACGGTCTGGGGCTGGACGGACAAGTGTTGGAGCTGGGCGGTGCGATCATGCGCAACACCATCCGCCCGGAAATCCGCACCGGCGGGGTCAGCCCGGCCGGGCTCAAGGATGACCGCGTCGGCGTGCATGCGATCCTATACCCCCAGCCCTTTGGTATCCAGGCGGAATGGAACTGGGGTACGGGGCCGGAATTCGTCCCCGCCAGCGGCCGGATCGAAGAGCGCCCGCTCAATGGCGGCTATGTGCAAGCGATGGCCAAGATCGACAACTCGCCGATCGGCCCGTTCTATCCCTTTGCCCGCTGGCAGTATTATCGCGGCGGCTTCAAAGGCGCGATCAACGCGCCCCGGCTGGAGACCGAAGAGCTGGAGCTGGGCTTCGAGTTCAACCTTGATCCAGCGCTTGAACTGACCGCAACCTACGGCTGGGCATCCCGCAAGGAAGCTGACGAGCGCCGCCTCGGGCAAGCCGAAGGACAGATCCTGCGCATTCAGGCGCAATGGAACTATTGAAAACGGCGCGTGTTGCAGCCGCCAGACCCTTGAGGGCGCGGCCGTTTGCCGCTAGGGCGCGACCTATTGATGTGCCGGCTTAGCTCAGTTGGTAGAGCACCTGATTTGTAATCAGGGGGCCACGGGTTCGAATCCTGTAGCCGGCACCAGGTTTTACCCCTCACCCCAGCTTTAGGAAAAACTCCTCGCGCTCACGGCGCAATTGCGCCGGGCTGAGCGCTGCCAGTCCGGCCAATTCGGCGCGTAAGGCCAGCGCCAAGCGCTTGACTGTCTCGCCTGCATCACGATGCGCGCCGCCGCGCGGTTCGTAGACGATGCGGTGGATCACGCCGAGTTTGAGGAGGTCCGCCGCCGTCACCCGCATTGCCTCGGCCGCGGTGGCCGCTTGCGCAGCGCTGCGCCACAGGATCGAGGCGCAGCCTTCGGGCGAGATCACCGAATAGACCGCGTGTTCCAGCATCAGCACCCGGTTGGCTGCCGCCAGCGCCACCGCGCCGCCCGATCCGCCTTCGCCGATGATCACTGCGATCAATGGCACACCCAAGGCGAGGCACGCCTCGGTCGAGCGGGCGATGGCTTCGGCCTGCCCGCGCGCCTCGGCATCGACGCCGGGGAAGGCGCCGGGGGTGTCCACCAGCGTCACCACGGGGAGGCCGAAACGGTCAGCGAGTTCCATCAGCCGGATCGCCTTGCGATAGCCTTCGGGCCGCGCCATGCCGAAATTGTGCCTGAGGCGCCCCGGCGTATCCTCGCCCTTCATGTGGCCGATCACCATGACCTTGCGCCCCTCGAAGCGGGCAAAGCCGCCGATGATCGCCTGATCGTCGTCGAACACTCGGTCGCCCGCGATGGGCAGGAAGTCCTCGAACAACCCCGCTACCAGCTTCTCGAACCGCGGGCGCTGGGGATGGCGGGCGACGAGCGTGCGCTGCCATGGGGTCAGCCGCGCATAGGTGTCCGCAAGCAGCTTGTCCGCCCGCTCGGCGAGCATCCGCGCCTCGGCCACGCCTTCGGGCAGGGCGGACAGCTCTGCCACATGCTTGTCGAGTGCCTCGATCGGCTTCTCGAAGGGCAGGTACTGGATCATCCCTGCACTTCTATCACACCGTCATCGACATGCCGCGATAGATCCGCGCACGGTAACGCGAATCTTCCGCATCCGGCAGCGGCGCGCCAACCAGCAGCACCGCGCGGGCGAAACGGCGGACCTCTTCGAGATGCTCGTCGAGATCGCGCGGTTCTTCCGATTGCACCCGTCGCGTGAGGTTGATCTGGTTGACCGGCACATCATGCACCAGCCGCTCGTTTTCCACGGCAAGGGTTGCGGTGAAGGCGTGGAGCGTGGTCTTGATGAAGTTGGCTAGGGCAAAGGCAGGGGACTTGTCGCCCATCGGCACGTCCGGGCTGGTCAGCACCAGCTGGCAATCGTCATACAGGGACGCGCGGCGCGACACGCGGAAGTGGTGGGTGAGGTTGTCCTCGACCACTTGGCGGAACTCCTCGGGGGTGAGCGGATCGGCGGTGTCGAACAGCTTACCGGGAAGCGCGGCAAAGGGCGTCGAAAGGATCGTCGTGGGACGGCCCCAGGCGATCAGCGCCTCGTCCATCGCGGCCTCGATATCGGTCGAGACCACCAGCGAGGTCAGCGCCTCGGCGGTTTCGGCATCGAGCTGCGCCTTGATCGCCTCGAAGCCTTCGGCGGTGCGAGTGATCATCACCACGTTGGCGGCATGGCAATCCTCGATAAAGGCGCGCGCGGTTTCGGCGAGGTAATCGGCAAGGTGTTCACCGATGATCCACACCGTCTTGCCCCGCATCTGATCGAGCCGTTCCTGCTTGGGGCTGCCGAACAATTCGCGCTCGGTGGTCGAGCGTTCGACGCTGAGGCCGCCCGAGGGCATGAAGGTCTCGCCCGAAACGGCGCGGTCGGCGAGGAAGAAGACCGTGGCCTGCGCGACGTCATGCTCGGTCGGCATCTTGCCGAGATAGAGCTTGGAGAGCACCCCGCTGCCGACCTTCTTGGCCTCGATGGCGATCTTGTCGGCGGGCAGGAAGGGTGCGTCCTCGGGCGGCACGCGAAGCAGCCAGTCGGCGTCAGCCTCGGGCGTGGCCGGGCGGTCGTTCCATTCGGGCGCATCGAGGAACAGGCCCGCCTGCCTGAGGCGGCTGACCAGCGCGGCGGCGATGCCGGGGGTGAGCAGGTACTGGTCCCAGGTGCAGGTGCCATCGCCCTCGCGCGCGCAGGCCAGCGCCAGTTCGCGCAGTTCGTGCGGGTTGTTGGTGTCGTGGCTCATCTTGGTGGTGTCATTGCGCGCGAGCCGCGCCAGCACCGCCTCGACCCTGACCCCGCGCCGGATCGCCTTGATCGCGGCGGCGTGGACAGCATTCAACCGCTTGTTTTCAAGGATCAGCTTGCCGCGCCGCTCGAAAAGGCCGGGCTTGCCGCCGGTGCCCGACAGGCGATCCCCATCGACCGGCCCGGGCGCGATCGCGTTGAATTGCACCTCGGGGCCGAGATAGCGCGCCATCGATTCCACCATCGCGCGCTGCCCCGCCTTGGACACGGCGTAATCCGCCCGGTTGGGATAGGCGACCGCAAGATACTTCTCGCCCCCGAAATAGGACGAGACATTGAGGATGTAGCCCGATCCTTGCGCCTTCATCAGCGGGGCGACGTGGTGCATCAGGAAGTAGTTCGACACGAGGTTCGCATCGAGCGTGTAATTCCAGGCGTCGACCCCCATGTCGACGACCATGTCTTCCGCGCCCGCGACCCCGGCGTTGTTGATGAGGTAATCGATCCGCCCGAAGGCCTTCAGCGTCGCGTCGACCGCGCCCTTGAGGCTCTCGAAATTGCTGACATCGACATTGGCGAGGGTCTGCACCCGGCGCTCGACACCGGCGAAACCGATGTCCTCAAGCTCGGAAACGATCCGCGCGCGGGCGACAGCCAGCTCGCTTTCGCGCCGCGCGACCATCATCACCTTGCCGCCGGCCAGCGCCAGCAGACGCGCGACCTGTCCGCCAATACCCGCCGATCCCCCGGTGATAAGCGCGACTTTACCCAGATGCAGCCCGGTGATGTTCTCGGAGAAGCCGGGCATCGCCTTGCGCGCGCCGGTCGCCTCACCGATGTTGGCGGGGACGTAGAGCGTGATCTCGCCGAGCTTGCTTTCCTTGAGCAGGATCCGCGCGGCGTGGCCCGCGGTGAAGCGGATGTTCTCGGCTTCGGTGTTGGTGAAGCGCACGATCTGGTTGCCCCACTCCGCTTGCCGACGACGTCCATGCGCGGTGTCGATCTCGGATTCGTCGCGCCAGATACGGATCAGCTGTTCGGTCGCAGCGCGCAGGATGTGGCCATAGATGTCGCCCTTCCCGTCGCTGGCGTGGCTGACAAACACGAAGCGCGGCGGCTGCAGCAGATTGTCGTGCCGCTTCCAGTAGCGGCTCATAGTGCGGGCGAGCGCCATGTTGCCGGCGAGTTCGGCGTCCATCAACGCCTCGACCACAGAATCATCCGCCTCGGTGATCGCGCCCGCCAATTCGCCCGCGCTCAGCGCAGGCAGGAACAGCGCGCCACTGACCGGCGTGCCGCCCTTGGTGTAATCCTCCAGCGCCTCTTCCATCCCCGCCGGGTCTTTCCGGCTAAAGCGGATGATGGCGAGCTTGTCGGACAGGCCAAGCGCAGCGCAACGCTTCTCGGCGATGGCAACGTCGGCTGCGCGCGGCAGGCCAAGGACGACCTCCGCCCCGCAGGCCAGCTGCACTTGCGCGATTTCCAGCGCCTCTTCGAAATTGTCGCCGGCCGCGATCAGCACGGCCAAACCCGTACCGTCCATCGAACGCATGGTCGGGCGCGCCAGATAGGTCGAGCGTTGCTCCTTGCGCACGCTCATCCCATGGGTGACCTCGAAATCGTGGCCATTGTAAGCCGCGCTCTCATCGCTGCCGAGGAACACGCAGGTCGTCGCAATGTCGGTGGGCGTCGGGAAGGTCTTGGCCTTGTCGTTCCCGCCCGTTGCGCGTTCGAGGCTCATCATGTCGAAGAACTGCGTCGCAGTGGTGCCCGCCGCATCGCCGCGCGCAGTGTCCATCGCGGCGAAGACATTGCGGATGCGCTCGCTCTCGATCGGGCCGGGGTAGACGAGATTGACGCGGATGCCCTTGGGGCCAAGTTCCAGCGACAATTCGCGGCTCCACGCATTCATCGCCGCCTTGGGGACCACATAGGCCGCGCGGGCGTAATAAGGCGTGCGGCTGAAGATGGTCGAGACATTGATGATCGAGCCGCCCTCAGGGATATGCTCCGCCGCGACCCGCGCGACGTTCCAGGCGACGCCGAAGATGTTGCGCAGCGCCTGCCCCACGGTCTCGCTGTCGGTGCTGCCGGTCTTCTGGAGCGCCGCCAGCTCCTCCGCCGAAAGCGGCAGGTTTTCGATCGGCTGCTTGGGCCCGGCGCTGCCGGCGTTGTTGACCAGAATGTCGATACGCCCGAATTGCTTCACCACCTCTGCAATCGCCGCCCGCACCGAGGCGATGTCGCCGCCATCCAATGCCACCGTCGTGAGCCGCGCCGCGTCCGCGCCGGTCGCCTTCAAGAGCGCCTCGGCCGCCGCCTTGGTGCGGTCGGGCGTGCGGCCCGTCATGACCACGGTTGCGCCTTCTGCAAGGTAGTGGGTGACGATATGCCCGCCGAGATTGCCCGCCGCACCCGTGACGACCGCGATCTTGCCGGCAAGGCGGCCCGGAATATCGCCTTGCAGAGCAGGCGCAGCGGCAACGGCTTTCGGTTTGGCCATGTCTCTCTCCTCACAGAATTACCGCGAAGCAGCGCTTCGCTTTGCGTTTCGTTCATTCTCTGGGGAGGAGAGGGAAGAACGTTTCAAAAAGTGCAATGCACGAGCTAGCCGTCCGGTTCCCCGCTCGCCTGCGCCGCCCATGCTTCGAGCAGCGCGTCGCGGCTTCTGAGGCCCATTTCGGGGAGCGCGTGGTTGACCACGTAGGTGGACCCGGTGTGCCGGTTGTCCCACATCGCCTGATGCGCTTCCGGCAACCCGTCCCACGGCACTACCTCAGGCTCGGTCACTTCGAGCAGGCCCGCCGCGATCATGTCGTTCATTCGCGCGACCTCGTAGGCGTTGCACAGGTGCGTGCCGAAGATCTGCGCGGTGGGCATGTAGATGCGCCGCTGGCGGGTCCAGACCTGCGGGGCGTAGAAGGTGAAGCGGCAGCCGGTCAGGTCTTCTGCAAAGATCACGCGGCCCGTGAAGGGCTTGACCAGCGAGGTCGAGATGCCGAGCGTGTCCTGCCCGGCCCGCTCGAACACCAGATCGGGGCTGCCGCGCGGATTGTCGGGCGAGCGCAGGATCTTGCCCACCGCCGAACCGAAGGGCTTCATCACCCGGTCCTGATAGTCGCGCACCGCCGCCTTGAAGACCTCGATATCGGCCTTGGCGTCGGGCAGGCGCGGCATGGTGTCGGGCCAGTGGAAATTCGCCCCCTCGCGGCGGCGGATGCTTTCAAGGGAGACGATCCCTTCAATCGCGTCCTCCAGCCCCAGCGATTGCAGGAACTCGCGCTGGCCATCGGTGGTGGTGGCGATGACGCTCTTAGCGTTGAAGCGGCGCGCGGCCTCGATCATTTCGAGGCCGGTTTCATCGAGCAGTTCGGATGAACCCGGCCCGTAGAAGATCAGCACTGCCTCGCCCCCGCGCAGGGCCGCACGGCGGAGCATTTCCTCAGGGCTGGCCGTGCCCGGCTTGCCCATGAAACTGAAGTGGTAGCCGGATGATGCGCCGTAAAACGCCAGCGTGCCGCCTTCGGCCAGCAGCTGAAACGAGCGCGGGAAGGCGGTCTCGCCCGCGTGGCTGACCACATAGTCGGCGAGCTTTCCGCCGTTGAGCGCCTTGTATGCCTCGACCAGCGGAGCGCCTGCGGCTTCCCACGCCTGCGCTTGCGATGTGTCTTCCGGAACCACCGAGTAGAGGTCAGCGAACCGCGCATCCTTGCGGTTGATCGCCCCGACTGCGCCCTGCACCTTGGTGATGAACGCCGCGCGTTCCTCCGAGGACACCAGCCCCGTCACCTGCAATCCGGTACGCACCGAGCTTCGCAGCGCATCCAGCCCCGTCCCCGTCGCCGCGCCCTCGACGAACAGAGTCCGCCCCGGCGCGATCTGCAAGGTGGTGAACAGACAGCGCGCGATGGTGCCAAGGTTCAGCACATAACTCCCCGCCTGCTCCAGCGTGAGGTCAGGCGGCACCTTGTGCATCTGAGGCGCTTGGACTGTCAGGAACTGCGCATGGCTGCCCGTCTCGGTCTCGTAGCCCTGGATCGAGAAGTCCGCATACATCGGGTCATGGCCGACCAGCGGCGAGAGCAAGTCATTGGTGCCGGAATAGACCGTCACCAGATCGCCGACCTTGATCCGCCCCTGCGCCCGCGTCTCGCTGCCCAGCGCCGCGACCAGCGCGATGCCACCCGATCCGGTGATCTGCACGTCTTCCTCATGCGCATCGAAGGGCGAAACCGGGATGCCGGTCAGCGCCCAGATATCGTTGAAGTTGACCTCGCTAGTCAGCATATAGAGCAGCGCCTCGTTGGGGGCGGGCTCCGGCACGCTGACGATCAGCTCCTTCTCATGGCTCGCGGGCGGGCCGAAGCGGGGCTGGCCGGTGTCGGGATCGCGGGCGATGCCGAAGGCGTATTGGTGGCTCGGGATCGGGGTCACGCCGGGATAGAACGGCGCGCCGACGGGGAGCAGATCGCCCGCCGCTTCCAAGGCTTGCGCCCGCATTTCATGCTCGGCGTCGATCCACACGCCATCGCGCCGCACCGGGAGCGGGGGCGCGACCTTGTCCATGAACTGCTTGATGCCGGTCTTGCCGCCCTCGGGGTCGACGATGGCCTCGGAGAACAGCCGCGCCTCGCGCGCCGTGCCTTGGGTGATGCCGTGTTCGAGGCCGGTGCGCACTGCGTCGAGCGCCCGCGCCCCCGCGACATCGCGGCCCGCCCAAGCAAGCTGCCGCAGGATGCGCTGGAGGAAATCGTCTTCCAGCACCGCATCCAGATCGATCTCAGCCGCGCTTTCCCAGCGCACTGTTGCAGCCTGCCGTTCCGCAAAGGCAAAGCCCAGGGCGCTGCCGGGGCCGTTCCTGACGAAATCGCGTACTGCGGCATGGGCGGCCGACAGCGCATCTTGCGCGCCATCAACCAGATGATCGACCACACCGATCGCCGCCGCTTGTTCAGCGGTGATGCTCCGCCCGCCCAAAATCAGGTCGAGCGCATCGCGCAGGCCCTCCGCGCCGCGCCGGTCGGCGAGCAGACGCGGCAGGCGCTGGGTGCCGCCATATCCGGGGAGCAAGCGCAGCCGGATTTCAGGCTGGCCGAAACGCGCCACCGGTTCTGCAATGCGGTAATGACACGCGAGCGCGAACTCCATGCCCCCGCCCAGTGCCACACCTTGCACAGCCGCGACGCAGGGCTTGTCCATGCTCTCGATCGTGCGGAAGGCGAGGTGCGCATTGTTGGGGAGCACCATCGCCTCGTCGACCGTGTGGATTTCCTCGAGCATCTGGCGGATGTCCGCGCCCGCAACGAAGGACGAAGTGCCCTCGCCGGTGAACACCACCGCGACCACGCTGTCATCGCGCGCCAGCGTCGATGTGACCATCACCAGCTCGTCAATCGCGCGTTCGTTCAGCGCATTGACGGGCGGGTTGGTGACGGTGACGGTCGCCACCTGCTTGCCGGGGGCCACGGTGTTGTATTGCACGAGGAAATAGCGGTGGCGGTCGAACAGCGCCTGTTCGTCACTCATGCGCTGCTTGCGCTGCCAATCGTTGATGACGGTGCGCAATTCGTCCAGCGCCTCGGGATTGCGCAGCGTCGTGACGTCGCCGACATCCTCTCCCACCACCAGTGCGCGGACCATGCGGCGCATGTACTTGCCCGAGCGGGTTTCGGGGAATTGCGAGACTTCGATAAAGTCAGCCGGCACAGCGACCGCGCCTTTCTCGGTGCGGACGAGATCGAACAGGCGTCGCTTGTCCTCATGCGTGAGCTTGCGGCCGGGGGCCGGCACCACGAAGGCGAGCGGGGTCAGCCCCTTCTCGCGGTGCGGCGCGCCGACCACCAGCACGTTGCCGACCGGCGAGTCCGGCGCAAGCGCCTTGTCGCGCAACACCGCGCCCTCGATCTCCTCGGTCCCCATGCGGTGGCCCGAGACATTGATGACGTCATCCGAGCGGCCATGCAGCGAGAACGAGCCGTCCTCATGCTGGATCGCGAAATCGCCCTGGGTGTAGGCCCATGCGCCCTTCCAGCGCCGCCAATAGCCTTCTTCCCAACGTTTGGCATCGCCGCGCCAGGCGGGATCGACGCGGCCATCGGCAACCTTGAAACCCGCGATATCACCCCAGATAGTGCGCGCGAGATAGGGGTAAGGCGCGGCGATGACGATCTCGCCTTTCTCGCCCACATCGGCCTTACGCCAGGAGACACCACCCTCGTCCGAACGCGCAAAGGGCGCATCGCCGCCCGAAGCGCTTTCATCCTCGACCCACACATCACCCACGATCCACGGCAGCGGATAGGCGTGCGCATCGGGACGCAGGGGGAAATCGTCATTCGCAAACATGTGCGTCCACGCGATCCCGCCGTGCTCGGTTGCCCAGTAGGAGTTGATGTAGCGCGGGGTGACGTGCTCCATCCCGAAGGCCTGCACGGATGGCGAGACAGGCTCGGCGCAGAAGGTCGCCACGCGCAGCCCGCTCATGTCATAGCGTTCCAGTTCGGCGAGGTTCGCCGGATCGGACATGATCGCCTTGAGGAACGTCACCCCAGCCTTGAAGATGCGGACCTTGTGCCGCTCGATCATCGAGGCAAAGCGGCCCGCGTGCGGGAACACCGGCGAGCCTTCGGACACCAGCGAGGTCACCCGCGTCATCAGCGGCGCGCAGATCAGGTAGCTCTGCCCGGTGATCCAGCCCGGATCGGCGACCACGAACAGCGTATCGCCGGGGCGCGCATCGAAGCTTGTCGCCATCGTTTCGGCCACGCCTGCGGCATAGCCGTGGCTATGCACGATCCCCTTGGGCTTGCCTGTGCTGCCCGAGGTGTAGATGAAGAACATCGGATAATCGGCGTCGACCGGCAGCGGCTTGGACGAAGCCCAGATCGCGCGGACGAAATCGGCGTCGGAGAGCGCCAGCACATCGGCCTCGGTCTGCACCGCAAACCCGGCGGCCCGTGCTTTCTCCAGCACTGTTACCAGCGCGGCGTCGGTCAGCTCATGGCTCCAGCGATCACGTTCCTCACGCCAAATGATGTCAGGCTGGTGCGTGTGGCGGCACACGATCACCGCTTCCACGCGCGGCGGCAGGGTGACGAGGCTGGAGGCAATCGCGATCCGCACCCGCGCAGCATCGGCAGAGGTTATCCGCCCCTCGGCGCCGAGATTGATCAGCGCCCGGCCCACCCCGCGCATCACGTCCGAACGGTCGACCGTGATCTCACCCGCCAGCGCCTCGCGCACCGTGTCGAGGATCGTGTCGTGCCCGCCTTCGGGCAGTTCCAGATCGAGCCCGCCGAGGATTTCCAGCGCCGTCGTCACCGGCACGAAATTGTCGAGCGCCGGGTCGGTATAGGCGTTCTTGAAGGCCGCGACCTGCGCGTTGCGGTAGCTGCCATCAGACGTGACGATCACCCGCGCCCCGGTATCGGCGATCCGGTCGGACAGGGTCTTGTCCGAGAACCCGCCGAACACCGCCGTATAGACCACGCCCATCCGCTTGGCCGCTTCGGTCCAGTAGATCTGCGGCACGATGCTCGGCATGTTGAGCGCCATGCGGTCGCCGGGCTTGAGGCCCAGCCCCTCCAGCGTAACCGCGCATTTCGCCACTTCGAGCAGCAACTGCTTGCGACTGATAGTGAAGCAGTCGATCGGCGCACCTTTGCCGCCGTTCGCGCTCATGTCCCAGCGGTCGCCTTCGAAGATCAGCGCGGCTTCATCGCCGTGGCCCGCCAACACATGGCGATCAAGTTCGCTGAAGGCCGCGTTGGTGCGACCGCCCACGAACCAGCGCCAGTGGGGGGCGTTCGAACCGTCAAACCCGGCTGCCCACGGAGTGAAGTCGGCAGGCAGATCGGGGCTGACCGGCGCGGCTGATACCGCATCCCAGCCATGCCAGCGGCCATCTGCATCCTTGGCAATCCACGCGCCGGAAGAGCCAAGATCAGCCACAAACCAATGCATGTTACGCGCCGCAATCGCACCGTGAAACGCGCCCGGATCAGCCAGAGCCGCCGCGCGCATTCGCTCCCAATCGCTGCGCGTGCGGACGGAATTGGTCAGCGCCGCTGGCGCCTTGGCTAGCATGGTATCGACAGAAATGACGCCGTCCCCCCCGGTAGTCGCTAAAATCGGCTGCGCGTGATCCCTGACACTTAGCCTTATGCAGCAAAATTACAGATGGCGGCCTTTGTCGGCAAGAAAATGCCAACTTGGCCACCCAAGCGCACAACGCAGCGTATCGGTAACGGTTCCGGCCTCTTCGTCGTAACAATCCTTCGCTTCGGCGCTGAGCAAGGATGCGTTGCTTGCGGTAACGCTTTGTCAATCACGTTTCAGCTAATTTGAGGTTGGACGAGCGCCCCTTTCGCTCTCGGGTCCGGAACAAGGACGAGGCATGCCACTTGGCTTTCTCAAATCTTCGCGCGAGCCCAATCGCTCGGGGTCGGAGGCGCAGACCCCGGCAATGCCAGCGCGGCCTGATCGCTCGGTCGTGCTCGGAGAGGTCGAAGAACTGGGCATCGGCATGTTCTGGGCGACCGACGCCGATGGCCATCTCAGCTTTCTGTCGCAGCGCGCCCTGGCTGATCTTGGCGACCCTGATGGCGCATTGATCGGCACGCCGCTCAGCAAGGTCTTTCATGATGTCGAGGACGAGGGCACCGGCGCCAAGCAGCGCAGCATCGCCTTCAAGCTGAAGGCCCGCTCCAAGCTTGAAGAACAGATCGTCGCGGTATCCGACGGGCGCGGCGGCACGCGCTGGTGGCGGCTGAATGGCCGCCCGTTCCTTGACGCCAAAGGTGATTTTCAGGGCTATCGCGGCAGCGCGGTCGATATTTCGGCGCAATATGCCTACGACACCCAGGTCGCACGCCAATCGCAGGTGGATGAACTGACCGGGCTCGCCAATCGCCGCAAGCTGGGCGAACGGCTGACCGCGATGCTCGCCGCCTTCCGCGTCAGCCAACGCAGCTGCGCGCTGATGATGCTTGATCTCGACCGCTTCAAGCAGATCAATGACACCATGGGTCACCCGGCGGGCGACGAGCTGCTGAAACAGGTAGCGCAGCGCTTGCAATCGATCGTCAAGGATGCGGGCGAAGTCGGACGGCTGGGCGGCGACGAGTTTCAGGTGCTGCTGCCTGATATGGATGACCGCGGCACGCTGGGCGAGCTGGCGAACCGCATCGTCCAATCGCTTTCACAGCCCTATCAGATCAACGGACGGCGCGCGATCATCGGCACATCGGTCGGCATTGCGGTGGCGCCCTATGACGGGGTCGATACCGACGAGCTGACACGCGCTGCCGACATGGCGCTCTATTCCGCCAAGGAAACCCGCGGCGGCACCTTCTGCTTCTTCACCAGCGAACTGCGCGACGCCGCATCGAAGACCGCCATCCTTGGCGACCGACTGCGCGATGCAGTGGACCGGAACGAATTGCGGCTGGCCTATCAGCCGCTGGTCGATCCGGTGACCAACGAGGTCAAATGCTTTGAAGCCTTGCTACGCTGGCACGACGAGGATCAGGGTTATATCAGCCCCGCCCAATTCATCCCGGTGGCCGAAAATGATGATCTGATCATCCGCATCGGAGAGGCCGCGCTCAAGCAGGCCTGCATCGACGCTCAGGCATGGCCGGACCCCATCCGCGTTGCCGTCAATGTTTCCGCAAAGCAGTTCATCCGTCCCGGCCTTCGCAAGGCAGTGGCCGCTGCGCTGGAAGCATCAGGCCTGCCACCCCAGCGGCTTGAACTGGAAATCACCGAGAGCGTGTTTGTCGGCGACCTGGAAACGGTCGATGCGACTTTCCGCGATCTGAAAAAGCTGGGCGTGCGCCTTGCGCTCGACGATTTCGGGACCGGCTATTCCTCGCTCGGCTATCTGAAGCACGGCCATTTCGACAAGATCAAGATCGACCAGAGCTTTGTGCGCGGCTGCACCGAAAACGGCGATATCAACCCGGCGATCATCACCGCGATCGTCGCCCTGGCCAAGGCGCTCGGCATGGAGACCGTGGCGGAAGGCGTGGAGGCGATGGACGAGCTGGCGCTGGTGCGCGAACGCGGCGCGGATCTGGTGCAGGGCTATATCTTCTCCAAGGCGCTCGACCAGGAACAGGTGCTGGCGCAATTCGCCGATGGCACCGCCCTGTTCCGCCCCAGCGGACCGCCGCGCCACCGGGCCGAACGCATAACCATCTTCCGCAAGGTCGGCCTGATCCACGAGGATCACTACTACGACGTGATTCTGCGCAACCTGTCAAAAACCGGCGCGCGCATCACTGGCCTTGCCGGGGTTCCGGTCGGCACCGATGTGGTGCTTGATCTGGGGCATGGGCAGCTGGTGGTCAGCAAGGTGGTGAACGCGACCGAGAACAGCCAGGGGCTCCAGTTCGAAACCTCGCTGATCAACGATGGTAGCGGGGGGTTCATGACCCGCCATCGCATCTCGCCCTACTCGCTGGCCGAAGCGGGCATCCCGCTGGCGGCGCTGGGCGCGGGGGCGTTCCCGCTGGCCAAATGGCGCGATGCGAACAAGACGATCCCCAAATTCGTGCAACTGGAATTGAGCGCTCCGGGGCTTTGAACCGGCCGCTGTATGTTCCACGTGAAACATGCAGCGGGCGGGATCTCGTCGGGGTCTGGGCTGGTTAACCCGGGCCTAACCGCTCACCCGCGCCCGCGATAGCCCGGCACGCCCTGATCGGGCAGCCACAAGCCTTCAGGCGGCTGGCCCGATTGCCAGAACACATCAATCGGAATACCGCCGCGCGGATACCAATAACCGCCGATCCGCAGCCATTGCGGGCGCATTTCTTCAAACAGGCGCACCCCGATCCCGACGGTCACGTCTTCATGAAACCCGTTGTGATTGCGGAAAGAGCCGAGAAACAACTTGAGGCTTTTGCTCTCGACGATCGTCTCGCCCGGCACATAGTCGATGACCAGATGCGCAAAATCGGGCTGGCTCGTCACCGGGCACAGCGACGTGAACTCCGGTGAGACAAACCTCACCAGAAAGGTCAGGCCGGGGCGCGGATTAGGGACGTAATCGAGCACCGCTTCTTCGGGCGAGGCGGGCAGCGGCGTGTCGCGCCCAAGAAACTGGGGAGCGCGGTTGGGGGTTTCGGGTGTGCTTTGCATGCCGCGCACCTGCCTCGTTCCGCCGATGGGCGCAAGGGTGTAGCTGGACGCGGGGCCGCGGGCGGCTCTATGGAGGCGCGGCAAGCCTGCTCCCCAGCCGGCACACCGCACTCCCTTTTTCGACCCTATCGAGCCGCGTTGCCGCCCATGACCTATCTGCCCGCCCGCCTTTCCCCAAGCATTGCCGCCGCGCTTGCGCTGGCCGGGGTGCCTTTGGCATCGCTGAGCGCGCAGGACCAATCCGGCACTTTCAGCCTGCCCGAACCGACCCCCACGCCCGCGCCGGTGCCCGCTGGCCCCGCGGACGAACGCGCCGGGGTCGCCATTCCGCCGCGCGCCGCGGTGACCGCCGCTCCGGTGATCCAGCCTCTGCCTTCGCCTGCCCCCAGCGCCAGCCAGCCGCCGCCGAGGTTGCCTGCGCCTCCGCAGCCGCGTGCCGCTGCCAGCGCGCCACCGCCCGCCCAGCCGCGCGCGGCGGACGCGGCGGGCGCGCCGCCAGCACTGCCGCCGGTCACTGCCGAGACCGCGCCTGCCGCCGCGCCGCTGGCACCGGCACCCTCCCCTTCGGCCAGCCTTCCCGCTGACCTGCCGGACACCGGCCCCCAAACCGATCCGGCAGCGCCGCTGCTGCCCGATGGGTGGCCCTATGCGGCAGGCGGGCTTGGCGCGCTGTTGCTGCTAGGCGGAGGCGTGCTGGCCTGGCGGCGGCGCAAGCCCAAGGCTCCGCGCCTCTCTGCCCCGCCCGCCATAACCGGCTCATCCGAAGCAGCACTGGGAGCAGACGATCAACCCCGGCTTGACCTGACGCTGGAGATTACGGCGGCAACCCGCAGCCTGATGATGTTCACCATCGGCTGGCGGCTGACCATCGCCAACCGTTCCGACCGCGCGGTCAATGATCTGTCGGCGGCCGTGCAACTCGCCTGTGCGCGGGCCAGTGCAGGAGCGAATGCAGCGGGGGGCGCCGCTCCGTCCGCTGGCGCCGCGCAAGGCCTTGTGGGGATCGAGCGCATCGGCCCGCATCAGGCGCGCAGCCTGACCGGCACGGTGCAACTGCCGCTTTCAGCCATCGCGCCGCTGCGGCAGGGCACGACGCCGCTGTTCATCCCGCTGGCCCATGTCACGCTGGAGGGACAGGGCCTGCGCGCCATGACCCGCAGCTTCGTGATCGGCACGCCCAGCGCCAGCGGCCGGGTGCATCCGATCCTGCTTGACCAGCCGCCGGGGACTGTGGCGGGATTGATCGCCCAACCCATCGCGCTCACCCCGGATTCTGCCGCTGCCTGAACGCGCGCGCTTGGCAGCAGGCGGCCGGGCGCGCTAGGGTCTGGGGCATGACCCAGCTTCCCTCAGCGCTCGTATCGCCCCAATGGCTCGCCGATCACCTCGATAGTGGCAAGGCGGGCGAGGGATTGGCCGTGCTCGATGCCTCGCACCACCTGCCCGCTGCCGGGCGCGATGCGGCCAGCGAATTTGCCGCAGCGCATATTCCCGGTGCCCGCTTCCTTGGGCTGGGAAACCTGTTCGATGCCGGATCAAGCGTGCCTTACGCGGTTCCCACCCCGGCACAGTTGGCCGAGCGGCTGGCAGGCCTTGGCGTTGCGCCTGACGCGGCGATCATCCTTTATGACGACAGCGCGATCCGCACGGCTGCCCGCGCGTGGTTTGTGCTGACCGCGAGCGGCTGGCGCGGCGAGATCGCCATTCTTGACGGCGGTTTGGGCCAGTGGCGCGCACACGGCCTGCCGCTGGCAAGCGGAACGCCAGCATCGCCCCCCGCAGCGCCCGCCAGCCTTGCCGCCCCCACACGGGTGCGCAGCAAGGCCGACATGCTCGCCAATCTCGGCACCGCCAGCGAGCAGGTGCTGGACGCCCGCAGCGCCGACCGGGTTTATGGCACCGGGGTCGATCCGGTCCACGGCCTGCCGATGGGGCGGATCCCCGGCGCGCTGAACCTGCCCTTCACCGAGGTGCTGAACGCCGATGGCACCTACAAATCACCCGATGCCATCCGCGCCGCCTTCACCGCCGCCGGGATCGATCTGGCGCAGCCGCTGACCGCCAGCTGCGGCAGCGGTGTGACCGCCAGCGTGCTGTTGTTCGCGCTCCACCTGATCGGGGTGGATACAGCCATGCTGTATGATGGGAGCTGGAGCGAATGGGGCGCCGATCCGGCAACGCCCAAAGCGCAAGGGCCTGATGCATGAGCAGCGGCGGTGATGACGGGCATCTCAAGCCCGCGACCCGGCTGGTGCGCGGCGGGCGGCGCAAGGCGTGGACCGGCCCGGTCGTCAACCCCCCCATCTGGCGCGCCTCGACCCACCTTTATGACAAGGATGCCGATCGCCGCGCTGCGGGGGGCAACAACACCGACGGACAGTTCTTCTACGGCCGGCGCGGCGCGCCGACCCAATGGGCGCTGGCCGAGGCACTGACCCAGATCGAGCCGGGGGCTTACGGCACCCAGCTTTACCCCAGCGGGGTCGCCGCGATTGCGGGCGCGCTGCTCGCCGTGCTGAAGCCGGGTGACCGGCTGCTGATGGCCGACAATGCCTATGACCCTTCGCGCAGCATGGCGACCGGGCTGCTGACGCGGATGGGGGTGACGACCAGCTTTTTCGATCCGCGCGATGTGGACACCTACCGCGCGCTGTTTGCCGATCCGGTCAGGGCGGTGTGGCTCGAATCGCCCGGCAGCCTCACCTTCGAGGTTTGCGATGTCCCCGCCCTTGCCGCCATCGCCCGCGATCATGGCACGGTCAGCCTGATCGACAATACCTGGGCCAGCCCCTTGGGCTTTGCCGCGCTCCAGCATGGCTGCGACATCGTGATGATGAGCCTGTCGAAGCATGTCGGCGGCCATTCCGATCTGATGATGGGCAGCGCGAGTGCGGGCAAACGCTGGTACACCGCGCTGCGCCGCACCGCGCAGGAACTGGGGCAAGTCGTCTCGCCCGATGATGCCGCGCTGGCCGCGCGCGGGCTTCGCACCATGGCGGTACGGCTGGAGGCGCAGACCCGCTCGGCCTTGCAGATTGCTGCGTGGCTGGAAACCCGGCCCGAGGTCGCGCGCGTGCTGTGCCCGATGCTGCCGTCTGATCCCGGTCACGCCTTGTGGCGCCGCGACTTTACCGGCGGCTGCGGCCTGTTCGCCTTCGTGCTGGCGAGTGATGATCCGCAAGCCTCAGCCCGCGTGGCCGATGCGCTGCGCCTGTTCGGGATCGGCTATAGCTGGGGCGGATTTGAAAGCCTGGCGCTGCCGATAGCCCCGGAAGATTACCGCACCATCATGCCCGGCACCGGCGGCCAGCCGGCGCTCAGACTGGCGATCGGCCTGGAGGATCCCGGCGACCTGATTGCCGATCTGGCGCAGGCCTTGGCGCAGGCCTGATGGCTGTGCCCGCATCAGTCCCGGCCCCGGCGGAAACGCCCAATGTCAGCGGCGCAGATTCCGTGCGCGAGGATATTGCCGAACGCAGCCAGACCATCGGCGGCATCCTCAACCAGCTTGATCGCTGGGCGGTGGAGGTCGGCGACTGGCGCATTTCAGCCTTTGATGTGCTGTTTGCCGCTGCTGCCGTGCTGCTGGTGCTGGGCTTTGCGATGGCCGCCACCCGGCTGACGCGCAGCGCGCTGCGGCGGCTGACCGGGCTTGATGACACCCAGCGCGTGCTGACCGAGAAGATCGCGCAGATTGTCATCTGGATCATCACCTTCTTTCTCGGCGTCGATCTGCTCGGCATTGATCTGACCGCCCTGACGGTGTTTTCGGGCGCCTTTGGCCTTGCCATCGGGTTTGGTCTGCAAAAGACCTTCGGCAATCTGATTTCGGGCATCATCTTGCTGATGGACAAGTCGATCAAGCCGGGCGACGTGATCGCGGTGAGCGATCCGACCGGGCAACAGACCTTCGGCCAGATCCGCAAGATCGGCATCCGGGCGATTTCCGTGGTGACCCGTGACGAACGCGAATACCTGATCCCCAACGAAAACCTGATGATCAATCAGGTCGAAAACTGGTCCTATTCCTCGCGCAATGTGCGGGTGCAGGTGCAGGTGGGGGTCAGCTATGATGCCGATATGGCGCTTGCCGAAAAGCTGATGCTTCAGGCGGCCAGCAAGGCGCGCCGGGTGCTGGCCCTGCCGCCGCCGACAGTGTGGTGGAACGGGTTTGGCGACAATGCGGTCAATTTCACCATCCACTGCTGGATCAACGATCCCGAGGAAGGGGTCGGCAATGTGCGCAGCGATGTGCTGCGGCATGTGTGGGGATTGTTCAAGGAGCACGAGATTGCGCTGCCCTACCCCCAGCGCGACCTCAATTTGCAGGGAACCGAGGCGCTCGATCGGGTGATCGCCGCGCTCGAAGCGCGCCGGGCGGACCCGCCCGACCCCGCGCAATAGTTCCGCTACGCGCCGGGCAACCCATTCTCGCTGGCATGCGGGCACGCGCTGGCCCATTTGCACGGTCATGGACAAGACTGGCACTATCTATCTCGTCGGCGCGGGGCCGGGTCCGGTGGACCTGCTGACCTTGCGCGCCGTCCGCCTGATCGAGGCCGCGCGCGTGATCGTGCATGACGGGCTGATCGGGCCTGACATTCTGGGCCTCGCTCGCTCGGATGCCCGCCTGATCTCGGTCGCCAAGCAGCGCGCTCGCCACACCCTGCCGCAAGAGGACATCAATGCGCTGCTGGTGGCTGAGGCTTTGGCGGGGCGCGATGTGGTGCGGTTGAAGGGCGGCGATCCTTTCATCTTCGGGCGCGGCGGCGAAGAAGCGGAAGCGGCGCGCGCGGCAGGCGTCCGGGTCGAAGTTGTCCCCGGCATCAGCGCGGCGCAAGGCGCGGGCGCGGCGGCGCAGATTGCACTGACCCACCGCGACGCGTCCAGCATCGTCAGTTTTGTGGCCGGGCAATGCAAGGGCCTCGCCGAGCAGGACTGGTCCGGCCTCGCGGGCAAGGGCCGCACGCTCGTGATCTACATGGGCGTCTCCACCGCGCCCCAGATCGCCGAGAAACTGATGGCCGATGGCCTCGCCCCCGACATGCCGGTCGCCGTGATCGAAAACGCCGCGCGCCCGGAAATGCGGGTGTTGCGGGGCTTGCTCGCCGGGCTGCCCGATCTGGTCGAGGCCGAGGCGGTGAAAAGCCCGGCGCTGATCGTGATCGGCGAGGTGACGGCGCGCCAGTTCGACCAAGGCCGTGATGCCAGCGAAAGTTGGGACCTGGAGCGGCAAACGCATTTCGTTGAAGCCCTAGGCCCCAGCTTGCGCTGGGGTGACGGAGAGCAAGAAGCATGAAAATCCTCACCGGAAATGACCTGCGCTCGGGCGCTGTCACATGGTGGAACGGCACCGGCTGGTCGCTGTTCGTCGACGACGCCGTCGATGTCGGCGATGACGCGGAAGAAATCCTCGCCCGCGAGGAAGCCGCGCGCCGCGTCAACGTGCCCTACGCCATTGAAGCCACCATCGATGCGGGCGGCCATGTTCGCCCCGCGCATATCAAGGACCGGGTGCGCGCACTCGGCCCGACCGTGCGGCGCGACCTCGCCGTGCCGACCGCCAACAAGACTGGCTGGGACTGGGTGATCTGACATGTATCAATACGACCAATATGATCAGGCGATGGTCGATGCCCGCGTCGAGGAATTCCGCGACCAGGCCCGCCGCCGCCTCGAAGGCAAGCTGACCGAGGACCAGTTCAAGCCGCTCAGGCTGATGAACGGGCTCTATTTGCAGCTCCACGCCTATATGCTGCGCGTCGCCATTCCCTATGGCACGCTCAACGCGCGGCAGATGGAGGCGCTGGCTGACATCGCGGAGAAGTATGACCGCGGCTACGGCCACTTCACCACGCGCCAGAACATCCAGTACAACTGGATCAAGCTGGAAGACGCCGCCGATATCCTCGCCGATCTGGCGAGGGTCGAAATGCACGCCATCCAGACCAGCGGCAATTGCATCCGTAACATCAGCGCCGATCACTTCGCGGGCGCTGCGGCGGACGAAGTGGTGGACCCTCGCCCCTATGCCGAGCTGATGCGCCAGTGGTCGAGCTTCCACCCGGAGTTCACCTACCTGCCGCGCAAGTTCAAGATCGCGGTGATCGGCTCCGAAACGGACCGGGCAGCGATGCGGCTGCACGATATCGGCATCCGCATCGTCAAGCGTGACGGCGAAGTCGGCGCGCAGTTCTATGCGGGTGGCGGCATGGGTCGTACCCCGATGATCGCCCCGCTGATCCGCGACTTCGTGCCGCTCGATCAGCTGATCACCTATGCCGAGGCGTGCCTGCGGGTCTACAACCGCTACGGCCGGCGCGACAACAAGTACAAGGCGCGGATCAAGATCCTCGTCCATGAACTGGGCGCGGCGGAATACACCCGGCAGGTCGAGGAAGAATTCGCCCATATGCTGAGCGTCGGGGTGGAGCCACCACTGGAGGAGCTGGCGCGGATTGCGGCGCATTTCGCTGATCCCGCCTTCGTCGAGGGCCCCAAGACGCTCGACCGTTCTGACCCCGATTTCGCACTGTGGGTGGATCGCAACACGCACCGCCACAAGCATGACGCCTATGTCTCGGCGGTCATCAGCCTCAAGCCCGCAGGCGGCATTCCCGGCGATGCCACGGCTGACCAGATGCGTCTGATGGCGCGGCTGGCCAAGCAATACAGCTTTGACGAACTGCGGGTGATGCACACGCAGAACGTGCTGCTGCCCCACGTGCGGATTGCCGATCTGCATGCGCTGTGGACCGCGCTGGACGAAGCGGGTCTCGGATCGCCCAACATGGACACGATCGAGGATATCATCGCCTGCCCCGGCCTTGATTATTGCAGCCTCGCCAACGCCCGCTCGATCCCGCTGGCCCAGCGCATTTCGGAACGGTTCGCGCAAACGGGCCGCACCGAAGTGATCGGCGAATTGAAGCTGAAAATCTCCGGCTGCATCAATGCTTGCGGGCACCACCATGCGGGCCACATCGGCATCCTCGGCGTCGACAAGAAGGGCACCGAGAATTACCAGCTCTCATTGGGCGGGTCGGAGGCGGAGGATGTCAGCCTCGCCAAGATCACCGGCCCCGGCTTTGACGAGGACGGCGTGATCGCCGCGGTCGAGAAGGTCACCGACGTCTATCTCGAAGCCCGCGCCGAAGGCGAGCGCTTCCTCGACACCTACCGCCGCATCGGCATGGAGCCGTTCAAGGAGGCGCTTTATGGCTGACAATCTCGGCACCTCGCCCGACGAAGTGCAATTCCGCTTCCGCGATGACGAGGCGGTCGATCACGGCACCGTCACCGTTGACGCTTGCTGCGACCAGACCAACGCGGCCGCCGTCCGGATTGAGCCGGGCGATGATGCGCGGTTGCTGCTGCCCTTCCTCGACCGGCTGGCTTTGGTGGAGGTCAACTTCCCCAGCTTTGGCGACGGGCGCGGCTATTCAGCGGCGCGCATTCTGCGCGAGGCCGGCTACACCGGCGAGCTGCGCGCCGTGGGTCAGGTGCTGATCGACCAATTGAGCCACATGCGCCGCTGCGGGTTCGACAGCTTCGCCCCCGACAAGCGCCTCGACGAGGAAGACGCGCGCCGCGCCTTCGCAACGTGGGACAACGTGTACCAGCGCGCAGCGGATGCGCGCCGGACCATCGCGGACAAGCGCCATGAAGCCTGACGTCTCCCTCGGAAAGATCGGGATGATCGCGCGCACGCCCGACATCCTCGACCTCGCGCCGCGCTTTACCGAACATGATGCGGTGCGCCTGAACCGCATGTTCCGGGGCGCATCGACGCAGGAAATGCTGGAAGCGGTGATCCGCGATGGGCTCGCGGGGGATCTGGCGGTCGTCTCCAGCTTCGGTGCGGAAAGCGCTGTGCTGCTGCATCTGATCGCCAGCGTTGATCCGGCCGTGCCGGTGCTGTTCCTCGATACGGGCAAGCATTTTCCCGAAACGCTGGCCTATCGCGATGAACTGGTGGGCCGGCTCGGCCTCAATCTGGTGGTGCTGACGCCGGAGCCTGAGGAATTGGCCAAGCGCGACGAAACCGGCCTGCGCTGGTCCTATGATCCGGATGGCTGCTGCGAAATCCGCAAGGTCAAGCCGCTGGCCAAAGCGCTGGCGCATTACGATGCCAGCTTCACGGGCCGCAAATCCTTCCAGTCCTCAACCCGCGCCAATCTGCCCCGCTTCGAGGTGGACACCAGCGACGCGCAAGGGCGGCTCAAGATCAACCCGCTGATCGATTGGGATGCGGGCCAGCTCGAAGGCTACTTCATCCAGCACGACCTGCCGCGCCACCCGCTGATTGCCCAAGGTTACCCCTCGATTGGCTGTTCGCCCTGCACCTCGCAGGTCGCGCCGGGCGAAGACCCGCGATCAGGGCGGTGGAAGGGCTGGGACAAGACCGAATGCGGCATCCACAAGCCGGGCGAAGAGCCGTTTCTTTAGAATCGTCGTCCCGGACTTGATCCGGGACCGCTATCAGCCAAGCGCCACGTTTCGAGCGATCCCGGGTCAAGCCCGGGATGACGATGTAGTGCTTACAGCCAACCCTCGCGCCGATACCATTCGGCAGTCGCCTTCAGTCCTTCCTCGCCGCTGATGCGCGGCTGCCAGATAGCCGGTGGCGGCTTGCGGTCGAAGCGCGACACCCAGTTGGGATGCGCCATATAGCCTACCCGGTCGGCGGTGAGTTTCGCGCGGTCGCCGCGAATGATCCGGTCGGCGGCAGCGGCAGCATCCAGCACCGCGCGCGGCAGGTGCGGGGCGAAGACGCTGCGCCTGCCCACCGCACGGCCTATGGCTTGCGCAAGTTCCTTATGGCTCCACCCGCCCTCGCGCCCGTCATCGGGTTCGTAAGTCTGCTTTTTGGTCGAGGCTGCGTTTCCTGCGGCAAGCGCGACAAGAAGCCGCGCCAGATCGTCGGCGTGAATGATCGAACTCGCCCCGCCGGGCGGCAAGGGGACGAAGCCCCGCTTGGCGGTGCGGAACATCTCCAGATAGTCGACATCGCGCGGACCATAGACCCCGGGCGGGCGCACTGTGGTCCAGTCAAGGCCGCTTGCCTCCACCAGCGCTTCGGCCTGCGCCTTCGACGCGCCATAGGCCGACAGGCCCGGCATGCGGGCCGCCAGCGACGAAACAAACACCAGCCGTTTGACGCCGGCCTGCCTCAGTGCGGCAATGACATTGGCGGTGCCGGTGACATTCGCAGCCTCGAACGCCGCAGGGTCAGGGGTGTTGGTGAGGCCAGCGACATGGATCAACGCATCGGCCCCGGCGACCAGCGCGCAAAGCGCGGCCGCATCGCCCAGATCGCCCCTTACCCATTCGACACCCAGGCGCGCCGTCTGATCGCGGCGGGCCAGAGCGCGCACCTGATGCTCCTCGGCCAGCGCCGCATTGAGCACGGCGCTGCCGACAAAGCCGGTCGCCCCGGTCAGCGCGATCACGCTCACAGCAAGACCATGTGGTCACGGTGGATGACGCAGGACCGCGGCGCATAGCCAAGCCGCTCGGCCTGATCCTCGGCGCGGCGGCCGGCGATCAGCTGCATTTCGGCGGCGTCATATTCGGCGAGGCCCTGCGCCAGCCGTTCACCCTTCATGCTGACCACGCTGACCAGATCACCGCGCCGGAATTGCCCGGATACGCCGACCACGCCCGCCGCCAGCAGGCTTGCCCCGCCCGCTTTCAGGGCTTGCGCGCAGCCTGTGTCGACACGCAGTTCGCCAGCCGGGGCCAGCCGCCCGCCCAGCCAAGCCTTGCGGGCAGAATCAGTACGAACGGGCAAGAACAGCGTCCCCGTACCCGCCGCCAGGGCATGGGCGATGGGTGCATCATGCGTGCCGTTCATAATCGCGAGCGCGATCCCGGCGCGCGTCGCGATCTGCGCGGCTTGCAGCTTGGATGTCATCCCGCCCGAACCCATGCCCGAGGAGGAAGACCCGCTCGCCATCGCCATCACGTCAGGCGTTACCGCGTCAACCACCGGCACCAGCGCAGCGCCTGCTTCACGCGGGTCGCGGTCAAACAGCCCGTCGACGTCCGACAACAGCAGCACCAGATCGGCATTGGCCGCCTGTGCCACCCGCGCGGCCAGCCGGTCGTTGTCGCCGAAGCGGATTTCCTCGGTCGCCACGCTGTCATTTTCGTTGATGACAGGGATCACCCCCGCCTCCAGCAAGCGGTCGAGCGTGGCCGACGCGTTGAGATAGCGCCGCCGGTCTTCCAGATCGCCCAGCGTCAGCAGCATTTGCGCCGCGGTGATCCCCTCATCGCCCAGCGCGCGGCTCCAGAGGTCGGCCAGCGCGATCTGCCCGACGGCAGCTGCAGCCTGCGCATCGGCCAGGCTTCCGCGCCCGCCCTTGGGCAAGGCGAGCCGGGCTGCCCCCAGTGCAATCGCGCCGGAGCTTACCACAATCACCTGCGCGCCGGCACGGCGCAGCGCGACAAGATCGCCGGCCATCCGGGTCAGCCAGGCTTCACGCGCCTGCCCGCCGCCCACCAGCAGCGCGCTGCCGATCTTGACCACGATCCGCCGCGCGGCGGTGATGTCAGACAGGCTGGTCAGCATCGCCGGGCTTACAGCGGCGACCAGTCGCTGGCGTCTTCCTCATGCTCGACCTCGACCGTCTTGGTCTCGGTCGAGGTGCGATCGGGCAGGTAGCCGAGCACCGCATCGAGCAGTTCGGGGATGCCCGCGCCGGTCACGCCGGACACCGCGAACACCTTGTCCGCACCGGCGGCCAGCAATTCCTCGCTATAGGCCTCGACCAGTTCAGCATCCGCCAGGTCGAGCTTGTTGAGCACCACCAGCCGCGCCTTGTCCTCAAGGCCCGCGCCGTAGGCTGCCAGTTCATCCTCGACGATCCGCATCGCTTCGGCAGGGTCGGCGTCTTCGGTGCCGGTGATGTCGATCAGGTGGATCAGCACCCGGCAGCGTTCGATATGGCCGAGGAAGCGGTCACCGATCCCGACGCCTTCGGCTGCGCCTTCGATCAGGCCCGGAATATCCGCCAGAACGAATTCGCGGCCCTTGTGGCGCACCACACCCAGCTTTGGCACCAGCGTGGTGAAGGCATAGGCGCCCACCTTCGCGCCCGCATTGGACACAGCATTGATGAAGGTCGATTTGCCCGCGTTCGGCATGCCCACAAGGCCAACATCGGCCAGCAGCTTGAGCCGCAGCCACACCCAGGCTTCCTGACCGGGTATCCCGTCCTGATGCTGGCGCGGGGCACGGTTGGTGGACGTCTTGTAGCTCGCGTTGCCACGCCCGCCCATCCCGCCTTCAAGGAAGGTGACGCGCTGGCCGACCTGCGTGAAATCGGCGAGCACTTCTTCCTTGTCTTCGGACAAGACCTGCGTTCCGACCGGCACCTTGATGACGAGCGGCTTGGCCGACGCGCCCGTGCGGTCCTTGCCCATCCCGTGCTGACCACGCGGGGCTTTGAAATGCTGCGAATAGCGGAAGTCGATCAGCGTG
This sequence comes from Porphyrobacter sp. TH134, assembly GCF_002855495.1. Lineage (GTDB taxonomy): Bacteria > Pseudomonadota > Alphaproteobacteria > Sphingomonadales > Sphingomonadaceae > Erythrobacter. The sequence goes on from NZ_PKRO01000003.1 coordinate 55,058, forward strand.
TTGAGGCCCGCTACGGCTTCAAACACGATGTCGCCGCCGTTGCCGCCGTTGCCGCCGTCAGGGCCGCCATATTCGACGTACATCTCACGCCGGAACGAGACGGCGCCGGGGCCGCCTCCGCCGGACTTCACATAGATCTTGGCTTGGTCGAGAAAATGCATCGCGCGCCCATAGGCAATTTTTGCTGCGATTGCGAGGGGAATGGCACGTCAGAGCCTTGCTATGAACGGAGCGAGCCTCTCGGGCACATCGTCCGGCGTGTGGACAAGGCACGAAAGCACTTCGGCGCTTTCCACCAGACGCGGCCCCGGACGGTTGAACAGGTGGTGGCCATCGACCGCAAACACCCGCCCCTCGCGCACCGCGCGCAAGGCCTGCCATTGCGGCTCAGCCAGCAGCGCGCGGGCTTCGGGAAGGGTCTGGCCGAGCTGGTAGCCGCAGGGCATCAGCGCGATGATATCAGGATCGGCGGCGGCGATCGCGTCAAAGGTGATCCAGTGCGAATGGACGCCGGGGTCGGCCAGCAGCGGATCGGCCCCGGCAGCGCGCACCAGTTCGGGCACCCAGTTGCCGGCTACCATCAGCGGTTCCATCCATTCGACCGCGAGCATGGTCGGGCGCGGAGCCACTGGTTTGGGCAGCGCGGCGATTCCCGCCTGCATCCGCGCCGCAGCAGGGGCGGCGCGGTCCGGCACGCCCGCCGCATCGGCCACCCGCTGAAGATCGCCGTACACGTCCGACAGATCATCGGGTGCGAGCGAGACCAGCACGGGCGGCGTGCCAACCCATGCCGCCAGCGCTTCCTCCAGATCGGCGGGCGTCACGGCGCAGACAGCGCATTGCGCCTGCGTCAGGATCACATCAGGCCTGAGCGAACGCAGCAGAGCGGCATCGACATCATAGACCGACAGGCCCTTCTCGACGATCGCCTTCACCCGGTCTTCGATCGCTTGCGATGTCAGCCCCTTTTCCAGCTTGGTCGAGGTACAAACCGGCAGCGCTTTCACCGCCGGGGGAAAGTCGCATTCGTGGCTGCGGCCCACCAAATTGCCCTCCAACCCCAGCGCCACCGCGAGTTCGGTGGCGCTGGGGAGCAGCGAGACGATGCGCAAAGGCTGGTTGGTCATACCCGTCGGCGCCTATCAGCCAGCGCCGGGATGCGCGCCAGCACCTGCCAGCCGAGCCACAGCCCGGCAAACCACAGCGCATCATTCAGCGCGATTTGCGCGACGATGTGCGGGGCAAACAGCGCCGGATCGCCGAACGGCAGGGCGTAGGCGAACAGGCTGACTTCAAACGCAGCAAACGCGCCAACAAAGGCGAGCAGCGGGTTGTCCTGTGCCTTTGCCAACCCGCGGGCCGCGGCAAAGGCGATCAAGCTGGACACCAGCAGCGAAAGACCCGCCGCGAATGTCGGCGCGTCCCACGGGAAGCCCATCAGCCCAAAACCGAGCACCTGATTGCCCAGCCAGCACAGCGCGACCGTCGCCAGCCCCCGCCGCGCCGGCATCGCGAGCGCACAGATCGTCGCGATGGCCGCGAACGGCATCATGCAGGCCAGCACCACCGTACCTGTGAGCGTGGTGGCGGCGAGCACCGCAGGCAATGCCAGCGCGGGGAGCGATTTTGCAAAATCCGTCATCATCATGCCTCCTTCAGAACCGCGCTTCGACGCCCACAACCGCCGAACGGCCTGGGGAGACAAAGCTGAACACTTGCTCGTACCGGTCTCCCAGCAGGTTATCGATGCGGGCAAAGATGCTGACCTGATCGGTCATCCGGGCGCGCGCGTTAAGATTGACGAGCGTGTAATCGTCCAACTGCACCCGCACCGGAACAAAGCTGGGATCGATGAAGGCCACATCCGGCGTTACGCCATTGTGACGCACCACAAGCGTGGCAGACGCGGCATCGCCCGGCGCGCTCCACGTCAGCGCCGCGCTGGCGATGTGTTCGGGACGGCGGACTTCTTCCACGCCGTTTTCCTCGGCATCAAGGTAGCTATAGGCCGCATCCACGCTCCACTGCGGGGCGAGCCGGGCGTTCAGCGATACCTCAACCCCGCGCTGGTTGCTCACCGTGGTGCGATTGGCCGGGGTCGCGATGAAGGTAGGGGCGGGGAACGTGGTGAAAATTTCCCCCTCCAGCTCGCTGTTGAAATAGGTCACGGCCAAGCTGGCACTATCGCCCAGCTGCTGGTCAAGCCCGACTTCCCACCCGGTCGACTTTTCGGGCCGGAGGTTTTCATTGCCGATGAAGCGGCCATCGACAAAGCCATACAGCTCGAAAAAGCCGGGGTTCTTGACCCCGCTGCCCGCCGCAGCGCGCAGGCGGGTGGTGTCGGTCACGCGGTAGCCCGCGCCGACACGGAAGGTGGTGGCATCCGCAAACAGATCGTTGATGTCGTGGCGCAGTGCCGCCGACAGGTCGAACGCTTCGCCAGCATAGCGATATTCACCCACCAGGCCGACCTGTTCGATCTCTCGCCGCCCGTTGAAGGCAAAGCCGCCCGGTGTGGTGTTGCGGAACCCCTCGACCTCGTAATCAGCGGCGAAGGTGAGATTGTGCTGATCCGCCAAGGCGAAGGCGCTGACATAGGAGGCCTTTACGCGGTCGCCTTCGCTTCCGCTCGACTTGCCGAAGGCGGTGAAGGTTTCGCGGGTGACATCGGCGATCTGGGCTGAAAGGTCATGGGTCCAGCGCCCCTCCAGCGTTTCCATCTTTGCCCCGACCAGCGCATAGACAGCCTCGTTGGTGAAGCGGGTGCCGGGACTGTCGATGATGAAGCCGAAGGTGGGGCTGGCGGTGTCGGAATCGCTGTCGTTGGATTGGCCTTCGGTGCGGATGAAGCGGGCTGCGGCGCGCAGTTGCACAGTGTCGCTCAGATCGACCGCGCCCTTGCCCGCGACAGTGTAGCTGTCGCGACCAATATCACGGACGCCGCCTCGCGCATTGGGTTGGCCATCGGTGCTGACCACCGTGGCAGAAAGGGCTGCGTCCCATGTGTCACCGGCTGCGCCATAACGCAGCGCGCCGTTGACAGTGCCTTGCGTGCCGCCCTCAAGCCGCGCGGCAAAGCCGGGCACAGCGCGCCCGCTGGCGCTTTGGTAAGCGACCACGCCGCCGATGGCGTCAGGGCCATAAAGCGCGGATTGCTGGCCGCGCAGCACTTCGACCCGGGCGCCGGGCTCGACCTGAAGCGTGCCGATGTCGAATTCGCCCGCGAAGGGATCGGACACTTCGATCCCGTCGACCAGCACGAGCACGTGATTGCCCTCGGAGCCGCGCAGCCGGATCTGGGTCTGGCCTGCGATACCTGCAACCGCCACGCCGGGCACATCGCGCAGGATATCGGCAATGTCGCGGGTCTGGCGCTGTTCGAGCTGTTCGGCGGTGATGATGAGGGCGGAGCCGGTGAATTCGGAGATGGAAACCGTTGGCAGGCGGCTGGCCGACACAAGGATCGGCTCCGGCGTGACGCGCTCGCCGACCGGGTCACCCTCGTCGACATAGGGTTCTTGCGAGACCTGCTGCGCGGCCACAGGCGCAGCCCAAGCCAGCGCCGCCCCAGCGACGCTGCCCAACAATACAAAATTTTTCACGGATTCCTCCCGTTATCAGCAACATGGTGGCCGCGAGGGAACCTTCCCCCACAGCCCAGCGATGTCGCTCACAACGAAAGTGGTTCCGCGCCTGGCCAATCCCTGAGCCGGGCAAAGAGCGACACGCCCCGGTCGGTCTCCTGGCTCACGGATCAACGCATCCGGTGCTCACCTTCCCAGCGGCCCGAGGGCCCCCAGTGGCTGCCCCTACCGGGGCGCGCAACCAGATACTCACCGCTTACAGTTGCAGGGACAGCTGCGGAATCAAACCGCATTCCCGTTACCGAAACGCGGGGCAAGCGATAGCGTCAGGCAAAGCCGACGGCAAGCGGTGTAAAGTGGAAGAATAGGGATTGCGCAGATCGGCCCAAAGGGCCGCATGGCCGATCGGCCGCCGCGCCTTATGGCGCGATGGCCAAGCGGGCCGGACGGCCCGCGCAGCGCTTGCAAGTTAAAACAAGAAATACCTGGTGGAGCCGAGGGGGATCGAACCCCTGACCTCGTCATTGCGAACGACGCGCTCTCCCATCTGAGCTACGGCCCCGTTCCAGGTTTTTGCGCCCGCGTGCCATTCCCAAAAGGAAAGCGGGCAGGCGCGCGCAATAACTGCAAGCCGGGGCCCATGCAACGCAAGATTTTTTCGCGCTGCGGCCCCGGTTTGACTGGCGCTCCCTACTGGCCCTTACCGGGCGCGGGAGTGGGCGCGATCGGCTGAACCACCGGCTGCGACATCACGCCTTCGTTCACCGGAATGACGGGCACTGGCAGCCCGGTCACCGGATCGATCACCGTCTGGGCAGCGGGATCGGAGGCGCCCATCACCGCCATGCCCGAACGGGCCTGCTGCACCGCAACCCAGCCCGGCTGCGAGGCGCCGTACATCGCGCCCCACTTTGCATCCCACGCAGCCGACGCCTGCTGATAGGCCTCGAACTCGTTGAAGAACTGGTCGAACGGCAACAGCAAACCATCAAAATTGGCCCGCGCGAATTCGAGCGGATTGGCAGGCGGGGTCATCAACACGCGGTTCGACATTTCGAGCGCCGCACGGCAGAACCCGGCGCGCGCGGCAGGCTCTGCAAAGAAATTGTAAACCTGCGTGGTATAGCCATCGCGCGCCACAATCGCATCGCGCCGCACGCGGAAGCGGCTGGTGTAGCTCTTTTCCAGCCGATCATTGACCGCCTTCAGCGATTTGACGTTCTTGGTCAGAAACGCGCGGTAGCCTTCGAGGACCGGTTCGTAATCAGGCCCAAGGCAATTGAGCGCAGCGACGTTCCAGGCCGAACGCAGGTTCCAGACCAATTGGTCGTCGGACAGGTTGCTGTTGACCGTGACACGCCGACCGTCAGGCCCGCGCGGCGGCAGGTCCATCACGTAATGCGCCCCGCCCGGCGGGAGCGGGCGGTAGGGCACGGCTTCGACCACCACCGGCGGCGGGGGCGGCGGGGGCGGGGGCGGCGGGGGCGGCGCCGGTGTGGCACAGGCCGCCAGCACAGCGCTGGTCGCTGCCAACATGGTAATGGTCACGCCAAAGCGCTTGCGCGTGGTGGCCTGCGCAAGCCCGCCATGCGCGGATGACGACGTGGGGGAAGCCGCGTTCATTGGGGTATCTCTCCTGCTGCGGTCTGAATGGGCCGCCAAGGGCGTGGATGCGCGCCGACGGCTTGCTCCAGCCTGAAGCGCAGCGATACCGACCCTCGGTTAGAATGCAAATGCCCGGAGCTTAAGGAAAGCCCCGGGCATCCGATATTTCAACATCTGTGCGTCAGACCGAAGCCCTGGCCAGTGGCGTGGCGGACCGCTTACTCGCGGTTGCCAAGGAAGCTGAGCAAGAACTGGAACATGTTGATGAAGTCCAGATAAAGGCTCAGCGCGCCCAGGATCACGGCCTTGCCCGCAAACTGCGTGCCGCGCAGATACTGGTACTCGTTCTTCAGGCGCTGCGTATCGTAAGCGGTCAGACCGGCGAAGATCAGCACGCCGATGAAGCTGATCGCGTAATGGAACGCGGGGCTCTGGAGGAACAGGTTGATGACCATCGCCACCAGCAGGCCGATCACGCCCATGATGAGGAAGCTGCCGAGACCCGACAGGCTCTTCTTGGTGGTGTAGCCGTACAGCGACAGACCGGCAAAGGCCGCGGCGGTGGCGAAGAAGGTCGTGGCGATCGAACCGCCGGTGTAAACCAGAAAGATCGACGACAGCGACAGGCCCATCAGCGTCGCAAAGCCCCAGAACATCAGTTGGAGCGTGCCGGTGCTGAAGCGGTTGGCGCCAAAGCTCATGGCGAACACGATGGCGAGCGGCGACAGGCCGACAACCCAACGCAGAGCACTGAAGTGAATCGTTTCCGCGATGCCGCTGCTGAAAGCCAGCAGCGCGACGATCCCGGTCAGCAGAATGCCCGAGGTCATGTAATTGTAGATCGAGAGCATGTGCGAACGCAGGCCCTCATCAAAGCTCACGCGGCCGGCGACATCGCCTCCGGCGCGGGGCACGGAGCCCAGCCGCTGCGCATCGCGCGAGGTGTCATTCCAGTCAGCCATTGCGAAACCCTTAGCCTTTCTTATCGGAGCGCGGAAACGCCCGCGCTCTCCAATGCGGCGAATATCGGAGTTTCGGCAGCGCTTTTCAAGCGAAACCGGATTGCAATCGGCGCAATTCGTTCAGATTAACCGATGTTAATCTTAACTGCCGCGAGAGAGTGCTGCGCCCTTTTCGGCGGTGGCGCGCAAGGTGTCGGTCAGCAGCCGCCGCAGCGCCCTACCCTCGTCAAGCACATTGAGGCCTTCGCGGGTCATTCCGCCCGGACTGGCAACCCGGTCAGCAAGGGTCGCAGGGCCAACATCGGCGTTGGCCGCCAGCGCGGCTGCACCCTCAACGGTGGCCAGCGCGAGACTGGCCGCCGTGCTCTCCTCCAGGCCCAGATCCACGGCCGCGCCCGCCAGCGCATCGATAAAGCGGTAAACAAAGCCCGGCCCCGATCCGGCAAGCGCGGTCACCAGATCGAACTGTGTCTCATCATCCAGCCACACCGCACTGCCGAGGGTATCGAACAGCGCGAACACGGCCGCGCGCGGCGCTTCGGCAAGACCGGTATGGCTCAGGATGACCGGCGATTTGTTGATCCGCGCTGCCAGATTGGGCATCACCCGTACATGCGCGGCAGCCTGCGGAAAGGCGGCGGCGAGCTGCGCCAGCGTGATCCCGGCGAGCAGCGAGAATACTGTCCGGCCCGCGGTCACATCCTGCAAACCCGGCCCCAACGCACCCAATTGCTGCGGCTTGAACCCGAGCAAGACCGCATCATGCGCGCCCGGCAGATCGGCGGCATTGCGGTAAAGCGCAACGCCATCCGGCGCATCGGGCAACGCGGGATCGAGCACGCTGAACCGCGCGGGCGGCTCGCCAGCAGCCAGCCAACCGGCCAGCATCGCCCCACCCATGTTGCCGCAGCCGATGATAAGTAGGTGGTTCATCTTATTCGCGCGCTCAAGCCTCGCCCGCAGCGTCAACCATCGCCGCGTCCAAAGCCGCGCGGGGAGTTTTGCCGCCCCACAGCACAAACTGGAACGCCGGGTAGAACCGGTCGCATTCGTCGATCGCACATTCGACCAGCGACTGCGCCATATCCAGACTGAGCCGCCCGCCATCACCCAGCAGCGCGCCGTGGCGATAGAGCAGCACGTCGCCGCTGGACCAGATATCGAAATGCCCCAGCCACATCTGTTCGTTGACCAGGCAAAGCAGCTCGTAGGCAGCGGGTTTTTTATCTTCGGTCACGCGAATGTCAGGCAGGCACAGAAACTGAAGCACGCGGTCTTCGGCCCGCCAGATCGCACGCAGCTGGTAATTGGCCCAGCTGCCCTGCACTTCGCCGGTCATTTCATCATCAGCCACCATTTCGCATGGCCAGCCTCGCGCCTCAAACAGGCTGGCGAGCATTTCGACGGGGGCGGCTTCGTCCTCGGCGGAATAGTCCATGTCTTGCACTCTCATGGCCGGGGGATCGCAGTGGGGGGGAGCAGGTTCACCATTGGTGCAACGCATGAACGCCTTGGGGCAGGCTTGGCAATCGCCCATGTCAGGCTGGCTGGGGAGAACCGGACAGACCTGTGCAAAGCCTGTGCAAAGAAAGTGGGGGATCACGCCCAGGCGTTACTTAAGCGCCTGAACTTCCTCGCCTTCATCGCTGAGCCACAGGAAGCTGTCGAGACCCTTGGCCTTCAGCTCGCGGACCATGGCCTCGGCCTTGTCGCGGCTGGCGACAGGGCCGACGACAAGCCGGTTCGTCTGTCCCCAACGCGCCGTATGGGGCTTGAGGCTGGCAAGCGTCTTGCCGCCTTCCTTGCTGATCCGCCGCCAGTCAAACGCCAGCGCATCGATCTTGCGGCCCGTTGCCACCTGCACCCAGACGCGGCTGGGGTGAACGGGCTTGGGCGGCTCCTTGGGTTTCGGTTTTTCGGCCACCGGCTTGGCGACAGGTGGCGGCGGCGCTTCGCGCTTGACCGCGATTCGCGAAATATCGACCGCATCGCCGCTGACCCGCGCATCGGGTAGCGGAGCGCCCAGGTCGGCGAAGGCATCGGCGACCCGGAGCGGCGGTTGGGGTAGCGGCGCTGGGACTGGTGCCGGTAGGGGTTGCGGCGCGGGCAGAGGCGCGGGCAGTGGTGCAGGCGCAAGCAGAGGAGCGGGCACCGAAGCCGCAACCGGCCCCGGCGCACTCGCGGCCGTCGTCACGTTGACCGGCGCCACCGTGGCCACGCGCGCCGGCGGGGGCACAGACCCGATCGCCGACGCGGAAACCGGTTCGGCATAGACTGTGGTTGTTGGCGCTGGCACCGCCACCGCTGTTGGCGCAGGCGCAGGCAAGGCACGCGCACCGAGCGGCGGACCGCTGGGCGCCAAGCGGTTATCCGCGCGTTCCTCGGCAGCAAAACGTGCCAGCCGCGGATCATCGCGGCCGATGTCTGCCGCACGCGGGAAAATGCCGAGATTCGCAGCCGCCGCCTGCTGCGGCTTGGTCAGGCGCGGCATGTAACCAAGATAGGGCACCAGCCGGGTTGCCAGATCGCGCGGCATGACCTGTTCGACAATCGCCGTCGCACGCTCGCTATCGCCCATGATCGCAAGGCCAAAGGCCCGCGTGCGCTGGGCCGCCATGTCCCGCTTGTCGAGCAGCGGGCGCAAGGCCTCTTCAAACCCCGCGCGATTGCCGGAAATGGCATAGCTGGTCGCAAGGCGGCGGCGCGCCTCGTCATCGGCGGGACTGAATTGCAGCGCCCGCAGATAACCGGCCTGCGCGGCTGGCTGTTCGCCCACCAGATCCAGCGTAAGCGCGCGGTCCGATGCGACCGCCGCCTCGGGCACGCCGGCGGCCAAAGCCCGGTCAAACTGGACCAGCGCCTCTCCCGCGCGGCCGGCCCGCAGATAGACCGAAGCCAGCCCCTGCGCCGCGCCAGAATGACCGGGGTCAACCTCAGCCGCCCGGCCAAAAAAGCCGATCGCCGCTTCAAGATCATCGACCCCCAACGCCGCCTGACCCGCCTCGATCAGCGCGTCGCGATCACGCGGGGTCTGGGCCAGCGCTACAAGCGCGCGGTTGAGCCGCTGCACCTCGCCCGAAGGCAGCTGCTGGACGACCTCGCGCGAAATCACCTCTTGCGCACGGGCAGTGCCCGGACCCGCAAAGGTCGCGGCCATGCCCATCGCCAGAGCGCAAGTAACAGATGAACGCGGCGCCATCATGCGTGCCTTAACGTGCCTGCTGAGTCCCGCCAGAGCGGGACGCGAGCCATGCGGCAAACAGCGCCCCACGTGCGCTGAAAGACAGCGCGCATGGGGGGCGAGTTACTGGTTATTCTGCCGCCCGAGGAAGCGCGGGATGCTGAGCGCCGGGCTGTCATCGCCGTCATCATCATCGTCTTCTTCGCGCGAGCTGCTGCGTGACAGATTGGCCATGCGCTCAAACAGCGTGCTGCCGCCGCCGGCCGCACCGCCGGCACTGCCGCCGCCACTGCCAGCACCTTCGGCGCCGCCGCCGAGCAGACCGCGCCGCCGCCCGCCACCAAGCCGGGCCTCGACCGGGCGATTGTCCGCCGCAAGCCGGTCTGCATTGGCCAGCAGGTCATCCTGCAAGGGACCGTCATCAGGCTCGTCCGCGTTGGAATAGGGCGTGTAACCATCATCCAGATCAAGCGGATCTTCGCGCGTCGGCGCCGCACCGCCAGCATTCGCGACAAAGCCAGCACCCGGCGCATCGTCCACACCGCGCAGGCCCGCCAGCGGATCGACGATGCCATCGACATCGTCGTCATATTCCTCGCCATAATCATCACCAGCCTGCATACCGGTCAGGTCGAACGGCGCAGCGGTCGGAAAATCGCCATCCTCCTCGGCGTCCTCGTCCTCGGCGCCAAGGTCGAGCATGTCGTTGCCATAGCTCACCGAGGCGGAAGCCGCCGGGCTGAAACTGGCGGCCGGGGCCGCTGGGGCAGGGGCCGGAGCAGGCTGCGGCGGCAGTTCGACCATGCCCTCGTCTTCAGACAATTCCAGCACAGGGCGCTTGGGCGCGCGCGCACCGCCGAGCGAGACCGGCTGCGAGCGTTCGGACTGGCCGATAGCGCTTTGCTCGATCCCGGTGGCCACCACCGAAACGCGGATCTTGCCCTTCAAGTCGGGATTGAAAGCGCTGCCCCAGATGATGTTGGCGTCTTCATCAACCAGTTCGCGGATATGGTTGGCGGCTTCATCAACTTCGAGCAGGCGCATGTCTTCGCCGCCGATGATCGAAATGATGACGCCCTTGGCGCCCGCCATGCTGACCCCGTCGAGCAGCGGGTTGGCGATGGCTTGCTCGGCCGCGTCGAGCGCGCGGTTCTCGCCCTCACCCTCGCCGGTGCCCATCATCGCCTTGCCCATCTCGCTCATGACCGAACGCACGTCGGCAAAGTCGAGGTTGATGAGGCCGGGCATGGTCATCAGATCGGTGATCGACCGCACACCCTGCTGCAACACTTCGTCGGCCAGCTGGAAGGCTTCCTTGAAGGTGGTTTCCGCCTTGGCGACCAGGAACAGGTTCTGGTTGGGGATGACGATCAGCGTATCGACATGGGCCTGAAGCTCTTCGATCCCGGCTTCGGCAGCGCGCATCCGGCGCGTGCCTTCAAACAGGAACGGCTTGGTGACGACACCCACGGTCAGCACGCCCATGCGGCGCGCGGCTTCGGCGATCACGGGCGCGGCGCCGGTGCCGGTGCCCCCGCCCATACCGGCGGCGATAAAGCACATGTTGACGCCTTCCAGCGCCTTTTCGATGTCCGCAACCGTTTCTTCAGCAGCGGCCTTGCCCACTTCGGGCCGCGCGCCTGCGCCAAGCCCGCCAGTGATATCCGGGCCCAGCTGGATGCGGCGTTCAGCCGGCGAACTGCTCAAGGCCTGCGCGTCGGTGTTGGCGACGATGAACTCGACACCTTCGATCTCAGCAGCGATCATGTTGGCAATCGCGTTGCCACCGGCCCCGCCAATCCCGATGACGGTAATGCGCGGGCGCAGGTCGTCGCTCGCTGCGGGTCCGATATTGATGCTCATCTGCTGATCCTCCCGGCGCGGAAACGCGGTATCCTTACCACGTACCCCGCATAGCGCGTCTGTGACATAATCATGATACACATTTTATAGCGGCTTAACCCTTATCCACAGCACCGCTGCGTCAAAAATACTCTTTCAGCGCCCGGAACAAGCGCGCGATCAGCGCCGAGATGCCGCTTTCGCGCGTGAAGGCCTTGTATACGCCGGCGCGGCCCGCACCCACAGCGCGGATATCGACCGGGTCGTCCGCCGCATAAAGACACAGCCCCGCCAGCGTTGCGAAGCCAGGCGCGTGGTGCGCTTCGGGCATCCCGACAAGCTGCGGCGGCCGCCCAAGCCGCACCGGTTGGCCGAGCGCGCCCTGCATGAAATCCGCCATGCCGGCAAGCTCCGCCCCGCCGCCGGTCAGCACCACCTGCCCCGCCCGGCTGCCGGCGAAACCCATGGTCTTCAATGCCTTGCCGACCTCGCCCGTCAGCACCGACAATTGCTGGGTCACCACAGCGATCAGTTCGGCGCGCACGATCCGGTTCTTGTCATCCGCCCCGCGCGCCAGCGGGCCGGGTGCTGCGCCATCCGCGCTTTCGCCGGGGCCGCTGACCGGGATCAGTTCGCGATTGTCTGACGGGCTGGCAATCGCTGACCCCGCCACACATTTCAGCCGTTCCGCCTGAGAGCGGCGGATGCCGAAGCTGCTGGCAATCGCATCGGTGATGCCAGCCGAACCCATCGGGATCGCATGCAGCCCCAGCAGCATTCCGCCTGCGAACACTGCAACATTGGTGATATCCGCGCCAATCTCAACCAGCGCCACGCCAAGCTCGCGCTCTTCGGGTGTCAGGCAGGCGTGACCCGCTGCCAGCGGCGCAGCGACAACGCCTTCGACTTCGAGATGCGCGTTCTGCACCGCTTCGGTGAGGTTTCGGACCGGCGCGCCATCCGCCAGCATCACGTGGATATCCACCCCCAGCCGTTCAGCATGAAGCCCGCGCGGATTGGCAACGCCGTGGGCCCCGTCGAGCGTGTAGTGCGCAGGCTGGGCATGGAGCACGCGGCGGCCATCGGGCTGGATCATGTCCTGCGCCTCGATCAGCAGCGCTTCGACATCCTCGTCCTCGATCCGCCGCCCGCCGATTTCGATATCGACCGCCACGACATGACTGGCCAGCCCTGCACCGGCGCAAGCGATCCAGACGCTGCGCACAGGAGTGTTCGCGCTTTTTTCGGCGCGCTCCACCGCATCGCGGATCGCATGGGCGGCAGCCGCCATGTCGGTGACATAGCCGCGCTTGACCCCCGCACTGGCACGGTGACCGCTGCCGAGCACCTGCAATTCGCCGTTCTCGGTCTCGCCCATGATCATCGCCGAGATGCGGAAACTGCCGACATTGACCGCCGCATAAGTGCGCGCCAGACGGCGCTGTGCAGGTGCCCGTGATGCCATCAGATCGGCTCCCCCTGTTCGTCCGCTGCAACGACCTTGGGCTTGCCGACCGCATCGGGCAACCGCAGATACAAGCGCGGCGGTGTGCGCATATCAAAAGCCAGCACCTTGCCGCCAAGCAGCCGGTTCTTGCCGTCCAGCCGCGCAAACTTGACCAGTGCGGTCGCGGCCTCGACTTCGCCTTCAGGCAGCGCCAGCAATTGCCCGGTGGCAAAGGTCAGGTTCCAGCGGCGGTTGCCGACCCACTCGGCAGCTTCGATCTTGGGGGTCAGCGCGGGCGCGACAGCCAGCAGCGACTCCAGCGCCGGTGCCTGCCGCCCCGCGCCCGGCCCGGCCAGCCGCAGCATCCCCTTGGCCTTGGCGGGGGCTACCGGTTCAAGTTCCACCCCGGTCTGGTCGATCAGCACCAGCCGGTCGGCCTTTTCCAGCACGGCATGCGGCGTGCGTTCGACAATGTCGATGGCCAGGGTGTGGGGCAGCTGGATCGAAACCCGCGCATCTTTTACCCAGGGCAGCGCGCGCAGTTCGGCCCGCAGCTTGGCGATATCAACATCCGGCATCGCCTGATTGCGGGTGGCGAGCGCGCGGGCATAAACCTGCTGTTCGTCCATCCGCGCCGTGCCGGTCACGCGGACATGGCGCACTTCAAACCCCGCATCGGCAGCAATCGCTGCGACCTGTGCCTGCGCGAGGGCTGGCACGCCTGCAAGGCTCGCAATCACGAAGGCGGCGCCCACCCCGGTACCGATGATCATGGCCAGCCAGATGCGGCTCCACTGTTCCTCGGTGAAGGGCAAAAGCCCCATCGCCCGGTCGATAAACCCGCTCGCCTGCCCACGCGCACGCTGGGCGGTGAGGCTGCGGCTTTGCGCCTTGGCCGCGCGCCGTACGCCGGAGGTGCCGTTACGCCGGATCTGCTGTGCCATCGCTGCCCCCCTTTCGCTTGTGACCCTTGCCCTTTGCCCCATGCACCCGAAGCGCCTCGGCTACCAGCATCTCGACCAGATCGGCATAAGGGATACCCCGCCCCGCCGCCTGTTCGGGCACGAGACTGAGCGGTGTCATACCCGGCTGGGTGTTGGTTTCGAGCACGAACAGCCCGTCCTCGCCCGCCTCGTCATCCCAGCGGAAATCGGTGCGGCTGGTGCCGTGGCAGCCCAGCACCTGATGCGCCTTGACCGCATAGGCCTCGCACAGGGCGGTGATTTCAGGCGGAAGCTGCGCGGGGAAAATGTGTTCGGTGCGCCCCGCAGTGTACTTGTTCTCGTAATCGTAGAAGCCGCTTGCGACCACCAGTTCAGTCACACCGAGCGCGCGCGGACCATCGGGGCCATCGAGCACAGCCGCCGTCAGTTCGCGGCCCTTGATGAAGGGCTCCGCGAGCAATTCGGCGAATTCCTGCCAAGGGCCGCGCGCGTCCGGGCTGATCGGGTTGCCGACATTGCTGTCCGCCGTGACGATGGCGACGCCGACGGACGAGCCTTCATTGACCGGCTTCAGCACATAGGGACGCGGCAGCGGGTCGCGCGCGTAGAGTTCCTCGCGCGTCACGATCCGCCCGCCGGGCATGGGGATGCCGTGTGGCACCAGCGCCTGCTTGGTCAACTGCTTATCGATCGCGATCACCGAGGTGGCGAGGCCCGAATGGGTGTAGGGCAGCCCCATCAGGTCGAGCATCCCCTGCACCGTCCCGTCCTCCCCCGGCACGCCGTGGAGCGCGTTGAACACGACATCGGGCTTGGCTTCGTGGAGCCTGAGCGCGACATCGCGGCCCATGTCAATCCGGGTGACGCGGTGGCCCTTGCTCTCCAGCGCATCGGCTACGCCCGCGCCGCTGGTCAACGACACGGGGCGTTCATTGGCCCAACCGCCCATCAGGACCGCGACGTGGAGGGGATTATCAAACATCATTCAATTCCGTTCGGGCTGAGATTGTCGAAGCCCTGCACGTCACTTTGGACGTGTTGTGAAAGTAGGACGGCCCCTCGACAAGCTCAGGGCAAACGGGTGTTGGTGCATGCATCACGGCCGCCCCACCCGCTGGATTTCCCATTCGAGACTGACGCCGGAATGGGCATAGACTTTGTCGCGCACCAGCTCGCCCAGCCCTTCGATATCGGCGCTGGTGGCGGAGCCGGTGTTGATGAGGAAGTTGGTGTGCTTCTCGCTGACCTGCGCGCCGCCCAGCGCGAGGCCGCGGCATCCGGCTGCATCGACCAGGGCCCACGCCTTGTGGCCATCGGGGTTCTTGAAGGTCGAACCGCCCGTCTTGGTGCGCAGCGGCTGGCTCGCCTCGCGTGCGGCAGCGATGCGGTCCATCTCCGCGCCGATGGCTTTGGGATCGCCGGGGTGGCCACGAAAACGCGCCGACACCACAATTGCCCCGTCAGGCAGAGCGGAATGGCGGTAGGAATATTCGAGTTCCTCGGCGGTCAGCGTTATGAAGCTGCCATCGTGCAGGATCACCGCGCAATCCAGCAGCACATCGGCCACTTCGCGCCCGTAGGCACCGCCGTTCATCCGCACAAAGCCGCCAACCGTGCCGGGGATGCCGCGCAGAAACTCAAGCCCCGCAATGCCGAGGTCGCGCGCGGTCGAGGCAACCAGAATGCCGCTCGCCCCGCCGCCGCAGGTCAGTTCCAGCTCGCCCGTATGCTGGACGCCCGCAAAGGCCTTGCCCAGCCGCACCACCACGCCCGGAACCCCGCCATCACGCACGATCATGTTCGAGCCGAGGCCCAGTGCCATCACCGGGATTTCCCCGCCCAGCCGTTCAAGAAACAGCGTGAGATCGGCCATATCTGCAGGCTCAAACAGCCAGTCGGCAGGCCCGCCGGTCTTGAACCAGGTATAGGGCGCAAGCGGCGCCTTGCAGGTCAGCTTGCCGCGAATACCTTCGAGCGGCACGGGCGCGGATACCCCGCCTTCCACCGCGCAGGTCGGGGCAGCACCGCTGTCAAATTCGTAACTGTCGCCGGGCTGGTTCATGCCGCGCCCTGCTTGGCGGTGATCGCAGGTGCAAGGCCCGCCGCCCAGCGGGTGATATCGCCCGCACCAAGGCACACAACCATATCGCCCGGCTGGATCTCGCCCGCCAGCGCCTCGGCCAGCGCCTCGGCCCCCGCAATCTCGCGCGCGGCCCGGTGGCCCCGCGCTTTCATGCCTGCCACCAACGCGGCGTGATCGACGCCCGGGATCGGCTCCTCACCCGCCGGATAGACCGGCGCGACATAGGCGACATCAGCATCGTCGAAGCAGGATTGAAAGGCGTCCATCAGATCATTGAGGCGTGAATAGCGGTGCGGCTGGGCGACCGCGATCACCCGGCCATCGGTGCCCGCCACAGCCTCACGCGCCGCGCTGAGCACGGCGCGGATTTCGACCGGGTGGTGGGCGTAATCATCAATCACCGTCACCGCGCCGCCATGCACGGCGATGCTGCCGACCTTGGTGAACCGCCGCCGCACGCCGCCAAACCGGGCAAAGCCGGTGCGGATCACATCATCCGTGCACCCCATTTCGATCGCAACTGCGATCGCAGCGAGCGCATTCTGGACGTTATGGCGCCCGGGCATGGGCAGGTGCACACCCTCGATCCGGCGGTCTTCAAGTCCGCGCTGACGCACGATCACATCGAAGCTGTTGCCGCCCTCGGCGCTGCGGACATTGACGCCGCAAATATCGGCTTGCAGCGAGAAGCCGTAGGTCACGACCTTGCGGTCGCGCACGTCGCCGATCACGGCCTGCACCACCGGGTGATCGACGCACAGCACCGCCGCGCCGTAGAAAGGGACGTTGTGGATGAACTCCACGAAGGCGCGCTTCACCCCGTCGAAATCACCGTAGTGATCGAGGTGTTCGGGATCGATATTGGTGACCACGGCAATGGTGCCGTCCAATCGCAGAAAGCTGCCGTCGCTCTCGTCGGCTTCGACCACCATCCAGTCGCTATCGCCGAGGCGGGCGTTGGAGCCATATTGCTCGATAATCCCGCCATTGATGACGGTCGGATCGATCCCGCCGGCGTCCAGCAGCGTCGCGATCATGCTTGTGGTGGTGGTTTTGCCATGCGTGCCAGCCACCGCGACGGTGGATTTGAGCCGCATCAGTTCAGCCAGCATCTCCGCCCGGCGCACCACGGGGACGCGGGCTTCCAGCGCGGCGGCGACTTCGGGGTTGGTCCGGCGCACCGCGGTGGAGGTGACGACCACGGCCACGCCCTCCACATTCTCGCGGGCATGGCCGATATGCACCGTGATCCCGCGCGCGCGCAGGCGTTCGACGCTGGGGCCTTCGGAAATGTCCGATCCTTGCACGGTGTAGCCGAGGTTGCGCATCACCTCGGCAATGCCGGACATGCCGATCCCGCCGATGCCGACGAAATGGATGGTCCCGATGTCTGTGCCAACGCCCTTCATGGTTCAGCCCGATCCTTCGCAGCTTTGCGGGTCGCGGTCTGGGGACGGGCAGCGGCCTGCGCCGCGCGGGGGTTTGTCTCGCCCATGCGGATCACGTCCATCAGATCAATCCCGCTCATGCTCTCAACCAGATCGGCGAGGTCTTTCGCTGCTTCGGGGCGTCCGCAATTGAAGGCGCAATGCGCTGCGTTGGCGAGGCTGGCGGGGTTCATCGCCATCGCCTGGATCTGCTTGGCGAGCTCCTTGGGCTGGAACGCCTCCTGCCGGATCATCCGCGCGCCGCCTGCGCGCACCATCTCGCGCGTGTTGACCGCCTGGTGATCGTCAGTCGCGATCGGCAGCGGGATCAGGATCGCCGGGCGGCCCACCGCTGTCAGTTCCGCAATCGTCGAAGCGCCCGCCCGGCCGATAAACAGGTGCGCGTCGGCCAGCCGTTCGTGCATGTCTTCAAAATAGGTGCCCAGTTCAGCCGGAATATCGTGGCTGGCATAGCGCGTGCGCACGGCCTCCAGATCCTCGGGCCGGCATTGCTGGGTCACCTGCAAGCGCTGCCGCAGCGCAGGGGGCAGCATCGCAAGGCCATCAGGCACGACCTCGGACAGCACCCGCGCGCCCTGTGATCCGCCCGTCACCAGAATGCGCAGCAGGCTTTCATCGGTGAAGGACGGAAAATCCTTGTCGCGCAGGGCCAGCACCTCGGCGCGCACCGGGTTGCCGGTCAGGCGCACCTTGCCTGCGTGCTTGGGGTTGAGCCGGTCGACTTCATCATAAGACGTTGCAATCGCGTCGACCCGGCCCGCCAGCAGGCGGTTGACGCGGCCCAGCACGGCGTTTTGTTCATGCACAATGCTCGGCAGCTTGGCCGCCGTTGCCGCCAGCAGGGCGGGCAAGGCGGGATAACCGCCAAAGCCGATGGTCGCCGACGGCTCGAACGCATCGAACAGACGCAGCGCCATTGCGCGGCCTTCCAGCACCGCGCGGATGCCGGCTGGCCAGCCCAGCGGGTTCTTGCCGAAACGCCCGGCGGGCAGAACGTGGGCGGTGAGAAAATCAGGCTTGCCCGGGATCGCCGCGCCGCGATCATCGGTGATCAGCGCGACGTGATGTCCGCGCGCATGAAGTTCGCTCGCCAGTGCGAAAGCCGGGATCAGGTGCCCGCCTGTGCCGCCTGCGGCCAGCACATAATGGCGTGAAGCACCGTTCGGACCGGAACTGAAACTGCTGCTGGTCATGCGCCGGGTTCCTTGCGTTCAATCAGGTCGCGCAGCCCCCCGCCGTCTCGGGCGAGGAACGGGTTGCGCCGGGTGATTGCCAGCAATAGCCCAAGCGTAAAGCACACCGCCAGTGTCGATGAGCCGCCGTAGGAAATCAGTGGCAGCGTCATGCCTTTGGACGGGAACAGCTTGAGGTTCACCAGAATGTTGATGAAGGCCTGCCCGCCGAACTGCGTTATCAGGCCCGCCGCCGCCAGCAAGGCGAACAGATTGTCCTCGCCCACCAGCCGTGTCAGCGCACGCAGCACCAGCCCGCAATAAAGCAGCACGATGATCGCGCACATGATCAGCCCGAACTCCTCCCCGATCACCGAGAAGATGTAATCGGTGTGCGCCTCGGGCAGGTTCATCTTGCGGATGCCCAGCCACAATCCGGTGCCGGTCCACCCGCCCGCGGTGATGGTGCGCTGCGCCAGATCGACCTGATCGAACGCCGTGCCCCCGCCCAGAAACCCGTCAATGCGGTGGCGGGCATTGTCATAGAACACATAAGCAAGGCTGAGCCCCACGACCGCTATCCCGCCCAGCGCGGCGATGCGCTGCCACGGCATGCCCGCCAGCAGCACCATCACCAGCCAGATCCCGCCGAACAGGATCGCATCGCCCAGATTGGGTTGCAGCATCAGCAGCCCGGCAATCAGACCCATCAGCGCACTGACATAGACGATCACCGGCAAACCCGGATCGCGCAGGCGCCAGCTCAGCACCCAGGCGCAGATGATTGCAAAGCCCGGCTTCAGAAACTCGGACGGCTGCAAGCTCATCCCGACATTGATCCAGCGCTTGGCGCCGTTCTTTTCCTCACCGATGATGGGGACCACAAACAGCAACGCCAGCATCACCGCGCCCACCAGAATGCCCAACCGCCGGGCGGAATCGCGGCTCAGGAACGACAGGCCGATCATCAGTGTCAGGCCCATCAACTGGAACACGACATGGCGCTTGAAGAACATGAAGTCGGCGACCCGTTCTTTCGCGGTGGACAACTGGTCAGCGCTGGCTGGCGACGCGGCGGCGACCGCGACCATGCCGATCGCCATCAGCAGCGCGATCAGCAACAGCAGCACGCGGTCGATCTCGCGCCACCAGATCCGCAGTCCATCACGCCAGCGCCGCTGGATCGGAACAGGGGGCAGGTAATTGCCAGCCGAGCGGCTGACCGGCGAATAGGCCGGCAGCGTCATGGCAGGATGCTCCGGCTGGCGGCGCTATCGCTGCTGGCGGTGTCGCAGCCGGTCAGCACCCCGACCATCTGGCGGAAATGGTGGCCGCGCTTTTCATAATCGCGAAACTGGTCATAGCTGGCGCAAGCAGGGCTCAGCAGCACGACTTCGCCCGGGCGCGCGGCTTCTTCGGCGCGGCGCACGGCTTCGCTGATGAGTTCGCAGCGGTGGGTCAGCACGCGGCCTTCCAGCAATTCAGCAAACATCGGCCCCGCCTCACCCACGGTATAGGCAGCCGCCACATTGCCAAGGTGATCGGCGCAGGCTCCAAGGCCATCCTCTTTGGGCAGGCCGCCGACAATCCAGTGGATGCGGGGAGCACCATCGTTGATAGCAGGATCGGGTGGGAAGGCCGCGAGCGCAGGGGCAGCCGAGGCGGCGTTGGTCGCCTTGCTGTCGTTAATGTAGATCACGCCCCGCGCCTCGCACACCCGTTCCATCCGGTGCGGCAGGCCGCGATAGCTGGCGAGCCCCTGGGCGATCTGCGCGTCTTCAAGGCCAAGCTGGCGGCAGATGGCCACGGCAACGGCAGCATTCTGGGCATTGTGCGGCCCGGCCAGCGAGGGCGAGCGCCCTGACGCCAGCCCGCCAGCATCAAGATCGGCGGTGCTCACCCGCACCAGCGGCTTGCCCGCGGCCTTGACCCGGTCAGCGATAGCGCGGCTGGGTGCGTCCTCCGCACAAATGATGGCGGTGCCGCTGGCCTGCATCTGGAACAATCGCTCCTTTGAGGCCGCATAGGCCGCAAAATCGGCATAGCGGTCCAGATGATCTGGCGTGATGTTGGTCAGCGCGGCAACGTCGCAATCGAGCGTAAACGTCAGGTCGATCTGGAAGCTCGACAATTCGAGCACATAGACGCCGCCTTCCGGCAGCGCCGCCTGCCCCATGATGGGATCGCCGATATTGCCGCCCATCAGGCTTGGCACGCCTGCGGTTTGCAGAATGTGATGGACGAGCGCGGTGGTGGTGGATTTGCCGTTGGTGCCGGTGATGGCGACCACACGGTGCGGCGGCAGATGGGCGCGGGCCGCCGCGAACAGTTCAATATCGCCGATCACCGGCAAGCCATATTGCCAGGTATGCGGCCCGATCGGATGATTGTTGAGTGGCACGCCCGGCGAAACCACCACACCGGCAAAGCCGGTAAGATCCAGCTCCAGCGGATCGATCAGCCGGCAGCGCCCTTCAAACGGCTCGCGCGCATGGGGCTGGCGATCCCAGGCGACCACCTCCGCCCCGCTCGCCAGCAGCGCCTCGGCGGCGGCCGCGCCCGACCGCGCCAGACCGAGCACCGCGTAACGCTTTCCCTTGAAGGCGGGGGAGGTAATCACGTGACCCTGCCCTCTCCTATCGCAGTTTCAGTGTGGAAAGACCGATCAGCGCGAGCACGATGGCGATGATCCAGAACCGGATGACAACCTTGCTCTCGCTCCAACCGAGTTGTTCGAAGTGATGGTGGATCGGCGCCATCTTGAACACCCGGCGCCCTGTGCGCTTGAACCAGAACACCTGCACAATCACGCTGACCGCTTCCAGCACGAACAAGCCGCCGACAATGCCGAGAACCACCTCATGGTGGCTTGCCACGGCAATCGCGCCCAGCGCGCCGCCCAGTGCAAGGCTACCGGTATCGCCCATGAACACCGCAGCAGGCGGCGCATTGAACCACAGGAAGGCCAGCCCCGCGCCCATGATCGCCGCGCAGAAAATCGCCAGCTCGCCCGCGCCCGGGACATGCGGAATGCCCAGATAATCGCTGAAATCCGCCCGGCCCACCAGATAGGCGATGATGGCGAAAGTGCCGGCCGCAATAATCACCGGCATGATCGCAAGGCCATCCAGCCCGTCCGTCAGGTTCACCGCGTTGCCCGCACCCACAATCACGAAGGCGGCAAAGACGTAATAGAACGGCCCCAGCGGGATGCTCACCCCGGTCAGGAACGGCAGGTAGAGATTGGTGTTGATCTGGCTGACGATCAGCCAGCTGGCGACGCCCGCCACCACGAATTCACCCAGCAGCCGCACCCGCGCCGGCACGCCCGCGTGGCTGTTTTTGGAGACCTTGTCGTAATCATCAAGGAAACCGATGACCCCGAAGCCGATCGTCACCGCCATGCACGCCCACACGAAGGGGCTGGAAAGATCCATCCAGAGCAGCATCGCCGCTGTCAGCGCGGTCAGGATCAGCAAACCGCCCATGGTCGGCGTGCCGCGCTTGGCGAGGTGCGATTGCGGGCCGTCCAGCCGGATCGGCTGACCCTTGCCCTGGCGCACACGCAGAAAATTGATGAAGCGCTCGCCGATCAGCAACCCGATCACCAGCGCCGTCATCAGCGTCGCGCCCGCGCGGAAGCTCTGGTAGCGCACCAGATTGAGGATGCCTTCGAAGCCAAGCCACTCGGCAAGCAGATACAGCATTCAATAATCCTTTGGCGCCGCCACCGCGGGCCTCAGTGTGCCGTTGCAGTTCCTGCGCGGGCTTGATCGGTAAAATGCGACACCAGCTTGCCAAGGCCGACCGAATTGGACCCCTTCACCAGCACCGCATCATTATGGGCGAGACCATACTGCCCAAGCGCCGCAATCGCCTGGTCTGGCCCATCGCAATGCGTGAAGCTTGGTCCCTTGCCAAGCGGCAGGGCAGAGACTTTCCCCAACTCGTCGGCGAGGCTGAGCATTTCGGGCCCCACAAGAATGGCATGCGTGACGCCGGCTTCGGTCAGCGGCTGGGCCAGCTGGCGGTGGAAGCCATCGGCAAAATCGCCCAGTTCCTTCATCGAACCCAGCACCGCAATGCGGCGGGTTGCAGGCGTCGCTGCCAGCGCGGCCAGCGTGGCGCGCATCGAGGCGGGATTGGCGTTATAGCTCTCGTCGATCAGCAGCGCACTGCCACCGGCGACATCAAGCGTGTGACGTGCGCCCCGGCCCTTCAGCCCGCCCATTTCAGCGAGGGCCAGCCCGGCGCTGGCCAGATCGCCGCCCGCAGCGCGCACCGCCGCCATGACGCCCAGTGAATTGACGATCCAGTGCTCGCCCGGCTCGGCAATGGTGTAACAGATCCGCCGGTCCCCCAGATCGGCGGTCACCAATGATCCCGATCCGCCTGCCGCCGGAATCGCGTCGAGCAGCCGGACATCTGCGGTCCGGTCGCGGCCGAAGGTGACAACCTGTGCGCCGCAGGCCTTGGCATGGGCGATCATGCGGGCCGCCCATTCGCTATCCGCCGGAATGATCGCCACCCCGCCGGGCACGAGGCCGGTAAAGATCTGCGATTTCTCGTCCGCGATCGCCTCAAGACTGCCGAGGTTTTCGATATGCGCGGGCGCGATGGTGGTGATGAGCGCGACGTGCGGGCGGGCATGAGCGGCCAGCGGGGCGATTTCGCCCTGATGGTTCATGCCCATCTCGAACACACCGAACTTGGCGCGCGCAGGCATCCGGGCAAGACTGAGGGGGACGCCAACGTGATTGTTGTAGCTGCGCACGCTGCGATGCGCTGCGCCCCGGCTGGCGCGGTCAAGACAGGCGAAGATCGCTTCCTTCATCCCTGTCTTGCCGACCGATCCGGTGACACCGATCCGCACCGCATCTGCCGCGCGGTCGCGTGCGGCATGAGCGAGCGCGTGGAGTGCGGCGGTGGTGTCGGCGACCAGCACATGGGGATAATCGACCGGGCGGTCCGTGATCGCGGCCACTGCGCCCTTCTGGAAAGCGGCGTCCAAGAACCGGTGGCCGTCCATCGCCTCGCCCTTCAACGCGACAAAGACATCGCCCGGCTTCACATCGCGCGAATCCATCTCGACGCCCGAGGCCTGAAAGTCATGGCTGGCGACCCCGCCTGTTGCGGCTGCAATCTCGGCTGCGGTCCACAGCGCCATCGGCAGCGCGTCGCGCGGCGTAACGGACCAATGGTGCAGCATCGGGTGAGCGACAGGCGCGTTCATCCGCATTGGCCTCCTGCACATTCGCGCGCGACTTCGACATCATCGAAGGCTTCGATCCGCATGTTTTCTCCTGACCCGAATATTTGTCCCTGTTCGTGGCCCTTGCCGGCGATCAGCACAATATCGCGCGGCCCGGCTTCCCCAATTGCCGCAGCAATGGCAGCGCGGCGACCCCCGATTTCTCTGGCGATTGCGCCGGTATTGGCGCCCGCGCCTGCCATGATGGCCGCGCGGATGGCGGCGGGATCTTCGCTGCGGGGGTTGTCGTCAGTGACGATGGCAATGTCAGCGGCGCGCGCGGCAACCGCGCCCATCTGCGGACGCTTGCCCGCATCGCGGTCTCCGCCTGCGCCGAACACCACGATCAGCCTGCCGCCCTCTGCCACATGCGGGCGCAGCGCGGCAATCGCCGCCTCCAGCGCATCGGGGGTGTGCGCATAATCGACATAGGCGGGCGCGCCTGCCGGATTGAGCGCGGCCCGCTCCAACCGTCCGCGCACGGGTTGCAGCCGGGCGAGCGCGTCAAACACCGTGCCTGGCGCAACCCCGGTCGCCAGCGCGAGGCCCGCCGAAACCAGCGCGTTGGCCGCCTGATAGGCACCGATGAGCGGCAGGCTGACCTTTCGCGCCGCGCCGTCATGTTCGATGTGAAGAACCTGCCCCAATTGTCCAGGTTCACGAGAGACAAGGCGCAGGAAGTGCCCGCCCTCCCCGACAGTGAGAACCTTAAGGCCGCGCGCCTCAGCCTGCGCAATTGCCTTGGCCGTCCACTCCGAACCATCGCCGGCATCATGGATGATCGCAGGGCTGCCGGGGGCGACGACTTCAGTGAACAGCCGCATCTTGGCCGCGAAATAGGCCTCCATCGTGCCATGATAATCGAGATGATCGCGGCTGAAGTTGGTGAAGGCGCTGGCGCTGACCACCAAGCCCTCGTTGCGATACTGGTCGAGGCCGTGGCTCGACGCTTCGTAGGCCACATGGGTCACGCCCTCGCGTGCAAGGCCTGCCATGTTGGCCAGGAAGGTGACGATATCGGGCGTGGTCAGGCCGGTGGCGATACTGCCGTCCGGCGTGGTGACGCCCAGCGTGCCGATGCTGGCCGCGCGCTCGCCCGCCATGCGCCAGATCTGGCGGGTCATCTCGGCGCAGGAGGTCTTGCCATTGGTGCCGGTGACAGCAACCAGCACAGGCGGCACCGGGCTGAAGAACCCGGCGGCGAGGCGCGCAAAGGCCCGGCGCGGGTTGGCATCCGCAATGTGGAGCGCGCCGGTCACGGCGGCCTCGGGCCGGGCGACCACGGCAACTGCGCCTGCTGCAATAGCCGCGGCAATGAAATCCTCGCCGTTCACGCTCGCGCCCTGGAACGCGCCGAACACCGTGCCGGGGGCTACCTTGCGATGGTCAATGGCAAAGCCGGTGACCGCCGCCGTGCCCGCACCCACACCCGCATCCGGCATCCCGGCCTTCGAGAGCAGCTCGTCCAGCCTCATTTGCCTCTGTCCACCAGATAGCGAAGATCGGAAATGTCGACATCGCGGCTGTCGTCGGGCGCAACGCCGAGCATCGGGCCGATGCGCGGAACCAGCCGGCCCACCACCGGCGCGGCCGTGAAAGCGGCGGTGCGCTGAAAGCTGCTGGCAACCGTGCCCTTGGGTTCGTCCACCACCACCACCACCACATAACGCGGCGCATCCATCGGGAAGGCGGCGGCAAAGGAGGACACCAGCGAGGTCTTGTTATAGCCGCCGCGCCCGGCCTTTTCGGCAGAGCCCGTCTTGCCGCCCACGCGGTAACCGGGGGCATCGGCGCTTTTGCCGGTGCCATACAGCGAGATCATGCGCAGCATCTGGCGCATCTTCGACGAGGTCGATTCCTTGAACACCCGCCGCCCGCGCGGCACGTCGGCAGGCGCGAGCTTCATCAGGGTGGCCGGGCGCCAGATCCCGCCATTGACCATCGCCGCATAGGCGCTGGCAAGATGCAGCGGCGTTACGGCAAGGCCGTGGCCATAGCTGACGGTCATGTTGGTGATCCGGCTCCACGGACCCTGCGGCCAGATCGGCTTGCCCTTGGCAGGCAGTTCGATGAAGGGGCGGCGGTCCATGCCCAGATCAATCATGTTCTGGCGCAGGCGTTCCGGCCCCAGCGCATCGGCGACGCGGGCGGTGACAGTGTTCGAGGAATAGACCAACGCCTGCGGCACGTTCAGGCTGGCACCCTTGGGATGCAGGTCCTTGATCGTGCGGCGGCCGATTTCCACCGGGGTTGCGTCCCACGC
Organism: Porphyrobacter sp. TH134; assembly: GCF_002855495.1. Taxonomy (GTDB): domain Bacteria; phylum Pseudomonadota; class Alphaproteobacteria; order Sphingomonadales; family Sphingomonadaceae; genus Erythrobacter. The sequence continues at coordinate 80,840 of NZ_PKRO01000003.1, forward strand.
CTTGCCGAGATCGCGCACCACGCCGGCATCAATCGCGGCCGCCACGCTGAGCGGCTTGAAGGTCGAACCCAGTTCGAAGACGCCATTGGTGGCGCGGTTGAACACGTTGGTCGCCCCGGCTGCGCCAGCGGTGTTGGGATCGAATTCGGGCAAGCTTGCCAGCGCCATCACTTCGCCGGTGTCGACATCCAGCACCAGTCCGGCAGCGCCAATCGCATTGGTGGCGAGCATGCCGCGCCGCAGTTCATCCTCAAGCGCGCCTTGCACGCGCACATCGATCGACAAGGCGACCGGGGTGTCGCGCTTGTCAGGATGGCTTAGGCGCCCTTCCAGCACTTGCTCCATCCCGACCTGACCGCCCTTGTCCTCGACGACATAGCCCAGCACATGCGCAGCCAGCGTCCCTTGCGGGTAATAGCGGTCTGTCTCACGCGGGATTTCCAGGGCAATCTCGCCCAGTGCAAATACGCGGTTGGCTTCTTCCGGCAGGATCCGGCGGCGCAGATAGCCGGCCTGCCCAGACGCCAGCCGCCGTGCCATGCGAGCCGCGTTGATATCAGGGAAAATCGCTTTCAGATCATTGGCGACAGCCTGCGGGCTGCGCACCAGCGGCGCACCGCTATCGCCCATGGCCTTGGGGTCAAACCACAAGGCATAGGCCGGAAACGCCCGCGCCAGCGGCGCGCCGTTGCGATCGGTGATCTCGCCGCGCGGTGGCAGCAGCGCATCTTCCAGACTGGTGCGGGTCGGCGCCTGGCCCACCAGGCCGAGCGAGATGATCCGCAGCAGCGCAATCAGCGCCAGCGCTGCAAACCCGCCCACCAGCCACAAGACCCGCACCCGCGCGGCCCACAGCAATTGCGACCGCAGGCCAACACTGGGCAACCGTCCGGCAGGGATGACAGGCGTGGCAGCACTGATGCTCAGGGGGGCAGCAAACTGCGCCGCCATCATGTTCATTCGCCCGTTCCCGGCGCGGCAGCAGCCTTGGGCGAACGGAGCACTTCGGCGCGCGCAGGCCGGATCGGGGAGGCTTCGATCAGGAAGTCGCCGAAGGCCTGCGTGAACACCGCCCCTGCATCCTTCTCGCCCCCGGCGGACGCCAGCGTGACAGCAGCGCCCGAAACCGGCGAACGCATCGGAGCCTCCGGCGCGGCGGCCGTGGCTTCGCCATCGGCCGTTTCAGCGCGCGCCAGACGGATCGGCGAAGGCGCGCCGGGGCCGCGCACTTCACCAAGGCTGGCGAGTTGGCGCTCGCCATCGAGGAACTGCCCGGCGCGCGGCGCGGCATAGCCGAATTCGACGGTGTTCCATTCGGCCAGCTGGCGCTGGCTGGAACGGGTCTCGAACTCGGTTTCCAGCAGCAGCGTCTCGCGCTCAAGCGCGATCAGCTGGCGTTCGGCCAGCAGCACTTCGCTTTTCACCGCATGCACCTTGAAGCTGAGCACCACCACCAGTGCAAAGCAGATCGCCAGCACGGCGGCCCAGCCCAGCGAACGGGCCTGAGAGCTGTTCATCATGCGGCGAGGCTCCTGGCTGGTGCGCCGGTGCGAATCGCATGGCGCAAGGTGGATGAACGGGCGCGGGGGTTGCGGGCAATTTCGACCTCTGTGGGACGAATAGCCTTGGACACTTGCGTAAAGGTGGGCGGGGGACCGGGGATTTCCCCCGGCAGGTGGCGCGAAACAGCCCGGCCCGCGCTGCTGCCAGCGCGCAGGAACTGCTTGACCATGCGGTCTTCAAGGCTGTGGAAGCTGACCACCGCCAGCACCCCGCCCTCGCCCAGCAGCGCCTCGGCAGCGGCAAGCCCGGCTTCCAGTTCGCCCAGCTCGTCGTTCACATGGACACGCACGGCCTGGAAGGTGCGGGTTGCCGGGTCTTTCTTGTCGTGCGGCTTGTGGCCCAGTGCGCGGCGCACCACGCGGGCGAGTTCTCCCGTCGTGACCAGCGGACGCGCGGCGACGATGGCGCGGGCGACGCGGCGCGACTGGCGTTCTTCGCCATAGAGATACAGCACATTGGCGATGGCTTCTTCATCGGCGGTGTTGAGGAAATCGGCGGCGCTTTCCCCGTCCTGGCTCATGCGCATGTCCAGCGGTCCGTCATGCATGAACGCAAAGCCCCGGTCGCCCTGATCGAGCTGCATCGAGGAGACGCCGATATCCATCACCACCGCATCGACGCTCGTGATACCGATCGCGGCCAGTTCAGCGCGCATCGCGGAAAAGCGCGCCGGGTGGAGCGCAAGCCGGCCATCGTAGCGCGCAGCCATCGCTTGCCCGGCGGCAATCGCATCGGGATCGCGGTCGAAGGCGTGCACGGCGGCGCCCGCGTCCAGCAGCGCAGCGGTGTATCCGCCCGCGCCGAAGGTCGCATCGACAATCGTCATCCCAGGGCGCGGCCCAAGCGCGGCGACCACCTCGTCCAGCAGCACAGGGATGTGGGGCGCGGCGGGCGTCATGCGGCGCCCCCCTTCTTGGCCGAGGCCATCAGCTTGGCACAGGCGGCCTGCGCGCCCTTCCATTCCGGGCCCATCGCGGCGAGCTGTTCAGGCGACCACACGAAGAAAAATTCGCCCGCTGCCTGGAAATACAGGCCATCGGCCACCTTGCCCAATTCGCGCAGGTGCTCCGGCATCACGAAGCGGCCGCTTTCATCAAAGGGCAGTTGTTCAAAGCCGAACAATTGGGCCGCACGCACATCGCGGTCGAAGGCGGTATCGTTCATGCGGATCGCGCGCTCTTCTTCGCGGTCAAGCTGGGCGGCCAGTTTCTCGGTGCGCGACAGGCCGAACCCGACCAGGCAATCGAAGCGATCATGGGCGGCAAGGCACAAGGTGCGGGCACCGCCCGAGCTTTCCTTCACAGCCTTGCGGAAGCCGGGAGGAAGGACAAAGCGGCCCTTCTCGCCCGCGGGCGAGTATGATTGGCCATTATATCCTCCAAATGCAGACACGTGCCTGCGATCCCCTTTAGCCCCGATGCAGCGCGCCCCTGACAGCGCCCAGCACGATGATAAGACACGCCTTCCCCGTCCCGGCCGCAGACAAGCGACACGGATGCGCCGACCCCACCAGCCGGACGCGCGACATACAGACATGCCTGATGGACCCCGGTCATATCGGGGAAGAGGCGGGGAGAAAAGGGAATTTTCGGGGATTTTACGGGAAAACTTGGCAGAATACTGATTTTACGACATTTTCTTGCAATCCCTAGGTTCCATCCCGCAGCGCAGTTCGCCCATAAACCCAGCGTGAAACCAGACGCATTGCCCGATTTCCCGTGATTTCCCCGGCAGCGATTCTCGCTTGTCCCGCAATTTCCCCAAATGCCTCATTCCAGAGCGGCTGACAGCACGCCGAGCAGGGCTGCGCCGCTTTCGCCCGCAAGCTCGCGATGCTCAAAGACCGCCGCATCGGCGATCAGCGTGACCTGTCCCTTGCCCACGCGGCAGCGCGCCGCCGCGCCCTTGGCCAGCAGTGTGCAGGCCGATGCTTGCGGTCCTGTCAGATCCACCCGCCCGGCCAGCGCCAGCGGCAGCGCCGCATCACCCAACTGTGCGAGCGTGACCTGCGCTGCCTGCGCCTCGTCAAAGCTGACGGCCAGCCCCCAGCGCGCGGCGACCGGCGGGATCAGCGCTGTATCCACCGGCCGGCGCGGATCGCCCAGCGGCAGGTCGTAATCCCCGGTCAGCGCCGGATCGAGCGCGATCAGCAATCGTCCGCCCGCGCGCACCCAATCATCCAGCGCGACATTATCAGCCGGGGAAAGCCCGCGCGGCTGGATCACCGCCAGCCGATCGAGACCCGCCAAAGGATCAGTCGCGGGCGCGCCGGGCGATAGCGCCGGAATCGGCGACAGCGTATCGAGCGGTTCGATCACATAGCGCTGCGCCAGTGCCGCGCGCTGCCACGGTATGGCGCCCTGCCCGGCAGCCAGCGCGCCAAGCTCGGCATCAAGCGGCCAGTAAAGCGGCAGGCTGCTCATCACCCCAAGCCGCGTGGCGGGTGCGGCGGCGTCACGCGCTGTCGGCGCTGTCGGCACCGCGTCGCAGGCGGCGATCCCCAGCAGCGCCCCTGCTGCCAGCACCGCAATCCACACGCTGTTATTGCGGCGCGGCATCGACCGGTGCGCCTTGCCGCGGCGGCGGCAAATCAAGCGGGCGCGGGGACGGGGACGGGCTCGGTTCGGCGGCAATATCTGGCACCACGCCCGCATCGGCCAGCGGGTTGGCCTGCGCTGGTGCTACGCTGGGTTCAATCGTCGGCGCGGCCTCGGGCGCGGCCAGTTCGTCAATGCGGTCAGCCTGACCGCCGATGATGCTGGCAAGCCCGACCAGCAGCACCATCGCCCCGATCCCGAACAGCCCGACCTGCAAGCGCTGGACCGCCTCGGCGCGGGCAATGGCGGCGGTGGAGACATCCTCCAGCTCTCCGGACATTTCCCTGGCAGCAGCCGTGCGGCCAAGGCTGCGGCTTGCGGTGCCGAACAGACTGCGCTGGTTCATCCGCAGCAACCGCTCTCGCCAGGACAACCGCTTCATGCGGCACCCGCAGGGGCAGCAGCAGCAAGCATAGCAGCGGCAGGCCGGGCCAGCCAATCGAACACGGGCAGTCCCTTCGCGCGTAGCCACTCGGGATTGTAAAGCGTGGAAAGATAACGGAAGCCGGTGTCGCACAGAATGGTGACGACCTGCGGATTGGCGCGCCCTTCAGCCACCAGTTCCCGGCCCAGCGCCACCGCGCCTGCGACATTGATGCCCGACGACAGGCCAAGGCACAGGCCTTCTTCTTGCAGTAGGCGCTCAACCCAGACGAGGCCTTCTTCATCGCTGATGCGATACTGCGTGTCGATGGCTGCGCCTTCAAGGTTGGCGGTGATGCGCCCCTGCCCGATCCCTTCGGCGACCGATGACCCTTCGGCGCGCAATTCTCCGTGGGCATAGTAGTTATACAGCGCCGCGCCATGCGGATCGGTCAGCGCGATGCGGATATTCTCATCGAACGCCTTGAGGCCGAGGCCCACGCCTGCGATCGTCCCGCCGGTGCCGGCCGCGCAGGTAAATCCATCGACGCGGCCGCCCAGCTGTTCCCAGATTTCCGGCGCTGTGCCTTCGATATGCGCGCGGCGGTTGGCGATATTGTCAAACTGGTTGGCCCAGACCGCCCCCGGCGTTTCTTCCGCCAGACGGCGCGAGGTGTGGACGAAGTGGCCGGCATCGGCAAACTTGGTGGGCGGTACCAGCACCAGCTCCGCGCCCAGCGCCCGCAGCGTGTCCATCTTTTCCTTGGACTGGTTGTCGGGCATGACGATGATCGTCTTGTAGCCTTTGGCGTTGGCGACCAGCGCCACGCCGATCCCGGTGTTGCCGGCGGTGCCTTCAACCACTGTGCCGCCGGGCAGCAACTCGCCGCGCGCTTCGGCATCTCGGATGATCCACAGCGCTGCCCGGTCCTTCACCGAAGAGCCGGGGTTGGCAAATTCGCACTTGCCGTAAATGTCGCAGCCCGCCGCCTCGCTGGGGCCAGCCAGCCGGACGATGGGGGTATTACCGATAAGCGCGAGCGTGTCGCCAAAGGGGCGGGTGATGTTCATCGGCATGAATTAGGCGTTCGGGAAGCGCGGGGCAACGGGGAAGCGTTAAATCTGTCCCCGACCCTCGCGCCAAGACCTGACCCTGGGAAGCTCAGTCCTCGGGTGCGATTGTGACGTGCAGACCATCGAGGGCAGCGGTCAGCGGTACCTGACACGACAGGCGGCTGGTTTCGGTGCGGTGATCGCTGGATTCGAGCAGATCGTCCTCGTCCTCGCTCATCTTCGGCAGCTTGTCCGCAAACGCCGGGTCAATATGCACATGGCACGTCGCGCACGAACAGCACCCGCCGCACAGCGCCAGCAGCTCGTCAAACCCGTTATCGCGGATCGCTTCCATCACGGTCAGGCCTTCGCTGACGGTAATTTCGCTGGTTTCGCCTTCGCGGTTGGTGACGACCAATCTGGGCATGGATCGGAATTCCTTTTGGGCTATTGCGCGCAAGGATGTGCGCTTCAAGAGTGTGTTGCGGCTGCTAAGGCACTCTCTGGCGCAAGGCAAGTTAAGGAAAGTGGCAGTGGGTCTGACAGCGGAAAAATTGCGCGATGATCTGGATGCGCTGGCGCTGCGCGAACCGGCACTGGGCCGCGCGCTGGCCCGGGTCGGCTATCCCGAAGCGCGATTGCGCGATCCGGGTTTTGCCACCATGCTGCGCACCATCGTGGGCCAGCAGGTCTCGGTCGCCTCTGCCGCGTCAGTCTGGCGCAAGCTGGAGGCGGAACTGGGCGAGAATTTCGCGCCCGATGCGCTGCTCTCCCGCGACTTCGAAACCCTGCGCGCTTGCGGTCTGTCGCGCCAGAAGCAGGGCTATGCCCGGTCCTTGTGCGAACTGGTGGCGGCAGGCGAGCTTGATCTGGCGGCCCTGCCCTCCGATGACGAGGCAGCCATTGCGCTGCTCACCCGGATCAAGGGGATCGGGCGCTGGTCGGCGGAAATCTACCTGCTGTTCGCCGAAGGCCGCCCCGATATCTGGCCTGCGGGCGATCTGGCGGTGCAGGAAGGCGTCAAACGCCTGCTCGATCTGGAAGAACGCCCCGGCGAAAACGTCACCCGGCGGCTGGCCGAACCATGGTCCCCGCAGCGCGGCAGCATGGCGATCTTCACCTGGCATTTCTACGCCAACCCGGCGCTGTGAACCTGCGTCGGGAATTGGCGTTATGCGGAGCCATAGCGACCGTTCGGCAAGCGACCCCAAACCGGACATTTCGCGCAAGGGCGAATCGATTTACGCTTTATCCTTAAGGCGTTATGATCCATCCCATGTGGACGAACGCCATCACTATCGCACTTGCTTGGGCAGCTGTGCCGCCCGCGACAGATGAACCCACGCAATCCGCTGACCCGGCCGAGGCGCCAGGCACAACCATCATTGTGACGCCGCCGTCGACCGAAAGCGAGCGACGGAAAGAATTGCGCGAGTTCACCAAGCAGATCGTCCGTCCCCCTCGCATGCGACAGCCGGTAGCGAAGTTTCTCTATCCTGTGTGCGTTCAGGTTCTCGGCCTTGATGCCCCCGATGCCGAGGCCATAGCGGAACGCATCCGCGCCAATGCCCGAGACCTAGGCATCGGAGCCGACAACAATCCCAAATGCCTGCCCACTGTCCGAGTTGCCTTCATGGCCCCTGCGGCCGGCCCACCGGAGCGTTGGCTTTCCTACGACTCCCCGTCGATTGCCCATCTTTCCGGTCGCCAGCGGGAGCGCGTCTTGGCTGAAACCGGACCGGTTCGTGCTTGGAACAGGATCGTCATCCGGGATGCCCGAGGTCAACCTTTCCCTTTGTTCGACAAGCTTAGGCCTGTTTTCTCAACGGACTTTGCCCCGGAAATGGACCAGCCTTACAGCGGCTCCGATCCGATCATCACCGCCGAGATAACGGGCGCTGCGGTCCTGATTTCTCGCGATGCGGCGCATGGCCTGACGTTGGCCCAACTAGCCGATTATGCAACCGTCCGCACACTGATCGGGACATCCGCACCTTCAAACGAGGGGGGCGTTCCCGCCCCTACTATCCTTACTCTGTTCGGCGAAGCTGAACCGCCTGCCGAGATGACATCATTCGATCGGGCGCTAGTTGCTGAGCTGTACAACGCTTCCCGTAACTCCTCGGCGCGCCGCGTCTACAACGACATCGCTCGAGCCGCAGCCGAGACCGAGCGCACCACAAGACCGCAGGCTGACGCGCTGGGCCAGTAAGTTACAGATTGGCAGCGATAACCGCCATTCCGCAAATCAGCCATTATCGGCCATTTGGTCGCCGTTATGCCCGTCCCGACATCTGCCATTTCCACTTGGGCTGAACCATGAATCCAAAGGTCGGGAGCCGTCATCTTGCCCGCCCAAGTCTGTGCCAGCCCGGCGCTGTGACTGCTGACAAGCGCCCTTCCAAGGTCTAGACAGGTTGCAAACAGCAATCGGAGAGGGATCACATGGGACAGCAACGCAGCATCTTTATCACCGGCGGCGGATCGGGCATCGGCCGGGCGACCGCGCAGCATTTCGGCGCGCGCGGGTGGTTTGTCGGGGTGGCCGATATCAACGAAGCCGGGATGGCCGAAACCCTTGGGCAAATCACAGGTGAGGCCAAATGGTCGGGCAGGCTCGACGTGCGCGACCGGGCGGGCTGGGATACGGCCCTGGCCGGTTTTGCGGCGGCTGCCGGGGGCCGGATCGATGCGCTGGTTAACAATGCCGGGATCGGCACGGGCGGTTCATTGTCCGAACTTGACCCGGAGGAAATCGACCGCTGCCTCGATATCAACCTCAAAGGGGTACTCTACGGTGCGCAGGCGGTCTATCCCTACCTGAAGGCCAGCGCGCCGGGATCGGCGCTGGTCAATATCGCCAGCGCGGCGGGGATCGCGGGATCGGCCGGGATGAGCGTTTACTGCGCCACCAAGTTCGGCGTGCGCGCGGTCAGTGAAAGTTTGGATGCCGAATGGGCGGCTGACCGGATCACGGTGGCCTCGGTATGCCCCGCCTTTATCGAAACCCCGCTGCTGAACGGCACCGGCAACCGCAAATCGAACGAACAGATCCGCGACCGGGTGCGCAGCGCCGGGCTGGAAATCAGCCCGGTGACCGATGTGGCGCAGGCCGTGTGGGATGCGGTGCACGGTGACAAGCTCGACTATTTTGTCGGCGCCACGGCCCGGCGGATGGCCTTTGCAAAGCGCTGGATGCCGGGCAAGGTGCGCAAGCAATTGCGCGGCAGTTCGGGGCCGCTGGGCAGGTAATCAGCGCAAGCTGTCCATGACCGCCCGGCCCTCGGCCGACAGGAACGGGCGCGCGGCCTTCCAGGGGATCACCACTTCTTCGGTGCAGGCAAAGATGACGTGCGGCAACTGGGGCACGAACACGGGGCCTTCACGCGTCAGGCCGATCTGCCAGCTGTAGCCGCCAATGGCGTCAGGCGTCCCGCATTCCGAAAGGTCGTTTGATCCAGACCAATGGGCCAGCAGCGCCTGCCCAAGCGCATCGGACAGGCCAGCGATGGCGCGCGGATGGCCCGGTTCACTCTCCCAATCGTAAAACGCCAGCGCGCCGGGGGTGAACCATGCGGCCGGATCAACCTCGGCCCCGCTATCGCGGTCGTAGACGGCAAACCCGGTGAAATGGTTGGGGTGCGCCCCGCCGCAATAGCTGCTACCAGAATCGCGCACGCTCAGCCAACGCGGCGATATCAGGATCGGGACAATGGCCTGTTCCAGATAGCCCAGACCAGTGCCGCCATTGGCCATGCTCCACCCGGCGCATTGCCCGGCGCCATGCGCGGCTGTGCCATCGGGCAGCGCCGCCGCCAGCGCGCGGTTAATCGCACCATCGCCGGGGCGGACGGGATCAAGCGCCAGAGTGGCCACATTATAATCATCCACCCCTGCCCGTTTGGGCCCGGTATAGCTCCGTTCGGTATAGGCTGTGCCTTCGAACCGGGCCGGCTTGTCGGTGATTTCGCCGCCTGCCAGCAAGGGCCCAAGAAAAGCCTCTGTCTCGCAGGGTGAACTGTACTCGGCCAAGGGGACGGGCACGGCGGTAAGGCCGAAGCCAAGCGTCTGGTCGCCCCGCTGCCATTCACCTTGAATGCGATCATCGGCGTCCGGCGCGAATATCCAGATTGCCTCGCCCCCTTCATCACTGCCGCCCCGTTCGCGGCTGACGTTAGGGCCAGCATCGCCCGCGGGGTCCAGCCCGATCGGTGCAAGCGCGGCATCGATGTAATAGATCCCGGCGCGAGCATCTTCGTCAAAGAAACACGCTGTGATCGCGGTATCGCCCAGCATTCCGCGCCAGATACGGCTTGCCTGCGCGGTTTCCTCAGCCGCGGCGGGCGCGGCGATCAGGCCAAGCATGGCGAGCGCGGCGATGCTCCGCATCACGCCAGCGCGTCGATCGCGCCCGCCAGCACCACATCGCGCTGGGACAAGCCGCCGCTTTGCCCCGCATCATGGGTGGTCAGCGTCACTTCCACCTTGGCATAGACATTGAACCATTCGGGATGATGATCCTGCGCTTCGGCCAGCAGCGCCACGCGGCTCATGAAGCCCCAGGCTTGCGAAAAATCCTTGAACTGGAACGTGCGCGTCATCGCCTTGCCATCGCGCGCCAGGCTCCACGCGGGATGCTGGGCGAGCAATTGGGCGATTTCGGCGGTATCGAGTTCTGGGACGGGCATTGGGGAGTTTCCTTGCAACGGGGTCGCTTGTTTGCTTGCCCCCTTTTCCCTAACGCAGCGTCCCATGCCCGCCAATCCCCCATCCTTGTCCGCGCATGATCTGGCCTGCCGCCGGGGGGACCGGCTGTTGTTCCGGCGGCTGTCGTTTGCCCTTGCGCCCGGCGCGGCGTGCCATGTGACCGGCGCGAACGGCGCAGGCAAGACAACGCTGATCCGCGCGGCGGCCGGCCTGACGACGCCTTACGCCGGAGAAGTTCGGCGGACAGGCGCATTGGCGCTGCTGGATGAACGCAGCGGGCTTGACCCTGACCTGCCGCTGGGCCGCGCGCTCGCCTTCTGGTTCGGGCTGGACGGGGCAGGCAAAGCCGACACCATCATGGCACGGCTCAGGCTGGAGGCGCTGGCCGAGGTTCCGGTGCGCTATCTTTCGACCGGCCAGAAAAAGCGCGCTGCCCTCGCCCGCGTGCTGGGACAGGCCGCGCCGATCTGGCTGCTGGACGAGCCGCTCTCCGGCCTCGACACCGCGTCGCAAGGCTTGGTCAGCGAATTGGTGCGCGAACATTGCGCGCAGCAAGGCATCGCGCTCATCGCCTCGCACCAGCCGCTTGATGTGCCGGGAATGACGAGCTTTGCCATCGAGGACTTCGCCCCCGCGCAGCAGGAGCACGAGGCATGATTGCCGCGCTGCTCCGCCGCGATCTGGCGCAGTTCTTCCCGTTCACCGGAAGCGGGGCCGCCCTTCCCGTCGTGTTCTTCGTTGCGGTAGCCATGCTGTTTCCCTTTGCGGTGGGGCCGGATGTCAATCTGCTGGCCAGGACAGGCGGCGGGGTGGTGTGGATCGCGGCGCTGCTGGCGGCGATCCTGCCGCTGGAAAAGCTGGTGGCGCGCGACATCGAGCTGGGCTTCTTCGACCAGCTGAAGCTGCGCGGGATGGCGGAAGAGGCGATGATGGCGGTGCGCCTCGTGGCCCATTGGCTCAGCTTCGGCCCGCCGCTGGTGCTGGCGACTTTCCCCGCCGCAGCCCTGCTCAAGATCGAGGGGGAGACGTTCCAGATCCTTGTTCTGGGCCTGATCGCCGGCACGCCGGGCCTTGCCGCCATCGGCCTGATGATCGCCGCGCTGACGGCGTCCTTGCGTGCCGGCGCGGCGCTTTCGGGCTTGCTGCTGATTCCCCTTGCCTTGCCCATCCTGATTTTTGGCGCGGGCGCGCTCGCCCGTCAGGATCACATCAGCCTCGGCTTCGTTGCAGCCATAAGCCTCGCGCTGGCGGCACTCGCTCCGTTTGCTGCCGGAGCCGCGATCCGGGCGGCAAGGGAGAACTAGTGAGAGCGCCAGAAAGCCACGTTCGGGCGAACGAATTGATGGGCAAGATCGCGCTGGGGCTGTTGGGCTTCACGCTGTTCGCCTTTGCGCTGAAGGCAGTTGCGCACCCGCAAGTGCAGGCGCGCTATACGCCGATTGTCGTGTTTCATGCAGGCTCCATGATCGCCTGGCTGACCTTGCTGGCAAGCCAGAGCTTCCTTGCCGCGCGCTTCAAGCTGGGCGCGCACAAGGCAACAGGCCGCGCCTCGATTGCGCTGGTCGGTGCAATGCTGGTGAGCGGCGGGGTGATTTCCTGGCGGATCGGGCTGGAACTGGGCCGCCCGGAAGTGACCGTGGTAAACTTGGCCGCGTTCGCGACCTTCATCCCCCTTTATTTCGCCGCGCTGCACTTCGCCCGCCGCCGCGATTTCGCCGCGCACCGGCAGGCCATGCTGATCGCGACACTGGCGCTGATGACCCCCGCCTACGCCCGCGTGGTGCAGGTGCTAGGCCTGCCCGATCCGGTCGCGATTGCGGTGCAGGTGCCGATCACCGTGCTGGTGTCGGCGGGCTATGATTGGGTGCTGCACGGGCGCGTGACCAAGCCGGTGCTGGCGATGCTGGGCTTTTCGGTGGGGCTGGTGGCGGTGATGAGCGCGGTGCTGGCGGTGTTGTTTCTCTAACTCCTCCGTCTCCCCGGCCTTGAGCCGGGGCCCCGCTTCTTCAGAAGTGCCAACGGCTGCTGCAAAAGCGAAGGGGATAGCTTCCCGGAGTGCTCCGCAATTCCATCAATTGTCCAGGCGTCAATCTCACGCGCCCGCACGAGCGCAAGTGCATGACCGACGAGGTAGTGGATGCGGTTGTTGATCACCGCCCGTTGATCGTCGTTCCAATCGGGTTCGCGCGCCATGATCGTGCAACCGTGGATCACGGCCAGAACGAATTCCACGAGGGACTCGCGGCTCGCCCCCTCGATCAGGTCGCGCACTGGCAATGCCTCTCGATCAAAAGGAAGCTGGATCCCGGATCAAGTCCGGGATGACGAAGGAGACAAAATCGCCCGTAGGGCCGCAGAGGCGAACGCCCGCCCGCAGCGGGGGCAGCTTGCTGCCCGTCTAGCGAGGATCGCGCGCCCGGAAGGGCGTGCGAAAAATCTAAAAATAAGGCGGGCAATCCCGCCCCGTCGGGCTCTTGGTGAAGATCTCGTTGCCCGTCTCGGTGATCGCGATCGAGTGCTCGAACTGCGCGCTCAGCGATTTGTCCCGTGTCACCGCCGTCCAGCCATCGCCCAGCACCTTGGCCCAGGGCTTGCCGAGATTGATCATCGGTTCGATGGTGAAGAACATCCCCGGCTTCAGCTCCGGCCCCGTGCCCGCCTTGGCCGCATGGACCACTTCGGGCGCGTCGTGGAACAGACGGCCGAGGCCATGCCCGCAGAACTCGCGCACCACGCCGTAACGGAAGCTGTTGGCGTGCGCTTCAATCGCCGCGCCAATGTCGCCCAGCCGCGCGCCGGGCTGGGCTGCCGCAATGCCGAGCATCAGGCATTCGTAGGTCACCTCGACCAGCTTCTTCGCCTTCAAGGGCGGTTCGCCTGCATAGAACATGCGGCTGGTGTCACCATGCCAGCCGTCCACCAGCGGGGTCACGTCGATGTTGAGGATGTCGCCATCCTTCAGCACCTTGTCGCCCGGAATCCCGTGACAAATCACATGATTGATCGAGATGCAGCTGGAATGCGCATAGCCGCGATAGCCAAGCGTCGCCGGGACCGCGCCGGCATCCAGCATCATACCCCGGACCGCATCATCAATGCTGCCGGTGGTGACGCCCGGGCGCACCAGTTCGGCGCAGGCGTCAAGGATCTCGGCGGCAAGCTTGCCGGCCTTGCGCATCCCCTCGAACCCCTCAGGCGTGTGGAGCTTGATGGAGCCATCGCGGTAGACGGTCTGATCGCCGTCAACGAGTTGATAATCGTGCATGGCGCCTACATAGCGACACCGGACGCAAAAAGCTACTTCGCGGTCGTGAAAGCCGCCCGGTAAGCAGGTTTGACCGCCGCCAGCACCGCAGGTGTGACCGGCAGCGTCACTTCGTAGGTTCCTTCCGCGTAAGAGCCTGCAACATAGGGGGCCGCCAGCAGGCCGATGCGGTTGAAGGATCGCTTGTCCGAGGAACCCACCAGCACGGTCAGATCGGCAATCGCCGGGCATTGGAAGAACCCGTCGTCGCTGTAACCATCGCCCAGCCGCTCCTGCCGCTGTGCCTTGAGCGCCTTGCACCACGCCGCGCCCAGCGCATCCTGCAAGGCTGCGGGCGTTGTGAACATGGCTTTGGGATCAAGCGCCGCCTCGGCCTCGCGGTCCCACACCAGCGCGTCGTGCGCGCCGTTTCCGTGTGCGCCGCCGGTGTATTCATAAAAGCTTGCGGAAAGGGACAAGAAGCGCGGCAGATCGGCGACCACGGCCCATTCCTTCTGGAAATCACGCATCACGCAGCCAGCGCAGTCGCTGCCAGCAAATTCGCGCAAGGCTTCCGCCCAATCGGCTTTCTGCCCGGCGAGCAGCCCGTCCCGCTCGGCGGAGAACCGCCCCGTCAGCGCAGGCACGGCAGAGACGGCAGCGGGCCAGATGTAAGAAAACGCGCGCTTGGCCTCGCCAGCTTGATCATTGTCGGTGAAGACCACCGCGCCGGGCGTAGCAGCCGCCGCCGGAGGAGCAGGCGGCGCGGGCGGTACGGCGGCCTGCGCAACCCCCACAGCAGCGTTGCTGTCGGCCGGAGCGGAACATCCCGCCAGCGCCGCGCCCAGCATCAATCCCAACCCCGCGCCTGCCCGTTTCAGGCCGGTCCGCGCCAAACCGTGCAAGATACCAGACCCGTCCAGCCACCGCAAAAACCCCCGCTTGCCCGGCCTTGCCAGCTGTTTCACGTGAAACATCGCGCTTGCCATAACCCTGTCCCTCCCCGGATCCGAATCTGCTGGTGACATCGCTGCCGGGGCGATTATGGAACAGGGATGAACGAACCCAAAGCCCTGATCCGGCCCGACCGCGGCGAGGATGCGATTGCCATTCATCTGGTGAACAAGGACAGCCTTGAAGCCTTTGCCAAGGGGCTGACAGCGGGCCAGCGCGCCAGCCTTGCTGCGCAAAAGTTTGAAGGCGGCGGGTATCAATATGCGATTATCCCGGACGGGGATTCGTGGTTCGTGGTCAGCGGGGTGGCCAATCCGGACAGCCTGTCGAGCTGGTGCCTCGCGAAACTCGCGGACGAATTGCCCGAAGGCGTTTACCGGGTCGCCAATGCGGAAGCGGGCCCGGCGATGTTCGGCTGGATCACCGGCCAATATCGCTTCAGCCGCTACAAAAGCGAGGACAAGGCACACGGCCCGCGGGTGTTGCTGACCGCCCAGGTCGGCCAGATCGATGGCTATACTGCTGAGGCGCAAGCGGAATGTCTGGTGCGCGACATGGTCAATGCGCCGCCCGAAGACATGGGGCCAGCCGCGCTGGAAGCTGAATGCGAAAGGCTCGCCAAGGCGCACAAGGCCGAACTGACGGTGGTGCGCGGCGATGCGTTGGAACAGGGCTATCCGATGGTCCATGCCGTCGGCAGGGCCGCCGCGCGGCACCATGCGCCGCGGTTGATGCACCTGGTCTGGGGCGATCCGGCGCACCCGGTTCTGGCGGTGGTCGGCAAAGGGGTGTGCTTTGATTCCGGCGGCCTCAACATCAAGCCGGGATCAGGCATGCGGCTGATGAAAAAGGACATGGGGGGCGCGGCCCATGCCATCGCGCTGGCAGGCCTGATCATGGGTGCCCGGCTGAAGGTGCGGCTGCATCTGCTGGTTCCGGCCGTCGAAAATGCGATTTCAGGCGGGGCATTCCGGCCCGGCGACGTGCTGGCGAGCCGGAAAGGGCTTACCGTCGAAATCGACAACACCGATGCCGAAGGCCGCCTGATCCTTGGCGATGCCCTGACCCGTGCATCGGAAGAAAATCCTGATCTGATCGTCGACTTCGCCACGCTGACCGGGGCAGCGCGCGTCGCGCTCGGCCCGGACCTTCCCGCCTTGTTTGCCCGCCGGGACGAAACAGCAGAGGCTTTTCTTGCGGCCGGCAAGGCCCATGACGATACCGGCTGGCGCCTGCCGCTGCACGAAGCCTACCGCGAATACCTCGTCTCGGATGTGGCCGATATGGCGAACTCGGCCGCCAACCCCTTTGCCGGAGCGAGCGTGGCGGGCCTGTTCCTCGACCGCTTCGTGGGAGAGGGGATCGACTGGGTGCATTACGACACCTTCGCCTGGAGCCCCGCGCCCAAGCCGGGCCGTGCCCGCGGCGGGCGAGGACTTGGGCTGCGGGCATCGTGGCACGCCATCCGTGGCCGCTACGCATGACGCCCATGGGGCGCGCAAGCTTGCTCCGCGGGCCGCTTGCCGCTAACGGCTCGCGCACACCGCTGCCGGGATGCGACCGGCGCGAGCGACAAGGGCTGACGGAACGCACATGAACGGCGCGGCGCGCGAGAATACCGACTACGCAGTGCCGCATGGCGTGCTGGGCCTTAAAGGTCCGGTGGAAAAGCCCGCGCCCGGCACGCTGCCCCTGCGAGGTGATCTGGCGCACATGGCACTGGCGGGAACGCACCTTGCGGCGCATTATGTCATCCCGCACGTCCGCAGCGTCGGTGCGTCCGGCGCGGGCCTCAGGCTCAATCCGCGCGGCGATGCCGAAGTGTTTGCGACGCTTGGCGCGGCCAGCCGGTTTGAACTGCTGGATGTGGCAGGGGAATGGGTGTGGGGCTGCCCGGGTCCGCAAGGGCCAAGCGGCTGGTGCCGGGCGAGCGAACTTGCTCCTGAAACCGTCTAGTCCATGACAATCCGCCTCTTCATCGACGGTGCAGCAGGCACCACCGGCCTTGAAATCCGCGAGCGGTTGCAAGGGCGTGAGGAATTCGACCTGATCGTGCTGGGCGATGCCGAGCGCAAGGATGAAACCGCCCGCCGCGACGCGATCCACGCGGCCGACATCGCCATCCTGTGCCTGCCGGACGAAGCGGCGAAGGAGGCGGTGAAGCTGGCGGAAGGATCGGACACCCGGATCATCGACGCCTCATCCGCGCACCGCGTGGCGGACGGCTGGACTTATGGCTTTCCCGAACTGATCGGGCATGACGCCATCGCCAATGCCCGTTTCGTCAGCAACCCAGGGTGCTACCCTACCGGGTTCCTCGCGCTGGTCGCCCCCTTGGTTCGCGCGGGGCGGTTGCCTGAAAACTGGGCTTACACCGTCAACGCCGTGAGCGGATTTTCAGGCGGTGGAAACGCGCTGATCGACCGGTTCGACACCGAACCCGACATCGCCTTTCGCGCCTATGGATTGTCGCTCGGGCACAAGCATCTTGCCGAAATGCAGCGCTACGCCGGGTTGAAGCACGCGCCGGTATTCTCGCCAGCGGTGATCCCGGCCCATCGCGGCATGATTGTTGATGTGCCGCTTTCGCTGGACGTGATCGGCGGCGAAGGCAGCCAGACGCTTCGTGACGAGCTGACCGCAACCTATGCAAACAGCCGGGTCGTAAAGGTCAACAGCGAGCCAGCAAGCGAACTGCTGCTTCGCAAATCTGCCGAGCCTTGGGATGGCATGGAACTGTTCGTCTTCGGTTCACCCGATGACAGTCAGGCCCGCCTTGTCGCCCACCTCGACAACCTTGGCAAAGGCGCATCAGGCGCCGCGATCCAGAACCTCAACATCATGTGCGGCCTGCCCGAAACTACGGGCCTTCGCTTATAATCGCGCGGCGATTGCTTAAAATTTAGGCAACCCCCGATCAGATGCTGTGCACCATTGCGCAGCGCACCATAATCTTGCTACCGGCAGGGCCAAGGCGAAAGACATCCCTACCCTTGAGTCTTCAAGCGGCAAGGATTGTTCAAAGCCGCCACCAACACAGCTTGGCACGGTTCTTGTTATGAATCGGTCAGCAAACGGCCAGGCGCGGATGGGGACGACGTGAAAAAGATCGAAGCGATCATCAAACCCTTCAAACTCGATGAGGTGAAGGAAGCGCTGCACGAAATCGGCGTGTCCGGCATCACCGTGACGGAAGCCAAGGGTTTCGGCCGCCAGAAGGGCCATACCGAGCTTTATCGCGGCGCCGAATATGTCGTCGACTTCCTGCCCAAGGTGAAGCTCGAAGTGGTCGTCGCCGACGATCAGGCCGAACGCGTGGTCGAAGCGATCGCCGCGGCTGCGCAGACGGGGCGGATCGGCGATGGCAAGATCTTCGTCACCGCGATCGAAAGCGCGCTGCGCATCCGCACCGGCGAAACCAACGACGACGCGATCTGATTTTCACCCTCTCCTGCCCAGCCATACCGGCGGGCCAACCCAGACTTACCTCGGAGGCACTACACAAATGTCGATAGCAAAAGACGTCCTGAAGAAGATCAAGGACGAGGAAATCGAGTGGGTCGATCTGCGCTTCACCGACCCCAAGGGCAAGTGGCAGCACCTCACCATGGTCGCCAGTGTCATGGGTGAAGACGAGCTGGAAGACGGCCTGATGTTCGACGGATCGTCGATCGCGGGCTGGAAGGCGATCAACGAATCCGACATGATCCTGAAGCCCGATCTGACCGAAACCTGGGTCGATCCCTTCAGCGCGACCCCGATGCTGGTCATCAATTGCGACATCGTCGAGCCTTCGACCGGCGACTGGTACAGCCGCGATCCGCGCACCACGGCCAAGCGCGCCGAGGCCTATCTCAAGTCGACCGGTATCGGCGACACGGTCTATGTCGGCCCGGAAGCCGAGTTCTTCATGTTCGACGACGTGCGCTTTGAAGATGGCTACGCCGGATCGGGCTTCGCGATCGACGACATCGAACTGCCGGGCAACACCAGCAAGGAATACGAGCAGGGCAACATGGGCCACCGCCCGCGCGCCAAGGGCGGGTACTTCCCCGTCGCGCCGGTCGACAGCGCCGTGGACATTCGCGCCGAGATGGTCTCGACCATGCTCGAAATGGGCCTGCCGTGCGACAAGCACCACCACGAAGTCGCCGCCGCCCAGCACGAGCTGGGCCTGACCTTCGGCACGCTGGTGCAGACCGCTGACCGGATGCAGATTTACAAGTATGTCGTGCACCAGGTTGCCCATGCCTATGGCAAGACCGCGACCTTCATGCCCAAGCCGATCAAGGCCGACAACGGCAGCGGGATGCACACGCACATCTCGATCTGGAAGGATGGCAAGCCGATGTTTGCCGGCAATGAATATGCCGGTCTGTCGGAAATGTGCCTGTACTTCATCGGCGGCGTGATCAAGCACGCCAAGGCGCTGAACGCCTTCACCAACCCGACCACCAACAGCTACAAGCGGCTGGTGCCGGGCTTCGAAGCACCGGTGCTGCTGGCCTATTCGGCGCGCAACCGTTCGGCCTCGTGCCGCATTCCGTACGGGACGGGCGACAAGGCCAAGCGCGTGGAATTCCGTTTCCCCGACGCGATGGCCAACCCCTACCTGTGCTATTCGGCGCTGCTAATGGCGGGTCTCGACGGGATCGAGAACAAGATCCATCCGGGTGAGGCGATGGACAAGAACCTCTACGATCTGCCCCCGGCCGAACTCGCCGAAGTGCCGACTGTGTGCGGCAGTTTGCGTGAAGCGCTCGACAGTCTGGCCGCCGATCACGAGTTCCTGCTGAAGGGCGACGTGTTCACCAAGGACCAGATCGAATCCTACGCAGAACTGAAGTGGGAAGAGGTGATCCGCACCGAAACCACCCCCTGCCCGGTTGAATTCGACATGTATTACAGCATGTGATCTGATCGTCCCTACCCTTAGGAACAATCGCAAGGGCCGTCCGGCGAACCGGGCGGCCCTTTTGCATGGATACCAATCTTCCCTTGGCCCGCCGCGCGCGCTAAGTCGCAGGGATAAGTGGGATCTCAAGGACAGTTATGACGCAATCAATCCTGCTGGTGCTTGGCGGTTTGGTCCTGCTCGCGCTGGGCGGTGAGCTTTTGGTGCGGGGCGCGGTCGGCATGGCGGCACGGCTCGGCATATCGCCGTTGCTGGCGGGCCTCACCATTGTTGGCTTTGGCACTTCAACCCCCGAACTGGCCACGAGTGTGCAAGCCGCGCTGGCAGGATCGCCAGGGATCGCGATCGGCAATGTGGTGGGATCGAACATTGCCAACATCCTGTTTATTCTCGGGCTGTCAGCGGTCATTCTGCCACTTAGCGTCAATCCGAAATCCTTTCGGCGCGATTCGATTGCGCTGGGCGGTGCGACGCTTTTGGCGACAGGGGTGGTGGTTTTCGGCTTTATCGACCGGTTGATGGGGCTCGGGTTGCTGATCTGCCTCGGCGGCTACGTCTGGTACGCCTACAAATCCGAAAGTGCCGCGGATGACGACGAGTGCCATCGTCATGAAGCCGAGGCTGAAGACCGTCCCGTGCCGCCCTCTACCGGCCCGATCATCCTTGGCGCGATGATTGTTGCAGGGCTTGTCGCAGCCATTTTCGGCGCAGGCTGGCTGGTCGATGGCGCCACTGTGATTGCCAGTACGGCAGGCGTATCGGAAAGTGTTATCGGCCTGACGGTTGTTGCCGTCGGCACATCCCTGCCCGAATTGATTGCCTGCATCGTCGCAGTCCTGCGCAAGCATGAGGATGTGGCCTTGGGCAACATTGTTGGCTCAAACATCTACAATATTTTCGGAATTCTGGGTCTGACGGCTGTGATAAAGCCGATTGCCGTGCCCGCAGAAATCGCCGGTTTCGACATTTGGGTCATGCTTGGCGTCACAGCGCTCCTGATCGTCCAGCTGCGCAGCGGATGGAAGCTGTCCCGGATCGAGGGCGCGCTGCTGGTGGCGCTGTATATCGGCTATACCGCCCTGCTTGCGCTGCGTTGACGCGCATTTGCCGCCAGCGTGGGTGGTATACCGCAGCAGGCCTGCCAAGATTTCATTTTCCTACCCGCGCCAAGCGTGCCTAATTCCCCGGCCTCTCTCCCTTCAAGAGGCCGCCGCCATGCCCTACCAACCTGCCACCTCGTTGCTGACGCTGATCCGCCGCCTCGCTGCGATTGCCACACCTGCAACGCCCCCGCCCCCCATCCCGCCCGTCCCCATGCCCGCACAGCAGCAGACGATCAGCGCCGTGGGTATCGCGCTGATCAAACAGTTCGAGGGCTGCGCCCGGATCCGGCACGATGGGATGGTGGAAGCCTACCCTGATCCCGGCACCGGCGCTGAACCTTGGACCATCGGTTGGGGTGCAACCGGCCGCGACAGATTTGGCGGGGGCGTGATCGGCCCCGGCACCTGTTGGACGCAGGTCCAGTGCGATGCCCGCCTGGCACAGGATCTGGCGCGTTACGCCGCCGATGTTTCCGCCGTCATCCGCACCGCGCCGACCACACAGGCCCAGTTCGATGCGTTCGTCAGCTTTCACTACAATACCGGCGCAATCGCCCGCGCCGCATTGACCCGGCGCCACATCGCCGGAGACACCGCAGGGGCCGCGCGCGAGTTTGCCCGCTGGAACCGCGCCGGTGGCCGCGTGCTGAAGGGCCTGGTGCGCCGCCGTGCGGCAGAGGCGGCATTGTATCTTAGTCCGGCGCCGTGATGGGCCGGGCCGTCTTCACCTATGCGCGGGTGATCAAACGCCCTCAGTAATCCCGGCTGACCTGCACCAGCACCGAATCGCGGCCGATGGTCGATACCGTCCCAAGCAAGGCCAGCCAGCTGGTGATACGGTATTCGACCTGCGTTGCGCTGTAACCGCGCCCGTCGGTTACCAGCTCGACATAGATGCTGCGGGTAATGTTCTTGCCAATCGCAATCCCCGTGCCGCGCCCGATCAGCGGGTCGGCGCTGATGATGCGCAGTTGATCCAGCCCGATTGACCGGCGCAACTCGCCAATCGGATCAAGGCCGCCGCCGCCGCCGCGCAGCGCCGCAAGCGCCGCTGCCAATTGCACCGCATCCGTCGCCGAGAGCGACGTGACCGAACCGCCGAACAGCAGCCGGGCCAGAATCTCCTCTTCAGGCAAGGCTGGATCGCTGGAGAAGGCAATCGTCGGCGATTGGGCATTGCCGGTGATAGCGATATCGACATTGGTGCCGTTCTTGGCGGTCTCAGCCAGCACATCAAGCCGCGGATTGATCGGCTCGCCCACATCGAACAGAATCCGCCCTCGGGTCAGATCAAAGCGGGTGCCGGCAAAGGTGTAATCGCCGCGCACAAGCTGAGCGGTGCCACCGATGCGCGGATCATCAACCGTCCCGCGCAGCGCGATGTCGATGCCCCACTCGCTCTCCAGCCCCAACCCTTCGACCGCCACCCTGCTTGGCGCCGAGGCATTCACCAGATAGCGCCACGCCGCATCACGGCCCGAAACCTGCGTCCGGCCGCGCGCACCATCGCCATTGATCTCGCGCGTGGCGATTTGCGGCAGCGCGACATCCTCTTCAGCGATCCCCAGCGCCCAGCGCGCCCGGTCGATCTTCACGCGCCCGGCGATCGTGCCGCCCAGCCCGTTGGAAACGATCCGCAAGGGGCCCGTAATCGTCGCTTCAAGCCCGTTGGCATCAAGCAACCGGGCCTGCTTGACCGCGGCCCGCAGATCAAGGCTTGGCCCGCGCGCCGCGCCCATGCCCGCCAGATCGATTGTGCCGCTGCCGCTGATCGTGCCGCCGCCCGGCGTCTGCCCGGCAAAGCGCACCAGCTCCAGCCGTGATCCGGCAAATCGGCCGCGCGCATTGACATTGGTAATGCGCGTGCCGGTCAACCCGCTTTGCACCGTCAGATCATCGCTCGCGACTGTCCCGGTGATTTGCGGGCTGGCGAGCGTGCCGGTGGCGCGCGCAGCGATACGGACGGGGCCGGCCAGATCAAAGGCCTCAATCGCTGCCAGCCGCCACAGCGTTTCAGCCGCACCATCAAACGAAAGCCGCGCCCCCAGCTGTCCGCGCATCAGCCGGTCGGTCAGCGCGCCAGTGGGCGACAGGCCGGTAATCCGCATGGCCAGATCGCCGCGCCGGTCTTCCCCTTCAAACAACCGGGCCGCAGCCGTCAGGCGGTCGGCGCCAAGGTTGACCACGCCAAGCACATTGATCGGCTTGGACGAAAGCACGAGGCCTGCCCGGCTGAACCGTTCGATCCGCCCGCGGGCTGTTGCCGTGGGAACTCCGCGGCCCGATTGGCGGTAATCGATGATCCCGGTCAATCGTCCGCCAAGGCCGAGATCGGTCCCCGCCAGATCCAGCAGCCGCAGCGGCATGCGCGACAGTTTCAGCTGAACGGCAGTGGTGCCGCCGCCGAAGGTGCCCTCGGCAATCGCGAAGCCGCCGCCCAGGCCGATCTGCGACGGCGCCAGCTGCCAGCCGCCATCATCCAGAGCGGTCAACACCGCACGGCGCGGCATCGTGATCTGGGCGTTGCCGTATTGCCCGCGCGCAGCCACCGCTATCCGGCTGGGCGCCACCTCGGCATCGAAATTCGCGGCAAACCGGTCAGACCGCCGCCCGGCGATATTGCCCGTAACCTTGCCGCGGCCATTGTTGATGGCCGCCTTGGCGGTCATGCTGGCAAGGCTGAGACTGCCATATTCGAACCCGGCTGCGGTGATGTCCGCTTCCAGTGTCGTGCTGCCATCAGCATAACGCCCCGTCGCCGCAATATCGGCGCGGGTGATGCTGATCGGCGTCGCGCCGCCAAAGCTGGCATTGCGCGCGGCCAGATCGACGACAAATCCGGTTGCCCCGCCGCCTTGCGGGCGGAACGAGAGCGTGCCGTTGACGCCGCCGCCCGCCAGCCGCAGATCGCCGGAAGGCCCGGCATCTTCCAGCACCACGCCGCCGGTGATTGTGGTGCGATAGACATCCAGCCGGTTGATCGCGACCCGTGTGGGGGCGTTTTCGGGAAGAAACAGTTCAATCGCGCCGTCAAATTCGCCCAGCAGCGATCCGCCGGCAACATCGAGGCCGAAGCCCTCTGTGCTGGGGGCAAGCGCGATCCGGACGTCTTTCAGTCCGGCCGCGGGGTAGGGATCGGCCAGCACCAGCACGCCGCGCGGGCCATCGGCTGCGACTTCGGCATCGAAACGGAATGGTCCATATTGCGCCTGCTGTCCGCTGCCCGCGATGACCGTTCGCGTGACGCCGCCAGCGGTCATCAGCTTGCTATCGAGCCGGGCGGTCAGGCGCGGCGAGGTGATGGTGGTATCGCGCAGCACCACCGGCTGGCCCGCGCCCATGCCCAGCGCGCCTTTGAAGCGCACCTGCTCACCAGCCAGATTGACGAGGGTCGCATTACCGATCCGGCTGAGAACTCCGGCCAGGTTGGCGCGCAGGCTCCACGGCACGGCGGGGCCGAACTTGGCGAGGATCTTGGCGTTGGCGGTCACCACGCCTGCGCCCTCGACGCGCAAGGCACTGGCTTTGATCGGCCCGGCGACAGCATAGGCCCCGGCGCCAACATCGCCGCGCAGGGACAGCGCCGCCTCCAGCCCGGGAAACGCAATCTGCGCCCTGTCAGCCGCGAGGCGCGCCTTGGCAAAATCATAGGTGATGATGCCGCTGGCCCGGCCTTTGACAAGGCGAGGATCGGCAAAGGCATTACCGGTCTGCACCCGCTGCGCTGTCAGCGCCAGCGGCAGGCTGAGCACTGTTCCTTCGATCCGCGCGGCGCCCGATTGGGCCAGCCCGGTGGCAACCACGCCGGATGCCGTGAGGCGGGAAACGGTCAGTTCGTGCTTGATGGCAAGATCGTCGAACGCGCCCGAAAGATTGGCGATCAGCTCGCCGCCCTCGATCCGCAGGCTTTCACCCAGCAGATCGGGGTTGCGCATGGTAAGCCGGACCCGCGCACCGTCCACCACCTTGTCCGCCAGATTGACAGCGCCCGCGGCCCGCAGATCAACCCCTGATGATACCGCGGCGGCCCGGCCTTCCACCACGCTGTTGTCCAGCTTGAAGCCAACCACAAGCGACAGCGTTTCGCCCAGCGCCCGGCCTGCAATTGTATCATCCGCCAGCCCGGCGCGCAGCTTCCCGATCACCCCGTATTGGCCCGCATCATTGCTGATCTGGAATGCGGCAACGGGCGCGCTTTGTGCATCAAGGCGCCGGGCCAGCGCGGCGCCGCGCCACTTGACCCAGCTGCCATCGCCGACAATGCGCGCGGTGTAACCTTCCTTCAGCCCTGCCAACCCGGCCAGCACACCGCCAGCCGGAGCGCGGTAATCGCCGGCAATATCGAACCGGTCGCCATCAGGCTGGGCATCGATCAGCAGATTGATCCGGTCTTCGGCCCCCAACCGCGCCTTGGCGTCGATGAACGCGCGGCCTTTGCGAATGTCGATCCGGGCCGTCATGTCGGCCCGCTCGTCACGCGCGGTGGCAATGCCCTTGGCGATCACCAGATCATCGATCACCAGCTTGTCGACGCGAATATCGAAATCGGGCAGCAGCGGCGCGTCCGGATCACCGGGAAGCAGTTCGGGCAAGCGCGTCAGCCGTCCGCGCCGCGCGGTCACTTCCCGGATATCGAGCCCGCCGCGCAGCCAGTTGAGCGGGCGCCAGTCCAGCCGCACTTCGGGGATCGTCAGGAACGCACCCTTGGGATCGCGCACCACCACGGTCCGCAGCACCGCCTTGCCATAGATGTCGCCTTCGATCCGGCCGACGGTAAAGCGCAGGCCCGAGGCTGGCGCCACAGCCGCAATCTGGTCAGCAATGAAGCGCTTGCCGATCGGCGTGGCAAAGAAAGCCGCGGCCAGCAGGACCGGCGCAATCAGGATCGCCAGCGCCCACGCCAGCCGCTTGCCCCAGCGGCGCGCGGCGCTGCTGCGCGGCGCTGGCGCTGACTGGGTTTGCGCTTCCGGCAGCACAGGATCGTCCGCCGCCATCAGAATGCCTGACCCAGGCTGACATAGACCACCACCGGACTATCGAACGCGGTGGGATTGATCGGGGTCGCCACATCGACGCGGATGGGGCCAAAGGTGGTTTTGTAGCGAATGCCCACCCCGGCGCCGAACCGGATCTCGTCGAAATCCGGGGTCGATCCGCGCGCGACCGATCCGCCATCGACAAACGGCACGACCTCGATGGCGCCGCCAAACAACGGCGTCTCCACGCGCGCTTCCAGCGAGAATTCGACCAACGAGGCCCCGCCGGTCGGGTTACCCAGATCATCGCGCGGGCCAACGCCCTGGAACCCATAGCCGCGCACCGACGCCCCGCCGCCGCCATACAGCCGGCGTGACGGCGCAATATCGTCAATGCCTGCGCCCTGAATGGTTGCCGCACGCAGCCGTCCGGCCAGCACCGCCGGCCCGACCGATTGATAATAGCTCACATCGCCCTGCGCGCGCAGATAGAAGCTTTGCGCCCCGTCAGACCGTGACACCTCCGGCGCAAGGAACAGCGTAGCGCGGTAACCTTCGTTAGGGTCGAGCAGATCATCGCTCGCATCGAGTGTGACACTGCCGAACAATCCGCCGATCAGATAGGCTTGGCGCGGCACGACAGCGTCGGGGGCCACGCGGCTGGTCCGGTTGCGTTCGTCGGTATAAAGCAGTTCGCCGCCCAACTGCCAGCTCAGCGGCTTCTGGAACAGGATGTTCGATACCTTCTCAAACGTGCCGCGCATCCCGAAACCACGCGAATCCACCGCCTGCGTCGTGATATCGCTGGCGAACAGGTCCACGCTAAGCACCTGATCGCGGCCGAGGAAATTGTTGCGCCGCACGCCAACGCTGGCGAGTGCTTCGCGGGTGCCAAGGATCCCTCGCAGCCGCAGCGCGCCTTCCGGCGGGAACAGGTTCCGGTGTTCCCACCGGCCTTCAACCTTGAAGCCATCCTCGGTGCCGTAACCAATCGCGCCCGCAACGGTACGCACCGGCGCGCGGTCAAACGCGACATCAAGCGCAACTTCGCCCGGCTCGCTGCCAACCGGCGCGCGGGTTTCGCGCGGGGTAACGGTCACGCTGGAAACCAACCCGGTGGCAATAATTGCCCGGCGCAGGTCTGTCTCAAGGCTCTGCTGGAACACATCGCCTTCATCAAAGCGCGCGATCTCAGCCAGATGGCGCCCGGACAGAAACCGCTCATCGGCGCTGATGATATCGCCGAACACATATTTGCCGCGCGGCTGCACATCGAGCGTCAGATCGCCTTCGCTGCGGGCATGATCGATCAGCAATTCCGGCTCTGCCAGCTCGGCAAACGGATAGCCCGTTTCCCCCAGCGCCACGCGCAATTCGAGTTCGCGTTCCACAATGCGGTCGGCATAGACCGGATCGCCCGGCTTAATCCCGAACGCCGCAATCAGGCGGCTGGCGTCGGGCTCCGGCAAGGCGGGCAGCGCCCCAAGGTCGATCCGCCCGAAACTGTAGCGCGTGCCCGGCAGAATATCGAACCGCACGCTGGGCTCGCTTGCTGCGGCCTCTGCGGCCTGATCCGCGGCGGCCCCGGCCGCATCACTGGCACGCCGACCGCCCGATAGCTGACGCACAACCTCACCGCCGTAATAGCCATAGGTGCGCAGGATATTGCCCAGCAATTCTTCATCGGCGCGCGCGCGGGCCGCCACCTGAGGGATTGAGTCGCTGTCGTCGTCAAACGCCTCCAACGTCGACAGATCCTTGAACCGCTGGACGAATTCAGCGCTTTCGGGGAAGGCTTCCTTCGCCGCCGGAAGCGCCAGCACCAGCTGGTCGTTGATCCGCGTCTCAGCCAGCTCGGGCAATTCGCCCAGCACCGGCCCGGCGAGGCTGGGGAGTTCTGCAAGCTCGGGATCGGCCGGGAGCGGCTCGGGCTCCTCCAGCGCAAAATTGGCAAACGTCTCGTCAATCGCAGGCTGCAAGGCCGGATTGGGCGGCGGCAGAAAACCGGCCAGAGGGTCATCGATCGGTGACGAGAACGGGTCTGTCAGATCGCTGCCGGCCTCAACCACCGGAGCAGGATTGGAAACGCCGCCCGCAGCCCATGCTTCGGGATTGGCGACAGCATCAGCCGGAATCAGATCATCCAGCGACGTTGGCACAGCTTGCGGCTCAGCGCGTACAGGCGGCTCAGCCGCGGGATCGCCTGCTGCCGGGACCGCAGCGGGCGGCTCAGCGGTGGCAGGCACGACGGCTGGCGGCGCGGCCGGCTGCGCTGCAAACGCAGCGGAAGCCGGAACCGCAACCAGCACAAGCGATCCACGTCTCAATCCTGCGATAAGTGCCAGACCGAGCGTGAGATGCCTTGCGACCGCCTCAGCTGGACGGGAACTTGACAGGCTGGCCATCCTTGCCCCGCGCGCCCACCAGGTCTGAAACTTGTGCTGTGCGCGGCGCTGTTGCTGCCGCAATCAACCGATGCTGGTCCGCCGCCTCCATCAACTGCCAGCCTTCGCGGGTCAGCCGCTCAAGCGGGCGGTAGCGAACCTTGTACTGCATACGCGGACTGCCTTCGACCCAATAACCCAGATAGACGTAAGGCAATGCCTCAGCCGCCGCCCGGCGAATATGATCGAGGATAATAAAATTACCGAGACCCGCACGTCCGGGATGATCGGGTTCGTAAAACGAATAGATCATCGACAGGCCGTCGCTCTGCCGGTCAGTGAGGCACGCACCGATCAGCCGACCGGGCTTTCCGCCGGGGCCAGGCTCGCGATATTCGGTGACCACGCTGCCAACCGGGGTGTGTTCGATCATATCGGCGTAATCAAGCTCGTCCATCGCCGACATCCCGCCATCGGGATGGCGCTGGCCAAGGTAGCGCGACAGCAGCTCAAACTGTTCATCGGTCGCCCAAGGACGACATTCGGTCACGATCAGATCGGCATTGCGTTTCAGATCGCGCTTCTGCGTGGCTGAGGGCCGGAAGGCGCCAGCCACGACCCGGACCGAGACACAGGCCTGACAATCAAGGCATGACGGACGGTAGGCCACCGTCTGGCTGCGGCGAAAACCAATGCGCCCCAACGCTTCATTCAACTGATCGGCGTGGGCGCCCTTCAACTCGGTAAAAACCTTCCGCTCGCTCCGCCCGGGCAGATAGGGGCAAGGTGCGGGGCTGGTCACAAAGAACCGGGGGAAGCGGATTGGTGCCGTCACGGGTGGTGCCAGTCCTTTTTTCGCATGAATCGCGCAGGGTCGGAAACGTTAAGAAAATCTTATGCCCGCACCCATGCGCTGGTAAAAGTCCTTTAACCATGAAAATCTCGCGGAATATGCGAACAGCGGCTCAATTGACCGCAAAACTGCGCCCAAAGTGGTGCGGCCCGGCGCGAACGCCGGGTCGGTGCTGGCAAATTATTCCTGATTTTCAGCCGAGTTCGACGAGCTGCACCGAATACCCATTAGCGCGCAGGCCCTCAACCAGCCGCTCCACCTGCTCGGCATCACGCGCTTCGCATTCGATATCGGTGATGAGGCCTTTGGCAGGCAGCGTGGTGAAGATGCGCTGGTGGTAGATCTCGATGATATTGACGTTGTGTTCGTCAAACAGGCGCATCACCCGGAACAGGGCGCCGGGGCGATCCTGCAAGGTGACCCTGAGGCGCGCAAGGCGGCCCTGGCGCGCCAGATCACGCAGCAGCACATTGGCCAGCAACCGCGTATCGATGTTGCCGCCGCACAGCGCCAGACCGATGGTCTTGCCCGCAAACCGCGCCGGGTTGCGCAGCACCGCCGCAAGCCCCGCCGCACCAGCGCCTTCCACCACCGTCTTTTCAATCTGAAGCAGCAGCGCCACCGCCTTTTCCAGCGCGGGCTCATCCACCAGCAGGATGTCGTCAACCTTTTCGGCGATCACCCTGGCGGTGAAATCGCCGGGCTGTTTGACCGCGATGCCTTCGGCCAGCGTATCGCCGCCGCACGGCAAGCTGGCGCCCTTGATCCGGTCGAACATGCTGGGAAACAGCCCCGCCTGCACACCCACCACTTCGATATCCGGATTGAGCGCCTTGGCCACGGTCGCCATGCCCGAAATCAGCCCGCCGCCGCCAATCGGGGTGACAATGCAATCCAGATCGGGTTTCACCGCCAGCATTTCGAGCGCGACCGTGCCAGCGCCTGCCGCCACATCGGGATCATCAAACGGGTGGACAAAAGTCAGGCCCAACTCGCCTTCAAGCTTGCGGGCATGGGCGTAGGCTTCATCAAAGGATTCGCCTTCCAGCACGACCTTGCCGCCGACGCTTTCGGTCTGCATCACCTTAACGGTCGGCGTGGTGCGCGGCATCACGATCGTTACCGGCACGCCAAGCCGGGTGCCGTGATAGGATAGGCCTTGGCTATGGTTGCCGGCCGAGGCTGCGATCACGCCGCGCGCGCGCTGTTCCTCGGTCAGCAGCAGCAGCGCATTCAGTGCTCCGCGCTCTTTGTAAGCGGCAGTAAACTGGAGGTTTTCAAACTTCAGCCAGATATCCGCGCCGGTAATCTGCGACAGCGTGATCGAATGCATCATCGGTGTTTCAACCACCGAACCTGCAATCCGCGCAGCCGCAGCGCGAACATCATCAAGGGTCAGGTCGGCCGGTGTGGCGGCGGCACCTTTCGGGCTGGCGGGGGCGAGTTGTGTCGACATGGCGACCGCGCGATTAGAGGCTTGGCGACGTAAGGGCAATCGCGGCCTTGCCGATTTCGTATACGCGCACCGATTGGCAAGCGCCCGGCAAAGCGATAGGCAGCGCACCCAGACCTGTTTTCGCGCCGCTTCAAGGATTGCCATGCCCCGCACCATCGCTTTTGCTCTTGCCGCTGTCTCTGCCCTTGCCCTGTCGGCACCGGCGCTGGCCGATACGCTGATCGACAATGTCGACGGGGTGACGATTGACGCGGATGGCAAGGTCAAGCGGTTCACCGGACTGGTCTTCGATGATGAGGGCAAGATTACCCAGGTGCTGGCCCGCGAGGACAAGCGCCCGCAGGTCGATTACCGGCTTGATGGCAAGGGCGAGGTGATGATCCCCGGACTGATCGACGCGCACGTCCATGTGATGGACATGGGCTTTGCCGCGCTCACCCTCGATCTGTCGGGCACCACCTCGCTTGAAGACGCGCTGGCGACGATCAAGGCCTTTGCCGATGCCAATCCGGGCCGGCCGTGGATCATCGGGCGCGGGTGGAATCAGGAAAAATGGGGTCTGGGCCGGTTCCCGACCGCCGCCGAGCTCGATGCCGTGGTCGCCGACCGCCCGGTGTGGCTGGAACGCGCGGATAATCATGCCAACTGGGCTAATACGCTGGCAATCCAGACAGCGGGCGTGACAGCCAAGACCCCCGATCCCGATGGCGGCAAGATCATCCGCGACGCCAAGGGCGCACCGGCCGGTGTGTTCGTCGACAAGGCCGTCGCGCTGGTGGCCAAGGTCGTCCCCCCGCCGCGCCCGGAAGAGCGCGATCTGGCCTTTGCCGCTGCACAAGACGTGATGCTGGCCAAGGGCGTCACGGCAGTCGCCGACATGGGCACCAAGCCCGCCGACTGGACAACCTTCCGCCGCGCGGGTGACGAGGGGCGTCTGGTGGTGCGGATCATGTCCTATGCCGACAGCATCGAAACGCTCGAACTGATGGCAGGGGGCGAGCCGACCGGCTGGCTGTATGATGACAAGCTGCGCATGGGCGGGATCAAGCTGTTCCTCGACGGCGCGCTGGGATCGCGCGGCGCGAGCCTGAAAGAGCCTTACGCCGACGATCACGGCACGCGCGGCCTGCCGCTGCTGAGCCCGACCCAATTGCGCAACCTGATGAGCCGGGCGGCGATGGACGGGTTCCAGACCGCGGTTCACGCCATTGGCGATGCCGCCAACGCCGAAGTGCTCAGCGCGATCGAGGAGCTGTCGGAAAGCTACAAGGGTGACCGGCGCTGGCGGATCGAACACACCCAGATCATTGACCCGGTCGATATTGCGCGGCTTGGCCAGCACGGCGTGATCGCCTCGATGCAGCCGCTCCACCAGACCTCGGACCGGCTGATGGCCGAAGCACGGCTGGGGCCTGACCGGCTGGACGGGGCCTATCCGTGGCGCAGCGTGCTGAAGGTGGGGGGCAAGCTCGCCTTCGGATCGGACGCGCCGGTGGAACCTGCCGATCCCTTTGCCGGGATGGCAGCGGCGATCAGCCGCACCGATGCCAGCGGGCAGCCCTTCGGCGGTTGGTTTCCGGAAGAAACGGTTAGCCGTGAAACTGCACTCGCCGGGTTTACTGCGGATGCGGCCTATGCCGGGTTTGCCGAGGGGCGCTTTGGCCGCCTGCTGCCCGGAGAGCGGGCCGACTTCCTGCTGATCGACCGCGATCCGCTGTTCGCCTCGCCGGAAGCGCTGCGCGATACCAAGATCCTTCAGGTCTGGATTGGCGGCAAGAAGGTGCGCGAGGCGAAGTAGCTATTCGGCCGCAGCCTGCTCCTGCGCCGCCAGTTCTGCCTCACGCGCCAGCCGGTCTGCGGCGACAGCCTTCTCCTGAAACCGCATCAGCAGCAGCGACGCTTCGAACAGCAGCCACAACGGCACGGCCAGGATGATCTGCGAGCCGGGATCGGGCGGCGTCACGATCGCAGCAATGATGAAAATCCCGACGATGACGTAACGCCGCGCGGCGACCATTTGCGTCCGGCTTACAATGCCCGCACGGTGCAACAGCAGCAGCAGCACCGGCAGCAGAAACGTCACCCCAAAGCCGAGAATGAACTGCATCACGAGCGTGAGATACTCGCCCGCGCTCGGCAAAGCCTGCACCTGCAATCCGCCCGCTTCGCCGCCAAAGCCCAGGAAGAACTTGAACGCGGTCGGCATCACAATGAAATAGGCGAGCGATGCACCCGCGCCGAACAGCACCGGCGTGGCGAAGAGAAACGGCAGAAACGCCTTCTTTTCGCGTGCGTACAGCCCCGGTGCGACGAAGGCCCAGAGCTGGTTGGCGATCACCGGAAAGCTGACCATGAAGCCTGCAAACAGCGCGACCTTCAGTTCAACGAAGAACACCTCGGGCAGCTTGGTAAAGATAAGCTGGCCCTCGCCCTTGGGGAAAGCCTGCTTGAGCGGAAAGACCAGAATACCGAGGATTTCGTCCGCAAAATAAAGGCACACGACAAAGCCGACCCCAAGCGCCAGCAGCGCCCGGATCACGCGGGTGCGCAATTCGATCAGGTGATCGAGCAAAGGCGCGCGGCTCTCGTCGAGGTCGTCAACCTTGAACATCGGCAGCGCCTTTGGGGGTGGGTTCTGGCGCAGGGATTTGCGCCAGCGGATCAGCAATGGTTTCCGCAGAGGCTGCGCCAACCGCTGGCGCTGCATCATGGACCGGCGGCAGCGCCGCGGGTGCGGCATCCACCGGCGGCGGACCCGTCATCACCGGCGCGCCCGCTTCAGCTTCGGTCAGCGCGGCAGACCGGCGCATGATCTCTTCGTTCTGCGCCTTCCACTTCTTTTCCATTTCTTCCAGTTCCGCCTCGCGCACCATCGCATCAATGCCGGAGCGGAAATGGGCGGAGACGCGGCGCATCTTGCCGATCCATCGGCCTGCGGTGCGCATGGCAAGCGGCAGATCCTTCGGGCCGATCACCACGACCGCCACGATCAGAATGACCAGCAGCTCTCCAACGCCGATATCGAACATGTCAGATGCGGCCGCGCCGCCTCCTCAAAAAGGAGCGATTACGCGCCAGTGGCGTCGGACTTGTCAGCCGGGGCGGGCGCCGGAGCGTCCGTGGGTGCAGCCGCCGGCGGCTCGATCCGGGCGGCCTTGACGGCGGTCTCCTCGGTTTCGTTCAGCCCCTTCTTGAAGCTGGAGATGCCCTTGCCGAAATCGCCCATCATTTCGGCAATGCGCCCGCGTCCAAACAGGATCAGCACGATCAGCAGAACGATGATCCAGTGCCACAGCGAACCAATACCCATTGTCACAACTCCTGATCTGCGGCGGGGCGGGAAAGAGGGCCGCATCGCCGAACCACGGTCCAGCGCGTAATGAGCCTTCCATTTAGGCCAAGCCTGCGCGAATTGCCAGTCAGTCCGCCAGATTCTCGTCATCTGCATCATCGGAGGCGGCGTCAGCCTCGTCGATCTCGTCCGGTTCGAACCGCAGGGCGGCTTCCATCGCCTCATCCACCGGGTCGAGCAGCCCGGCGGCCCGCAATTCGTCGATACCGGGCAAGTCGCGGCGGCTGGCAAGGCCGAAGTGGTCGAGAAAGACGGGCGTGGTCGCGTAGACCACCGGACGGCCGGGGACTTCGCGGCGACCTGCGGGGCGGACCCACCCGGCTTCCATCAGCACATCCAGCGTACCGGCACTGGTTTGCACACCCCGGATCGATTCGATTTCGGCCCGGCTGACAGGTTCGTGATAGGCAATGATGGCGAGCACTTCGGTGGCCGCGCGGCTGAGGCGGCGCACCTGCTCCTTCTCGCGGCGCAGCAGATGGGCCAGATCGGGGGCCGTCTCAAAATGCCAGCGCCCGGCCCGATCGACCAGATGCACCCCGCGCGTGCGATACCGCGCTTCCAGCTGGCCAAGCGCCGCGCGCACATCGCCCGGGGCAAGGCCGCCCAGATGGGATGCCAGCGCATCGATACTCAGCGGCTCTTCGGCAGCAAACAGCGTCGCTTCCACCGCGCGTTCAAGCGTGCCGGGCTCCTCGTCGGGCGGCGCGTTCACGCGGCCTTGCCTTCTTTCAGCCGGCGGATGCGCAAGGGTGAAAACGCGCCGTCCTGGGCAATCTCGGCACGGCCCCGCTTGGCAAGTTCCAGCGCGGCGACAAAGCTGGAAGCGAGCGCCGACCGCCGCAACTCCGGGGTCGCATGCGGAGGCAGAAAGTCCCGGATCTCCATCCATTCGAGCGTGACGCCAAGCATCGAGGCCACCCGCTCCAGCGCCGACTCCAGCGTCATCACCGGACGGTTCGCAACGTGATAGATGCGCGGTGCGGTGCGCGCCTTGACCTGCCCATAGGCCTGAATGATCGTGAACAGATCGCTGCGCCACACGGTCTTGCGGTCTGTCCGCAGGCCTTCAGGTGCGCCCCGCACAAACACATCGCGTCCGATCCGGTCCCGCGCCATCAGCCGCGCCGCGGCCTCGCGCATCGCGCCCAGGCGCTGCAGGCGCAATTGCAGCTTGAGCGCGAGTTCTTCGGGCGAAGGGTCTTCCTGCTCGGCCTTTGGCAGCAGCATCGCCGATTTCAGGTAGGCAAGCCATGCGGCCATCACAAGGTAATCGGCGGCCAGTTCCAACCGCATCGCCCCGGCGCGCTCGATATAGGTCAGGTATTGATCGACCAGCGCAAGGATCGAAATCTGCTTGAGGTCGACCTTTTGCCGCCGCGCCAGATCGAGCAGCAGGTCAAGCGGACCTTCCCAGCCATCAAGTTCGAGATAGAGCGCGTCCGGATCGCCCTTGGCCATTTCTGCGGGCAGAAACATGAAGGGCTGATCGGATGTGGTCATGCAGGCGTTCCGGCAAGTGCCAGAAGAGCATCGCGTTTCGCCAGCAATTCAGCAGCTTGCGGATCAATGCTGGGCGTAATGCGGGTGCCCGCCAAGGCCCGGTCGAGCCGGGCACGCGTGGTTTCGGACATGGTCGGCAACTCCGCGCAGATGGCTTGCATATCGTCCATTTTCGCCCAGCAATTGAGCACGATATCGCACCCGGCAGCATGCGCGCGGGCGGCGCGCTGCGAGATTGAACCGCCCAGCGCCTCCATATCGATATCATCGGTAAGCAGCAGGCCATCGAACCCGATCGCGCCCCGGATAATGTCACGGATCACGGTTTCGGAGAGCGTGGCGGGATTTTCGGCATCCCATGCGGTGAATACCAGATGCCCGGTCATGCCAATAAGCGCCTTATTCAAAGTGCGAAACGGCGCAATATCATCCTCCAGCTCAGCCGCGCTCGCTGTCACAGTGGGGAGCGCCTTGTGGGTATCGACATCGGTTCGGCCGTGGCCGGGCATGTGCTTGATGCAGCCCGTGACACCGCCAGCCGCCAGCCCTTCGAGCACTGCGCGGCCCAGCGCCGCCACCTGCATCGGATCGCTGCCGAACGCGCGGTCGCCGATCACGTCATGGGCGCCGGGCACATGCAAATCCAGCGGCGGGTGGTAATCCACCGTAATCCCCATCGCCGACAGTTCCAGCCCCATGGCCAAGGCGTTGGCGCGGGCAGCCTCGATCGCGCTGGCGGGGGCAATTTCATACAGGTTTGCAAAGGCTTGCCCCGAAGGATAGCCCGCCCACAGCGGCGGCCTGAGGCGCGCCACCCGGCCGCCCTCCTGATCGATCGAGATCAGCAGGCGGTCACGCCCATGAATATTGCGCAGGCCATCGGTAAGGCGGCGCAGCTGCGCCGGATCGACGATATTGCGCCCGAACAGGATGTAACCCGCCGGGTCGCAATCGCGGAAAAAAGCGCGCTCATCAGCGGTCAGTTCGGGGCCGCTCAAACCGAAGATAGCCGGTGTCATGGCCGCAAAATCGCACTCTACGGGGGGTCTAGCAAGGCCCAGGCAAGGTCAAGAGCGGGGAAAACCCGTCCAAACCCTGCCAATGCGCGACTGCCGGGCCGCTACTTGACCTGACAATCGACCCCATCAGCCTTCAAGGCAGCACAGAGCCGGTCGGCTTCGGCGCGGCTGCCAGCCACGGCCTGCAAACGATAAACCGTTCCGATGTCGACCTTGCCTTCAACGATCCGGTATTTGACCCCGGTGAGCGCATCGGTGCGGCGAGAGACATCAGTCCAGCCCTGTTCGGCGCGGGCGCGGGTGCCGTAGGCGGCAAGCTGCACGCCTGTTCCGGGAACCGGCGCAGGCGTGGGCGCGGGCGCGGCAGTCGCAGCGGCGGCTTGCTTCGTCCCGGCCGGTGCCGGTGTGGGCGCAGGCAGGGATGGCATGGCAGCCGGCGCATCGGCGACCACCGCCGGGCGCGAACCGCCCTCACCCACCACGGGCGCAACGCTGCCGGTGCCGGCAAATTCCTTGCCGCCCGGATTATCGGGGCGCTGCTTGACCGGGCCTTCCGGCGCGGCGATCACGCTGCCATCGGCCACCATGTCCGCGCCGGTGACCCGGTTGGAGACATACCAGACCCCGCCAACCACTGCGCCCAGCAGGGCCAGCAGCAAGGCAAAGAACCCAGCGATCTGCATCACATCAAGGCCGCCGGCGTCTTCGTCCTGCTCGTCGGATTCGAGCCACGGCAGGCTATCGGTATCAGCAAGATCAAGCTCGCTGCCCGCGTCGTCCAGTTCCTCGTACTCGGCATCGATCATGGCGAAACTCTAAGCCCCCCGGCGACAAAACATTTTGCGTCACATGCTCTCGACAGCCTCGACGCCCAACACGCCAAGCCCGCCGCGGATCACTTGCCCGATTGCTTGGGCAAGGAAAAGCCTTGCGCCGGTTAGTTGGGCATCCTGTTCCACGATGAACCGCTTTTCCGGCCGGTCGTTACCCAAATTCCAGTAGGAATGCAGATCGCCGGCCAGATCATAGAGGTAAAAGGCAATCCGGTGCGGTTCGCGCGCGCGCGCGGCGGCTTCGATTTCGCGCGGGAACTGCGCCGCGCGGGCGACCAGCGCCAGCTCTTCGGTGCCGAGCCGTTCCAGCGCCGCATCCGACGGCGTCAGGCCAGCGTCCGCCGCCTTGCGCAGCGTCGAACGGATGCGCGCATGGGCATATTGGACATAGAACACCGGGTTATCCTTCGAGGCTTCGACCACCTTGTCGAAGTCGAAATCCATCTGCGCATCCGGCTTGCGGGTGAGCATGGTGAAACGCACCACGTCCTTGCCGACCATGTCGACCACGTCGGCGAGCGTGACGAAATTGCCCGACCGCTTGGACATCTTGAAGGGCTGGCCGCCTTTCAGCAGCTGCACCATCTGGACGAGCTTGACCTCGAATGGCTTGGGCGAAGCGCCGTCCGCACTGGTCAGCGCGGCGACGGCGGCCTTGATCCGCTTGACCGTGCCGGCATGATCCGCGCCCCAGATATCGACCAGCGCATCGGCGGTCTGCGCCTTCTGGAAGTGGTAGGCGAGGTCCGCGCCAAAGTAGGTCCACGCCCCGTTCGACTTCTTGATCGGGCGGTCTTGGTCATCGCCGAACCGGGTCGAGCGGAACAGCGGCAGCTGGACCGGCTCCCAATCTTCGGGCGGGGCCTTGCCCTTGGGGGCTTCGAGCACGCCGTCATAGACAAGGTCATGCGCGCGCAGCCACGCTTCCGCGGCATCGACTTTGCCCGAGGCCTGCAATTCGGCTTCCGAGGAGAACAGGTCGTGCTTGATCCCCAGCGTCGCCAGATCCGCGCGGATCATGTCCATCATCGCGGCCACCGCGCGGGTGCGGAACAGGATCAGCCAATCGGCTTCGGGCGCGGCGGCATATTGATCGCCAAACTCGGCGGCGAGCTGCTGGCCGACGGGGACGAGATAGTCGCCGGGATAGAGGCCTTCGGGGATGGTGATGGTCTCACCCAGCGCCTCAAGATACCGCATATGCACCGAGCGGGCGAGCACATCGACCTGCGCGCCCGCATCGTTGACGTAATATTCGCGGATGACTGTGTGGCCCGCGAATTCGAGCAGACTACCCAGGGCATCGCCCACCACCGCGCCGCGGCAATGGCCCATATGCATCGGGCCCGTCGGATTGGCCGAAACATATTCGACATTGACGGTGGTGCCCCCGCCCATCGCTGACCGGCCATAGTCACCGCCCAGCCGCGCGATGGCGGCCAGTTCATCAAGCCACGCCGCAGGCGCAAGGCGCAGGTTGATGAACCCCGGCCCGGCGATATCCGCGCTGATGATGGCGGGATAGGCGGCAAGCTTGGCCGTGATCGCTTCGGCCAGGGCGCGGGGGTTCATCCCTGCGCCCTTGGCCAGCACCATCGCGGCGTTGGTGGCAAGGTCGCCATGCGACGCATCACGCGGCGGCTCCAGCGTGACATTGGCGAAGGACGTGCCAGCGGGCAGCGTACCGGCAGCGACCAGATCGGTCAGCACGGTTTCGATCAGCGCGGTGTAGGCGGTGTAGAGAGTTTTCGGTTCGGTCATCGGTTTCTCGTGCGGTGTGCGCGGGTGATCGCGCGTGCAAAGAAGGAAGCGGGATCCCGGGTCAAGCCCGGGACGACGGAAGCGGCAAACCGACAAACGGCCACGAAGTGACCGCAAGGCCGACTGGCCGCCCGCAGGCGCTCCGCAGCGTAGCGGAGGAAACGCGCCGAGGACGCTCCCGCGGAGGCGGGAGCGAATACCTAACGCGTCACATTATACGCCAGCTGCGCCTCGGTCAGCTGAAAGCCGACCAGCATTTCAAACCGCGTACGAGCGATCGCGGCCTTCACTTCGGGGTCAGCCAGCGGATCAAGCGCGGCCTCGGCATCGCCGGCGCGGCGCCTTTTGGTGATCTTTTCGCGGATATCATCGGGCAGCGCGGCATCGGCGCGGTTGATGAAGCTGGCCGCCTTGGCAGCCGCGCTGGTGCGTTCCTGCCCATCGGCAAAGACGAGCGTCACCGTACCGATGCGCTTGCTGACGACCGCGCTGCCGCCGCGCAGCACCGTGACGAAATAGGGCAGTTCCACCGTGCGCGCGCCGCGCGTGTCGCTGCGGCGGGCGTTCACCGTGAAGCTCGATTCCGAATAAACCTGTTCGCCCGTGTCATTGCAGGTGGTGCGCAGGTCGGTCATCGCAGCGCTCACATCAAGGCTGGCGACAGTGGTGTCGGTGGTGCGAAAAGTGGTGACATCCCCGGTATAGTCCGGGATTCCGGCCGCCGGGCACAGGCTGAGCACGCTGGTAATGCCCACGCCCTGATCGATCACCAGATCGCCATCCTTGGCGCAGGCAGACAAGCCCGCCACCAGTCCCACAGCAACAAAGGCGCGTGCGCGAAGCATCATTAAAGCCGTCCTCGAATATTCCGATCCCGTGCGCCCTAGCGATGACGCACGCAAAGCGCTAGGGGGTGACACATGAACGCGCCCTTTCAAACCTCACCCGCCGAAACCGATGCCGCCTTTGCGGATCGCCCGCCCCTCAACCTGCTGATCGCGGCGCCGCGCGGCTTTTGTGCGGGCGTCGACCGGGCGATCGAGATCGTCGAAAAGGCGCTCGAACGCTACGGCGCGCCGGTTTATGTCCGGCACGAGATCGTGCACAACAAATATGTTGTCGAAGGGCTGAAAGCCCAGGGCGCGATTTTTGTCGAGGAACTCGACGAAGTGCCCGACGATGCGCCGGTGGTGTTCAGCGCCCATGGCGTGCCCAAGGCGGTCCCCGCCGAAGCGAAGCGCCGCAAGCTATTGTACGTCGATGCCACCTGCCCGCTGGTCAGCAAGGTCCACCGCCAGGCCGAACGCCAGATCGAAAAGGGCCGCCACATCATCTTCATCGGCCACGAAGGCCACCCTGAAGTGATCGGCACCATGGGTCAGGTTGAACCCGGGCAGATGAGCCTCGTCGAAACGATCGAGGATGTGGACAAGCTGCCCTTTGATGCGGACGAGGAACTGGCTTACCTCACCCAAACCACCCTGTCGGTCGACGACACGCGCGAGGTGATCCAGGCGCTGGAATGGCGCTATCCCAACATCTCCGGCCCGCGCGCCGAGGATATCTGCTATGCCACCTCCAACCGGCAGGCCGCCGTCAAGGAACTGGCGCAGGATTGCGAACTGGTGCTGGTGATCGGCTCGCCCAACTCATCCAACGCGCTGCGACTGGTGGAGGTCGCCGAACGGCTGGGCACCCCTGCCAAGCTGATCCAGCGCGCGGCCGAGATCGATTTCAGCTGGCTTGATGGGGTCAAGACCCTAGGCCTTACCGCCGGAGCATCGGCGCCCGAGATTCTGGTGCGCGAAGTGGTTGAGGCCTTGAGCAAATATCGCCCCATCAGCGAAAAGACGATCACGGCGGCGGAAGAAAAGATGGTGTTCAAACTGCCGCGCCTGCTGACCGAATAGGCTTACCGGGGGGCGGATATGGCGGTCTACACCCATCTGGGGGCAGAGGATCTGGCCCGGCTGATCGCGCATTATGATGTGGGCGAACTCGTTTCGGCCAAGGGCATTGCCGAGGGCGTGTCCAATTCCAACTGGCTGGTGGAGACGACCGGCGCTGGCGGCGGCGGCTCCGGTTCGGGCACCCGCTTCATTCTGACGCTGTATGAACGGCGGATCGACTATACCGATCTGCCCTATTTTCTCGATCTGCTCGATTATCTGGCCGCCCGCGGATGCCCGGTGCCGCGCACGATGCACGACCGGGACGGCGCGTCTTACCGGATGATCGAAGGCAAGGCTGCTGCCCTGATCGAGTTCCTGCCCGGCGTCTCCCCCACCCGCCCCACCCCCGCACAGGCCCGTGCCGTGGGCGAGGTGCTGGCGCGCCTGCATCTGGCCGCGCGCGATTTCCCCCGCGCCCGCGCCAATGCGATGGATTTTGCCGCCAGCGCCGCCATACTGGAGGCCTGCGGAGCCGATCGGCTCGCGACCATTCACCCGGCCCTGCCCGCGATGCTCGCCTCCGCACAGGCGGCTGCCGCGCTCGACCTGTCGGCGCTCCCGCAATCCCAGACCCATACGGACCTGTTTCCCGACAATGTCCTGATGCTGGGCGACCGCGTGACCGGGCTGATCGATTTCTACTTTGCCTGCACCGGTCCCATGGTGCTTGATCTGGCAGTGACGCACGCGGCGTGGTGCTTTGATGGAGACAACGCCTACCGGCCCGATTGCGGCGCGGCGCTGGTGCAGGGTTACCAAAGCGTCCGCCGCCTCGATCCTGCCGAGCGTGCATTGTTTCCCGAGATCGCCAAGGGCGCGTGCCTCAGGTTCGTTGCCAGCCGCGCTGAAGACTGGCTGGATACGCCCGACGATGCGCTGGTCACCCGCAAAGACCCGATGCAATTCGTTCAGCGCTGGCACTTCTATGCCGAAGCTGGTGCCGGACTGCTTGCGGGCTGAGCCCTCCCGCGGTTAAGCAGGCGCCCATGAAACAGGTCGAAATCTTCACCGATGGCGCATGCAAGGGCAATCCCGGCCCGGGCGGCTGGGGCGCGCTGTTGCGGATGGGCGCGCATGAGAAGGAAATGTCGGGCGGGGAGCGGGACACCACCAAC
This sequence comes from Porphyrobacter sp. TH134, assembly GCF_002855495.1. Classification (GTDB taxonomy): domain Bacteria; phylum Pseudomonadota; class Alphaproteobacteria; order Sphingomonadales; family Sphingomonadaceae; genus Erythrobacter. The sequence continues at coordinate 122,543 of NZ_PKRO01000003.1, forward strand.
AACCGCATGGAAATGACCGCAGCGATCAAGGGCCTCAGTGCCCTGATCGAGCCGTGCAAGGTCGATCTGTATTCCGACAGCAAATATGTGCTCGACGGGATGAACAAGTGGATCCACGGCTGGCAGCGCAATGGCTGGGTCAACGCCAGCAAAAAGCCGGTGCGCAATGCCGACCTGTGGCACGAATTGATCGAAGCCGCACGCCCGCATCAGGTGACCTGGCACTGGGTCAAGGGCCATAATGGCCACCCGGAAAACGAACGGGTCGACGCGCTGGCCAGCGCGGAAGCCGCGAAAGTGGCCGCGGGGGCCACCTGACCCCCGCCGCACTCGCAGCCAAAATCAGCTGTTGTCTTCGACCTCGGCGCCGGGGCCGTTCTTCTTGATCGAATCGATGGCGTTCTGCGCGCTGGCTTTGCTGGAATAGCCCTGCGTGGAGAACATCACTTCCGAATTATACTTGAACCGCACGCGAAACTCGCCGGCGTTATCCTTGTAGATTTCAAACGTGTGCGCCATCGGCATTCCCTCCCTTGTGGTTAATCTCTGCCAGGAAATGCCAGATCGGGGGGCGCTTGCCTAGGCCGATTGTATCTGCCGCGCCGCATGGAAACGCTGCGGGCTGAACAGTTCCGGATCAATCCCCGCGGTCATCGCATCAGCGCCCTGCCCCAGCACCCGCTGCGCCGCCAAGCGCGCCGCAGCAGGCGCGGTCTGGATGCCGAAACCGCCCTGCCCGGCAAACCAGAAGAAGCCGGCAGCCTCCGGATCGAAGCCGTAAACCGGCATCCGGTCAGGCGCGAAACTGCGCAGGCCCGCCCAGGAATGCTCGACCGCCGCGATCCGCCAGTCGGTCGCTTGCTGGAAGCGGTCGATGGCAATGGCAATATCAAGCTCCTCGGGCGCAGCGTCGCAGGGTTCGGACGGGATTTCATCGTGTGGGCTCAGCCACAGCCGCCCGGCGTCAGGCTTGAAATAAAACCCGCCATTGATGTCGAGCACCAGCGGCAGATCGGCCGGGGCCTGCGGTTCGACGCGCAGCACGGCGACACTGCGGCGGAGCGGCGCAATGCCGACCGGGCGCACACCGGCGATCCGGGCGATCTCGTCGGCCCACGCGCCCGCAGCATTGATGACCGCAGCCGCCTGCCAGCTGTCGCCGCGTTCACTGGTGATCGTCCAGGTGCCGCCATTGCGGGTCAGCCTGGCAACCCGGGCGCGCGCGACAATCGCCGCGCCCTGCCGCCGCGCCAGACCAAGGTAGTGCTGGTGCAATCCCGCCACATCAATATCGGCGCAGGCCGGTTGATACAGCGCCTCGCTCCAGTCGGCACGGATATGCGGCACGCGGGCAGCCAAGGCCTCCGGCGTCAACCGCTCGATCGTCACGCCCGTTCCGGCATAGCTGGCGCGGAACGCCTCCATCGCTGCGCGGTCCGCAGCTTGCCCGATATACAGCGCACCGCGCGCGGTCAGAAATCCGTGATCGGCAAGGTAGTCGCCCGATGCGCGGGTCAGGGGCACCACGCCGGGGCCGCCGTAACATTCCTCCCAGAACGCGGCCGAACGGCCCGTGGCGTGATAACCGGGCGCATCTTCCGCCTCCAGCAGCAGGACACGGGCATAGGGGGCGAGTTCGGCGGCGATGCTGGCACCTGCCATCCCGGCACCGATCACGGCGATATCATAGATCATTGCGCTGGCACCGTCCGGTCAAGGAATTCGGCAATTCGGGCCATGATCGGCCCCCGCACCGCGTCCACTTCGCGCAGCAGTTCGTGATGCGCCTCCTTGCCCAGCGCCAGCAGCTCGCCTTTGGGCAGGCGGGCGGCGGCGCGCAGGTTCGCCGGGTGGCTGACCAGCTTGTCCGATGCGGTCGAGATTATCAGCACCGGCACGTCCACAGCTTCGAGCGTGCCGGGCGTTTCGATCCGCCGCCACGAGGCAAAGGCCCGTTCGACCCAGCGCCAGCTGGCCGGGCCCATCACCAGTTCGGGACGCGCCTCGCGCCACCATTGCTCATCGGCATAACGGGCCGGATCATGGGTCAGCAAGGTGGAGCGGTAAGCCGGCAGCTCGCCCGGCTTTTCGCTCCACTTCCACGCAGGGCGGGTGGGATCGCCCACCGCGCACATCAGCCGCGCCGCCGCGTGCAGCAGCGGGAGGGGCAGCGCAGGGCCGGCCATGCCGGTCATCGGCGCGCTCAGCACCACCGCATCCGGGCTGACCCGCCGGTCAATTAGCGCGCGCAGCACCAGATGCCCGCCCATCGAATGGGCGGCAAGCACGTGAGGTCCGGGCGTCTGGGCCACCCAGCGCTCCCACAACAGCGCCAGATCGTCGATCCAAAGCGCGAAATCGGCAACATGGCCGGTCACCGGATCCTTGCCCAGCCGCCCCGATCCAGCTTGCCCGCGCCAATCGGACGCCGTCACCCGCCAGCCGGCTGCTTGCCATTCCTCCAGCGTTTCGAGATATTTTTCGTAAAAATCACCGCGGCCCGGCAAAAACAGGATTGATCCGCGCTCAGCTGCCGCGCCTGCCCAGTCGATCCGGCGGATCAGGTGACCATCCGCTGCCGTCCACGTGCTTTCCGATGCGCGGGGCGGAATCGTTCGGCGATCGATCATCATCGCACCATCGCAGCAGCCGCCCGCAGGCCAAGAGGTTTGGTTACTTTTTGGTAAGTCATAATCTGTATCAGTGTCCCAATGAAGGACGGTCGGTGCACTCAGCACCGCCTCGCCGGGGGCACACACGCAATGAATTCGATTTCCTACGGTCTGCTGATCGCCTTGGCAATTGCTCTGGTCTTTGCCGCGTTCACGGATATCCGCCGCCGCCAGATCGACAATTGGCTGAACCTCGGGATCGCCTTGGTGGCCCCTGCCTTCTGGTGGGCCAGCGGAATGTCGCTGTGGCCTGATGTCGCGATCCAGCTGGGCGTGGCGCTGGCAGCCTTTGCGGTGTTCGCGGGGATTTTTGCACTGGGAATGATGGGCGGCGGCGATGTGAAGCTGCTCACAGTGCTTGCGCTGTGGGTCACGCCGCAGGCGTTCATGCAATTGCTGCTGGTGATGGCGCTGGCTGGCGGGGTGCTGACCGTAGCGATGGTCATCTGGCACACCACCCTGCGCCAGAAGGACAAGCTGGCGATCCCTTACGGCGTTGCCATCGCGTTTGGCGGCCTGTGGGTACTGGCAGCCAACTATCTGCCGAGCGGAGTCATCGCAGCGCAGGCGGCATGAACCCGATTTTAACCAGTCAGGACTTAACTCGTGCAACCATACCTGCCCGCTAACCAAACTCAGGGCGATTACGAGGGGGCTAATTGAGCCATGGATAGGAAGAAACTGGTTCTGCTGCTTGGTGCACTGATCATCGCGATCGGCACGGCCTTTGCCGCACGCAGCATCTTCGCCGGAGGCGCTGCCCCCAATGCCGAAGCTGCCGTGCCCACCGGGCCGCGCGTGCTGGTGGCCAAGCGGGCTTTGACGGCGGGCACCATCATCACGGCTGATGCGCTGGGCTTTCAGCCATGGCCGCAGGAACTGCTGCAAGACGCCTACTTCATCGATGGCGAAGCCGACATGAACAAGCTGCTGGGCACAGTCGTGCGCTTCCCGATCACGGCGGGCGAGCCGGTGACGCAAGGCTCGTTAGTCGCGCCGGGTGATCGCGGCTTCCTCGCCGCAGCGCTCGGGCCGGGCATGCGCGCTGTCACCGTGCCGGTGTCGGCCACGACCGGGGTCGCAGGCTTTGTGTTTGCCGGCGACCGGGTCGATATGGTGCTGACCCAGCAGATCGACGGAAACGACGAAGGCACGCCGCTCAAGACAGCCGAAACGGTGCTGCGCAACCTGCGCGTGCTGGCAACCGATCAGACCACCGAAAAGACCACCGACGAAAACGGCAAGACCGTGGTGCAGCAGTTCAGCACCGTCACGCTCGAAGTGACGCCGAAGATCGCGGAAAAGGTCGCGGTTGCCCAGACCATCGGCACCATCAGCCTGGTCCTGCGCTCGATTGCCGACAGCCAGTCCGAACTTGAAAAGGCCGTGGCTGCTGGTGACATCCAGATCCCGGCCGGCATCACGCCCGAGCAGGAAGAAAAGATGCTCAAGGCCGCGATGGGCCGCCCGATCGACAAGAGCACAACCTTTGTGACCGGCGGCGATGTGTCGCGCTTCCAGCGGACCACTGTGCCCAGCAAGGCGCCCGCCCAGCAGGCAGCGCCGGCCTATTCGGCCCCGGCCACCTCCCGCGCCGCAGCGTCGGGCGACGCCGGAGCCCGGGTCTACACCGGCCCGAGCGTGCGGGTGACCCGCGGCAAGGAAACCACTGAAACTGCTGTCAGCGCAAAGGCCAACAGCAATGCGATCCTGTCCAACCAGTCGGTCGGCATGCGCCGCGCCGGGCAGACCCTGCCCGCCGCCGGTGCGACCCTGATCAACTGACGAAAGGCAGGACCATGTCGATCAAACCCGAGGGGGGGCAACCCATGACACGCAATTTCAAGATCAAGCTGCTGGTGGCTGCGATCGCCGCGGTGCCGATGGCAGTAATGCCGGCGACCACGGCCATCGCCCAGCAAATCGTCAGCCCGCGTCAGGATATCGTCCTGTCGATCGGCAAGGGCGAACTGGTGACGGTGCCGGGCAGCATGGCTGACGTCTTCGTCGCCAATGATGCGGTCGCCGATGTCCAGATCAAGTCGCAGCGCCAGCTCTATGTCTTCGGCAAAGCCGGCGGCGAGACCACGATCTACGCCAGCAATGACCGCGGCGATGTGATCTTTTCGGCCAATATCCGCGTTGGCTCCAACATCGGCAGCATCGATCAGATGCTGACGATGGCGATGCCTGATGCCAAGGTGAGCGTGTCGACGATGGGCAGCAACACCGTGCTGCTGACCGGCACGGTTGGCGCGCCGGAAGATGCTGCCGAGGCTGAACGCCTTGTGACAGCCTTTCTGGGTGAAGACGCCAATGTCATCAGCCGCCTGAAGACCGCAACCCCGCTTCAGGTCAATCTGCATGTCAAGTTTGCCGAAGTCAGCCGCAGTCTGCTGCGCGAAATCGGCGGCAACCTGACCACGATCGACGGGTCGAGCGGCTTCAATATCGGCGTCGGCACCGGCCGCACGCTTGGCGGCGCAAACGCGTGGCAAACCAATGGCCCGCTGGGGACCGGCAATGCCGTGGCCCAATCGGCCTTCGTTTTGCCCGATGGCACCCGGATCCCCGGCCCGGCAGTTGATTCGCTCGGCGGCACCACCCTGTCGGGTCTGGGTCAGCTGTTCGGTGTCGACATGCTCGGCGCGCTTGATCTGTCGGAACAGCTTGGGCTTGTGACCACCATCACCGAACCCAACCTGACCGCGCTGTCGGGCGAAACCGCGACCTTCCTTGCGGGCGGTGAATTTCCGATCCCGATTGCGCAGGGCCTCGGCCAGGTGACAGTCCAGTTCCGCCAGTTCGGCGTAAGCCTGGCCTACACCCCGACCGTTCTCGCCAGTGGCCGCATTTCGATGCGGGTGCGCCCGGAAGTCTCGGAACTGTCGACGCAAGGCGCGATCACGCTCAATGGCTTTCAGGTGCCCGCCATCACCACGCGCCGCACCGAAACCACGGTCGAGCTAGGTTCAGGCCAAAGCTTCATGATCGCCGGGCTGATGAGCTCCAACTCGCAGAATTCGCTGGAAAAGGCACCCGGCCTTGGCGACGTGCCGATCCTTGGCAACCTGTTCCGCAGCCGGAGTTTCCGCAAGGGCGAGACCGAGCTGGTGATCGTTGTCACCCCCTACCTGGTCAAGCCGGTGGATGCCAAAGACATCAAACTGCCGACCGATGGCTACCAGTCGGCTGACGAGTTCCAGCAGCTGCTCGGCTATCAAAACCACAACGGTGTCTCGGGCGCGGAACGCCCCGGCCCGGTCGCCGCTGAGCCTGATGCGCCGGCACCCAAGGTGAGCCAGGCTGATCCGGCGGCGATTGTGCCGACCCAGCCTGAACAGCCGCGCCGCGCCGACAAGAAAACCCGCAAACAGGAGCGCGCGGCCAGTGCCGATGCCGCTCCGGGCTTCAGCCTTTAACGCAAGGAAGGTGACTTCGATGCCACATGCACGACAAACCCGGACGGCCCGTGTGCCTACCCCCCTCGCTAACCTTGCGATTGCAGTGACGCTTGGCCTTGGCCTGGCAGGCTGCGGCGGGATGCCGACCAACACCTCGCTTTACAGCGTGAAGCAGCCGGTGGTGGAACGCACCAACATGACGCTGGATGTCACCACGACCCCGGCGGGCCTGCCGATTTCGGAACAACAGCGCCTCAACGGCTGGTTCGAGACGATGGACCTGCGTTACGGGGACCGCATCGCCATTGAAAATCCCGGCCAGAACCCGGCCGTAACCAGCGCGATCCGCGATCTGGCGGCGCGCTATGGCCTGATGATCAGCGAAACGGCACCGGTCACCGCCGGGTTTCTCCAGCCCGGTCAGGCCCGCGTGGTCATCACCCGCTCGGTCGCCAGCGTTCCGGGCTGCCCGGACTGGTCGGCCAAGTCGGACATGAATTACAACAACGGCCTCAGCCCGAATTATGGCTGCGCCACCAACAGCAACATGGCTGCCATGATCGCCGATCCGCAGGATCTGATCGAAGGCAAGAAGGGCGCCAGCGAGACTGTGATCGCAACGTCGAACAAGGCCATCTCGACCTATCGTGAAATGGCCCCGACCGGTGCGGCAGGGCTGATGGAAGCAGGCGCAGCTGGCGGCGGCGGCGGTGGCGGTGGCGGAGGAGGTAACTAAGTCATGAATGCTCCCTGGAAATCGGGCCTGCCCGGAAATCGTGATGCCTTCTCGGCCTATATCTGCGATGATAGTGCGCTGGATGTCATCCGTCCGGTGGTGATCGAACTCGGCTGGCAGCCGGAAAAGTGCAACAAAGGCGGCCTGCGCAATGCTGTGCAATCGCTTTCGGTGAGCGCTTCACCGGCGATCCTGCTGGTCGACCTGTCGGAAAGCGGCGATCCGCTGAACGACATCAACGCGCTGGCCGAAGTCTGCGAGCCCGGCACGGTGGTGATCGCCATCGGCCAGGTCAACGACGTGCGCCTGTACCGCGATCTGTTGTCGAGCGGGATCCATGATTACCTGCTGAAGCCCTTGTCGCCGCAGCAGGTGCATGATGCGCTTAATCAGGCGCTGGCAGTCTTCATGTCGCCCAAGGCGGGTGATGCCGATGCGGCCAAGCGCCACATTTCGACCGCGGTGGTCGGGACACGCGGCGGCGTGGGTGCCTCGACGCTGGCGACCTCGCTGGCGTGGCTGTTTGCCGAACAGCACAAGGCGCCAACCGCGCTGCTCGATCTGGATGTCCACTTCGGCACCGGCGCGCTGGCGCTCGATCTGGAACCGGGCCGCGGCCTGACCGATGCGATCGAGAACCCCAGCCGCATCGATCCCCTGTTCATCGAACGCGCGATGGTGCGTGCGGGCGACAACCTGTCGATCCTGTCGGCCGAAGCCCCGATCAACCAGCCGCTGATGACCGACGGCTCGGCCTTCGTGCAGCTGGAGGACGAATTCCGTCAGGCGTTCGAAATGACGGTGATCGACCTGCCGCGCAACATGCTCATCAACTTCCCCCAATTGCTGGCGGACGTGAACCTGGTGGTGCTGACCTGCGAACTGACGCTGGCCTCGGCCCGCGATACCATCCGGCTGCTGTCGTGGCTCAAGGCCAATGCCAGCCACGCGCATCCGATGATCGTGGCCAACAAGGTGCAGCCGGCGCTGGCCGAAATCAGCAAGGCTGACTTTGAAGCGTCGATCGAACGCCGGGTCGATTTTGTGGTGCCTTACGACATCAAGGCGGCGTCCAATGCGGCCAAGCTGGGTCAGGTGTTCGTCGATGCCAACCGTTCCAGCAAGGCCACAGCCGCGATCCGGCAGATTGCCGAACGCGTGATGGGCGTAAGCACTGACGATATGGCGAGCGATGCCAGCGGCAAAAAGTCGTTGCTGGGCAACTTCGATCTCAAATCCTTGCTCGCCAAGAAGGCCAAGGGCGAGGCGCAGCCGGCTGAATAAAGTCGCAGGCGGCCGGTGGCGCTGTGCAGCGTCCCCGGCCTGCCCCGCGCAGGCAAACGCGTCGCGCTGCAAGGCGCACGCAGGGAACTAGGCAGGAAATAACGGCATGGACTTTCTCCAAACCCTGCTCATCACGCTGGTGATCTTCGCCGTGCTGGTCATGGGCTACGCAGTCGCGGCCGGAAGCGGCGTGGCCAAGTCCCAAAAACGCCGCATGCAAGCGCTGCGCCTGCGCCATTCTGACAGTCTTGATGCCAAGGTCGATGCGCAGTTCAAACGCGCCATTGCGGCCCGCAAGCCCGCCACCTTCAAGGTCGCAGGCTCAGGCTCGCGGGTCGAAGCGCTGGCCGTCCGGCTCAACCGCACCGGCAAAAGCTGGACGGTGTCGCAATATATCTACACCTCGGTGGGCCTCGCGCTGGGGATCGCGGTCGTCGTCTTCATCTTCAGCCGCGCGCCGATGCTGTCGCTTGGGGTTGGTTTGCTGGTGGGCGCCGGCCTGCCGCACATGTGGGTCAACCGCTTGATCAACAAGCGGACGAATGCCTTTGTCACCAAGTTCCCGGACGGGATCGAACTGCTGGTGCGCGGCCTGCGTTCCGGCCTGCCGGTAACCGAAACGCTCCAGATCGTATCAACCGAAGTGCCCGGCCCGGTCGGCTTTGAATTCAAGGGCGTGATCGACCGCATCAAGGTCGGCAAGACCATGGAAGATGCGCTTCAGGATACTGCCGACAAGCTGGGCATTGCCGAATTCAACTTCTTCACCATCACGCTGGCGATTCAGCGCGAAACCGGGGGCAACCTTGCCGAAACCCTGTCGAACCTGGCCGACGTGCTGCGCAAACGCGCGCAGATGAAGCTGAAGATCAAGGCGATGAGCTCCGAATCCAAGGCATCGGCTTACATCGTCGGCTCGCTGCCGTTCCTGGTGTTCGGTGCGATCATGTACATCAACCCGGAATACATGATGGGTTTCTTCAGCGATGATCGCCTGATTGTCGCCGGGCTGGGTGCAGGCGTGTGGATGGGCATCGGCGTGTTTATCATGTCCAAGATGGTCAATTTCGAAATCTGATGGCGCGGGGGCACTAGACCATGATGAACCAACCCACCGGCCCGACCCTGCTCGGCTTTGACGTGATCGTGGTCGGCACGCTGCTGGCCGGGATGGCTGCCTTTGCCGTCATGCTGGCGATTTATGCCGCGGTCACCATTCGCGATCCGATGGCCAAGCGCGTCAAGGCGCTGGAGGCCCGGCGCGAACAGCTCAAGGCGGGGATCGTCACCTCCGCCACCAAAAAGCGCACCAGTCTGGTTCGCCGCACCGAGACGACCGACCGGGTCAAGGACAGCCTTGGCCGGCTCAACGTGCTGCAAGAAAGCCAGATCAAGATCATCCAGCAAAAGATGGCCTACGCGGGTTACCGGAACAAGGAACTCGCGGTTCTGATCATCGGGATGCGCGCGATCCTGCCGCTGGTGCTGGGCGGGGTGCTGGGCGTGTTGATCTATGTCGTCGATTTCTGGCCCGACTGGGGCCCGATGATGCGCCTTGCCGTATTCGCTGGCAGTGTGCTGGTGGGTTACAAGGGCCCGGAAGTCTATCTGTCGAACCAGGCGACCAAGCGCACCAAGGAAATCCAGAAAGGCCTGCCCGACGCGCTCGATCTGCTGGTGATCTGTGCGGAAGCCGGTCTCACCGTCGACGCCGCCTTCAACCGCGTCGCCCGGGAACTGGGCCGTGCCTATCCCGAACTGGGCGACGAATTCGCGCTCACCGCGATCGAACTGTCGTTCCTCAACGAACGGCGGCACGCTTTCAACAACCTCGCCTACCGCGTCAATCTGGAAGCGGTGAAGGGCGTGGTGACGACCATGATCCAGACCGAACGCTACGGCACCCCGCTGGCATCAGCCCTGCGCGTGCTGTCTGCCGAATTCCGGAACGAACGCATGATGCGCGCCGAAGAAAAGGCGGCCCGCCTTCCGGCCATCATGACCGTTCCGCTCATCCTGTTCATCCTGCCGACGCTGTTTGTCGTCATTCTTGGCCCGGCAGCATGCTCGATCTCGGACAACCTCATCAAGTAGACGCCAAAAGCTGCTGATGTGGCCGAGCGGGGCCGAAGCGGGGGCATGCCTCTGCTTCGGCCCTTGCTATATCCGGGCGATGTCAGGCTTGCCCGGCGAGCCGCATTGCCCGCGCGCGCAGGCCCGCCAGCAGATGGCGCAGCGCCGCTTCTTCGCCCGGCGCGAGATCGGCGAGCAATTCGGCTTCGGTCGCGCGGGCCAACGGCATGACCTCGGCATGGATCGCCCTGCCCTCATCCGTCAATGCCAGCAGATGCGAACGGCCATCCTCCGAGTTGGGCACGCGGGCAATCAACCCGCGCTCCTCCAGCACCCGGGCCGCGCGATTGACGGCCACCTTGTCCATCACCGTTGCCGCCGTCAGCGCGCGCTGGGTCAGCGATCCGCTGTCGCCCAGCACCGCCATCACCCGCCATTCGGGGATCTTGAGGCCGAAGCGCTTGCGATAGCGTGTGGCGATCAGGCTGCTGACCGCGTTCGAGGTGACCGAAAGCTGATAAGGCAGGAAGCCGGCCAGTTCCCCGCCTTCACCCTCGCCCCCTTCAGGCATAGGGGCGCTCGTCCCACCAGGGATAGAAATCGGGCATATCGGCGCTGACCTTGCCGGGGTACATTGCCTTGCGCTTTTCAAGGAAGCTGGCGATCCCTTCCTTGGCATCACTGCCGCGCGACAGGCGATAGATGGCCCGGCTGTCGATCTTGTGGGCTTCCATGGGGTGATCGGCGCTCATCAGGCGCCACATCATCGCGCGGGTCATGGCGACCGATATGGCCGAGGTGTTATCGGCAATCTCACGCGCAAGGCTGGTGGCTGCATGGAGCAGGTCTTCGGGCGCATGGATCGAGCGAACGAGGCCGCCCGCCCTGGCTTCCTCGGCATCGAAGATGCGCCCCGTATAGCACCATTCCAAGGCCTGCTGGATGCCGACGATGCGCGGCAGGAACCAGCTCGACGCCGCTTCCGGCACGATCCCGCGCCGCGCGAACACAAAACCATAGCGCGCGGTGGTGCTGGCCAGGCGGATATCCATCGCCAACTGCATCGTCGCCCCCACGCCCACAGCCACACCATTGCAAGCGCTGATAAGCGGCTTCTTGCTTTCAAACAGCCGCAGCGTCAGCAGCCCCCCGCCATCGCGCACGCGCTCATCCGACAGATCATCGACCTGCGTGGGATCGGAAAACACATGCCCGCCGCCCTCCGGCGTCAGGTCCGCGCCCGCGCAGAACGCCCGTTCGCCGCTGCCCGTGAAGATCACGGCCCGCACCGCATCATCGGCATCGATATCTGCCATCGCCGCCATGATCTCCGCGCCCATTGTCCGGGTATAGGCGTTCATCTTGTCGGGACGGTTCAGGGTGATGGTGGCGACGCCATCGGCTTTGGTGACGATGATCTGGGTGTATTGGGTCATGCGGAATCCCTCTCCTTGTGGGGCCTGTGATGCCATGCGCCGCGCAAAAGAAAACCCCCGCAAAAGCGAGGGTTCTCCTTGTGTCGCAAAGGATGGGCTGCGCTTACCGCGGCGCCATCCGGATCGCGCCGTCAAGGCGCACGTCTTCGCCGTTGAAATAGCCGGTTTCGATCATGCACATGGCGAGCTTGGCATATTCGGTCGGGATGCCGAGGCGCTTGGGAAACGGCACCGAAGCAGCGAGCGCATCGCGCACGTTCTGCGGCGCGGCGGCGAGCAGCGGGGTGTCAAAGATGCCCGGCAGGATGGTGTTGACGCGGATGCCCTCGTTCATGAGGTCGCGCGCGATGGGGAGAGTCATGCCGATCACGCCGGCCTTTGAGGCGGAATAGGCGGCCTGGCCGATCTGGCCATCTTCGCCTGCCACCGACGCGGTGTTCACGATCGCGCCGCGCTCGCCGAATTCGTCCAGCGGGTCGAGCGACAGCATCCCGGCTGCCGACTTGGCAATGCAGCGGAAGGTACCGATCAGATTGACCTGAATGACGAAATCGAACGCCGAGATGGGGAAGTGTTTGATCGAGCCGTCTTCCTTGCTGCGGCTGGCGGTCTTGATCGCGTTGCCGATCCCGGCGCAGTTTACCAGAATGCGTTCCTGCCCGTGGGCTTCGCGGGCCTTGGCGAAACCGGCATCGACGTCTTCATCCTTGGTCACGTTGACAAGGCAGAATACGCCGCCGATTTCCGCCGCGAGCGCTTCGCCCTTTTCGGCGTTCATGTCGAAGATCGCGACCTTGGCGCCCTTGGCCGCCAGCGCGCGCGCGGTGGCTGCGCCGAGGCCCGAGGCACCGCCGGTGACAACGGCGGGGGTATTGGCTGAAACTTCCATTGCAATTCTCCTAGAACAAAATCCGTTCGCCCTGAGCTTGTCGAAGGGCCGCACTTTCTTCCGTTCCGCAACCTCCGAAAGAAGGACGGTGCCTCGACAAGCTCAGCACGAACGGTTGATTATGCCTGAACTCAAAGACGCTCGATAATGGTCACGTTGGCGACGCCGCCGCCTTCGCACATGGTCTGGAGGCCATACTTCTTGCCCTGACGGTGCAGGGCGTGAACCAGCGTCGCCATCAGCTTGGTGCCCGAAGCGCCCAGCGGATGGCCGAGCGCAATCGCGCCGCCATGGACATTGAGCCGCGCCGGATCGGCTCCGGTGTGCTTGAGCCATGCGAGCGGCACGGACGCAAATGCCTCGTTGACCTCGTAAAGATCGATGTCGTCGATGGTCAGGCCAGCCCGCTGAAGCGCCCGGTCGGTCGCGAACAGCGGCTCTTCCAGCATGATGACCGGATCGCCAGCGGTCACCGTCAGGTTGTGGATACGCGCCAGCGGAGTCAGGCCGTGGGCCTTCAGCGCCGCCTCGCTGACCACCAGAACAGCGGACGACCCATCGCAAATCTGGCTGGCCGAGGCCGCCGTCAGCGCACCATCAGGGCTGATCAGCTTGACGCCTGCGATGCCTTCCAGCGTCGCGTCAAACCGGATGCCTTCGTCGATCGTGTGCATCGCCGGGCCTTCGGGCGTGGTGATCGCCACCGGCACGATTTCGCGGCCAAAGGCATCCGCGTTGGTTGCGGCAATCGCCTTTTGGTGGCTGTCATAGGCGAACCGGTCGAGATCATCCTTGGTGAAGCCGTGCTTTTGCACGATCATCTCGGCGCCCATGAACTGGCTGAAATTGATGCCGGGGAACTTGGCTTCGATCCCGTCGGCCTTGCTGTAGAGGCCTTCCTTCATGTGGAGCGTGACATTGGAGCCCATCGGCACGCGGGTCATGCTTTCAACGCCGCTGGCGATAACCACATCCTGCGTGCCGCTCATCACGGCCTGCGCGGCGAATTGGATCGCCTGCTGGGATGAGCCGCACTGGCGGTCAATCGTCACCGCCGGGGTCGATTGCGGCAGCAGCTTGCTGGCCAGCACGCCCATGCGGCCAATCTGCATCGCCTGCTCGCCTGCCTGACTGACACAGCCCGTCACCACATCGTCAATCGCCTTGGGGTCAATCCCGCTGCGTTCGACGATGGCATCCAGCGAATGGGCCAGCAGGTCCACCGGGTGCACCCCGGCCAACCGCCCGCCGCGGCGGCCACCGGCCGTGCGGACGGCCTCGACAATATAGGCTGTGGTCATGTCTCTCTCCTCCGTGAGGCCCCGATCGAGGGCCGCGCGCGGCGCATAATCAGTTTCGCTTCGCCACTCGCTTATCGGAAAGCGCCTATTGAAGGCCATGACGCAAATCAAGCGGGCAATGGCGAAAGGACACCAAACCGCTGGCCCGAGCATCACCTTCCAACTGTTGCAGAAGCGTAACAGGTGCGGCGCAAGCGCACCTGCGACGGGCATTTGCATTTGCACTGCCGAGAGCCATGGACCATCCCAGCACCAGTAAAGGGCTTGGCCGGAATCCTTATCGCCCGCCCTTCACGCCAAATCTGGCAAAAGACCTGGTTCAACCCAAAGGAGCAAGACCACCATGAAGAAGCTTTCGCTTCTCAAGGCCGGTGCGGCAACTGCCGTAATCGCCCTGACAGTCTCCACCCCTGCCTTCGCGCAGGACGCTGCTGCGCAGACCGAAGAAACCGTTGCTGCCGAAGCTGAAGCTGAGCCTTCATCTGTGATTACGGTGACCGGATCGCGTATTGCGCGTCCCGAGCTTGAAGGTGCAGCACCGCTCATCGCCGTAGTGGGTTCAGAGCAGATCGAGCGCCGCGGCTTCATCAACGTGGCTCAGGCACTGAACGAAATCCCCGGCTTCGGCACTCCGGTGTCGAGCGCTGGCGATCAGTCAAGCTACTCGGTCGGTCAAAACTTCGTGAATCTGTTCGGCATCGGCAGTCAGCGCACCCTGACGCTGGTCAATGGGCGCCGCTTCGTATCGTCGAACACGGCTTCTAATTTTGGTGGTGCGGCGGCTGGTCTTCAGGTCGATCTCAACGTGATCCCCGTGAGCCTGATTGATCGCGTCGACGTGCTGGCCGTCAAAGGTGCCACCACCTACGGCTCCGACGCGATTGCGGGAACCGTCAACTTAATCCTTAAGGACGACTTTGAAGGCCTCGAAGCCACGGGTCAGCAGGGCATCTACCAAGCGGGCGACGGCGAAAGCACTTTCGGCAGCATCACTGCCGGTGGAAACTTCGCCGATGGCCGGGGCAACATCGCGGCTAACTTCGAATACGCAAATCAGAAAGGCGTGCTTACCAATAGCCGCGCGCTCGGCCGCCAGGCGATTTTCCGCGACAGCGAAGACCTTGTGATCAGCCCGGACCGCATCTTTTTGCTCACCGGTGGCGGCCTTCCCACCCGCGGTGCCGGTCTGGTTGATGGCGGCTACATCACAACCGTCTTTGGCCTACCTGAAGGCGGCTTCCGAAACGCCGCCGGCAACTTCGTCCAGTTCAACAACCAGGGCCAGCTTGTCGATTACGATATCGGCGACACTTCGGACGGCAACCTAGTTCGCGGCAATGGCGGTGACGGGCTTGACCTCAATCGGGCCGGGCAGTTGCTTTCGGACCTGGAGCGTTACTCGCTGTTTGCGATCGGCCACTATGACGTGACGGACAACATCAGCTTCTTCTTCGAGGGCAACTACGCCAGCACGAGGTCGACGGAACTGGCCAATCAGCCGGTTTACCAGTCAGCCCTGTTCAGCGGCGACAGCCTTGGTTTGGGCGTGAACCTTTCGAACCCGTTCCTTACCGATCAGGCCCGTTCGGTCCTGCTGCGTCCGGGTAACCTTGCGGATGCCGCTGGCAACCAGATCCTGAACGTCGACACCGATGGCGACGGCGTAAACGACGACACGCAGTTCTTTTTGCAGCGCGCAGGTTTCGACCTGCTCGGTGGTTCCGCGCCTGACTTCCAGCAGCTCGACCTGTTCCGCATCGTCGGCGGCTTTAAGGGCGACTTTGAAGTGGGTGGTGGCCGCAACTGGAACTGGAACGCTTCCTACTCCTTCGGTCGTTCGCAGGCGATTTCGTCATCGCGTTCGCTGGTACAGGCCAACTTCCTGAACGCGGTCGATGTGGTCACCGATCCCGCCACCGGCAATCCCGTATGCCGCGTGACGCTGAACCCGCCCACCGCCCCCGGTACTGGGGTCGGCACCCCTGCCCAGCCGAACTCGGTCACAGCCTGTGTTCCGCTGAACCTTTTTGGTGAAGGCGTCGCTTCGCGGGAGGCAATCGATTTCGTCACCACGACAATTCTTGCTGAATCGTCCAACCAGCAGAACATCTTCAACGCCAACCTCGGGGGCGGGCTGTTCGATCTGTTTGACAATGAAGTAGGTTTCAACGTCGGCTACGAAAACCGCCGCGAACGGCAGACCTTTACGCCAGATGGGTTCCAGCAGCAGGGTCTAGGCCGCACCACGCCAATTACACCAGTAGATGGCAGCTTCTCGACCAACGAGTTTTTCGCAGAAGTACTCGTGCCGATCATCACACCTGGGAACGACAGCTTCGTTCATCGCCTAGAGTTCGATGGTTCATTCCGTTACATCGACAACTCGATCGCAGGATCGGGTGAAGTCTGGTCGGTGGGCACACAGTTCGCTCCAGTCGCGGACTTGACGTTCCGTGGCAGCTATACCGAATCGGTGCGTGCCCCGGCGATCACTGAACTGTTTCTGGGCCAGTCACAGCTCTTCTCCTTTGCGGATGACCCGTGCGATCCGGACTTCATCGACGATGGCAACAATCCGGCTCGCCGCCTCGCCAACTGCCAAGCTGACGGTCTTCCCGTAGGCTTCGATTCGCAGATTGACGATGCGTCGCAGGAAATCTCTACCTCAGGAAACCCCAACCTGCTCAACGAAGAATCGAAGTCTTGGACGGTCGGTGCGATCTTGCAGCCCCGCTTCATCCCTGGCCTCTCGCTGGCGGTGGACTGGGTGGACATCGAATTGACCAATGCCATTGTTCAACTCGACCTGACCTCGGTACTGCGAGCTTGCTACGACAACGAGGACTTTCCGAACGCAATCCTCCCGGATGGCCAGAACGCCTGCGACCTGTTTCAGCGGGATAGCAACTTCCAGATCATTGGGGCACAGACCGGACAGGCCAACGCCGGTTCGTTTGACTTCGCCGGCCTTCAGGCGACCCTGCAATACAACTTTGATCTGGCAGGTCTGTTTGGCGGCGAAGGCGATTTGGGCAACTTGAACCTGCTCGGTCGTTACTTCTACACCGACACCAACCGCTTTGTGGTCGTCGGCGTGCCAGACGACAACGCTGGCGAGATCGGCAACTTCAAGCACTCGTTCAATGGTCAGGTTGTCTACACCAAGGACAACTTCCAGTTCGCGCTGACCGGCAACTACCTGTCGGGTGCTTCGTTCGACCTAGAAGAAGATCAGTCGGCCCCCTTCGCCAAGGTCGGCGATTACCTGGTGTTCGACGCCACCCTCGGCGTCGATGTGAGCGACAAGGTCTCGCTGGGCTTCACCGTGAACAACCTGTTCGAGGAAGAGCCCCCGTTCCCGAGCCGCGATCCGGCTCAGTACGGTCAGGGCATGCTCGGTCGGGAATTCCTGTTCCGCATCACCACGCGCATGTAATCAACCTGCGAATATCCAAGAAAAGGGGGGGCCTCGGCTCCCCCTTTTTTTTGCGTTGCACAGGGCCTTGCGACACTCCTGGCGCTGCGCAGGTCATCGTTCCGACGATGAGGAGCGGGCTTGGTTCTGTGCCCGCAGCGCGCAGTTGCGCCCATGCAGGCGCAAGTCGGCATCCCCCGCTCTCACGGGGTCAACCTTCCATCAGTACGAGAATACCGGGCAGCGCCTCAGCGCATGCGGGTGACGCCGAGGAAACCCGTCTTGTCGGCAAAGGTCATCCGGAAACCACCGGACCAGATCTTGTTGATCTCGGCCTTCCAACCCGCCTTCACCCGCCCGCGAAACGACTTGTTGGACGTTGACCGCCACATCTGTCCGTTTTCGAGGATGATCACATGGTTGCCCAAGCCATCTGTCAGGACTTCCGCCACCACTGAGATGACCTTGGTGTCGTTGGCAGTGTCAGCCGCCGCAGTGGCTGCGACCGGAGGGGATGAAGGCGCGGGCGCCGGCGCGCCAACAGGGACAGCGGCGCTGGCAAGCGCGCTTGAGGTCACAGGCAAGGGGTTAGCCTTGGCCCGGTCTTCGCGCTCGCGCAGCTGCTTGGGCGTCAGGCCGAAAGCCTCCGCCTCAACCCTGCGCTCGGTCTCGGCCCGCTCAGCGATGACCGCGGTCTCGCTCGCATAGGTGCGGTCAAAACACGCCAACCGTTCGCGGTCATCGGTCATCTGGGCGCAGGCCGCATAAATGCTTTCGCGCGGGGTTTGCGCGCCGGCACCGGCGGCGCTCAGGAGAAGGCCAAGGCCGACAGCGGCTCTTGCAGATGATCCGGCAATGCTCATGAGCCAACTATGATATCGGAGAGCACTTGTGGCAAGATGGGAATATCGGGGCGCTCTGGCCGCAGCACAGCCGCGCGCGGCGTCACGGCTTCACGTCAAACGCAACTGTCATTCTTTCTCCCCCATCGATCGGAACTGTACCGTGCCACATGGTTGAGGGAAACAGCGTCAGCCAACCCGGCTTGGGCGCTATCTGCCGGGTCGCACCAAGCTTGATACCAAGTTCGGCCGGCGGCTCCCCAAATTGAAGATATCCGGCCGGCGCAGCGCCGCACTCACCCGCCTCTGGCATCGCAACACACAGTGCGGAACTGAGCCAACCTTGAGGGTGAACATGGTTGCTGTGATGACCAGCCCCCGTAAGCCGAACCGACCAACTGCCGGAAAAGCGGACATTGCGCGGCCGATGCCCCAATGTCGGATGCGGGGGCTCGGCAGGTCCGAGATCAGCGATATATGCCCTTACCGCCTGTTCGATCCGGCGACGCAGTTCCACAATCGGGGGGTCGATCCGTGCGAACAACGGACCGTCCGTTTGGCTTCCCGCACGCACCGACTGTCCCGGCGGTTCGTGGGCTGCCTTATGCATCGCCCGCAAGGATTGCACCAACTGTGGCAGTTCCTCCTGCCGATAAACCTCGATCCGCTTAATCAGGCGCTCGTCACCCTCAAGCCAGTGCCAGCGCGGATCATCGAGCAGCCGCCAGGCCGTTGCCAGATAGGGCCACAATTGACCTGCTCCGGGCAGAGCCAGACCAGCCTCAAGCAAACTTACAGCCGCCGCAGGGCGACCGGTTCGCAACAAATGCCGTGCGCCGCGCGCCAGCAATTCTGTGTTTTGCAAATAGTGGGTTTGGGAAAAGATCCCCGCAAAGTGGGCATCAGCGGCGGTCTGCTCGCCAAGCTCACTGGCGCAAATGGCTCTGATTGGTTGCAGTTCGGCAATGTCGCCTAACGCTTGCTGGGCATCAGCCAAGGCGGCATGGGCTTGACCGTAATCTTCGACGCGCATCATGCGGTCGAGCAAGCCCAACCACAAGGCCGCTGATTTGGGATGATGTGCCAGCGCATCACGGTAGCTCGATACAAACCGCGCGCCATGACCACACTGCCACTTCAGATTTGCCAGCGTCTGATGCCCCTCCAGCCACAGTGGCGAGGCGCGGCAGGCCGCTTCAAGGTCACTGATTGCCGCTTCAAACTCGCCTGCAACAAACTGCGCAGCCGCGCGCCCGGTGATTATGGACCCATCACTTGGACGCAGTGACAAGGCGCGATCAAACAGCGCCACCGCAGGCAGACCGGCTTCAAAACTGACATGCGCCAGGCCATGCGCAATCTTGCCATCATGGGGAGCCAGCACGGCGGCGCGCTCCAGCGCAACGATGGCAGATGCGCTATCGTAAAGCGCGCGGTGCGCAAGTCCCAGGCTTTGCCACAGGATTGGCGCGTCGGCGTTGGCGCGCACAGCCTCAAGCAACAATGCACGGGCGCCTTCCGGATTGTCGTTCTCGCGCATCTGAACGGACAGGCGCGCCACTTCGTCAACTGAGTGAGCAGAGATCATCGTCATGGTGTGCTTTCTTAATTGCAAGCATCGCCTTGCGCCACCGGTCAGACAATGAGGCTCTTCAAGACACGAAAAAGGGGGCAGCCCGAAAGCTGCCCCCTGATTTTAGAACCAATCTGGTCCTGCTTACGTTGATCAGAACGTAAACTGGACGCCGACCACGAAGCGACGGCCAAGCGGATCATAGACCGCCGGGAAGGTGTTGCCCGAGTTCGGACCGGCGCCGCCAGCCTGTGCACCCACGATCGGCGGATCGCGGTCAAACAGGTTTTGGACCGACAGCGTGAGGGTCAGGTTGTCGATAACGGCCTGACGGAGCGCCAGATCGAAGTAGTTGAACGACGAGATGTTCCGGTAATCAGCGAAGAACGCAGCCGGGCCAGCAGTCGTCGGCGTGCCGGTGGGCAGCTGCGGATTCGGTGCAACCGGTTCCACTTCGACCGCGCTGAGGTAACGCCAGAACAGCGAGACATCAGTTTCACGCGACGTCGACGTATAGGTCAGACGGGTCGTTGCCGAAACTTCCGGCTGCGGGTTACCGCAGTTCACGCTGAAGTAGCCCACGCATTCGCGATTGATCGAACGCGGGGTCGCCTGGAACAGGTTCTCCATCGTGTAGGTCGCAAAGGTGCCGATCGAGATCTGACCGAAGTCAAAATCCTGCGCGGCGTTCAGCGCGAAGTCGATGCCCGACGTTTCAATCGTGCCGAGGTTCGACAGACCGAGGAACGGACCAAAGGTCGTGTTCGCCGGGCCGCTCAGGCTGCCGTCAAGCGGGTTACGACGGGTCAGGTCACAGGTCCCAGGCACCGGAGTGGGCTGGAAACAACCATCGATGATGTCGCCCTGCGTGGGAGTCGTGATCGCGTCCGTGACCTTGATCCGGAAGTAATCGACGCTGAACGAGAAGCTCGACAGAATATCCGGCGTGAAGACCACACCAGCGGTCAAAGTGCGAGCGCGTTCCGCATCGAGATCCGGGTTACCGCCGGTGGTTTGCTGGATCTGACCCGCTGCCGGGCCCGGAATGCTGCCAAGCAGGGTGGTCGGTGCACCGACCAGAGCCAACTGGGCACGGCACAGATCCGGGAAGTTGGCACCGCGCGCCGTAACAGCGGCGAGCGTACCCTGACACGGATCCGAAGTCCGACCGGTCAGGCCGGTGACCTGCGGCTGGAACAGTTCGGCAATGTTCGGCGCACGAATGGCCTGGGTGTAAACACCGCGGAACTTGATCTCCTCGATCGGCGACCAGCTACCGCCAGCCTTCCACGTCCAGGTGCCGCCAACCGTCGAGTAGTCGGCATAACGCACGCCGCCTTCGAGGGTGAGGTTGTAGAAGAAGGGCTTGTCTTCAACCAGCGGGGCAACCGCTTCAAGGAAGAATTCCTTGGAATTGAAGTCACCGCGGATCGGCAACGCAGCAGCGCCAGCGCCCAAAACTTCGCCCGGAACGCGCGAAATGCCATCGCCTTCCGAACCGGCGGTGTAGCGGCGGTATTCCGCACCGAGCGCGAAGCTGATCGGCGTTTCGGCAAACGGGCTAGCCACGCCGAAGTCACCATCGATGGTGCCGGCCACATTCAGGAAGGTGGTGTCGCGGAACGCACGGGTCGGGACTTCGATCGAATTCAGCATTTCTTGCGTGATGCTGCCTTCAGGACCGAAGACGTTGAACGGTACGCAGCCCGCAGCCGAACCGGTCGGGCAGCCCGCAACGCCAGCACGCAGACGGCTCAGCAGGTACCAGTTGGTGCGCTGCTCGGCGCCGTTGCTGCGGCCGTAGGTGCCGTGCACATCCCAGTTCAGGGTGTCAGTGAGACCACCACGGAAACCGCCGGTCAGGTTGAACATGTCGGTTTCAAAGCGCTGGATGCGCGGACCGCTTTCGACAAACCGGCGGTTAACCGCAACAGTCACCGGCGTACCGGCAGCAATGGCCGCACCGCAATCGGTGCCGGCAGCGATGCCGCTGCCTGCAACGCCAACCGCTGCATTACACAGGAAGTCGCGCTGCTGGGCCGAAAGGAAGGGGCTGTTAAGGGGAGTTGTAACCGTGTTCCCGAACGAACCCGACGGTGCCAGATTCACTTCCACGACGCTCTTGACGTACATACCCTCGGCATAGGCCTCAATGCCGTCGGTGATCTCGTAGTTCGCCTGAGTGTAGATGCTGTACAGGTCTTGCGGGGTCTGGAAGATGTTCAGCGGATTGAAGTTGTAGTTGTTCTGCGCACCGGCCGCAAACTGGCCATCGGGCGTCACGCGACCGATGAAGGGGAAGCCGATCGAAGCCGGAACAGCGCCCGGCGAACCTTCTTCGCCGCCGGTAACCGAGCTGCGCGACACAAGGCTGAAGTCGCGGTTGCCCTGAAGCACCGGCTTGGTGTTGACGTAGCCGAAGCTCAATACCGCGTTACCACGGCCATCGTCGAAGCTTGCGCCCATGGTGAGGTCGGCGCGGAAGTTTTCGCCATCACCGCGCTCGGTGATGCCCTGCGCAAAGCGCGCGTCGAAGCCTTCGAAGTCATCGCGCGTGATGAAGTTGACAACACCGGCGACAGCGTCGGCACCGTAAACGGTGCTGGCACCGCCAGTCAGCACGTCAACGCGCTTCAACAGCGCGATCGGAATAACGTTAAGGTCGACCACACCGTCCGTGTCACGCGGCGTAACCCGGCGACCGTTCAGCAGGATGACGTTACGGTTGGTCCCAAGGCCGCGCAGGTTAAGCCGCGACGATCCATTGTTACCATTGTTGGTCTGCGCACCGATCGACGGCACGGCCGAAGGCAGCTGGCGGAGCACCTGCTCAATCGAGACCGGCTGCTGGAAGGCGATATCATCTTCACTGACGAAGCTCACCGGGCTCGAAAGTTCGAGATTCGGGTTGCTGATCCGCGAACCGGTGACAACGATCGATTCGGAAGCTTCGGCAGTTGCCTCAGCATCTTCGACGGCTGCATCTTGCGCAATAGCGGGCGTCGCAGTCGACGCGAGCGCAATAGCTAGGCTTGCCCAGCCAGTCTGTCGCAGAAGTTGTTTCTGAAACACGGTGTTCCCCTTTGTGATGAGTATCAGGTCGTTTTCTCGGTTGCCAGGCGCCCGAAACCGAGCGTGTCCCCCACCAACATGCACCCGAGCTATCTGATTGTTACGCGGGGTGTAAAGCGCTTCCCCTGCAACGCGGCGGGTTTGCAAGGCCTTGTCGCCGAAATGCAACACTGCGTTTGCAACGGAAAACAGTTTGAGATTAGGCGAAGGGCCTGGGACGGTTGCCGGAGTACGATCAAGCAGCCGGAGGATGGAAAAGGTCCAGGCATGATCGGGTTACGCCGCAGACCATGAACCACGCGGACCAGGCACTTGCTGCCGCCCGCCTAGCAGATGTTGCAGCTTTGCAACGTGAAGCGGCGTCTGATCCCTCGGCGTCCAGCCTACCACTCAATGGTTATGCCAAATTTCCGCGCCCCGACACAAGCGCGCCATGTGCGCCGTCATCGCAATCGGGATCTTTGGCGCACACTGGCGCGCGCGCCAAATGCCTGGCGCCAGTTGCAAAACCGGCGCTCCAACGAGAAAATCCCCACCGATCCTGGCTTATTGCGCTGCTGAAGATGGCGAAGGCGCAGACTTAAGCAACCTGCATCGACAGCTGCCCGTCCCCCTCATCGATGGTCAAGGTGGAGCCATCGGGCAATTGCCCCGCCAGCAGCTTTTCCGCCAGCGGATCTTGCAGGTAGCGTTGCACGGCCCGCTTCAAGGGGCGCGCGCCGTAAACCGGGTCATAGCCCACCCGCCCCAGCCAGCGCAGCGCTGCATCGGTGAGGTTAATCGCGATCTTGCGATCGGCCAGCAGCTTTTGCACCCGGCCCACCTGAATGGCCACGATCGGGGCCATGTGTTCGTGGCCCAGCCGGTGGAACAGGATGATCTCGTCCAGCCGGTTGAGGAATTCGGGGCGGAAATGCCCGCGCACCACGTCCATCACGTCCTTCTCGACGCTGGCAGGCTCCGCCCCGTCGGGCAGGTTGGCGAGATACTGGCTGCCAAGGTTCGAGGTGAGGATAATCAGCGTGTTGCTGAAATCGACCACGCGGCCCTGCCCATCCGTCAGGCGGCCATCGTCCAACACCTGGAGCAGGACGTTGAATACGTCGCTATGCGCCTTTTCGACCTCGTCGAACAATACCACCTGATAGGGGCGGCGGCGCACGGCTTCGGTTAGCACCCCGCCTTCCTCATAGCCGACATAGCCCGGAGGCGCGCCGATCAGGCGGGCGACGGCATGCTTCTCCATGAACTCGCTCATGTCGATGCGCACCATCGCGCTGTCATCGTCGAACAGGAAGCCGGCCAAGGCCTTGGTCAATTCGGTCTTGCCGACACCCGTAGGGCCGAGGAACAGGAAGCTGCCCAAGGGCCGCCCCGGATCCTGCAAGCCAGCCCGTGCGCGGCGCACCGCCTTGGAGACGGCCTCGATCGCCTGGGCTTGGCCGATCACCCGCTTGCCGAGGATGCTCTCCATCTGGAGCAGCTTTTCACGTTCGCCGGCCATCATCCGGTCAACCGGAATGCCGGTCCAGCGGCTGACGACCCCGGCGATGTCCTCTTCGGTCACTTCTTCGCGCAGCATGGCGTTGGCCGCCTGCCCTTGCGCTTCGGCGAGCTGCTTTTCGAGTTCGGGGATGCGCCCGTAGGACAGCTCCCCCGCCTTGGCGAGATCGCCTTCGCGCTGGGCCTGTTCCAGTTCCAGCCGCGCACCATCAAGCTGCTCCTTGATCTTGCCCTCAGCCGCGATCTTGTCACGCTCGTTCTGCCAGCGGGTGGTGAGTTCCGCCGATTGCTGTTCCAGATTGGCGAGGTCTTCGCGCAAGGTCACGAGGCGATCCTTGGAGTTCTGGTCACTCTCCTTCTGAAGCGCCTGCTCCTCTATCTTCAATTGGATGATCTTGCGGTCGAGGACTTCGATCTCTTCGGGCTTGGACTCCACCTCCATGCGGATACGGCTCGCCGCCTCGTCCATCAGGTCGATGGCCTTGTCGGGGAGGAAGCGGTTCTGGATGTAGCGATCCGACAGCTTCGCCGCTGCGACAATCGCGCCGTCGGTGATGCGCACGCCGTGGTGGAGCTCGTACTTGTCCTTGATGCCGCGCAGGATGCTGATGGTATCTTCCACGGTCGGCTCGGCGATGAACACCGGCTGGAAGCGGCGCTGGAGCGCGGGGTCTTTTTCGACATATTTCTGGTATTCGTCGAGCGTCGTGGCGCCGATGCAGTGCAGCTCCCCGCGCGACAGGGCGGGCTTCAAGAGGTTGGACGCATCCATCGAGCCTTCGGACGCGCCCGCCCCGATCAGGGTGTGCATCTCGTCAATGAACAGGATGATCTGGCCGTCGGCGTTCTTGACCTCGTCCAGCACCGATTTCAGCCGTTCTTCAAACTCGCCGCGATACTTGGCGCCAGCAATCAGCGCGCCCATGTCGAGGCTCATCAGCGTGCGGCCCTTGAGGCTGTCGGGCACGTCGCCATTGGCGATGCGCAGCGCAAGGCCTTCGGCAATTGCGGTCTTTCCGGTGCCGGGCTCGCCGATCAGGGCGGGGTTGTTCTTGGTGCGCCGCGCGAGGATCTGGATGGTGCGGCGGATTTCCTCGTCGCGGCCGATCACCGGATCGAGCTTGCCGTCGCGTGCCGCCTTGGTGAGGTCGCGGGCGAATTTCTGCATCGCGTCATAGGTGTTTTCGGCGCTGGCGCTGTCCGCGCGCTTGCCGCCGCGCAAGGCTTCGATCGCGGTGTTGAGCGACTGGGGGGAGACGCCCGCCGCCTTCAGCGCCTCACCCGCCGCCCCAGGCGCAAGCGCGAGCGCGGTCAGCATCCGCTCGACCGTGACATAGCTGTCCCCCGCCTTGTCGGCGAGCTGTTCGGCGGTGTCGAGCAGGCGCACCGCGTCATTATCGAGGCCAGGGGTCGCCTGCGCGCCGGAGCCGGTGACAGCAGGAATCTTGGAAAGGCCTGCGTCCACCGCGGTCGCCGCCAGCGGGGCCTGACCGCCCGCGCGCTGGATCAGCCCGGCAGCCATGCCCTCGCTATCCTCCAGCAACGCCTTGGCGATGTGGAGCGGGGTGATGCGCTGGTGATTGAGCCGGATCGCGACGGTCTGCGCCGCTTGCAGAAAGCCCTTCGCGCGGTCGGTGAACTTTTCAAGATTCATGGCGTCCAAACCCTTCCAAACTGACCACTCGCAGATAGTGTTGCACATTGGCCACACAAGTCCCTGTGTCGCAAAAATTGCAAGCAGGTGTGTTATCCAGCTAGGTGGGTTCGATCGCGGCGCAAGGCAAGGGCTTCCTTGCATGGGGCGCAAGCCTTGACCTCCCCTCGCCTGCGCGCGATGGAGACGCCCTACGATTTGGGAGAGAAATCGGCGATGATCTGGGTCAAGCGCGGCGCGATTGCGCTGATGGGTGTGCTGTTGCTGGCGGCGGTGGTGCTGGCAACGTGGGAACCCTTTGCTGCCAGCGCCGCTGCCCCGCCCCCTTCGCGCATCTACACCGCCGAGATTATCCGCGATGAATTCGGCGTCCCTCACATTACCGGCAAGACCGATGCCGACACCGCTTACGGGGTCGCCATGGCCCATGCCGAGGATGATTTCTTCACCCTGCAAGATGTCGTCGCCATGGCGCGCGGACGGTACGGCGCGATTGCGGGCGAGGAAGGCGCGAAGATCGATTATGCCTACCACCTGATCGACGCGCGCGGCACGGCGGAGCGTGAATATCCGAAGCTTCCCGCCGATACCCGCGCACTGTTTGAAGCCTATGCCGCAGGGCTCAACCAATATGCCGAAGCGCATCCGGGCGAGGTGAAGCTGGCCAATCTGTTCCCGGTGAACGGCATGGATGTCGCCGCAGGCTTTGCGCTGCGCCAGCCGTTCTTCTTCGGGCTTGACGCCGTCATCGGCCCGCTGGTGGCGGGAGAACCGCTGCGCCGCGAGCATGGCCCCGATATTCCCGGCTTCCCGCGTCCACCGCTGCCGGGTGCCGAGCCGGCCGCCCAAGCCCCGCCCCAGCAGGCCCGCACGCTGGTGCTGCCGCTGGGCGAGGATGCCGACCACTTGGGATCCAACGCCTTCGCCGTCGCGCCGAAGAAAGGCGGCGGGGTCACCTCGCTCATCTCGAACTCGCATCAGCCGCTGCGTGGCGGGGTGGCGTGGTACGAACTCGTGGTGGAAAGCGGCGAAGGCTGGCACTTTGCGGGCGCGAACTTCCCCGGATCGCCCTTCCCCTTCTTGGGGCACAACGAACATCTGGGCTGGACCAACACGGTCAACACCCCCGACATGATCGACGTCTACCAGCTGGAGCTCGACGACACCGGCACCCGTTACAAGCTGGACGGGCAATGGCGCGATCTGGAGAGCAAGTGGGTGACCCTGCCGGTCAAGATCGGCCCAGTGGTGCTGCCGATCCGCAAGGAAGTGCTGCGTTCCGCCCATGGCCCGGTGATCCGCAACGCCAAGGGCGCCTTCGCCATCCGCTATGGCGGGATCGGGCAATTGGGCCAGCTCGATGCCTATTACCGCATCAACAAGGCGACCAATTTCGCCGAGTGGGAGGCGCAATTGTCGCGCCTCGCCATCCCGTCCACCAATTTCATCTATGCCGATGATGCGGGCACCATCGCCTATGTCTACAACGCCGCGATTCCCCGCCGGCCCGAGGGGGTGAAGGCCGACTGGCGCAGCATCCTGCCCGGCAACCGCAGCGACCTCATCTGGCAGGGCGCGGTCGATTATGCCGCCCTCCCCCGGATCGTGAACCCGGCGAGCGGATGGCTGTATAATTCCAACAATACGCCCTTCACTGCGGCAGGCAGCGGGAGCGATCTTGACCCGCAAGCCTTTGCGCCCGTCATGGGGATCGAGCTCAAGCAGACCAACCGGTCGTGGCGCGCCTACAAGCTGCTCAGCGAGGCGAGCATCCTTGACCGCGCGGCGCTGGAACGGATCAAATATGATACCGGCTACGAACGCCAGGGCTATGTCGCGCGGTTGTTTAGTGCGCTGGAAGGGTTGAAGGCTGACGGCCAACTCGCCGAGGCCCGCGATCTGCTGCTGAGCTGGGATTTCACCGCCGACGGCAAAGGCCGCGCCGATGCCATCGCCCTACTGATGATCCGCGATTTCATGGCCGCCGATTACAACCAGAAACCCTTCCCCGACGTCGCGGAAAAGCTGCAAGCCGCCGCCGATCACCTCACCACCCATTTCGGCAGACTCGATCCGCCAATGGGCGATCTGCTGCGCTTGCGCCAAGGCGAACTTGATCTGCCGCTCGATGGCGGATCGGACACGCTGCGCGCGTCCACAACCTGGGATGTGGCAGAAGACGGGCGGCTCAGCCTCAAGCATGGCGACAGCTTCATCATGTGGATCGAATGGGCACCCGGCGCGCGGGTTACCTCGCGTTCGATCCAGCCGTTTGGTGCAGCGACCACCCGGCCTGCCAGCCCGCATTACACCGACCAGATGCAGCTGTTTGTCGATCACAAGCTGAAGCCGGTGCATTTCTGGCGCGATGATCTGCTGGCGACAGCCAGCAAAGCCCGTATTGTCACCACAGCGCGCTGACCGATGCTTGCCATTCACCTCATTTTTGCCACCGGAGCCTTCGTCCCATGACCTATAAGTTTGCCGCCGCCAGCCTCTCGGCGCTTGCCCTTGCGCTGGCCGCGCCGTTCAGTCCCGCGCTCGCGCAAGCCACGCCCGCTGCCAGTGCCGTTCCGCAGGCGACCGCCGATCTGCCGACGCTCGTCAGTCAGGTGACGATCCCCTATCAGGAATTCGAGCTGGCCAATGGCCTCAAGGTGCTGGTCCACGAAGACCGCAAGGCCCCCGTCGTCAATGTGACGGTGTGGTACAATGTCGGATCGAAGGACGAGCCCAAGGGCAAGACCGGCTTTGCCCACCTGTTTGAACACCTGATGTTCAACGGATCGGAAAACGCGCCGGCGGATTATTTCCAGTACCTCGCGGAAATGGGCGCGACCGATTACAACGGGACAACGTGGTTCGACCGCACCAACTATTTCCAGACCGTCCCCCGCCCCGCGCTCGAACGCGCGCTGTGGCTGGAAAGCGACCGCATGGGCTATCTGCTCGGCGCGGTGACGCAGAGCAAGCTCGATAACCAGCGCGGCGTGGTGCAGAACGAAAAGCGCGAAGGCGATAACGAGCCGGGCGGGCTGGTGTTCGAACAGGTGCTCAAAACCCTGTTCCCCGAAGGTCACCCCTATCGTCACGACGCGATCGGTTCGATGGCCGATCTGGATTCGGCTGCGATGGACGATGTGAAAGCGTGGTTCCGCGACAAGTATGGCCCCAACAACGCCACACTGGTGATCGCAGGTGACATTTCGGCTGCCGAAGCACGCCCGCTGGTCGAAAAGTATTTCGGCACCATCGCGCGCGGTCCGGTGAACGATCCGGCGCAGGCAGCCGTGCCGACGCTGGCCGAGCCGGTGCGCAAGACCTTCAAGGATCAGGTCGCCGCCACCAATGTCACGCGGTATTGGGCGGTCGAAGGACTGACCGGCAAGGATCGCATCGCGCTTGATGTCGGGGCCTCGATCCTCGGCGGGCTCGCGTCGAGCCGGCTCGACAATGTGCTGGTGCGCGATGAGCAGCTGGCCGTCAGCGTATCGGCCAGCAACTCCGCCTTCCACCGCGTCGGCTTCCTCAGTGTCGAGGCGACGGCCAAGGACGGCGTCGATCTCGCCGCGCTCGAAGCGCGGATGGATGCGGTGGTGAACCAGCTGATTACCGAAGGCCCGACCGAAGACGAAGTGCGCCGCGCGGTCACCAGCAATCTGGCGCGCACGATCCGCGGGCTGGAACAGGTCGGCGGCTTCAGCGGCAAGGCGCAGACCCTTGCGGAAGGCGAAGTGCTGGCGGGCGATCCGGCCTTCTACGCGCGCGAATTTGAAACCCTCGCCAAGCTGACCCCGGCTGACGTCAAGGCGGCGCTGGGCCGCTGGATGACACGCCCCGCGATGACCGTGGTGCTCGAACCGGGTGAGCGCGACGCCGCCTACGAAGAAGCCGCCTCGGTTGCGGCTGACGGCGCCAATGCGTCCGAACGCGACCGGGCGAGCGAGACGATCACGGTATCCTCCGTGCGCCCCGCGCCGCCGATCGACACCATTGCCAGCCTCGATTTCCCGGATGTGGAACGCGCGGCTTTGGCCAACGGAATGAAGGTCACCTACGCCCGCCGCACCGCTGTGCCCGCGACCTATGTTGCCATGAGCTTTGATGCAGGCAGCGCGGCCGATCCGACTGCCAAGCGCGGGCTGGAAGGCCTGACCATGGGCCTGTTCGATGAAGGCACCAAAAACCTCACTGCGCAGGCGATTGCCGAGGCGGGCGAGCGGCTGGGTGCAACCGTCTCGGTCGGCGGGGGCGATGATCGGTCGACCTTCACACTGTCGGCGCTGACGGCCAATCTGGCCCCGTCGCTTGACCTGATGCGCCAGATCATGCGCGAGCCAGCCTTCAACCCGGCTGATCTTGAGCGGGTGCGCGGCCAGACCATCAACGGCATTCGCCAGACGATGAAATCGCCGCAGGGCATCGCCCAGCGCACGCTGACGCCCGAACTGTTCGGCGCAGGCTCGCCCTATGGCGGGGTCAGCACGGTCGAAAGCGTCAGCGCCATTACCCGCGATGATCTGCTGGCCTTCAAGGACAGCTGGATCCGGCCCGACAATGGCGAGGTCTTCGTCATCTCCGACCGGCCGCTGGCCGAGATCCTGCCCGAATTGAACGCCGCGTTCGGCGACTGGCAGGCCCCCGCCGCACCCAAGGGCACCAAGCAGTTTGCGGCCAGCACGAATGCGCAAGGCAATCGCATCATTCTGGTCAACCGCCCCAATTCCCCGCAAAGCTTCATCTATGGCGGCCAGGTCACCGCGCTGGATGCCGGCGATCCGGCGTTTGTCGCCTTCAACAGCGCGAACAATT
Organism: Porphyrobacter sp. TH134; assembly: GCF_002855495.1. Lineage (GTDB taxonomy): Bacteria > Pseudomonadota > Alphaproteobacteria > Sphingomonadales > Sphingomonadaceae > Erythrobacter. Next base: position 153,209 of record NZ_PKRO01000003.1, read on the forward strand.
CGCTGGGCGGCACCTTCCTCTCCCGGCTCAACATGAACCTGCGTGAGACCAAGGGCTGGAGCTACGGCGTCAGTGGGCGCACGCAGGCGCGCGAGAATGCGGTGATCTACGCGATCTCGGGCGGGGTGCAGGCGGATCGCACCGGGGATTCGCTGGCCGAAATGCTGCGCGAAACGAAGGAGTTCCTGACCGAAAAGGGCGTCACCGCCGAAGAGCTGCAACGCAACATTGCATCGGAAGTCGGCGCGCTGCCGGGCCGGTTTGAAACCTCGCCCGCGGTGCTCGGCGCGATGCAGGGCAATGCGATGTTCGGCCGCCCGGATGATTATCAGGAAAAGCTCGCCGGCATCTACACCTCGCAAACCGCCGAAAGCCTCGATGCCGCCGCCCGCGCCGCCATCGATACCGACAAGTTCGTGTGGGTCGTGGTCGGCGATGCCAGCAAGGTCCGCGCCCAGCTCGAACCGCTTGGCCTGCCGATCGAACAGCGCGAGATGGAAGGGGAATAGGCGCCCCAAGCGCAGCGCGCCTCGACCGGAATCGGGTTGAAGCGCGCTGACATGAGTGTAAGTAACGCAATCTGAAGTGCCGGGTCGCCAAGGTCCGCACGCTCACCGCAGGAGTTTGAATATGTCTGTTGCAGGAACCTACAAGACGATCGTGAAGAGCCCGATGGGCGACCAGACCGGCACCCTCACCGTCGTCCCCGATGGCGATACCTTCTCGGGCTCGCTGGTCGGCAGCCTCGGTTCGATGGACATTGCGGGTGGCACTGTCAGCGGCAACACCATTTCGTGGAAGATGAACATGGTCGTGCCGATGCCGATGACGCTCGATTGCGAAGCGACCATCGATGGCGACACGCTGACCGGTTCGGTCAACGCAGGCGCCTTCGGTGCGATGCCGCTGTCGGGCACCCGCGAAGCCTGATCGCTTCATCCGCCATAAAAAGGCCGCCGGAGCTTGCGCTTCGGCGGCCTTTTTTGTGACCGCGCGTGGCGCGAGATTGCCTGCGTTCAGGATCGCGCGCTATTTCAGGCGAGAATACATCAGGAGCAACCGGGATGAAGTTTCACGCCGCCGCCGCCGCCCTCGCCCTAGCCATCGTTCCGGGAGCCTGCATGACCGTGCCTAACACCCACCCCCTTGCCGGCACCCAATGGCAGCTGACCGCGATCGACACGTCGGGCAGCACCACCACCCTCACCCCGGCAGTGCAGCAACGCCACACGATTGCCTTTGTGGACGGCGGGGAAATGCAGCTCCAGCTCGATTGCAATCGTGGCCGATCCAACTGGACGGCGGGCCGGCCAAAGAACGGCGCGGGCAGCATCAGCATTGCCCCTGTGGCAAGCACCCGCATGGCCTGCCCCCAGCCCAGCTTCGGCACCGAACTGGCCGGGCTGGCAGAGGCCCAGCGTTTCGCGCTCACGCTGGACGGGCGGCAGCTGGTGATTGAAGCGCCGCAGCTACGCTACACCTTCACCGCGGCCGAGTAAGCGGCGGCGCGCTACGACCCCCGAATACTACCATCGTCTAGCTATCGCCCCGCGCCGTTCCGCGCGAGTTTGCCCCTCTCGGCACACACGGCATCATCCAGCCGCGCGGCGACCGGGGGGACAAGCGGGAGACGGACAATGGCGACGACATATGAAGGCGCCGCGCCCAAGCATCACAAGGTTACGGGGACGGAAAAGCGCGTCATCCTGGCCTCGTCGCTGGGCACGGTGTTTGAATGGTATGATTTCTACCTCTATGGCCTGCTGGCCACGATCATTTCGGCGCAGTTCTTTTCCGGCGTAAACGAGACCACCGGCTTCATCTTCGCGCTCGCCGCCTTTGCCGCAGGCTTCGCCGTGCGGCCCTTTGGTGCGCTGGTGTTCGGGCGGCTGGGCGACATGGTGGGGCGCAAATACACCTTCCTTGTCACCATGGGCCTGATGGGCTTTGCCACCTTCACCGTGGGTCTGCTGCCCAATTACGCCAGCATCGGGGTGGCCGCCCCGATCATGCTGGTGGTGCTCCGGCTGGTGCAGGGGTTGGCGCTGGGCGGCGAATATGGGGGTGCTGCGACCTACGTTGCCGAACACGCGCCGAACAACAAGCGCGGGCTTTACACCAGTTTTATCCAGACCACCGCAACCTTGGGGCTGTTCGCGGCCCTGCTGGTGGTGATCGGCACCCGCACCCTGATCGGTGAGGAGGCGTTCCTTGACTGGGGCTGGCGCGTGCCGTTCCTGATTTCGGCGCTGCTGCTGGGCGTGTCCTTGTGGATCCGGCTGCAATTGCAGGAAAGCCCGGTGTTCCAGAAGATGAAGGACGAAGGCACCAATTCCAAGGCGCCGATTTCCGAGGCTTTCGGCAACTGGAACAACGGCCGCTGGGCGCTGATCGCGCTGCTGGGCGCGGTCGCGGGGCAGGCTGTGGTGTGGTACACCGGGCAGTTCTACGCGCTGTTCTTCCTTGAAAAAGTGCTGATGGTCGACGGGGCGACGACCAATATCCTGATCGCGGTTGCGCTGGCCATCGGCACGCCGTTCTTCATCTTCTTCGGCTGGCTGTCGGACAAGGTCGGGCGCAAGCCGATCATCCTTTCCGGCTGCGCTCTGGCAGCGGTGACGTTCTTCCCCGCCTTCCACGCGCTGACCGAGGCTGCCAACCCGGCGCTCGCCAAGGCGCAGGCGACGGCCCCGGTGAGCGTGATCGTCAATGATGCGGATTGCTCGGTCCAGTTCGACCCGGTGGGCAAGAACAAGTTCGACGCGAAAAGCTGCGATATCGCCAAGTCGTTCCTCGCCAAGAGCGGCGTCAGCTACTCCAAGGTCGAGGCCCCGGACGGAACCATCGCGCAGATCACGGTGGGCGCGAACACCTTCGTCGCGCCCGATCCCGCGCTGGTTACGGGCGATGAGCGGAAAGCCGCCATCACCGCGTATCAGGACGAATTGAAGGCAGCGCTGGCCACAGCGGGCTACCCCTCCAAAGCCGATCCGGCTGCCATCAACACGCCGGTGGTGATCGCGATCCTCACCTATCTCGTGCTGCTGGTGACGATGGTTTACGGGCCGATTGCCGCGCTGCTGGTGGAACTGTTCCCCACCCGCATCCGCTACACCGCGATGAGCCTGCCCTATCACATCGGCAATGGCTGGTTCGGCGGGTTCCTGCCCACCACCGCCTTTGCGATGGTGGCGGCAACGGGCAATATCTACTTCGGCCTGTGGTATCCGGTGGCGATCTGCGCGGCCACCGTGGTGATCGGGCTGTTGTTCCTGCCCGAAACCTTCCGCCGCAACATCGACGCCTAAATCCGCCAGCCCAAGGGGTCGCGGGAGGGGCGGCGTCCACAAGGGCGCCGCCCCTTTGCTTTATACGCTGCTTGCAGTAACTTGAACGCCGGGATCGAGGGGAGCGGGACATGATGCTGGGCGCGGCGCTGATCGCCGCCGTGATCTATCTGGGCGCATTGTTCTGGCTGGCCGCGTGGCGCGACACCCGCGGCGAGAACCACGCCAATTGGCTGAAGCGCCGGGCGGGCGTGGTCTATGGCCTCAGTCTTGCGGTCTATTGCACCAGCTGGACTTTTTTCGGCGGGGTCGGCACGGCGGCCACCAGCGGGCTGGATTACCTGCCGATCTATCTCGGCCCGATCCTGGTCTTCACCCTCGGCTTCGGGCTGGTCCGCAAGATCCTCGCGCAGGCCAAGGCGCAGCATTCGACCTCGATCGCGGATTTCCTGTCGGCCCGCTATGGCAAGAGCGCATCGCTCGCCGCGCTGGTCACGGTGATCGCGGCCTGCGGAACCTTGCCTTACATGGCGCTCCAGCTGGATGCGGTGGGCACCACGCTGCTGCTGATGGCCCCCGACCTGCGCGCACAGGTGGCGGCGGACGAGCTGGTGCTGATTGTCGCCGCGCTGATGGGGCTGTTTGCCATCCTGTTCGGATCGCGCCGGGCCGACCGGGCCGGCGACAATGCAGGGCTCGTGCTGACGATTGCGCTGGAGGCGGTGGTGAAGCTGGCGGCGCTGTTGGCGGTGGGGATGCTGGCGGTGTGGCTGCTGGCGACAGCGGACGGCGATGTCGCCTCCGCGCGAGGCGCCCCGCTGGCGCTGTTCGCCGACCACCCCATCGATGCGCGCTTCATCGTCCTCACCGGCATTTCAGCCGCTGCCATCCTGTGCCTGCCGCGCCAGTTCCACATGGGCTTCATCGAGGCACCGGGCGAACGCGCCACCACCGCCATGCGGTGGGTCTTCCCTGCCTATCTTGCGCTGACCGCGGCGGTGATCGTGCCGATCGTGCTGGCGGGGCACGCCGTGCTTCCGGCGGGCACTGATCCCGATACCATCGTGCTGGCCCTGCCGCTGGCGAGCGATGTGCCGGGCCTTGCGGTGGTGGTGTTTCTTGGCGGCTTTTCGGCAGCGACCGGCATGATCGTGGTGGCGAGTGTGGCGCTGTCGATCATGATTACCAATGACCTGATCGCCCCGCTGCTGCTGCGCCGCGCGCTGGCGGGCCGGGGCGACCGCAGCCGGGTGCCGGGCCGCCTGCTGCTGATCCGGCGCTGCGTGATCGCCGGATTGCTGGCGGCGGCCTATGCCTTTTATCGCGGCTTTACCGGGATCACCGATCTGGCGGGCCTCGGCACGCTGGCCTTTGCGGCTGCTGCGCAATTCGCGCCGGGGCTGGTGCTCGGGATGGTGAGCCAGCATGGCAACCGCGCCGGGATGCTGACCGGGCTGGCGGCAGGCTTTGCGCTGTGGCTGGCCCTGCTGATTGTGCCTGCTGCCACCGGCACGCTGCCGCTGGTCAGCATCCATGCCGATCCGCTGGTGTCGGGCGTGATCATCAGCCTTGGCGTCAATACCGGGCTGTACTGGCTGGTGTCGGCTGTGGTGCGCCCCTCATTGCTCGACCAGGCGCAGGCCGCCGCCTTTGTCGGCACGCCAATGCCCGGAGAACCGCCGCGCCGCGCCACCGCCAAGCGCGTGGGCGATGTGCGCGCGCTGCTGGTGCAATTCGTCGGGCGCGAACGGGCCGATGCCGCGCTTGCCCCGCTGGCGCTTCGCAACGGCGATCCGGCGGGTGCTGCGGTGCTGGAAATGGCTGAGCGCGTTATCTCGGGCGTGATCGGCACATCATCGGCACGGATGCTGGTGGGATCATGGGCGGGCGGCGATCCCATCCCCCTGCCCGAAGTCGTCGCGATGTTCGGCGAGACGGGCCGCCGGCTCAATTTTTCGGCCGACCTGCTCCAGACCGCGATTGAAAGCATCGATCAGGGGGTGGCTCTGGTGGATAGCGAGATGCAGCTGGTGGCGTGGAACAGCCGCTATCAGCAGCTCTTCGACCTGCCCGACCGGCTGGTCAGCGTCGGCACGCCGATTGCCGATCTGATCCGCTTCAACCTGGCGCGCGAGGCCTTGTCCGAAGCGGAGATTGCCGAACAGGTCGAGCGCCGCCTCGCCTTTATGCGCGCCGGGACCGAGCACCGGATCGAGCGCGTGCAGCACGATGGCCGCGTGCTCCGCATCGTTGGCGCGCCGACGCCGGGGGGCGGCTACACCACCTCCTATACCGATATCACCGCCGACCGGCGGGCCGAACAGGCGCTGGAGGACAAGGTTGCGATCCGCACCCGGCAGCTTTCCGAGGCCAATGCCGCGCTGGCGCAGGCGACCCGGTCCAAGACCCGCTTTCTGGCGGCAGCCAGCCACGACCTGATCCAGCCGCTGAACGCTGCCCGCCTGTTCGCCTCGGCGCTGGGCGAGGAAGTGTCAGGCCGCGCGCCGCTGGAAAAGCTGGTGGCCGATCTTGATGGCTCGATCGAGGCGGCTGACCGGCTGATCCGGGTGCTGCTGGAGATTTCCAAGCTCGACAGCGGCGGCGTGGTGCCCAAGCCTGAAGCCATCGCGCTCGACCAGCTGTTTGCCGATGTGGCCCGCGATTTTGTGTTGCAGGCCGAAGCCAAGGGCCTGCGCCTGAAACGCGCGCGCACCCGCGTCTGGGTCATGGCAGACCGCGCCTTGCTGACCGCGGTGGTGCGCAATCTGGTGAGCAATGCGGTGCGCTATACCACCGCAGGCGGCGTACTGATCGGCGTGCGGCGGCGCGGGGATCAGGCGCTGATTGCGGTCCATGACACGGGCCGGGGAATCGCGCCTGAGGATATCGAGCGGATGTTCGGCGAGTTTGAACGCGGGCCTTCGAGTGACCGCGAAGGGTTGGGGCTGGGCCTTGCGATCGTGCGGCGTTCGGCGCGGCTGCTCGGGGTTGAGGTTGAAACCGCATCGGTGCCGGGACGCGGCAGCCGGTTCGCGCTGGCTATGCCCGTGCTGCGCCGCGAAGCGGCCCCCGCAGCATCGCCCGCGCCGGTACGCAGTGCCAGCCGATTGGGGTCAGCCCGGGTGCTGGTGGTGGACAATGATCCGGCCGTGCTGGCCGCCACGGCCGCGTTGCTGGGCAAGTGGGGGCTTAATGTCACCTGCGCCGCCAGCCTTGCCAGTGCCCGCGCGGCCATGCCCGCCGCGCCCGACATCGCCATCATGGACTACCGGCTCGACGATGCCGAACGCGGCGATGCGGCCTTTGCGATGCTCTGCGCGCACTGGCGCGCGCGTCCGCCTGCGATCCTGCTGACCGCCGAGGCTTCGGACGAGACCGAGGCCGCCGCCGCCCGGATGACCGCGCACCGGCTGCTCAAGCCCGCCCCGCCTGCCGCCTTGCGCGCGCTGATCACGACCGCGCTGGCGCAGGGGCGGGCTCAGGCTCTCGCCGAATCCGCCACCGGCTGATCGACCTCCAGCTTGGCCGCCAACAACACGGCCTGCGTGCGGCTGCCCACGCCCAGCTTGCGCAGGATCGCGGTGATATGCGCCTTCACCGTCGCCTCGGAGATCGTCAGTTCATAGGCAATCTGCTTGTTGAGCAGGCCTTGGCGGATGCCCGCCAGAATGCGGCGCTGTGCTGGGGTAAGGCTGGCGATCCGGGCAAGGTCATCATCCGGGCCTGCGCCGGTTTCAGGAAACCACGCATCGCCTTCGCGCACAGCGCCCAGCCCTTCGCGTATCGCATCAAGGCTGGCTGATTTGGGAATGAACCCCGCCGCACCCAGCTGCGCTGCTGCCGCGGCCACGCGCGGTTCTTCGCTGGCTGACACGATCACGATCGGCAGCGCCGGGTAATCCTGCCGCAGGTCCATCAGCACCGACAGGCCGGTGGAATCCGCCATGTGCAGATCGAGCAGCAGCGCCTCCACCCCGCCCTGCTGCAAAGCCGCACGCGCTTCGGCGGCGGAGCTCGCCTCGATGATCCCCGCCTCGGGCCACACCTTGCCGGCCGCATGGGCCAGCGCGCTGCGGAACAGCGGGTGATCATCGGCGATGACGATGCTTGCCGCCATGGCGTCAGGCGTTCTGCCGGCCTTCGATCAGCCGGTCGACCAGCGAAGGATCGGCCAGTGTCGAGGTGTCGCCCAGCGATCCGAAGTCGTTCTCGGCGATCTTGCGCAGGATGCGGCGCATGATCTTGCCCGAACGGGTCTTGGGCAGGCCATCGGTGAAGTGGATCACATCGGGCGTGGCAACGGGCCCGATTTCCTTGCGCACCTGTGCCTTCAGCTCGGCGAGAAGCGCGTCCGACCCGTCCTCGCCGGCGTTCAGGGTGACATAGCAGTAGATGCCCTGCCCCTTGATATCGTGCGGATATCCGACCACCGCGGCTTCGGCCACCTTGGGGTGGAGCACCAGCGCGCTCTCCACTTCCGCCGTCCCCATCCGGTGGCCCGAGACGTTGATGACATCATCGACCCGGCCCGTGATCCAGTAATATCCGTCCGCGTCGCGCTTGCACCCGTCGCCGGTGAAATATTTGCCCTTGTAGGTGCTGAAATAGGTCTGCCCGAAGCGATCATGATCGCCATAGATCGTGCGGGCCTGCCCCGGCCAGGAATGCGTGATGCACAGGTTGCCCTCGGCCGCGCCGTCCAGCACGCCGCCCTCGCTATCGACCAATTGCGGGCGGATGCCGAAGAACGGCAGGCCGGCGCTGCCCGGCTTCATGTCATGCGCGCCGGGCAGCGTGGTAATCATGCAGCCACCCGTTTCGGTCTGCCACCAGGTATCGATGATCGGGCAGCGGCCCTCACCCACGGTATCGAAATACCAGCGCCAGGCTTCCGGATTGATCGGCTCGCCCACCGAGCCGAGCAGCCGCAGCGACGCGCGCGAGCGGCTCGTCACATGATGATCGCCTTCACGCATCAGCGCGCGGATCGCGGTGGGGGCGGTGTAGATGATGTTGACCTTGTGCTTGTCGACCACATCCCAGAACCGCCCGTGATCGGGGTAATTGGGCACGCCTTCGAACACCACGGCGGTCGCGGCATTGAACAGCGGGCCATAGACGACATAGCTGTGCCCCGTGACCCAGCCGATATCGGCGGTGCACCAGAACACCTCGCCCGGCTGGTAATCGAAGATGTAATGGAAGGTCGTCGCCGTCCACACGCCGTAACCGCCGGTGGTGTGGAGCACGCCCTTGGGCTTGCCGGTCGATCCCGAGGTGTAGAGGATGAACAGCGGGTCTTCCGCATTCATCACCGCGCAAGGGCAATCATCGTTACTGGCAAGGGCTTCGAGCCAATGGTCGCGGCCTTCCTGCATCGCGATATCGCCGCCGGTGTGGGGGACGACCAACACGCCGTCGACCGCGATCCCGGGATGCGCCAGCGCCGCATCGACATTCGCCTTCAGCGGAACGCGCTTGCCGCCGCGCAGGCCTTCATCGGCGGTGATGACGAAGCGGCTGCCGCAATCCTCGATCCGGCCGGCCAGCGCTTCCGGCGAAAAGCCGCCGAACACGACCGAATGCACCGCGCCCAGCCGTGCGCAGGCCAGCATTGCGATCACCCCTTCAAGGATCATCGGCATGTAGATCGTCACCCGCTCGCCCCGGGTAACGCCCAGCTTTTTCATGGCATTGGCCATCCGCACGACTTCGGTGTGCAATTCGCCATAGGTCAGCGCGCGGCCTGCCGAAGCCGGATCGTCGGGTTCAAAGATCAGCGCGGGCTTGTCCGCATGCTGCGGCAGGTGCCGGTCAACCGCATTGTGGCACAGGTTGAGCTGGCCATCCTCGAACCACGTGATGCGGACCGGATCGTAGGCCCAGTCCCCGCCCTTGGTGGGCGCGCGCGTCCAATCGAGCCGCCCCGCCTGTTCCAGCCAGAACGCGTCCGGCGTCTCCACCGAAGCGCGGTACATCGCGGCATATTGCTCGGGCGTGCAATGGGTGGGGGTGTGGGCGGTGGGCCGCTCGACAGCGTGGATCATCTCGACTCTCCCTTATCTGACCCCGTCTTACATCAGGCTACACGCCTCGCGCCCTCAGACAAAGGTCTTACGACCATCGGCTAGCTGGGCGGCAGCGGCAGATCAGGCCATTCTTGCAATCGATAGCAAAAGGATGGGAGGGTCTGATGTTTCACGTGTCCGCACGCCTTGGGCTGCGGGCGGCCTTGCTGGCTGCCACCGCCCTGTCGGCCGCCCCGGCGCTGGCGCAGGAAGCAAGCGTGGATGAACGGCTTGACCGGCTGGAGCTGCTGGTCGAAGGCCTGATCGCGCGGATCGATGCAGGCACGGGCGCGCAGGCGCAGCAGGCCGAGGCGCTTGCAGCCATCCGCACCGAAACCGGCGCCATCCGCGCCGAACAGCAGGCGATGCGCGCCGAAGCCCAAGCGACCGAAGCAACCACCCGCACCCTTGCCGCGCGCCAGGCCGAGATGTCGGACAAGCTGATCGATTTCGCCATCGCGCCGGGCGAAGGGTTCAGGATGGGCAAGACCCGCGTCACCTATGGCGGCTATGTGAAGCTTGATGCGACCTCCCAGCGCACCAGCGGCGGACAGATCGCGGGCAATTCGATCTTGCGCGATTTCCTGTTCCCTTCCTCAATCCCGGTGGGCGGAAGCCCGAGTGGGTTCGACACCGATTTCTCCGCCCGCCAGACCCGGTTCCTGTTCAAGACCGAAACCGATGTCGGGACCGATCACAAGCTGAGCAGCCTGATCGAGCTTGATTTCAACGTCACCGAAGGCGGGAACGAGCGGGTCACCAACAGCTTCACGCCGCGCATCCGCCACGCGCTGATCAATTACGACAACTGGACCTTCGGGCAGGGCTGGTCGACCTTCCAGAATGTCGGCGCGCTGCCGGATTCACTTGATTTCATCGGGGTGACGCCGGGCACCGTGTTCGATCGCCAGCCCTTGATCCGCTACACCAAGGGCGGCTTGCAGATCGCGCTGGAGCAGCCCGAAACCGTAGTCACCACGCAGACCGGCGGGATGGTCACCCCGGGGGACGACCAGCTTCCCGACATCATCGGCCGGTACAACTGGAGCGGCGAGTGGGGCAGCTTTACCGCCGCCGGGATCGTGCGGCAGCTGCACGTGTCCACCGACGATCTGATGGGGGTGGACGATGCAGCCTGGGGCTATGGCCTCAGCCTGTCGGGCAAATTGAAGGTCGGCGAAAAGGACGATCTCAGGTTCATGGCCACGGCGGGGGACGGTCTGGGGCGCTATATCGGCCTCAACATCGTCAATGATGCCGCTGTCCGGAGAGACGGGACGCTCGATCCGATCTTCACCTGGTCGGGCTTTGCCGCCTATCGCCACCTGTGGAGTGACCGGGTGCGCTCGAACCTCGGGGGGTCTTACTTCAAGGCCGACAATCCGGTGCGTCTGACCACCAATCAGGTCACCGATGAAAGCTGGAACGCCTTCGTCAACCTGATCTGGGCTCCGGTCGGGCCGCTCAATGTCGGGCTTGAACTGATGTATGCGCAGCGCACGCTGGAAGACGGGCGCAGCGGCAATCTGCAACGGGTGCAGGTTTCGACGCAGTATAACTTCTGAGGTCGACAGAATTAACCAATTTGGCAATGTTTCACGTGAAACATTGCCGTTTTGGCATTTTTGTGCAGATTTCAGCCGCAAAAATCCCGCCAGCCGATAACGGCCAGCGGGATCCTTGTTGCGCGCTTCCGCGTCAGAACCGGTAGGCGATCCCGGCGCTGATCACCCAGGGATCGAGCTTGTGTGTCGTCTCGATCGCCAGCGTATTGCCGACGAACCAGCGCGCGGTCGTGTCGATGAAGTAGCGCTTCACATCGACGGTAAGGCCGAAACCCTTCTCGCCCACCGGCACATCGAAGCCCGCTTGCAGCGCGAGGCCCAGCTCGTTCGACAGGTTGGTTTCGGTCACGCCGAGCGGCAGGGTGGCCGCGCCAGGCTTGTCGCCGACCCACAGGAAATAGGCCGGGCCTGCGCCCACGTATGGCTTCGCCCCGCCCAGATCGAAGTGGTACTTCGCTGTCACTGTCGCCGGGATCAGCTTGGCGTTCGACACCAGTTCCGCCCCTGCCGGCAGGCCTGCCGTGGTGTCGACATCATGCTGGGTCATGCCCGCAATCGTCTCGATCGAGACATTGTTGGTCACGAAATATTCCACCGCGATCGTCGGCGTCACATTGTCATTGGCCTTGGTCTGCAAGGTGGCAGGCAGGCCCGGCAGGTTGACGTTGATATCGGTGATCTTGCCATCGGGTGCCACGTAAGTGCCGAGCAGCTTGAGCTGGATGTCGCCGGTCCGGTCGGCCTCCTGCGCAACCGCGGGGGCCGCAGCGAGCGCAAGTGCGACCCCGCCAAGCATCAGAACTTTCTTCATATTCCCGTCCTCATCGGCAGCAGTGGCCGCGCTGCGCGGCCCAGGATGGTTGCTGCCTGTGAGGGCCGGATAACCGCGCAGCCCCATCATGCTCATTGATCGGAATCAAAGACGAATGCGCCGCCAGCAAGCATTGCGGCACACATCATGGCGACCATCAGCCCCTCTGCGCCCCCTCAAGGGCTTGCGCTGTTCCGCGCGGCCCTGCCGCCGGGCACGGGCGATGCGCCCACCGCCGACCGGCTGTGTGCGCTGGGCGCGGCGCTGCATCTGGCGCGGGCAGAGCAACTCGCGCCTGCCCCGCAGGAAGACCGGCTGGTGTGGATCGCGGGGGGCGCGGCCAAGCTGATTTCGCCCCATGGGCACGGTCCCGAGGGGCCGGTGCCGGGCGGGCAGGTGCTGGCGTTCCATTTCGCGGGCGATCTCGTGTCGGTGCTGCGGCAATCGGCCAGGGAACTACAGGGCGGCGATTTCCGCCTTGTCGCGCTGGAGCCTTGCGATTTGGTGATCTTTCCCGCCGACAGCTTTCTCGATTGCGCGCAGGGCGATCCGGCGGTGCTGCGTTCGGTGCTCAGCCGGTCGCTTCAGGCGCTCCACCGCAGCCGGACGCGGATGATGCAGATGGGGCACAAGTCCGCCGCCGCCCGCATCGCCGATTTCCTCGTTTCGATGGCCGAACGGCTGGCCGATTGCACAGCGGGGCCTTGCGCCTTCGCGCTGCCGATGAGCCGCCGCGACATTGGCGACAGTCTCGGCCTCACGATCGAGACGGTCAGCCGCCAGCTGACCGAGCTGCGTGAGGCGGGGCTGGTCGCGACCGAGGGGCGGTCAAGGATTGCGCTTGCGGATGTGGCAGCGCTGGCCCGGATTGCCGGGCGGCAGGTGGAGCAGCCGAAAAACTGAACCAAATTTGATTTCGCTCAAACACAAGCATGGCGGCGGCACGCTACAAGCGGGCCGACGGAAGGGATAATTCAATATGGAAACAGTCGTTAAGCGGCTGGGGGTCTGGGCACTTGTCCTGATCGCCAGCGTAGCTGCCATTGCGCTTACGCCGGACGCAGGGTTTGCGGTCCATATGGGGATCGTAGCCCTTGTCGCAGGTCTCCTGATCGTGGCGACGGCCACCAGCTACGATCCGCTGGCGCGCGCCCAAAGCATCTTCAAGATGCCTCCCGGGCCGAGCCGTTACGACGATGACGTGATCCGCTGGGGCGTGATCGCGACGATGTTCTGGGGGCTGGCAGGGTTGCTGGCAGGCGTGTTCATCGCCGCGCAGCTCGCGTTCCCGCAACTCAACTTTGAACCCTATCTTAACTTCGGCCGGGTGCGCCCCCTGCACACCAGCGCGGTGATCTTCGCCTTCGGCGGCAATGCGCTGCTGGCGACCAGTTTCTACGTGGTCCAGCGCACTTGCCGCACCACGCTGGCCTTCCCCGGCATGGCCCGTTTCGTGTTCTGGGGATACCAGCTGTTCATCGTGCTGGCGGCAACCGGCTACTTGCTCGGCATCAGCCAGGGCAAGGAATATGCCGAGCCGGAATGGTATGTCGACCTGTGGCTGACGGTGGTGTGGCTGTGCTATCTCGCCGTGTTCGTCGGCACGCTGCTGCGCCGCCATGAACCGCATATCTATGTGGCAAACTGGTTCTACCTCGCCTTCATCGTGACCATCGCGATGCTGCACGTGGTCAACAATCTGGCGATGCCGGTGAGCCTGCTGGGCGGCAAGAGCTACTCTGCCTTCGCCGGTGTGCAGGATGCGCTGACACAGTGGTGGTACGGCCACAATGCGGTGGGCTTCTTCCTGACCGCAGGCTTCCTGGCGATGATGTATTACTTCGTCCCCAAGCAGGCCGGGCGGCCGGTCTATTCCTATCGCCTGTCGATCATCCACTTCTGGTCGCTGATCTTTCTCTACATCTGGGCCGGCCCGCACCACTTGCACTACACCGCCCTGCCCGACTGGGCGCAGACCTTGGGCATGGTGTTCAGCGTGATGCTGTGGATGCCCAGCTGGGGCGGGATGATCAACGGGCTGATGACGCTGAACGGCGCGTGGGACAAGGTCCGCACCGATCCGATCATCCGGATGATGGTGCTGGCGCTCGCCTTCTATGGGATGAGCACCTTCGAAGGGCCGATGCTGTCGATCAAGGCGGTGAACTCTCTGAGCCACTACACCGACTGGACCATCGGCCACGTCCATTCCGGCGCGCTGGGATGGAACGGGATGATCACCTTCGCCTGCGTCTACTACCTCGTGCCGCGCCTGTGGCAGAAGGAGCGGCTGTATAGCCTCCGCATGATCAACTGGCACTTCTGGCTCGCGACGCTGGGGATCGTTTTCTACGCCTCCTCGATGTGGGTCGCCGGGATCACGCAGGGCCTGATGTGGCGCGAATATGGGTCGGACGGATACTTGGTGAACAGCTTCGTCGACACCGTCGCGGCGCTCCATCCGATGTATATCCTGCGCGCTGTGGGCGGGCTGATGTACCTCAGCGGGGCGATCATCATGGCCTACAATATTGGGATGACCATAGCCGGCAAAAGCCGCGTCGAGGCTCCCATGGGCGACACCGCCCATGATGAAGCCGCCGATCGCCCCCTGCCCCTGCCAGCCGCCGCCCAGCCCGCTGAATAAGCGCTCATCGTAGGAACACAGCCATGAGCAAGAATGCACCCCACAGCGACGTTTTCGAGGGCCACAAGAAGCTTGAGAAGAACGTCACCCTCCTTGCCGCCGCCACCCTGCTGGTGGTTGCGATCGGCGGGATCGTCGAAATCGCGCCCCTGTTCTGGATCGACAACACAATCGAGAAGGTCGAGGGGATGCGCCCCTACACCCCGCTGGAGCAGGCGGGGCGGGACATCTACATCCGCGAAGGCTGCTACACCTGCCACAGCCAGATGATCCGGCCCTTTCGGGACGAGGTCGAACGTTATGGCCATTACAGCCTCGCCGCGGAAAGCATGTATGATCACCCGTTCCAGTGGGGATCGAAGCGCACCGGGCCTGACCTTGCACGGGTCGGCGGCAAGTATTCGGATGACTGGCATGTCCAGCACCTGAAAGCACCGCGCTCCGTCGTGCCCGAAAGCATCATGCCCAATTACAGCTTCCTCGCCGAAGCCGAGTTGCGTGTGGCCGATCCGGCAGCGAACATCACCGCGCTGCGCCGCGTGGGCGTGCCCTACTCCGACACCGACATTGCCCAGGCGAGCGCCGATCTGATGGCGCAGGCCAATCCGGATGCCGACGCGGGGGATCTCGCCGCCCGTTACCCCAAGGCGCAGGTGCGCGACTTTGACGGTGATCCGGCCCGCGTGACCGAGATGGATGCGCTGGTCGCCTACCTCCAGATGCTCGGCACGCTGGTCGACGTGAACAGCGCCGCTGCGCAGGAAGTGCTGACGCAGGAGAAGGGCCAGTGAGCCTCTACGAAACCCTGCGCCACGCCGCCGACTCCTACGGGCTGGCGGTGATTGTCGCGCTCTATCTGACCCTGTGCCTGTGGCACTTCCGCCCCGGCGCAAAGCCCCATGTGGAAGAAGCCAAGCACTCGATTTTCAAGGACCAGACCGATGGTGAATAAGCGCATCGACCACCCCACCGGCACCGAAACCGTCGGCCATGAATGGGACGGCATCGAGGAGCTCAACACCCCGCTGCCGCGCTGGTGGCTGTGGACCTTCTACGCGACCATCGTCTTCGCGGCGGTTTACGTCGTGCTCTATCCGGCCTGGCCGATGATCGACAAAGCGACTGCCGGAACACTCGGCTGGTCGAGCCGCGGCGATCTTGCCAAGGAGATGACCGCGGCTGACATGGCCCGGCAGAGCGTGTTCGAAAAGATCGCCGCGACCGATATCGAAGCCCTGCCCGCCAACCCTGAGCTGATGCAGGCGGCGGTGTCCGGCGGGGCGGCGGCGTTCAAGGTCAATTGCGTCCAGTGCCACGGCGCGGGCGCGGCGGGCTATCAGCAGTTCGGCTACCCCAACCTCAATGATGATGACTGGATCTGGGGCGGCACGCTGACCGAGATCGAATACACCCTGACCCACGGCATCCGCTGGCAGAACGCTGACGATACCCGCGTCAATTACATGCCCGCGTTCGCAGGCGTGCTGGATGCTGGCCAGACCGCGGCTCTGGCGAAGCACGTGCTCTCGCTTAGCGGCAAGGCCACGGGCAACCCGGTCGGTGCGCAGCTGTTCGCCGAAAACTGCGCCGCCTGCCATGGCCCTGCCGGGGCCGGAATGCCCGCGATGGGCGCGCCTGCGCTCAATGACGCGATCTGGCTCTATGGCGGCAGCGAGGCGGCGGTGAGGAAGCAGATTCTCGCCCCCCGTCACGGCGTGATGCCCGCATGGAAAGACCGGCTCGATCCGGTGACGATCAAGATGCTGGCGGCTTACGTGCACTCGCGCGGCGGCGGGCAGCAGGCGGCTCCGGCCCAGCCCGACACCCAGCCGGCGCGCGCTGTTACTCAGACTGCCGACAAGGTCAAAACCGATGGCTGATCCCCGCGATTGGGGCGGCGCCCTAGGCGCGCCAGCGCCTGTTGCCGAACCCGATCTGCGGCACGCCGAGCTCTACGCCAAGGGCAAGACAGTCCACAACAAGCGGATCGACGGCCCCTTCCGCCGCTTCAAGTGGCTGGTGATGCTGGTGACACTGGCGATCTATTACATCACCCCGTGGATCCGCTGGGACCGCGGGCCCTACGCGCCGGATCAGGCGGTGCTGATCGATCTCGCCAACCGCCGCTTCTACATGTTCGATATCGAGATCTGGCCGCACGAATTCTACTTCGTCGCCGGGATGCTGATCATGGCCGGAATCGGGTTGTTCATCGTCACATCTGCTGTGGGCCGCGCATGGTGCGGCTATGCCTGCCCGCAGACGGTGTGGACTGACGTGTTCCAACACGTCGACCGCTTCTTCGACGGCGACCGCAACGCGCGCGCGCGGCTCGACAAGGCGCCGTGGGGCGTCGCCAAGACCACACGCCGCCTCGCCAAATGGGCGGTCTATCTCGCCATCGCCTTCTGGACCGGCGGGGCGTGGATCATGTACTTCGCCGACGCGCCAACGCTTGCGGTGGATTTCTGGACCGGGAACGCCGCACCGGTAGCCTATGCCACGGTCGCGATCCTCACCGGCACGACCTTCTGGCTCGGCGGGTTCATGCGCGAACAGGTGTGCGTCTACATGTGCCCCTGGCCGCGCATCCAGACCGCGATGCTCGACGAAAAGTCGCTGATCGTCACCTACAAGGACTGGCGCGGCGAACAGCGCGGCAGCCTGAAGAAAGCCGCTAAGAACCCTGACCAATATGGCGACTGCATCGACTGCAACATGTGCGTCGCGGTCTGCCCGACCGGGGTCGATATCCGCGAAGGTCAGCAAATCGGCTGCATCACCTGCGGGCTGTGCATCGACGCCTGCGACAAGGTGATGGTCGAGGTCGGCCGCCCGCGCGGCCTCATCGACTATGCCACGCTTGACCAGTGCAAGGCCGAAGCGGCGGGTGCGCCTGCCACGCCCGCATGGAAGGCCCTGCTGCGCCCGCGCATCTTCCTCTATTTCGGCGTCTGGGGCGCGATTGGCGCCGGGCTGCTGTTCGCGCTCGGCACCCGCACGCACACCGATCTCACGGTCTCGCCCGACCGCAATCCGCCGTACATGCTGCTGAAGGACGGATCGGTCCGCAACGCCTACACCCTGCGCCTGCGCAACATGGAGGCCCGCCCGCGCGAGATGGAAGTGGCGATGGTGGGCCTGCCCCGCGGCGCGGTGATGTGGACCGATGCCGTCAGCATCGAAAACGCCGCGCCGGTTCAGATCATCGCCGTGCCCGCCAACGAGACCAAGATCGTGCGCGCCTATGTGATGCTGCCTCCGGGGACGGATGAGGACGATAGCGAACACTTCGCCTTCCGCCTGACCTCGCTCGACGAACAGGGCGAGCAGGACATCGCCGAGACCACCTTTGCCCAACCCATTCCTGACACGCCCGAGGACGACGAATGACCAGCAAATCCAGCGCCTTCACCGGCAAACACATGGCGATGGTCTTCATCGGCGGGTTCGGCGTGGTGATCGCGGTCAACCTCGTCATGGCAAGCTATGCCGTTGGCAGCTTCCACGGCACCGTGGTCGACAATTCCTATGTCGCCAGCCAGAATTACAATGGCTGGATCGCCAAGGCCGAGGCCTCCAAAGCCTTGGGCTGGCAGGCGATCCCGCAGCGCCGCGCGGATGGGCGGGTGGTGCTCGAAACCCTCGCTGTGCCCGCCGAAGCAGCCATCACGGCCGAGGCCGAACGCCCGCTGGGTGCGCGCGAGGCCGCCCGCCTGACCTTCGCGCCGCAGGGCCAGGGCCGCTGGCTCTCGAACGAGATGCTGGGCGCAGGTCGCTGGCAAATCCTCATCGGCATCCGCGCAGGCGCGCAGGAATGGGCCGGGGAAGGGGATCTGCGGTGAACGCCCCAGCTCACCTTTCCCCGGACGACGCCCGCCCGCTGATCTCGACCCGCTTCACTGTGCCGGGCATGAAATGCGCCGGGTGCATCGGCAAGATCGAGCGCGAATTGCCCAAGGTCGCCGGCATCGCCGCCGCGCGGGCGAACTTCTCGGCCAAGCGGGTGGCGATCAGCCATGATCCGGCACTGGGGGAAGACACGCTGACGGCGGCTTTGCTGGCACTGGGCTTCGAAGCGCAGCCGGTTGCCGACAATCCCATGGGCGTCGAGGTTGAGGAGCGCAAACGCCTGAACCGCGCGCTGGGCGTGGCGGGCTTCGGCATGATGAATGTCATGCTGCTCTCGGTCAGCGTCTGGTCGGGCGCGGATGGGGCCACGCGCGAGCTGTTCCATTGGCTCTCGGCGCTGATCGCGCTGCCGGTGATCGCCTATTCGGGCCGTCCGTTCTTCGCCTCGGCGTGGATGGCGCTTTCGCACCGCCGCACGAACATGGACGTGCCGATCAGCATCGGCGTGATCCTCGCGACCTGCCTCAGCCTCTACGAGACCATCACCGGCGGCGCGCATGCCTATTTCGACAGCGCGGTGATGCTGTTGTTCTTCCTGCTCGCAGGCCGCGCGCTCGATGCCGAGATGCGCACCCGCACACGGGCCGGGATCGGCGCCTTGCTGGGGCGGATGGGCAAGAGCGCCTCTGTTATCGCGCCGGACGGCACCACCCGCCGCATCGCCGCCAAGGATCTGGAACCCGGAATGCTGGTGCTGGTCGCCGCTGGGGAAGCGCTGGCGGCCGATGGCGAAGTGGTGGGCGGCATCAGCGCCATCGACAACGCCATGCTGACCGGCGAAAGCGCGCCCGAGCCGGTGGGCCCGGGCAGTGCGGTCCATGCTGGCGCAATCAACCTCTCCACCCCGATCCGCGTGACGCTGACCCGCGTGGCCGAGGATACCGCGATTGCCGAAATCGCGCGGCTGATGGACGAGGCGGGGCAATCGCGCAGCCACTATGTCCGCATCGCCGACCGCGCCTCGCGCCTCTATGCGCCGGTGGTGCACAGTCTTGCCGCGCTGGCTTTCGTCGGATGGATGATTGCGGGCGTAGGCGTGCACCAATCGCTGACCATCGCGATTGCGGTGCTGATCATCACCTGCCCCTGCGCGATGGGCCTCGCTGTCCCCGCCGCGCAAGTGGTGGCGAGCGGCGCGCTGCTGCGCCGGGGCTTGCTGGTGAAGGACGGGAGCGCGCTGGAACGCCTTGCTGAAGTGGACATCGCGCTGCTCGACAAAACCGGCACCCTGACGCTGGGCGAACCGCGCGCGGATGTGAGCGCGCTAGGTGCCGAGGCTCGCGCCATCGCGCTGGGTCTGGCGCAGGCGAGCCGCCACCCTTTGAGCCGCGGCCTCGCCGCTGCGCTCCTGCGCGAAGGGGCTCAGCCCGCCGCCATTGACCACATCCGCGAAGACAGCGGCATCGGCCTCACCGGCACATGGCAGGGTGTTGCCGTCGCGCTGGAGAAGCCCGACGGCGAAGCGCAGGCGCTCGCCACCACCTTACGCATCGGGGACACCGCGCAGACGATCACCTTCGCCGATCCCCTGCGCAGCGATGCCGCCGCAACCCTCGCCGCCCTTCGCGCGGAGGGAATGACCGCCAGCATCCTCTCGGGCGACCGCGCCGCGCCGGTCGACACGATCGGCCGGGCCTTGGGTCTGACCGCTCAGGCCGAGGCCACCCCGCAAGCGAAACTCGCCGCATTGGAAGCCCTCAAAGCTCAAGGCCTCCGCCCGCTGATGGTGGGCGATGGGCTCAATGATGGCCCCGCGCTGGCCGCCGCGCACGCCTCGATCGCGCCGGGCACCGCATCCGACGCCAGCCAGCAGGCCGCCGACGCCGTGTTCATTGGCGAAGGGCTGATGCCGGTCGCGCTCGCGGTGCGGGTCGCCAAGGCGACGATGCGGATCGTGCGGCAGAACTTCGGCTTCTCGATTGCCTATAACCTGCTCGCCGTGCCGCTGGCGGTGTTCGGCCTCGTCACCCCGCTGATCGCGGCGATTGCCATGTCGGTAAGCTCGCTGGTGGTGGTCGCCAATTCGCTGCGCCTGGCCGGAGCCGCCAGATGACCGGCCTCGCCTTCCTCATCCCCATTGCGCTCGGCATGGGGTTGCTCGGCCTTGCCGCCTTCTTCTGGTCGATGAAGGACGGGCAGTATGACGACATGGACGGCGCGGCGAACCGCATCCTGATCGATGAGGAGGACGAGGCGTGAGCTGCGGCCTCTCCCTCGCCTTGGCCGCGCTACTGCCGGTGATGCTCGGCCCGCTGCCCGCACAAAACACCGCGATCACCGCAAGGCTGTGCAATGGCGGCACGATCACCATCCCGCTCGGGAACGACGCCCCGGCGGACGATAGCCGCAACTGCCACCCCAAGGGCTGCCACTCGGGCACCTGCCGCGAAAAGAACGAACAAAAGGCCACCAAGCGGACGAATTGATCTCGCTCAAAGACGGGTGACGACCAGCGCGCTTTAAGCGTCTCATGTGGACCTATCACCCCGACCTCCTCGCCACGCCGGTGCCGCGTTACACCAGCTATCCCACCGCCGCCGATTTCGGCCCGCTGGAGGATGGCGCAATCGAGCGCGCCATTGCCGAGGCGTCGGGCGATATCTCGCTCTATCTCCACATCCCGTTCTGCGAGAAGATCTGCTATTACTGCGGCTGCAACACCGGCAGATCGGGCAAGCGCGCGCGGGTGGAAAGCTACCTTGCCGCGCTGCATCAGGAGATCGCTACGGTCGCCGGCCTGCTCCCGCAAGGCGCGCGGGTGCGGCGCATCGCCTTTGGCGGCGGCAGCCCCAATGCGATCCTGCTCAGCGAATTCAGGGCGCTGGTCGATGCGCTGCATGTCCATTTCCCGCTGTTCGCGCCGCAATGGTCAATCGAGCTTGATCCGCGCAGCCTGACGCCCGACTGGGCGCCGGTGCTGGCCGAGGTCGGTATCACCCGCGCCAGCATGGGGGTGCAGACCTTCGCGGTCCATTGCCAGAAGGCGATCGGGCGCGAACAATCGCTGACGATGATCTGCCGCGGCGTCGAACTGCTTCGCGGGGCGGGCGTCACCAGCCTCAATTTCGATCTGATGTATGGCCTGCCGCACCAGAGCGAGGCTGATCTGGAAGACAGCATTGCCTACACAGTGAAGCTGGGGGCCGACCGGGTGGCGGTGTTCGGCTACGCGCATGTCCCGCATCTGGTGCCGCGCCAGTCGATGATTCCCGAAGGCGCCCTGCCCGGCGCGGCGGCGCGGTTCATGATGGCGAGCGCAGCGCACACCCAGCTGGCAGGGGCGGGGTACCGCGCGGTCGGGTTCGACCACTTTGCCCTGCCGCATGATCCGATGGCCCACGCGGCCAAGGACGGCACCTTGCGGCGCAACTTTCAGGGCTTCACCGATGATCCTTCGGAGGTACTGATCGGGCTTGGCGCGAGCGCTATCAGCGGCTTTCCGGGCCTGCTCGCGCAGAACCAGAAGCACACCGGGCAGTACCGGGCGCTGGCGGGCGAAGGGCGGCTGTCGGCCCGCCACGGCCTTGTCCGCGCGCCCGAAGACCAGCGGCGCGGCGCTGTGATCGAAGCGCTGCTGTGCCGCCACGAGGCCGTTGTGCCGGACGATCTTATCGCGGCAGCGGCGGAGCGGCTGGCGCCGTTTGTGGAACGCAGCCTTGCCCGGCTGGACGGGAACCGGCTGACCATAATGCCCGGCGGCCTGCCCTATGCGCGGGTGATCGCAGCGCTGTTCGATAGCTACCGTGCGGCGACCGCACGGCAGTTCAGTTCGGCGATCTGAGCCGTACCGGGCGCGCCGTCACGCTCCGGCGGCGAGCATCACCTTGGCCGATGCGCCGGACACCGCGCCAGCCTCAACCGGCAGCTTGTCCGGACGGGCCGCACCGGGATAGGCCTGCCCCAGCACACCGAGCGCTTCGGTGATGCGCGCATGAGCGGCGGGATTCTCCGCCTTGATCGCCGCACCATTGGCAGCAAAGGCGCTGGCCGCGACCTTGGCAAAGCCATAGCCGTCGAGATAGGGTTCGTAGCTGTCGTTCTTGGACAGGCTGCGATACATCGCGCTGGCGCGTTCGATCTGGTCGGCGACGACGCCGGTGGCAACCTTGGCGGCGCTGGCATCGGTTTTCGGCGCCTTGGCCGCCGCACCGCGCAGCGCGGCGATGATCGCGTCATGGGCCTTGTTGACCTCGGCGGCGGGCTTGCCTTCGCTCGCCGCGACCGAGGCGGCGGTGAACAGCTCCTTGAAATCTTTCACGCCCAGCTTGGCGAACGTGGGGTCCATATCGACCAGCACTTCGCTGACCGGGTGAGCGAACATTTCGGCCGCAGCCTCTTTCTTGCCGGCGGCATAGGCATCGCGCGCGGCGACGACATGGGCTTCGGCCACGGCCAGCGCGATGCCATAGGCGACCGGATCGGTGGCGGCATCGCCGACCGCAACGCCGCCCTCACCCTCGCCGCCTTCGCCGCCCGCGCCTTCGCCAGCACCCGCACCGCCTTCACCCTCGCCCGCGGTGGCGGCGGTATCGGGCGCAGCGCCCGCTTTACCCGCCGCACCCTCGCCCGTGCCCGCCTCGCCGCCGCAGGCCGCCAGCAGTCCGCCCGCCAGCGCCGTGCCAAGGCCAAGCTGAGTCCAGAGTTTGAGGGTGCTGTTCATCGTGATCGGGTCCTTCAGGCGGGGCTGTAGCTCGCTAGCCTCATGGCCCAGATGATAATCGCTCGCAAGAGACTTTATTGCACACCCTTGCGCCAGCACCATCTGTTCGCTAGCTAAATGTTACAACGTATCATATTGTCCTTCACATGGAGCCCTTCCTCCCATGGCGACCCTGTCCCCCTGCCTGTCTCGCTGTGATGACCAGCCCGAAGTGCTCGGCGCGATCCGCGATGCCGATTGCAACCTTGCGATTTGGGAGCGCGCACCTTTCGCCGATTTCGCACCGCTGATCGCAGGCAACCCGCAAGACCTGCGCTTTACCTGCGATGCGGCGGGCCTGCCAGCGCTGCTGGAAGCGGGCCTGGACCGCGGCGGCTATGGCGGCGATTCTGCGCTGCGCCGTGCGCTGATCAGCGATGCCGCGCGGCTGGCAGCGCTGTTCTGCGCGGCGCTGGATCTCGCCAAGCTGGAGCTGCGGCTGGAGGTGGTGCGCACCGATTCCTGCCGCAAGTTTCACGCCGATTACGTCACCGCCCGGCTCATCACCACCTATGTCGGCGAAGGCACTGATTGGCTGGACGAGGATGACGCCGCCCGCGTCGCTGCCGGGGCCGCGCCGGTGCGGGTGCGCCGCCTTCGCGCCTTCGATGTCGGCCTGTTCAAGGGCAAGCTCGCCACCGAAACCCCTGCGATCCACCGTTCGCCCCCCATCGCCGGAACCGGCGCTGCGCGGTTGCTGCTGGTGCTCAACCCGGCCCATCGGTCGTTCGTCGATGGCGCGTAGGTCGCCCCTTCCGCAGCCTTGGCATCTGGCCTAACAGACGTGCATGCGCCCGCGCGGGCGCGGCCCAAACCTTCGGCTGCCCGATTGGCGCAGCCGGTCCATCGCAAGAGGTAGATGCTTTGATGAAGACGTTCCTGCTGGCCGGGGCCAGCGCCCTGATGATCGCCGCTCCTGCCGCCGTGCACGCCGATGAAGGCATGTGGCTGCCGAGCCAGACCGGCGCCATCGCTGACGCCATGAAGGCTGCCGGGCTTGAGCTTGACGCCAAGACGCTCGGCGACCTGCAACGCCCGCCGCTGACCGCGATTGCATCTTTGGGCGGCTGTTCGGCGGCGTTCCTGTCGCCCGAAGGTCTGGTGGCGACCAACCACCACTGCGTGGCCGGATCGCTCCAGTACAATTCCTCGCCCGAAAATGATTACCTCACCAACGGCTTCCTTGCAAAGACGCTGGCGGATGAACTGCCTGCCGCGCCGGGCAGCCGCATTTATGTGATCGAAGACCTGCGCGATGTCTCCAAGGACATGCTCAAGGGCGCGGACAAGCTGGAAGGCCGCGCGCGCTATGACCGCTTGCAGGCCAACCGGACCGCGCTGATCGAGGCGTGCGAAAAGCAGGCCAACCGCCGCTGCGATGTGCGCGCCTATTTCGGCGGACAGCAATACTGGCTCCAGCAGCAGCTTGAAATCAAGGACGTGCGCCTCGTCTACGCCCCGGCGGCGGGCGTCGGCAATTTCGGCGGTGAGAAGGACAACTGGATGTGGCCGCGCCACACCGGCGATTTCTCGTTCTACCGCGCCTATGTGGCACCTGATGGCTCGTCCGCAGCGTTCAGCAAGGACAATGTGCCCTTCAAGCCCAAGGCGTGGCTCCCGATCGCCAAGCAGGGCGTGAAGGACGGCGATTTCATCATGGTCGCAGGCTTCCCCGGCACCACCGAACGTCTGCGCAGCGCGGATGAAGCGCGGTTCTATTACGAGGAACTCTACCCCTATCAGCAGCGCATGCTGACCGAATATGGCGACCGGATTGACGAACTGACCGCCGGCAATCAGGCGGCCACCATCGCCTATGCCGCGACGCTGCAGGGCGTGGAGAATTACGAAAAGAAGATCGCCGGGCAGCTGGCCGGGGCCGACGCCATTTCGCTCGTCGAAAAGAAGCAGGCCGAAGAAGCGGGCTTCCGCGCCTGGATCAAGGCCGATCCCAAGCGCGAGGCGCAGTACGGTGCGGCGCTGGCTGAGCTTGACCGGCTGGTGGCTGAAAGCAATGCCTCGGCCTTGGCTGGGGCGCGGCGCGATATGCTCGGGCGCGGACAGCTTTATGCCGCTGCCCGCCAGCTGTATCGCTGGGCGAACGAACAGGCCAAGCCCGACGGCCAGCGCGAACCCGGCTTTCAGGAACGCGACCGCGCGTTCATGACGCAGGCCATGCAGCGGATCGAGCGGCGTTACGTGGCCGACATCGATCAGGCCTTGTGGCAGGATGGCATCACCGAATACCGCCAGCTTCCCGCAGAAGACCGCATCGCCAGCTTCGATGCCTTCATGGAAGGCCGCGATCTGGCGTCGTTCTATGCCGGCACCCAGCTTGGCGACACGGCCAAGCGGATGGAGTGGATGGGCAAGTCCCCCGCCGACTTCCGCGCCAGCAGCGATCCCTTCATCCAGCTCGCCGTTGCCACCTATGACGAAGCAATGGCCGCCGAAGCCGAGGACAAGGCCCGTTCCGGCAATGTCCAGAAGGCCCGTTCCAAGGTGATGGAAGCGCGCCTCGCCTATGCCGCATCGCAGGGCAAGACGATGTACCCGGATGCCAACGGCTCGCTGCGGTTCACCTATGGCAAGGTGACCGGCAAGGCGGTTGACGGACAGGTGTGGACGCCGTTCACCACCGCCGAAGGCATCGTGGCCAAGCACACCGGCCGCGGCGAATTCGATGCACCCGACGCCATGATCGAACTGATCAAGGCCAAGGATTACGGCCAGTATGCCGCGCCCGAACTGGGCACCCTGCCGGTCGATTACCTTTCCACCGTGGACATCACCAATGGCAATTCCGGCTCGTCGACGCTGAACGCCAAGGGTGAATTCGTGGGCTTGGCTTTCGATGGCACGATCGAGGGCGTGGTCAGCGACTGGATGTATGATCCCAAGATCAACCGCACGATCCACGTCGACAGCCGCTTCATGCTGTGGACGATGGAAAAGGTCGACAAGGCCGACCGCCTGCTGAAGGAAATGGGCGTGACGGCCCAATGACTTTCCGGCCTGATGCTTGAATAAGTATGCGGCGCGTGGGATTTCCGCGCGCCGCCTGCTACGGCCTCCGCTGCGAACGCACCGTGACGGGGAGAGATAATGATGCGCGGCCTGGTGTCAGACCTTGTTGTCGTCGATATCGGCGGGACGCACGCCCGCTTTGCGATTGCCAGCATCGGCGATGACGGCGCGATCAGCCTCGACGAGCCCGAAACGCTTCACACCGCCGATCACGCCAGTTTCCAGACCGCCTGGCAGGCGTTCCGCAAGCGCAAGGGCGGCACGTTGCCCAATGCGGTGAGCATGGCGATTGCCGGGCCGGTCGGCAGTCCGGGCGATCCCAAGCCGGTGATCCGCTTCACCAACAATCCATGGATCATCCGCCCCGCGCTCATCAACGAAAAGCTGGGGGTGGAACGCTATACCCTCGTCAATGATTTCGCCGCTGTCGCCCATGCCGTCGCGCGGGCGGATAACAGCCAGTTTCTGCATCTGGCTGGCCCTGATGCGCCGCTGGGCCGTGAAGGGACGATCAGCGTGATCGGCCCCGGCACCGGCCTTGGTGTCGCGCATCTTTACCGGTCGGGCCATCACTACCGGGTTCAGGCGACCGAAGGTGGGCATATCGATTTTGCCCCCTTGGACAGCATCGAAGACGCGATCCTCGCCCGCCTGCGCCAGCGCCACATCCGCGTTTCAGCCGAGCGCGTGGTCGCTGGCCCCGCCATTGTCGACATCTATCAGGCCCTGGCCGCGCTTGAAGGGCGCACCGTGGCCGAGCGTGATGCCATCGACATCTGGAACATGGGCACCAGCGGCGAAGACAGCCTTGCCGCAGCCGCGGTCGACCGGTTCTGCCTGTCGCTGGGATCGGTCGCGGGCGATCTGGCGCTGGCGCAGGGCGGCTTTGCGGGCGTGGTGATCGCAGGCGGCCTTGGCTACCGCATTCGTGACACCCTGCTCGCCTCGGGCTTCGGGTCGCGGTTCAAGGCCAAGGGGCGGTTTGAAAGCCTGATGGCAGCCATCCCCGTCAAACTGATCGTCCACCCCCAGCCCGGCCTGTTTGGCGCAGCGGCTGCCTTTGCTGCGGAGCACGCATGAAAACCGTCGCTGCCCTTGAAGCGCGGCTGGGCGAACTGCACCAGCGCACGCGCGAAACCCCGCTGTTCAACCCGGTGTTCCAGCTGTCGCTCGATCTGTCGCGCGGGTTGGAAGGGGGCGAACTCACGCTCGAAGATCTGACCGTGCTGGTCGCGCAGCTCGAAGGCGACGGGCTGAAGGCGCGCGCGGGCAAGCTCCACGCGCTGCTTGCCCCGCCGCCGCAGCCGGCCCCGCTGGCGAACGAGGGTGATGATTTCGCCGCCTTTGCCGCGCGCTGGCAGCACCCGCAATTGCACGCGGTGTTCACCGCGCACCCCACCTTCCTGCTTACCCCTGAACAAAGCGCGGCGGTGGCAGCGGCGGCATCGGGTGATGGCGCAGAGACGACCTGCGCCGCGCCGTCGGAGCGTGCCGCCGTCACGCTGGTTTCAGAACATCGCGCGGCTATGGACGCTATGGCCCGTGCGCAGGACGCCCGCGATGTGATCGTCGCCCGCCTGCTGACCGAAGCGCAGACCCGCTGGCCGGACGCCTGGCGCAGCCTGCGTCCGCTGCCGTTCCGCTTTGCCAGCTGGGTCGGCTATGACATGGATGGCCGCACCGATATCGGCTGGCACACCTCGATCGCCTTCCGCTTGCAGGAAAAGGCGCAGCGGCTGGCGCGTTATACGGCCAGTCTGGAAGCGATCGACCCGGCCCACCCGCTGCTCGCCACGCTGGCACCGGCCGCCGCCTTTGCCGCTGCGCGGGCGCAGGATTTTGCCGCCGATTTCTCCAGCGCCGAAGCGCTGGCCGCGGCCGCCAACAACCTGACCACCCACAGCGGCGACAATCTGCTGTCGCTCACCCCGCTGATCGCAGCGCTTGAGGCCGAGGCCGAAACCGCCGCACCCGATCAGGCTGTGCGCCTGCTGACCCTTGTTGCCGCGATGCGGGCCGATGGTCTTGGCATGGGCTGGATTCATTTCCGGGTGAACGCCAAGCAGCTCCACAATGCGGTGCGCCGCCGCCTTGCCGATGACGAAGCGATCGATCTGGCCAGCAAGGGCGCGATTGCCACACTGCGCCGCATGGTGGACGAAGCCCGCCCGCTGCGCACCAATTTCGCCGCGCTCGCCACCGAAAGCTCGACCGCGATCCGCCAGTTCATCGCGATGGCGCAAATCTTGAAGCATATCGATGCCGACGCGCCCATCCGAATGCTGGTGGCGGAATGCGAACAGCCCGCCACGGTGCTGGCCGCGCTCTATTTCGCCAAGCTGTTCGGGGTGGCCGACAAGGTCGATGTGTCGCCCCTGTTCGAAACCGAAACCGCGCTGGAACATGGCGGGCGCTTCCTTGATGCGCTGCTGGCAGAGCCGGCCTACCGCGCCTATGCCCGCCAGCGCGGGCGTGTGGCGGTGCAGACCGGCTTTTCGGACGCGGGCCGGTTTGTCGGGCAGGTGCCCGCCGCGCTCGCGATCGAGCGGCTGCAAGGGCGGCTGGCCGAAGCGATGGCGGCCAATGGCCTCAGTGATATCGCCGCGCTGGTGTTCAACACCCACGGCGAAAGCATGGGCCGCGGCGCGCATCCTGCGAGCTTTCAGGACCGGCTCGAATGGCCGCTGTCCCCCTGGGCGCGGC
The DNA here is from genome assembly GCF_002855495.1 of Porphyrobacter sp. TH134. GTDB lineage: Bacteria > Pseudomonadota > Alphaproteobacteria > Sphingomonadales > Sphingomonadaceae > Erythrobacter. The sequence goes on from NZ_PKRO01000003.1 coordinate 181,928, forward strand.
GGCGGTTTGCGCGGGCGGGCGTCCGGCTGGAACCGGAAGTCAGCTTTCAGGGCGGCGATGGCTACCTGTTTTTCGCCACGCCCGAACTGGCGCTCGCCACGCTCACCCGCATCGCCGAATTGCGCCCGGCCGAAACCGATATCGCCGCGCCTGCCGATCCGTTCTATCACCGCACCGACACCAGCCTCGATTTCTATCGGGCAATCAAGGAGCATCAGGGCGATCATCTGGCCAGCCGCACCTATGCCCGCGCGGTGACCGCCTTTGGCCTTGGCCTGCTCAACCCCACCGGCAGCCGCGTCTCACGCCGCCAGTCGGACATCAATGCCGACCGCGAGATGAGCCTGCGCCAGATCCGCGCGATCCCGCACAACGCGATCCTCCAGCAATTGGGCTACCCCGTCAACGTCATCGCCGGGATCGGCAGCGCGGCGGATGCGGGCCGCGAGGAAGTCGCCGCGCTGCTGACTGACAGCCCGCGCGGCCGCCAGATCATGCGGCTGGTGCATGCCGCCAACGCGCTGGGCAGCATCAAGACGGTGGCAGCTTACGGCGAGCTGTTCAATTCGGCCTATTGGGCCAGCCGGACCTATCGCGGGACCGAAGATCATCTATCGGGGGCCTGCGCTGCGCTGGCCGAATATCTGGTGGGGGATGACCGGACGGGCGTGTTCCGCCGCCTGGCCTCACGCCTCAGGATCGATGCGATCAAACTGCACCGGCTGACCGATCTGCTGCCGGAAACGGTCTGGGGCGACGCGCCGGATGGCTCGGCCACGCCGGGGCGCGAACAGGTGCGCCGCCGCATCGGGGTGTTGCAGGCGCTGCGGCTGGCGCTGCTTCAGCACATGTTTCTGAAGATCGTGTCAGCCCCCGCCTTCAGCCGTGCCAACGACATCAGCCGGCGCGACGTGATCGAGATGGTGTTGACCTTGCGGATCGATGAAGCCCTCGCCCAATTGCGCCGCGCCTTCCCGGTGCGGGTGCCGGGGCCGCGCGACTTCCCGCTGGACGAGCCAAGCGATTACCCGGACGGCGGCGAGGAAGGTTACGGCGCGATCGAGCGGGACTTCATGACGCCGATTGCCCGCGCCCATGCCTTGTCGCTGCGGATTTCCACGGCCATCGCCAACGAATTCGGCGCGCACGGATAATCCTCCCCATCTGGGGAGGACTACTTCGCCGTGCTCCCGCGCGCGATCAGGCTCACCGGCACGCGGCGGCGCGCGGCCACGCCCTCGTCCAGCACGGCTTCGACCAGCGCTGCGCCAGCCTCGGCCGGGTCAGGGGCGATCGTGGTCAGCGGCGGGCGGCTGAACCGGCCCGCGACCAGATCGTCGAACCCCATCACGCCGACTTGGCTTGGGACCGCGATATCGGCGGCCGCAAACGCTTCCAGCGCGCCCAGCGCCATTGCATCGCAAGCGGCAAACACCGCGTCGATATCCCCCTGTTCGATCGGGCCCCGCTCGATCAGGCGGCGTGCCGCGCGGCGGCCTTCTTCCTCGCGGGTGGGGGCGTTGACGGTCGGGGCCAGGCACGGTTCCAGCCCGGCGGCGCGCATCGCCTCGGCATAGCCTTCGTAGCGTTCGGTAAACTGCACCTGCGGCGTGTTGAGCGCACCGAGGAAGCACGGACGGCGGTATCCGGCGGCCAGCAGGTGTTCGACCGCCAGCTTGCCGGCGGCGCGGTTGTCCGACCGCACCCAGTCCAGCTCGTCAAAGGGCGATCCCCAATAGGCGACCTTGCGCCCTTCGCTCTCAAGCCCGCGAAAATGCTCCCATGCCGCAGCGTTGGTGGTGGTGCCGATCACCACCAAGCCATCGGCGCGGCCCTGTTCCTGATAATGACCGAAAAAATCCGCCTCGCGCGCCTGAAAGCTGACGAGCGTTTCAAACCCGCGTTCCGATGCGGCGACGCACACAGAGCCGAGCAGTGCGTAGGCGAAGGGGTTGATGCTGGAAGCGCTGTCGCCCTCGCGGCAAATCACCACCACAGCCAGCGTGCCGGTGGAACCGCGCCTGAGCCGCGCCGCGCGTTCATCGACAAAGTATCCCAGCGCCTCGGCCGCTTCGATCACCTTGCGCCGGGTTGCCTCGGCAATCGCAGGAGAACCGGACAACGCACGGCTGACGGTCGGCTGGCTGACGCCTGCCCGTTCCGCCACATCAAAGGATGTTGGCCGTCTGCGTGATCCCCCGTTCATGGTGACTGTCTCTACGGCCTGTTCATAGCACCGCGCAAGGCGCACCTGCATTGCTATTCGCACTGGATTTGTGGGCTGAGGTCTTGCACATCAGAGGCGGCGCGCGGATTGTGAACGTTAGCAGAAATATCGCGCAGCTTGGGAGAGAGCGACAATGGCGATGGGAGCGGGCCTAGGGGCACCGGGGACGGGCGCGGCAACAGCCGTGGGAGATGGGCCGGGTGATGATCGCCAGGTCAACGCGCCGGGGCTGAATTATTTCGTCTTTGCGCTGTTCTTCATCTTTGGCGGCATCACCAGCCTCAACGATGTGATCCTGCCCAAGCTGCAAGAGCTTTTCACGCTCAGCTACACCGAAGCGATGCTGGTGCAGTTCTGCTTTTTCACCGCCTATCTGCTGATCGGTATCCCGGGCGCGGAACTGGTCAAGCGCGTGGGTTACATGCGCGGCGCGGTGGTCGGGTTGCTGACCATGATGTGCGGGTGCCTGCTGTTCATTCCCGCCAGCCAGACCGCGACCTATGGCCTGTTCCTTGCCGCGCTGTTTATCCTCGCCAGCGGCGTTGTGGTGGTGCAGGTCGTCACCAATCCGCTCATCAGCCTGCTCGGCCCGCAAAAGACCGTGCATAGCCGCCTGACCTTCGCGCAGGCGTTCAACAGCCTTGGCACCACGATTTTCCCGCGCGTGGGCTCGGGCCTCATTCTCGGCGGGCTCGCCGGGGTTTCAGCCAAAGAACTGAGCGGCGCCGAGCTCGACGCCTACCGCACGGCGGAAAGCGCCGCGATTGTTTCGACCTATATCGGCCTTGCCGTGGCATTAGCGGTGATTGCTGCAGTGGTGTGGGTCTATCGCAACAAGCTGCCGCATGATGCCGCAGCGGCGCGCGATGCGGCGTTGACCACACCGGCCCGCTATCTTGCAGGCTTGGCGCCGATCATCATCGGCGGCTGGATGGTGATTCAGGGCAACGAACTGCCCGGTATTGCGCTGCTGATGGCTGGCCCGGCGATCTGGCTGTGGGGCAACCCGCTGCTGACGCGCACGCGGTTCAGTTACGGCGCGCTTTGCATTTTCCTGTATGTCGGCGCGGAGGTTGCGATTGGATCGCTGATCGTCGGCTATCTGATGCAGGAAACCGTAATGGGCCTGACCGAGCGGGCTGCGGGCGATCTGATCTTCATCTACTGGTTCGGCGCGCTCGTCGGGCGGATCATCGGATCGTTGGTGCTGCGCTTTGTCAGTCCCGGCTTGGTGCTGACCGGCGTTGCGGCGGGCGCGATTGCGCTGGTGCTGATCTCCACCAACACCGCCGGCACGACCGCCGGTTACAGCCTGCTGGCCGTGGGCCTGATGAATTCGATCATGTTCCCGACCATCTTCAGCCTCGCCTGCGAGAAGCTGGGGGCCAAGGCGGCCGACGGATCGGGGATCATCAACATCGCGATCTTCGGCGGCGCGGTGATCCCGCTGCTGACCGGCATTCTGGCCGATGCCAGCGGCAGCCTTGGCACAGCGTTGATCCTGCCGATCGCCTGCTACGCGATCATCGCAGGCTTCGGCTTCTACGCCCGGCGGCCGGCCGTGGATGCCAGCGCATTTGAATAAGTATGCGCCCACTGGCGATTAATCCCCCGTGCGCCTAGTTAAGGCGCACGAGGGAAAGGGCCTTTTGCGCATGAGCTTTACCGCTGACCGCCTGCTGCTGTTCGGAGCCACCGGCGATCTTGCCCAGCGGATGCTGCTGCCCAGCCTGTTCGCGCTGGATGCTGACGGGCTGCTTGCCCCCGATCTCAAGATCATCGGCACCGCGCGCAGCAGCATGTCGGACGCCGAATACCGCAACTTTGCCCGCGCCGCGCTGGAGAAATATCTCCCCGCAGAGCGCCGCGGGCGGATGGCGGGGTTCCTCAACCGCCTCGCCTACCAGCCGCTCGATGCGACGACGCTGGAAGGCTATGATGATCTGGCCAAGAAGGTTGGCAAACCGGCGCGCGGCCTTGCGATCTTTCTTTCGACCGCGCCAAGCCTGTTCGGCCCCACGATCAAGGGTCTGCAATCGGCGGGGCTGACGGGCGAGAATGTGCGGATGTGCCTTGAAAAGCCATTGGGCACGGACCTTGCCACCAGCCGCGAAATCAATGACGCGGTGGCGGGCGCCTTCCCCGAAAGCCGGATTTTCCGCATCGACCACTATCTCGGCAAGGAGACGGTGCAGAACCTGCTGGCGCTGCGCTTTGCCAATATCATGTTCGAGCCGCTGTGGAACGCGGCACACATTGATCACGTGCAGATCACGGTCGCTGAGACCGTGGGCCTCGAAGGCCGCGTGGCCTTTTACGATGATGCCGGGGCGATCCGCGACATGGTGCAGAACCATATGCTCCAGCTGCTCGCGCTGGTCGCAATGGAGCCGCCTGCGCACTTCGATGCGGCCGCCGTGCGCGACGAAAAGGTCAAGGTGCTGCGCGCCTTGCGCCCCGTCTCGGCGGGCGAGACCGTGACCGGCCAATATCGCGCAGGCGCGATTCAGGGGCAGGCTGTGCCGGGCTATGACGAGGAGCTGGGCAAGGACAGCGACACCGAAACCTTCGTCGCGATCAAGGGCCATGTCGATAACTGGCGGTGGAAGGGCGTGCCCTTCTACCTGCGCACCGGCAAACGCATGCCCAAGCGCGTCACTGAAATCGTGATCCAGTTCCGCTGCGTGCCGCACAGCATTTTCGCCGGAAAGGGCGCGACGATGCAGCCCAACCGCCTCGTCATCGGCATCCAGCCCGAAGAAAACATCACCCTTTCGCTGATGGCCAAGGTGCCGGGATTGGACCGCGAGGGCATTCGCCTGCGTTCGGTCCCGCTCAACATCGCCATGCCCGACGCTTTCAGCGGCGCGGTGCGGCGGATTGCCTATGAACGCCTGCTGCTCGATCTGGTTGAGGGCGATCAGACGCTGTTCGTGCGCCGCGACGAGGTGGAAGCGCAGTGGGAATGGGTCGATGCCATCCGCAGCCGATGGGAAGCGGACGGCCTCACCCCCAAAACCTATACCGCCGGCAGCTGGGGCCCCTCTGCGGCCATCGCGCTGGCGGAACGCGACGGAGTGACGTGGCATGAGTAAGCGCAGCACAATCCTCCCCGAAACGGGGAGGGGGACCATCCGTAAGGATGGTGGAGGGGCGAGCGGCGTGGGGCCCCCCCCCCCCCCCCCCCCGGGGGGGGGCCCCCCCCCCCGCCGGGGGGGGGGGGGGGGGGCCCCCCCCCCCCCCCCGGGCAGCCGCGCGGGGTGGGGGGCAGGA
>NZ_PKRO01000040.1 GCF_002855495.1 Porphyrobacter sp. TH134
AAAAATGGGCCTCCGAAAACAAGGCCTACATCAAGTGGGAATGCCAGAATGACTGACTATCCCAAATCCGAATTTCCAGACCTCAGGTTGCACAATCAAATTGTCATCGAGCCGCAAAAATATGTGCACAGCACCAATCGGCACTTTTCGATCGCAATCAGCGATGCACAATATCGCAGTATTGTTGCTGAGGTGGAAGCATGGCGAAGTGCTCCCGGCAATTTCTATGATCTCGAAGAGAGAAATTGTATTCATTTCGTAGGCCGAATTGCCTCCTTGCTCGGAGTCACCGTCGAATACCCCGAGTCTATGCTGCGGAGGCCAAAAAAATGGCTCAACCACCTGATATCCTTGAACCCGCAGTTAAAAGCACGCCAAGTCGATTAGCTAATTTCCGCTATGCTCGACTAAAGCCGACATTACCAACTGGCATCACGCTCGACCCGGTCCGCGAGCAAGGCGGCGATGCCCGCTAGATCCGGAAGTGGCGCACCGCCATGGCTGCCCTCCGGCTCCGCTTTGCTCCACCTGCGGCCAGCCGCCCGAGGCAATCTTGTACCAATAACCAGCACGGGCCATTCAATGGGGGCCGGTCGATCGAAGTTGTCCTGCCCATACCCTAAATCTGCCGCAAGCCTGGGCGGTGGGACTGGTTCGCCGCTCTAACCGCCATCGCCTTCGCTCTGCTGATCGCAGCCATCTTCAGATTCGCGCGGCGGGGTAACCGTGATGCTTCGTGAGTTCTGGTTGCACGGCTCTTACCGCCATCACGGCTATGCCAACGGGCCGCCTTGCCGGCAGCCCCTGGCACACCATCAGGAAACCAGAGCGAAAGAGCGAGAATCACAGCCTTATCTTTGACTTCAGTTCATCGATCCGCTCCGAGCAGACCTCATGCACCACGCGGCCAAGCTCTTCGACCTGCGTACCGAGCCATTCGAGCTCTTCCTTGGTGACGCGGTAATGCCTGGAGTATCGTGCCTTGACGTAGGCATCCTTGAGCTTCTCGAACCGCGCGCGATCGCGCTTGGTTTCCCGCGGCCAGACATAGGTCAGGCGCGGGTCGATCCGCTCGGCCTGAGTGCGAAGGAAGCCAAGGTTGTGCACGTGAGGGGTGTAGAAGGTGCAGACAAGGAGCACGCAGTGGTAAAGCCGTTCTGTCGCCTGATGCATCAGGAAGGCAGCGTCCTTTAGACGCCCCTGCTCGATGCTGAAGCGAGTCGTCTGCAGCATTCCAGATGCTGCTGGCATCCACTCCTCGAAATACTCCTGCGCCATGGCCAGCGCCTGCGTCGGCGTCTTAGGCTTGGGCGTATGCAGTTCGGTGTCATCGGACTGGTAAACCGCGATCCCTTCGGCCTTCACATCCATGAAGAAATACCGCCCGTGAGCGAGACCGTCGTTCACCTCCTGCAGCGTGTGGACGATGAAGTTTACCGGCGTCTGGAGTGTGCCGGTGAGACCGTACTCGCGCATCAGCCGCTCATCGAGCTTGGCCCAGTACTTGACCCGGTCAGTGAGCCGCTTATCGCTGACGATGATCAGCAGATCGAAGTCCGAACGATATCCCTTGGCGGTGTGCGGCTCATCGATCCAGGTGCCGCGCGCATAGCTGCCGTAGAGGATCACCTTGAGGATTCGCCCGGCCTTCTTCCACTCGTGTTTGGCGAGCGCGAAGGCGTCGTCGAACTCCTCGAAGATCAGCTGCACCACCCGCTCCAGCTCGCGCTGCTTTTGCGGGGGCAGATGATCAAGATCGGTGCGCATCCGGGGAGTCTAGCAAGCGTTCCAGAAGCTTGCACCCTCCTTGTTGCACTGATGCCACCGCAATGGGTGCATCAGCTGGCGCCTGGCCACAGTGCTGCGGTCCAGCTTCCTGCAATACCTCATTCTGCGCCAGCGTCACCGACCCGCCGCAATTCATCCGACAGGTGCCGGCCTGACTCCATCCGCCTCGCGAGCGCCTCGATGAAGTGGTCGAACCGCTTTTCGGCATCGGCTCGCGCGGCAGGCGTCGTCTCGCCGGGCAGGACGGGCGTGACCGCCAGCCAGCGCCTCAGGTACAGCGCAAAGCTCTCGTTTCCGACCTCGACATGGTAGTCGAGCTTCTCAAGCTGCCGCGAGATCCGGTCGAGCCGGCGGCTGAAGGCCGCCTCGAGGCGCTCGGAACCGTCAGGCGACAGAAATGAAGCAAGGGCAGCCTCGACAACCGATGCCTGCGAGACGCGCTTGCGGCAGGCATAGTCAGCCAGCTGGCGCGACAGCGCCGGCGGCAGCCGAAAGGTGTGCTTCAACCGATTGCCCCTGCTCACAGCTCGATCCCGTCATTCGGGTCGAGCACGGCCTGCCTCGCATTGGTGTGCATCCGCTCTGCGATCCGCCGGTTGCGAACAGCCAGCTCTTCATCCCTGCGGTCTGCAAAGTCAAATTCGTTGGCGGCCACTGCCGGCTCCGGCGCGATATCCTCGTGTTGGGCGAGTTCCGGTTCGCGGCGGATGCCACCATCACTGGCTGATCCTTTCTCGAGTTGCTCGCCGTCGTCAGCCGGCTCTCCCGCCGGCTCCGGCGCCGCGCGCGTTCCGCTCCATTGGTCCTCGCTCTTCAGGTCAGGCGAAGGTTCCGGGGTGACGGGCGGTACGATGCGGTTCGCGAGGCGCGGATCGGCATAATACCGCGCCTTCTTCGCGCGGATCGGTTGTGCGCCTGCCAGCATCACGATCTCATCCGTTTCGGGGAGTTGCATGATCTCGCCCTGGGTCAGAAGCGCCCGCGGTGTCTCGGAGCGCGAGACCATGAGGTGCCCCAGCCATGGCGAGAGGCGATGCCCGGCGTAGTTGCGCATCGCTTTCGTTTCGGTGGCAGTGCCGAGCGATTCCGAGACCCGCTTGGCGGTGCGTTCGTCATTGGTCGCGAAGCAGACCCTGACATGGCAATTGTCGAGGATCGCGTTGTTCTGGCCATATGCCTTTTCGATCTGGTTCAGAGACTGGGCGATCAGGAAGGACTTGATGCCGTAGCCTGCCATGAAGGCCAGCGCGCTCTCGAAGAAATCGAGCCGGCCCAGTGCCGGAAATTCGTCGAGCATCAGCAGCAGGCGTTGACGCTCACAGCCATCAGCGAGATCCTCGGTCAGCCGGCGGCCGATCTGGTTGAGGATCAGCCGAACCAGCGGCTTGGTCCGGCTGATGTCGGACGGCGGTACGACGAGGTAGAGCGTGACTGGCTGCGCGCAGTTGACGAGGTCAGCAATGCGCCAGTCACATTGCCGCGTGACCTTCGCGATCACCGGATCACGATAAAGGCCAAGGAAGGACATGGCGGTCGACAGCACGCCTGAGCGCTCGTTGTCCGATTTGTTGAGCAGCTCGCGCGCGGCACTTGCCACCACTGGATGGACGCCTTCCTCACCCAGATGCGGCGTCATCATCATGGCTGAGAGCGCCTGGATCGAGCGGCGCGGATCGGACAGGAAGGCGGCAACGCCGGCGAGCGTTTTGTCGGGCTCGGCATAAAGCACGTGCAGGATCGCGCCGACCAGCAGCGCATGGCTGGTCTTTTCCCAGTGATTGCGGCGCTCGAGCGAGCCTTCGGGATCGACCAGCACATCGGCAATGTTCTGGACGTCACGAACCTCGTTGATGCCGCGCCGGACTTCCATCAGCGGATTATAGGCGGCCGAGGCTGCATTGGTCGGATCGAACAGCAGCACCCGGCTGAAGCGGCTGCGAAAGCCGGACGTGAGGTCCCAATTCTCGCCCTTGATGTCGTGGACGATCGCCGAGTGTGGCCATGTCAGCAAAGTCGGGATGACCAGTCCGACACCCTTGCCGCTCCGCGTGGGCGCAAAACACAGCACATGCTCGGGTCCATCATGGCGCAGATAGCAATTGGCGCGGCGGCCGATGATGACGCCCTTGTCTGCGAGCAGTCCCGCATTGGCGATCTCCGCGCGCGTCGCCCAGCGTGCAGAGCCATAGGTAGCGCTGTTCTTCAGCTCGTGGGCGCGCCAGACTGACATGGCGATTGCAACAATCACGGAGAGTAGTGCCCCCGACGCGGCGATCACCCCGCCGGTCTCGAAGATGTGCGGGGCGTAGGCTTCATAGCTGAACCACCACCAGAAGATGGCCCAGGGGGGATGTATTGGCGTATCCGCAAGGATGAACACGGGAGGCCCGAGCCCGGCCTGATAGCCGAGGCTGGCCGCGATCCATTGTGTCGCAGTCCAGATACCTGCGAGCGTGAGGCAGAGGACAGCAATGATCTGGCCCCAGAGTATTCTTGTGGCAGACATGACCGTCTCCTTCCGGCGGAATGGAGGCAGATCATGCCGGCTTTGCAAGCAGAGCTGCGCACCGGTGGGCGCTGGCGAAGCAAAGGATAGCTGAGCCCCGGCTGACCATCGGAAACGCAAGGTGCAAGCGCGCGCCTGACCGGTCAGGCTGCCTGTATGAGGGAGAGCCGAACGCAGGCGCCGGCGATCAGCAGCCCGGATTTGCCTCAGCGAGCAAACAGCTGATCAAGATACGCTGCCAGCCTTACGCCGCCCTGTTGCAGGCGCAGTTCTGCCGAGGGCAGGTGCTCGAACTGGTAGGCATAGCCGAGGCTCGGGATTGCATCGTCTGTAGCTGGATAGATCCGGTCGCGGAGTGCGGTGCTCTCAGCGACCCAGACCGCAGGATCTGCCGTCCACCAGGCGATCGTTTCCTCGGGTTCGATCTTCCGGCCAAGCCAGACCGCAAATTCCGAGTACGACAGGCCCTTGCCTTCGATCATCCGCGTATCCCAGACCGTGTGCAGATTGGTTTCCTGCCCGAACCACCGCAGCTTCACATCATTGCCGCCGCGGTCCGTGCCGTTGCCGGCATGCAGGGGCTGGTGGAGATCGCCGACGATGTGGATGATGAAGCGCAAGGCGAGCGCGCGGTCTTCCCGCGACGCTTCGGGATTCCTGACGATCGCGGCAAAACGTGTCAGCGCGCCCAGCGCATCGCCGCCGGCAGGGACGCCGGCTTCAGTGTAGGTCTTTCCTGCAGGGACAGTGACATAGTGAAACGGGTCAGCCTCCTCCTGCCAGAAAGGTGCCGGATTGGATCGCTGCTCATCGGCCCAGGTCGAGGCTTCAGCCACGCTTTCCTCACCAAGGATCAGGGCGATTTCCGCGCGGGTCTTCCCGCTGATCCGCTCCTCGGCGAGCTCGCCAACCACCCGGTGGCCCAGCTGGCCCCATGCATGGGCCGGTACCGGCGTGGCGATGGCGATGGCAATGACAGCAAGAAGGGCGCGAGGTGACATGTCTGGTTCCGCTGGGCTGGTGAAGTGCGTGGGTAAGCCCCGCGGCCTTATGGAGAGGGTCCCGAAACCTGCCAAGCCAGTACAGCGTGCGATTCCAGTGACAGGGTGACAGGACTCCGGCTGACCCTTTTACGTGCTCTCCAACGCCCGGGACTGATTCTGATGCGCGGGGAGGAAAGGATCCACTCCGCAGTTTACCGGGACGTCAGAGGGTCTCGACAGTGAAGCGGGGCGCTCCCGCCCATGTCAGACGATACATCGCGCCCTGGACGACCGACTGGACAACATTGGGCCACAGCGCCGCAATGCAGGTGCCGCCTTCATGCCTTACCGAGGGGTAGATGATCCCGTTGTGCCCTTCGCCACGCGCCCAGGCAGCGAGCGCATTGCCGGCCGGATAGCCCGCCGCCGGGTCCGGATCGAGCGCAGGGTGGCCCGGGTCGGTGCGCAGATCAATGAAGACGCCCGACATACTCGCGATCATCTCGCCATATTCGACCACGGCATCAAAGTCGCCGGCATCGGCAAGCGCCTTCGTGAGATGAAAGCCGACCTCCGCAAGGCAGGTCGCGACATCGAGCGCGGCGTACCAGGCGCCGCGCTCTGCGGGATTGAACCGGCCGGGTTCGCGCGGCTTCGCATAGGCAAAGCTGGCGTTGATGAACCTGGCATGCGGGACGCCATGCACCAGCTCCGCGGCGTCAAGGCCCGCAAGCCCGCGGTCCTCGGCGATCTGCCGCGAGCTGGTCGCACCCTCGATCTCCGCCAGATCATCAAGCTCACCCGGGGTATCGGCGAGCGGCGCCAGCGCCGCGTCGCGCAAGCGGGCGCTCGTGACAAGTCTGACGGTGCGTCCGAACGCCTCACGGATCAGCGGCAAACCGCCAACCGGTTCAGAGCCCGCCACGCAGCGCGTCGATATATTGCCGGGTCTCGAGCATCCTTGGGATACCGCCCTCGATCATCGCGTCGACCGGAGAGCGTCTGCCAAACAGCGGCGCCCTGTTCTCCAGCCCTGGCCAGCGATCGGCAAGGTCATTTGCGAACAGCAGATGCAGGCCCTTGTAGAGGCCAATCAGCGCCGAGGCCCGGGTCAGCTGGTCCTGGCTGAGCGTGCCTTCCCACGTTCCGGCTTTCATGCGGTCCCATGTGCTTGGCGACACGCCGAGCAGCGCGGCCCCTTCGGCATTGCTGGTTTTCCAGGCCTCGGCGAGGCGCAGCACCGCCTTGATCGCTGAACCGGTGAGGCGCGCGCGGTCTCCCTCACCCGAAAAGTTCTGCGGCGCGCGGGGGGCATCCGGAACAAACTGGACAGCATTGACCATGTCGCATCTCCTGATGCCTAAATACGCATCATGTGATGCAAATGTCAATGAAAGGCCAATGCGCGTCCGTTAGAGCGACGGGCCGCGTGACCGGGCAAGACTCCAGTCGATACCGCCCCGCTCGTTGACCGTGCCGGACATTGCTTGCCCCAGATGGCGGTCGAGGTCCTGCCGCCAGGGGACAAGCTGGAACGACAGGCCATTGTCGATCATGGCGAAGCGGCCCGACGCCAACGTCACCCGCTCGCGATAGATACCGACAACATGCTCGCCGACCGCGAGTGGCTGCCGGGCGCTGCCATAGCGCGCCGAGAGCGCGTCGCCGGCCTCCGCCAGCTCGCGATCCCGCAGCCTGCCCAGCAGACCCTTCGCAAGGACGATGCGCTGTCCCTGCTTCTGCGCGAGGCCTTCCTCGACTAGCACCGCCGCGCGCTGTTCAAGCGCCTCGCGCACCTGCGAACCGAAACCGCCCCCGAGCGTCTCCGGCTGCGCAGAGACCAACTGCCGGTCGAGCCATGTCGCACCGCGTGCGCGGACCTGGTCATCGATGGAAAGGTCGGACCGGACCAGCAGGCTGGTCTGCGCGCGTCCCTTGCGGTCGGTCCAGTGGCCGGTCTCGATAATCGCACCGGTTGGGGCGTCACTCGTCCGCTCGATGTCCGCAAAGCGCAGATGATGCATGCGGCCATCCGTGCCATCGACGATCGCATAGGCCTCCCCGGTCAGCTCGTCGTGCAGCCCGCGTTCGACAAGCCTGCCGGTGACCCGCTCACCATCGGCGCGGCCATGCAATGCGAAGCGCGCGGGATCGATCGCAATACCCTGTCCCGACATGGCCCGGTGCATGGTCCTGATGATGTCACCGCGATCTCCCAGCGCGCGCAGGGTTGGCTCGATATCCGGCGCCAGCGACCAGCTTGCCGGTCCGACCTTCTCGGCCAAGCCCATCCGTTCGAGCGTCTGCGCGCGGCCGAGCAGCAGGCTGCGATCGGGTCGTCCACCGGCTGCTTCCGGGCGCAGGTCGACCACGCCAAGATCATCACGCTGGCGCTGCAAGCGGCGATCGAGTGAGGTCCAGCGCTCGGCATCAACCTCGCGCTGAAGCGCGCTCCGGATGTCGCGCTCGCAGCGCAGACCCAGCTCGATGGTGACGCGTTCCTCGGCCCGGGCGCGCAGGCCCTCGCTGATATAGCCGCGGTCAATCACGAGATCCCTGCCATCATCGGCCATGCCGCGCACCAGCACATGGATATGCGGGTTATCGGTATTCCAGTGATCGACCGCGACCCAATCAAGACGGGTCTCAAGGTCGCGCGCCATGTCATCCATTAGCTCGCGGGTGAAGGCGCGCAGATCCGCCATGTCACCTGCATCCTCGGGCGAGATGATGAATCGGAAATGGTGCCGGTCCTCCTCGCACTGCCCGGCAAAGGCATCGACATCGGCATGGTCTGAGCGGGCGTCGAACATCTGGCCGTCCGATCCGTCGCGCGTGACGCCGTCGCGTTCGAGGTAGGCAATATGGCGCGCGAGCGGTGCGGAACGGAAAGTGCTGCCGCGGTGCCGGACGACGCGCGCCTTGATGACCACCCGCCGCTGCCAGGCACTGCGCCGGCGACGGAGCGCTGCCCGCTTACCGCGTCCCAGATGACCGGTGCCGCCGCCGAGCCGCCTGGGCGACAGCGGGGTATAACCTGCACGGCGCGAGACCTGCAGCACGCGTCCGACCAGCGTGCTGGCCTTGCGATAAGCCCGCGCCCCGCTGTCGGGCGAGCGGCCCGGCCTGATGTCGAACTCTTCGTCAGACATCACCGGCTGAAGTCCGACGACGGCTTCGCCGCCATTGTAAACATGGTACTTTTCGTAAGGAGCGATGGCAGGCCAAAGGCTGCGATGGCGCATATTATCCAGTATAACCAGCCACCTGCGCCCCGACCGACGGCGGCGCTTTTATCTCGCAATCCTCCCTTCCCTTGGTCCTTCGATGTGCATCCGCTTCGCCCCGCTGCGCCACCGGTCGAAAGGGAGCGCGAGAGTGCGCGGCCAGGTGTCACTGGTCGCGCACCGTTGAAACCGGGGCAAACAGATCGTGACGAGGGACCGCTGGCCGGGCGAAGGGGTGGGCTGATGCTTCGTGGTCAAGGTCACTCCGGCCCTGTCGCGCCGATCCCTCGCCGCGCCGGGCGAACCGCGGTGCGCCGCTGGCGGGCTGCAAGGACGCTGTAATGGCGAGACCATCGCCGTGCAGCAACGGCGCAATTGCAGCGACATAACGGCGGGTCTCGAGCGGCAGCGGACGGCCCCTGTCGCGCCATTGCTCATAGCGGCCCGGCCCGGCATTATAGGCTGCAAGGAAGCCGGCAGCGCCGTAGCGATCGTACATTTCGCGAAGGTACGAAGTGCCGGCCATGATGTTGTCGCGCGGGTCAAATGGGTCAGTCCTGAGCGCGAAGCGCGCGCGCTGGCGCGCCCATGTCCCGGGCATCAGCTGCATCAGCCCCATGGCTCCCGCAGAAGAGACCGCGCGGACGCGGCCTGCGCTCTCGATGCGGATAATGGCATAAATCCATGCTTCCGGAATACCGAAGCGCCGCGATGCGTCCCGTACGTGATCGGCGATGGCAATGCGCGACGGGGCGGTTGGCTCACCGACCGGCTGCGCGCAAGGCGCACCGGGCCATCCAGCCGCCAGAGCGCAGCCGAGCGCCATCGCGAGGCGATGCAAGGCCATGGCGTCAGTCCTTCGCGCCGCGGCGAGTACCGCGAGACCACATCAACACATGCGTGCGCTTGTCCGACTGGAACAGGTTGGCGCGCAACGGCTGCACCAGCGCCGGATCGTCGATCAGCACCGCGACATAGGCCCCCGCCTTGTCGCCGTTGCGCTTCCAGCCCGCCCCCACTTCGAAGGCATCCTCGCCTTCGCCGGCCAGAATGCGGTAGTCGGGTGCCTTTTCTGCATCGCCATGCTCGGCCGGAACGAGAGTCAGCGCACGGTCGATGGTCAGCGTCTGCAGACGCCCGGAGTAGCTGTCGCGGGTGGTCGTGAAGGTGCCGATACAGGTCATGGGTTGGTCTCCTTGTCGGGGTTGGCAGGTTGGGAAAGGGTTGGCCGGGCGAACCAGACGTGCACCCCGTCGCCCGCTTCATCGGTCCAGACCGGGCTCGCGCGACCGATCAGCTGCGCGCGCGGCAAAGGGCCGAAATAACGCCCGTCGAAGCTGTCGGGCGCCCGCCGGCTCATGAAGAACAGCTCATCGGCAGCAATGACCCTGCAGCCGTTCCACCCGGGCAGCGCGCGTCCGCGACTGTCGTGTGCGCGCGCCGTACCCGCGGGCTTGCCATTGATCGTGATGCTGGCCCCTGTGCGACAGACCCTGTCGCCGGGCAGCGCGGCAATCTCTTTCAGCAATGGCATGCCGACCGGCAGATAGCCGCGCGCCGCAAGGAAGCGCCGCAGGTGCGGCGGCGGATCGATCGCCACCCGCTCGCCGGCATGCAGGCTCGCTGTTCCACGAATGTGATAGAGGCCGGTCGGCACGCTCGCCGTCGCGTTCCAGACCAGCACGCGCAACACCGGCAGCGCGGCGCTGAACAGGGCAGCTGCAGCGGCCGTGCCAGCGATGAGGATCGTGCGCCGCTTCATGATGACAGCCGCCTGCGCAGACACCATGCCCGGTGACGGCGCTGGTCATAGGGCCGCGGCGGCATGCCGACCGACAGCCGGTTGTGGACGTGCCGCCAGTGATCGGGCGCGATGTCGCAGGGATCGAAATCCGCTTCTTCGATGGCATCGATCAGCCCGAAGGCCGCGCGCACCTTCACCCAGCCGCGCACACGCAACAGGATTTCGCCGCCCGGATCGATTTGCGGCAGCGTGCTGAATGCCTCGCCGGGACCGACGGCGCGGACGATGGTGAGGACAGAACGCCGCGTGCCGTAGTCATTGGACGCCCAGCGCACGAGGGCAAACACCTGGCCCGGCGCATAGCTCTCGATGCGGGTGCGGCGATCGATGATGCGTCCGGCGACCGGCTTGCCGAACCGCAGCCAATCCTCGCGAATGCCTTCACGCCAGACCAGCGTCACATGGGTGAGCGGCGGATCCTCGTTACCGGCAGGCACGGGAGCTTGCGGCGGAACCCGCGCGCCAGCTGTCGACAGGCGCGCTGGCGTTAGCAGGAATCCGGAGGATTCCCTGTTAGGATGGTTACAGGCCGGATTTGCGGCGTGATTCCAGCGTGCTAGGGCCGATTCCGGTTCCTGATGGACCGACGTTCCGGTTCCCGATGGACCGAGTGGTGGGGTTCCTGATGGACCGAACATCACACCGGTTTGTCCACAGGGCGCATGCCGATCCGGCGCATGGCTGCGGTGAAGGAGTCGACCGGGATCGCCACGAAATTGAGCCTCTCGCGGCCCAGCGGGCGGTCAAGGCTCAGTGTATAGCCGGGCAGGGATTGCCGCTGGACGATGTCGCGGATCTCGAAGGCAAAGCGCTTCAATGGCGAGAGCGATCCTGACTTCAGCCAGAGGTGCTCGATATCGAAGCTCCAGCCATTCTTCTGGCGCCCGCCATGCTTGCGCACGATGCGGTAGAGCCAGCGCTCAAGCCCCCCGGTCAGCCGGAAATAGGCTGGATCGATGGTGAGAACGAGCGCACGGTCGAGCACGCCCTCGTAGAACCAGTCGGGAATGATCATCTCGATCCCCATCGCGCGGCCCCTGCCATCGAGGCGCTCGCGCCACTCGTTGATCCAGGAAAAGCGATGCCGCCGCCGCGCGCTCGGCTGCCGGATCGAGGTCGCGATGCTGGTTGACTGCAGCCGGTCAAGCGCGGCTTTGAGCCGTTCATAGCCCACCTTGCCGGTGCTGCGCTGTGTGAAGCGCATGATTTCGTGCGGCGTGGCTGCGATCAGCCGCGACGTCGGGCGCCCGGCATCGCGCGCCTCGACGATCTGGCTGGCGATCCAGATCAGCACATCGGCATCCCAGATCGTCGCCATGCCATGCTCGGCCGTGGCCTCGACGAGGATCGCAACCTCGCCCATGCGAAAGTCGATGGGCCTGACCCGCTTGCGCTTGGCGAGACTGAAGAAGGGCCAGGCCATCAGGTCCTGCGCGTCGCGCGCGGCAATATCGCCGCCGGCACCGACGAACAGGTCGAGCTGCAGGGATGCCTGGTCGAAGGCGGCGCTGCGCTGCATCGGCCCGGCCCTCAGCGCCGGACCGGCGCGGTGTAGCCGTCGATCCGCTTGGCAGGGTGGACCACCCCCTTGCCCGGATCACTGGTCGAGCGGCGCAGGCCCTGCTGCGCCCAGTCGTCGAGGTCATCGATATGGTAGACGATCCGCCCACCAAGCTTGTGATAGGCGGGTCCCGTACCGTAGCAGCGATGCTTCTCCAGCGTGCGCGGCGAGAGCCCGAGATGCACGGCGGCATCGGGCGTCCGCAGATAGCGTGGGCGGATCGGAGCGGGAATGGCGGTCATGGAGGATCTCCGCGAAGGCGAGGATGACTGCGGCGCAGGGCCGCTCGCTAGGGAGAGGGATGGCGGATCGGAGCGGGGAGGGGGGAGCGACAGAATTCGGGCGGCGCGATTGTCGCCCCTCCCTTTCCCCGGGCTCGGGGCGATCGCTCGATGCCCCGGCACCGGGGAGTGGCGTGTCTGCCGGAAAAGCCCCGCCCGGCAAGGCCGGGCGGGGCGTCGTCGGCTTACTCGCCGGTGGCCTTGCGGGCGCGGGTCCACACCAGGCTGAAGTTCTCGCCGTCATCCTCGGCGAAGAGGTTGGCGTAGATCGGAGCCGAAAAGCTCGGATCGTCGAGCTTGACCGAGAGGTAGTCGCGGCCCTCCTGGCTCTGCTTGCTCCAGGCGGCACCGATTTCGGCGCGGCCGACGAAGACCCGGTGCGAGGGCGCGTTCTCGCTCATCTGGTCGGTTTCGGCGATGATGCGCACGTTCTTCTGCTGCACGCTCATGGTGACGATCTCGCCTTTGAAGCCGGTGGCGGTGCGGGTGAAGTTGCCGATATTGGCCATTGTCCAGTTCCTTGTCCTTTCGAGCCTGCGCCCATCGCAGCCTCGATGGCCATGCACAGGCGGGGGTGCGGAGACGGCGCATCCCGCAAGGGACCGCAGCGCAGCGGAGGACGGCAGCGGCCAGCGGCTATTTTGCCTCGCGATGCAAAGAGCGCCCCGGCGCTCGGCGGAAAATAGCTGCTTGCCCGCCGTTGCGCCCCAGGCCCCGCAAGGGCGAAGCCCGTCCGCCGCCAGACAGGCCATTGACGAGGCAGCCGGTGGGGCAGGTTCGGAGGAGAGGGCGAAGGGCGGTGGGCAAGGGCAGCTTCGGCGGCAAGCGATGCGCAAGGTGCAGGCCCATGCGCGCTGGGGCATTAGGTTCCTGCGCTCGAACCTGTCAGTATCGGCCTGATTGAGGATGTTGGTGATCGCGATCCGGTGCTGGGGTCGGATCGCGCATCAGACGCGTTTCAGCTTTCGGGAGCGTCAGGCAGGTCCCGGGATGCGCGAAGGCCTAACCGGTCATCATCGTCGACCAGCGCGAGATGCGCTTCCCAGTTCCACAGAACGAGGTTGAGCGCGTCACGAGGTGCGCCGCGGGCATAGCTTGGAATGACAATGCCGGCAAAGCCATGCGCGATTGCCGTCTCTGCCAGTTCCTGGGTTGAAACAGGCTTTCCGGACAACATCCGATCCCGCCAGGACGGGTCGGCAAGGTCTGCCGAGCTCACGTGGAAGGGCTCCAATGCAGCTATGTTCCGGCCATCCAGCAGTGGTCCAATATCCGCCCGATAGGAAACCAGCGTGGTGGGCTGCAGCGTGCCAACCTGGTTGGCTTCGCGCAGCGCCGTCTCCGGGGCAAGCGACGTGTAGAGCGCAGGCCGTCCGATCCTGTTGAAGCGGCCGCCGAACCGGGCGGCACCCTCTCCCGAAAGTGGTGTGCGGGACCAGACCGGATTGAGGGCGCGGTAAAGCAGTCCGGTGAAATGCATGGGCCTATGCGTGAATGCCTGCGTCGACCGCGTCGATATAGGTCAGCACGTCGTCGGCCCGGTTGTCCTGTACCAGTTGCATGGCAGTCTGGCCCGAGAACCCCGGGAGTGGCTCAGAGCGATACCAGGCATAGGCCAGAAGCGCTGAACCGTAACGCGGCTCGACCTTGTTGAGCACCTCGACCATCTGACGGATGCGACGCTGGGTGCGTGTCGAGGCGATCCGGTCCTTGCGCTGGATCGCGTCCTTGCCAAGGCCGAGCGAGCGCGCCAGTTCGTCGCTGGTGGTGCGCAGCGCTGCAATGATCTTGCGCGGGGCAAAGGCACCATTGTCCGCATAATTCTGGATTGCCATAGCAAAACTCCATCTTTTCTGACGCAATATAGCGCCAGAATTTGCGGCAATCAAGCGAGGGCCGAGTGCGCTGCACCTCGAAGTCTGCGAGCTGCGCTGCCCGAACCGTGAAGAACAACCGCGGCCTTGCATGGCCCTGCTGACCTGCCCCTCCCGCGCCACCGCATTCGTCGCAACGCGGGGCAAGAGCAGACCTCTGCCCCGTTGGCACGCAGCCGACCGTGCTCAGCTTGCCAACTCGGCTCCTTCGGGATCATGTTTCGGCACGGACACGGCCGCTCTCGCCTCGAGGTCACCTTGGAGCGTTTCACCACAGGACTGCGCGGTGCTTGCCTGCTGTTCTGTCTACTCCTCTCCGACCATCCACTTCGCCCGGCGCGCTGCCGCGACCATCGGCACTCCGCCCCGCTCGGTATAGGTGGCAGGCGGGAACGCCATCCAGCGCGGCACCCAGCGCTCGCACCTGGTCCGGTCATTCGCGCCCGTGAGATGATCGGCAATCAGGCCCCTGATCGTCGCACCTTTTTCGCCCGCATTGGCGCTGGCGACCGCCGCGCCGCCTGTCTCGGCGAGGATCGCCAGCATCACCTCCCTGTCGCGCAGCAAGCCGAGGAAGGCCTCATCGGCCTGCCAGTGGTCGGCCATGGCGATGGCGCAATGCTCGCCCAGATACGCGATAACCTCACTGCCGATGGCGAGCGTCTCGGCCATCACCAGCGCGAGCACCTCGATGACCTCCGCGTACGACAGCGCCATGAGGCGGTGCAGCACGGGAACCAGATGGGAACCACAGCGATCCTGACACAGGCTTGCGCGGTGTTCGTCCATTCCGAGCAGGGCCAGCACCATCCGCCGCCTCTTCCCAAGGATGCCGGTTGCAGCGGCAGCGGCAAGGCTGGAAGCGATATCCGCGTTGCGGCTCGCGGTATCGGCGGGGCGCACGCTCCACAGCGGCGATCCGGCAATCGCATGGGCGACCATCACCCGCAGCGCGAGCGCGGGCGTGCCTGCCAGCTGCGCCGCCACTGCCGCATGACGGTGGAGGTCGACATAGCTGGCCAGCGTCGCGGTCATTTCAGGGCGCGCGGGTTTCTGGTCTTCAGTTTCGCCGCGCGCGCGGCGCTCCGCCGCTGCCGCCTCGGCCCGTGAGATGAAGCCTTCATGGAACACCACCTCGCCGTCGCGGCGCAACTGGATATAGACCTTGCCGCCCTTGCGCTTGCCCGCGCGCTCGTATTCCCAGCTGGCGAAGTGACCGGTGACGGGCACAATCACCACATCGGCCCAGCCATCGGCAAGATAGGCGGCCTTGCGCGCCTCGACCGCCGCAAGCTGCGCGGCCCAGAAGGCATCGGCATCGGCAAAATAGCCTTCCTCGCCGAACAGGTCGGTGACGACCATTCCCGCATAGGTTTCGAGGTCGAACAGCGCGACCGCGGTCGCAATCGACGCGCCGCCGAACAGCCATGCCTTGAGCTGACTGCCGCGCGGCGCATGGGCTTCGGCATCCTCGAACAGCGCCAGCCATGCTGTCTGCTGCGCCTTGCTGGCGAGCGTCAGGTGCCGGATGGTTGCGGCATCGATCGCCTCGCTGCGATAGGCCTCACGGATCCGGGGCAGGAGATTGCCGAGCGCGAGGATGCGCTTCACCTTTAGTTCGGTGAGCGCGAAGGTCGCGGCGATATCCTCGATGCTCCGCCCTTCCCTGACGAGGCGGGTGAAGCTCTCCCACTGCGTGACCTCGTCGGGTTCCTCGCGCAGCAGGTTCTCGATCATCGAGATTTCCAGCGCCTCGGCGTCATCCTGCGGCCCGAGCACAATGCAGGGTAGGCTGCGGTCCTCACCGAGTTCGCGCGCGGCCTCAAGGCTGGCGAAGTAGCGGCGCTTGCCTGCAAGGATCTCGAAATGGTCGGGCGCGCCCTTCTCCCGGGCAGGGCAGGCAGCGCGTCTGACGAACAGCGGCGACAGCACGCCGCGCGCCCTGATGGAGGGCAGGATGTCGCTGACATCGGGCACCTTGCGTCCGCGCCGCATGTTGATCGCGGCCACCGAAAGCTGGCCGAGCGGAATAGGGGTGATCTGCATGGGTATTCTCCAAGGAAAATGTCTTCCAGAAACGGTGGCCCCGCGCCTGCCGTCCGGGGGACGGATGGGACGGGCAGGGCGGGGCCGGTTATCCCGCGCGGGTGGGGGGACCTGCGCGCGGGCATCATCCGCCGCTTGGGGCTACGGCGGTGAACGGCTCCGGCCTGCTGCCGCCTCGCGCGCCAGCACGGCGGCGGCATCGGCAAGATGCTTCAAGTTTTCGGTGATCTGGCCTTGCGCGCGGGCGGCAGCGGCATAGACCGACAACGGATGGCACGGGGCGAAGTGGAGATCGCGCTCGAGACGCAAGCCAAGTGGCAGGCGGACCGCCGCGATCTCGGCAAGGCTCATGCTCCCGAGTTCGGGACAGCCAAAGCCGAGATCGGCGAGCCCGAACAGCGTGTCTCCGTCGCTATCCAGTTCGCTGATCAGCCAGGTCGCTGCGCCCAGCGGATTGAAGAACTTCACGACCGGGACATGATCGCCGGGGCTTGCGCCATTGGCGAGCAGGCGCTGGCGCAGGGCAGGTGTCAGCAGGTCCATCGCGCGGGGCCTCCTTCAGAACATCTCGAGCTGGTTGCGGGCATTCGTGTCGAACAGCCCGTGGTCGGCAGGGCGTTGGCGCTTTTTCGGCATGAGCGGCGCGGCGGCGAGCAGCGCGAGCCGGTCACCGAGGGTGATCGGCGCAACGCCGGGCACCAGCGTCTGGAGCCCGGCCTCGGTGCTCTCGACGGCGAAGCGATCGCTGTCGCTGGCGGGTTCTGGCAACCTGCTCATGCCGCCTGCTCCTGGCCGACCGTCTGGAACTGCAGCAGGAACTCGGCTGCCCTGCTCGCCTGACTGGCGGCGCGGAAGATCGCGCGGCTATCGGCGCGCAGTACCGCCAGCCAGCTGCCAAGGTAATCGGCATGGCGCACGGTCGGCTCAACGCCGAGCGCGGCACACAGGAAGGCCGCAGCAAGTTCCGCCACCAGTTCCTCGCGGGCATAGGTGGCCGAGCCGAACCGCCCGGTCTGATCGCGGCCCAGCCGCGAGCCATGCCCGGTCCAGTGGCCCAGCTCATGCAGCGCGGTGCGGTAGTAATCGATCTGGTGATGAAAGGCAGGCTGCGGGGGAACCTGCACATAATCGTCTGATGGTGAATAGAAGGCCTCGGCTCCGCCAATCCGGACATCCGCCCCCGTCGCCGCGATCAGCGCTTCGGCGCTGTCATGCAACTCACGCTCGGGCGGGGGCGCGGGCGCGGTGACCAGCCCTTCGGGCAGACCCTCGCACTGCGCGACATTGAACACGGTGAAGCGCTTGAGGAACGCAATCCCGCGCGGCTCCTCGCCCCGCTCACTGCCGTCACCACCCTCGCGCTCGCCCTTGGGCACAAAGCGGTCAGCATAGAACACGGTGCGTCCGCGCTCGCCCTTGCGCACCGCGCCGCCAGCGGCGAGCGCCTGCCGGAAGGTCAGCCAGTCCTGTGAAGGGTAGCCCCCCTCGATCACCGCGCCCCACAGGATCAGGACATTGATCCCCGAATAGGCCCGTCCCGTCACCGCATTGCGCGGCAGGCCGGGCGCGGCCAATGCCTTGCTCCATGGCCTCACCCACGGAAAGACGCCCTCCTCAAGCTGCGCAATGATGCTTGCGGTGACCTCGTCATAAAGCGACCCGCGCGCCTCTCCCGCACCAACGGCGCTGCGCGCCACCCTGCACCGATTGCCCCTTGCACTGCCTTTGCCATTCCCACGCGCCATCATCCGTCTCCCGTCCTGCCCAACTCCGCCACACCGGCCCCCGGAAGGGGCGGGGTGGGCGGTGACAGCGACCAGGAAGGCGCGGGCCGGGCAGCCGCATCCGCATGACGCAAATGGCTGCCGGTGCAGCCAGTGCGACAAGGACCGCAATGCAAATGGAGGACCCGGTCCTCGCAGAGGCCGGGTTGCGGCTGGCCGAACCGTGCCCAGACGGGCGCACCGCCCACCCTGCCGCTTCCGCGGGCCCAAACCAGCAACGCCGGCGCGAATACGCGCCGCCCGCAGCCCCCCATCACTCCATGATCGGCGAGCGGCGAGCGAGCTGCACCAGCAAACAAGGCGCACCCCGTCCGCAGGCAGGCCGTGCATATTGATCCGGATCGGACGCACCGGCGGGACCCTGTCGCCGGGCAGGCCGAGCCAATGCCTATGACGGCCGGAGGCGGCGTGCGCGCGGGGCCCAAAGCAGAGAGGGCCGCGCCCTCAGGAGCAGGGCTGCAGGCCCTGCGGGACAGAGCGCGTCCTCAGCCCCGCTCCGCTTCTGCGGGGCGCTGCGGGGTGTCCCCGCTCGAAGGGGTCGCCGGAGACGGCTTGGCGGCTCCGGCGTAGGGGAAGACGTTCCCCACATTAAGCGGGTATATGGTCTGTAAGTTTAAGCAAAACGGTGATCACCGGGCAGAATGCCAACTTATCACCATGCGCAGAAGCCTTGCGTAATATCTCGTGGGCCTGCCGCAGCTCCCGGTTCTCGCGCTCCAGCACCTTCAGGCGGTCGGCCACCTTCACCGGAACTCCCGTCCGCTTGCCGCGGTCTACCTTGGCCTTTTTTACCCACGTGTGAAGCGGCTGCGCCGAACAACGATCTTCTCAGCTATCGATGTGACGACTGCCGAGCGGGACAGGCGATCAGATTCGTGATCAAGCACCATGCGCACCGCACGCTGGCGCACCTCAGGTGCAAACTTGTTCGTTACCTTGACCATAAAAGTCCCTTCCTCTCAGGAGTTAGGGCCTCCAGCAATCCTGGGCCGGTTCACGGCCTTCTTCCACTCGTGCTTGGCGAGCGCAAAGGCATCGTCGAACTCCTCGAAGATCAGCTGCACCACCCGCTCTAACTCGCGCTACTTTTGCGGGGGCAGATGGTCGAGGTCGGTGCGTGTCAGCGGACACTGGCAAGCAGTTGGAATGGTTGCACCTGCCATTTGCCATGGGAGAGAGAAGTCATTTTGTTCCGGGGGCGTCTTTCCCCAAGATATGCCGCGCGGCTTCGTCACCGCGCACCAGCTCATCATGCAAGAGCCTCCCTGTTTCCATACGCCGCGCCAGTGCCTCGATGAAGAAGGCAACGCGCTTCTCGACCTCGGCGTGCGCAGCGGCCGACTCGGGACCCGATGATGCAGCGGTTACCGTGAACCAACGCCGCAGATAGAGCGTAAGGGCCTCAGTCCCGACATCGACATGATAGCCCAAACGGTCAAGCTGGCGCGAGATCAGGTCTAGCCTGCGGCTGAACGCCGCCTCGAGCCGTTCCGAGCCGTCAGGCGAGAGGAAGGAGGCCAGTGCCACCTCGACGACCGCGGCCTGCGAAACACGCTTGCGCCCGGCATAGTCGGCGAGCTGGCGCGAGAGTTGCGGAAGCAGCCCAAGGGCGTGCTTGACCCGATTGCTCCTGGTCACAGGTCAATCCCGTTGCCCGGATCAAGCGTGGCCCGGCGGGCATTGTCCTGCACGTGACCAACAAAGCGCCGATTGCGCACCGCAGCCTTCTCGTCCTCTTCGTCGCGGTCATCGAACGCGAACTCGTTGCGGACAGGCTGCGGCGGAGGGACACTGTCCCCATGCTTGGGGGTCTCGGGCTCGCGGCGGATGCCGCCCTCACCACAGTCCCCGTTTCCCGCCAGGACGACCTCGATCTCATCCAGCAGGAACGCTTACCGTGTGACCGCGATGACCGGTTTGCCCCGAGCCGGATATTGACGGTCATTGGGGGTCGCGCTCTTTTCGGCCGCCATGCCGAGGAGCCTTACAATTGCCGCAGCGCTTCGAGCACCTTGTGCGACAGTTCCTGGCGGCAGATCAGCAGGTCGGGCATGTAACTGTCGGCTTGATTGTAGATGAGCGGGCTACCATCGATGCGAGAGCAATGCAGGCCATGTCCGCGCGCCACGGCAACGGGCGCGCAGCTGTCCCATTCATACTGCCCGCCGGAGTGGAGATAGACCTCCGCCTGTCCCAGCACCACCGCCATCGCCTTGGCTCCGGCACTACCCATTGGGACAAGTTCGCCGCCGAGCGCCGCCGCGATGGCCTGTGCCTCGGCGGCAGGCCGCGTGCGGCTGACGACGAAGCGCGGGCGCTCCGCTGTCGGGGCGTGCGAGCGCGGCTGGTCCGACCGCAGCACCAGGCCGCCATCGAGCCCCGGTAGCGCGACAGCTCCGATCGAGGCGACGCCGTCCACCGCTAGCGCCACATGCACCGCCCAATCGGCGCGCTCCTCGCCATATTCGCGGGTGCCATCGACCGGATCGACGATCCACACCCGGCTTTTGCCGAGGCGATCTGGGTTGTCCTTTTCCTCTTCCGACAGCAAGCCGTCATCGGGCCGCAAGTGCCGGAGCGCGTGGCACAGGAACTGGTTCGCCGTGGCATCGCCCGCCTTGCCCAGCGCCTTGCCATCAAACATGCCGCTGGCGCGGACGTCCATCAGCAAGCCGCCCGCAATCTCGGCCAGCCGTGCGGCGAGCGCTGCGTCGTTCAGACCGGCAGCGCTCATTTCAGCGGGAGGATCTGCTGGATGATATAACGCGCAGCGTCCTCAGGGCTCATGTCCACCGTGTTAACGCGGATGTCGGGGCTCTCGGGCGCTTCATAGGGGCTGTCGATCCCGGTGAAGTTCTTGAGGTTGCCGGCGCGCGCTTTCTTGTACAGGCCCTTCACATCGCGCTTTTCGGCCACGCCCAGCGGGGTGTCGACGAAGATTTCGACGAACTCGCCTTCGGGCAGCATTTCGCGCACCATCCGCCGCTCGGCCCGGAAGGGCGAGATGAAGGCGGTGAGCACGATGAGGCCCGCATCGGCCATCAGCTTGGCGACCTCGCCCACGCGGCGGATATTCTCGATCCGGTCGGCCTCGGTGAAGCCCAGATCGCGGTTGAGCCCGTGGCGCACATTGTCGCCATCCAGCAGGAAGGTGTGGCGGTTCATCAGGAACAGCTGCTTTTCGACCTCGTTGGCGATGGTCGATTTGCCGCTGCCCGAAAGCCCGGTGAACCACAGCACGCGCGGGGTCTGGTTCTTCATCCCGGCGTGATCCGCGCGGGTGATGGCGGTCGGCTGCCAGTGGACATTGTCCGCGCGGCGCAGGCTGAAGTCGATCATCCCGGCGGCCACGGTGGCGTTCGAAAACTTGTCGATCAGGATAAACCCGCCCAGCTGGCGGTTGTCGGCATAGGGTTCAAAGGCGATCGGCCGGTCGGTCGCGAATTCGGCCACGCCGATGCCGTTGAGGCCGAGCGTCTTGGCCGCGAGATGTTCGAGGCTGTTGATGTCGATCTCGTATTCGGGCGGCTGGACGGTGGCGGTGACCATCTGCGTGCCGAGCTTGAGCCAGTAGCCGCGCCCCGGCTTCATCACTTCCTCGTCCATCCACACCAGCGTGGCGCGGAACTGGTCGGAGGCCTGCGGCGGATCGCCCGCCGCTGCGATCAGGTCACCGCGGCTGCAATCGACCTCGTCGGCGAGCGTGAGGGTGACCGACTGGCCCGCGACCGCTTCGTCCAGGTCGCCATCGAAGGTGGCAATGGATTTGACCGTGCTGGTCTTGCCCGAGGGTACGATCCGCACCGCATCGCCGGGGCGAATGACGCCGCTGGCAATCTGCCCTGCAAAGCCGCGGAAGTCGAGATTGGGGCGGTTGACCCACTGCACCGGCATCCGGAACGCGGCACCTTGAGCAGCGGCCGCATCGACTTCGACGGTTTCAAGGTGGTGGATCAGCGACGGCCCGCCATACCATGGCGTGTTGACTGAAGCGGCGGTGATGTTGTCGCCCCTGAAACCCGAAATCGGGATCGCGGTGAAATCGGTAATCCCGATGCTGGTGGCAAATGCGCGGTAATCAGCGACGATGTCATCAAAGGTCTGCTGATCGTAGCCCACCAGATCCATCTTGTTCACCGCCAGCACCACGTGGCGGATGCCCAGCAGGTGGACAAGATAGGAATGCCGGCGGGTTTGTTGCAGCACCCCTTTGCGCGCATCGGTCAGGATCACGGCCAGATCGGCGGTCGAAGCGCCGGTCACCATGTTGCGGGTATATTGTTCATGCCCCGGCGTATCGGCGACGATGAACTTGCGCTTCTCGGTCGTGAAAAAGCGATAGGCGACGTCGATGGTGATGCCCTGCTCGCGTTCGGCGGTGAGGCCATCGACCAGCAGTGCAAAGTCGATTTCCTCGCCCTGCGTGCCGTGCCGCTTGCTGTCGCTTTCCAGCGCGGCCAGCTGATCTTCAAAGATCATCTTGGAATCGTACAATAGCCGCCCGATCAGGGTCGACTTGCCATCATCCACGCTGCCGCAGGTGATGAAGCGCAGCAGACTCTTGTGCTGGTGCGCTTCGAGATAAGCGTCGATATCCTCGGCGATGAGGCTGTCGGTCTGGAAGCTGGAGGGCGTGTCCATCACGCATCGTCCTCCGGATGGTTGGCTGTCATCCACACCGCCGCGCCCTGCCCAGCATAGGAGCGGTTTGCTTGAAGCGGTTGACCAGCAGGATTCACGGACCGTTGCTGCTCAACTGGGCCATTTCTGCTCGCAGTCGAGGGGTGCTTCCCGGCTTTAAGCCGTTCAAGGTTGGTGAAGAGGTACATGGAGGTCGCAGGTAGACGCAAAGGCCAAATCCACAAGCAAGTTTGCCTTTCGGGTGGCCAAGGCGAGGCTTGAAGCAGAGGCTCGGTGCTCCGTCATTTCGCTTTCGGCACAGTGACTTCGCAGTGGATATGCATTCCCAGGAGACAATCACCATCGGAAGCGCTCTAGATCAGCGGCGCAGATCCTTGGCGAAGAGCGCCGGAATTGTCGATAACTGCCTGATTACGAAGGAAATGCGCCAGTTTTCGTAACCGTCAGGATTTTCCATCTCGGCCATTTGGTATCCCGCAGTCCGCCAAGGATTTATTTATGCCATTCAATTTAGGATATCCTTCGAGCCAGTCGCGCTTCTTTCGACCAGGTTATCATGGCACGAGTCTTCAAGAAGTCGCGATGCGCTTCTCCACTGACGATGCGTGTATTGAGCATGTGATGCAAACGCGCTTTGCACAGGAACTGCCTTGCGAAGAGTGTGGTGGCGTACGCCGCTGGTCTCGCCGAACTTCAACTCAATATGCTCTGCGATGCTGCGGTGCCGTTGTCTCTCCACTCGCAGGCACAGTATTTCATCACACGAAGTTGCCTCTACGCCTGTGGTTTTATGCCATGCTGCACTTCGCAAATTCGCATGCGGGCGTAAATTCCGGTTTTCTCGAACGCCACCTTGGGATCAGCTATCGCGCTGCCTTTCACATGGCCCACAGGATTAGGCTGCACCTAGCCGCACTGGAGCGCATGACGCCGATTGCTACTCCGGGACAAACTGTCGAGGTGCGCGTAGAGAACCTGTACCGTATCCGTTCTGATACGTCTGGTCACAATCGCGCTAATGTCTTGCTCGCCGCTCGGAATGGTAGAGTTGCTTGCCAGGTCATAGGTGTTTCTCGGCATCGCTCTGTTTATAAGGCAATAGCGACGATGGTGCCCGGCCATGGAGATCTGCACACGACATGCTACCGTACGGCTCGGCTGTTCTCAGATTATGGCTCCCGCCTACCACAGGCAACTTACCTTCCTACCTACTACATTGACCATCCTAATGAGATAGATGCAATCAAAGGATTCATGTCTTATTTTCTTTGGCCACTTCAGACGCATCACAAGTATGTATCTCATTCGTATCTATGGCTGTATTTAAGTGAGTTTCAGTTTCGATATAATCGCCGGAATCATTCGGCGCAGACCTATTGGGACATAATCGGCGCATTCCCGATTTTGACTTCGCAAGGGGACATGCCTGTCAGCACGGCAACTACGAAGGATCACTGAAGTGATTGCCAAGACGAAACCCTTCGGTATCATCCAGTTTTTTGAACGGTTTCCTGACGAGGATGCGTGTCTGGAGCACATCTTCGAAACAAGATTTGGGACCCATTCGCCATGTCCGAGCTGCGGCGAGCTTGGTCACTGGTCTCGAATTAAGAGGACCAAG
This sequence comes from Porphyrobacter sp. TH134, assembly GCF_002855495.1. Classification (GTDB taxonomy): domain Bacteria; phylum Pseudomonadota; class Alphaproteobacteria; order Sphingomonadales; family Sphingomonadaceae; genus Erythrobacter. The sequence goes on from NZ_PKRO01000040.1 coordinate 24,117, forward strand.
AAATGGCGCCATGCGTGCGGAAAGCATATCTCACCGCTCAGAGGGACAGTCATGTATCGGTCCAATCTTTCACTTATGGCTTGGTTTTATGCCTTCTTTCTTTTTGCCAACACTTCTATTGGCATACGCGCAGGGTTCATTCGCAGACAACTTGGTATTGGTCATAAAAGTTCCAACCGCCTCTGCCAAATGATCAGGATCCATATGGCGGCTATGGCTCGCCCCCAGATGCTGGGTGGCGAAGGCAAAACCGTTCAGATTGACGAGGTCTATCTGCGCTACATTGCAAACAGCGAAGGTGGACCGAACGATGCCGTCATCGTTCTTGGACTTGCATGCGACGGGCAGGTCATGTCGGCGATAGTGCCGGACCGCAAGTCAGGAACTTTGATTCCGCTCCTAGTGGCGCGTGTCAAACCCGGTTCGAAGGTCGTCACCGACACACTTTCGGGTTACCAAAAGCTGGCGCAGCACGGATTCCAACATGTTCAGATAAACCACTCGATCGCGTTCCATGACTTTCGCGGACATACAACCAACAACATTGAAGCCTATTGGGCAACAGTGCGCCGGATGTTTCGAGCAGCAAGGCAGGTGTCACGCGAAAACCTGTGGACCTTCCTTGCAGAAATCGAGTTCAAATATAATCGCCGCGACACCAAAGATTCTATATTTGAAGAGCTTATTTCAAATTTTCCGCCTCACGATCCGGAAAGCTACCGTACGCTTCAGGGGCGGTTTGACTGGTCGTGAAGTCTGGACACCCTACCCCCACAGGGTGGTCCGTTTTGATTGTTAGTGCAAGATTGGCTCCTTTGCCATGGCTGCCTGTAGGTGGAGCGTAGCGGAACCGGAGGGCAGCCATGGCGGCGTCGCGGTTTCCGGGGCGGGCGGGCGATAGCCCAGCGAGCTGTGTGGCCTCACGGTGTTGTAGTGTCGGCGCCAGGCTTCGATCAGGATCTGGGCTTCGGCCAGGGTGTAGAAGATCTCCCCGTTCAAGAGCTCGTCTCGCATCGAACCGTTGAAGCTCTCGCAGTAGCCGTTCTCCCACGGGCTGCCGGGCGTAATGTAGAGCGTCTTCACGCCGATCCTCGCTAGCCACTCTTGCACGGCATTGGCGATGAACTGTACCCATCCGGCGGGGGCCGGTCAGGAGCTTAGATCGTAGAAATCGGAGTATTTAAGCAAGATCAACTTTCTAAAGCCGTATTTTTCGCTCATGATATGAGGATGAACTACCTCCGCCTGACACTGATCGTCTGCAGTGCTGTTATCGCTCTCAGTTATGGCGGCAAGTCTCTTATCCCGCCACCGCCCGCTTGCCTGCCACCTAAGGCGGTTACGCCTGGAGCAACGCCGGCTGCTGGATCGATCACAGGCGTGACAGCGGTGCCTGTGGCTACCTTCGAGACGGCATGGTCGATGGATTTTCTGACCGACGACCGGATACTGATCGCAGAGCGTGGTGATGTCGCGGTGCAGCAGCCGGGCCAATTGTGGGTCATGACTACCGACGGGACGCGCGTGAAGGTGACGGGCATGCCACCCAACACCGGAATTTATTACGTCCTTCGATCACCTGACTTTGTCACCAGCCGCCGGGTCTACATCAGCTATTTCGAACCGGGAGGACCAAACGAGCCGCGCCGCGGTCGTAACGCTTCCGATACCAACTTCAGGCCCGAAGGCCTGACCGTGCTGCGCGCGCAACTCGATCTGGCGGCCAACATGCCGACGCTTGGCAATGTTGAGGTGATCTGGCGACAAGAACAGATCGTGCCGATCCCAACCGGCTTTCAGATCGGCGCCTACATGGCCTTCTCCCCCAATGGCCGCTACCTGTTTATAGCGGGCGGTGCCCGGGACGAGTTCGAGGGGATTCAGAACCTGGACAATGCGCTTGGCAAGACTGTGCGGATCTTTCCCAATGGAGATATCCCGCCGGATAATCCCTTTGCGCAGACCCCGGGCGCGCGAGGCGATATTTGGACACTGGGGCACCGTAATAGACCTGTTGCGAAAGTGGGGATTAGGGGATTCCCGTTTGGCGTAAAATCTGATTCACGCTTTGGATGCAGAGGTTTTGCGCTGAGCGGCTGA
>NZ_PKRO01000041.1 GCF_002855495.1 Porphyrobacter sp. TH134
GAGTTCCACCGCGTGGACCACCATCGCCCATATCCGCCGCCTCACCCGCCTCATCGCAAGCCATTGCCAGATCACATGAACTTCTGAGTCAGGCTCTAAGACCTGATAGCGCCTTTCACTATCATACTGCCGCAAGTCCTCAATCTGCACAAACTCGCCCGCAAACACATCGGGCGCATCTAGAAAGTCTAAGCCGTGCTTTGCAAGGTTGCTTAAGCGCTTGTTTTCGTCGAACTCAATTTCCATTTACCAAACCTAATGTTTGGCCTCCGCAAAGGAGGCGAGTTGAAAAACTTTGCCATCGTCATCTCCTTTGTTGAAACTTGACATTTAATGTAGCGACAAAAATTGTCAAACACTTATTCCGCCGCGAGCAGCGCCGCTTCGCCCAGATCGACGCTTACCAGCCGCGACACGCCTTTTTCCGCCATGGTAACCCCGAACAAGCGGTGCATCCGGCTCATCGTCACCGCGTTGTGGGTCACGATCAGATAGCGCGTGGTGGTGGTGGCGACCATCGACTCGAGCAGGTCGCAAAAGCGTTCGACATTCGCATCGTCCAGCGGCGCGTCGACTTCATCGAGCACGCAGATCGGGGCCGGGTTGGTCAGGAACAGCGCAAAAATCAGCGCGGTTGCTGTCAACGCCTGCTCGCCGCCGGATAGCAGCGAGAGCGATTGCAATCGCTTGCCCGGCGGCTGGGCGTAGATTTCCAGCCCTGCTTCCAGCGGATCATCGCTGTCCACCAGCGCAAGGTGGGCCTGTCCGCCTTCAAACAAGCGGGTGAACAGCACCCGAAAATGTCCGTCGACTTCCTCGAAGGCGGCGCGCAGCCGCTCGCGGCCTTCCCGGTTCAGGCTGCCGATCGATCCGCGCAGCCGTGCGATGGCTTCGACCAGTTCGGCCTGTTCCTGCGCGCTGGTGCCGTGGTCGCTTTCGATCCGGGCGAGTTCATCGGCGGCCACAAGGTTGACCGGGCCGATCCTTTCGCGTGCGGCGGTGAGCTTCTCCAGCTCGGCGGATTCTTCGGCAGCAGGGGCAAGATCGGCCTCGTCGAAGCCGAACTTGCCTGCCAGCAGCGGCGGCGGACACTGGAAACGCTCGCCGGAAATGCGCGACAATTCCGTGCGGCGCAGCTCCTCGTTCTCGGCCCGCGCGGCAAGGCTGGCCCGGCTTTCCCGGGCTTGGGCGAGGACTTCGGTGGTCTGCGACAGGGTGGTGTCAGCGATGCGCTGGCGGCTGTCCGCCTCTTGCATCACGGCATCGGCCTCAGCGAGTTCGGCGGCGAGCCGTTGGGCGATAGCCTTGCCCGCGTCGATTTCGGCTGTGAGCGCGGCGGGCTTGGCGGCATGAACCGCGTGCTCCTCCGCGATTTCGGCAAGGCGGCGGGTTGTTTCGGCCATGCGGCGTTCGGCGTCAGAGGCGCGCGCCTGCCATCCGGCGTGATCGGCGGCTTGCGCGGCGAGCCGCTCACGCGCGACGGCCAGCGCCTGATCCTGCGCGGCAAGCTCGGCGAGGGCCGCCTGTGCCGCTGCGCGCGCCGCCATGTTTCTGGTTTGCGCAGCGTCTAGCGCAGCCCGGCCTGCGTCGCGCGCAGGCAATCGTTCGCGGGCAGCCTCGGCAGCGGCGACTTCGGCCCGCGCGGCGACGATCTGAGAGCCAACATCCCCGGCGCTGGCAGCCAGTTCGGCAAGCCGCGCGGCGCGGCGTTCGCGGGCGGCTTCGGCCTGATCGAAGGCGCGCAGCGCCTGGCGCTCAGCCTCGATGGCGCCTGCGATGCTGCGTTCCTGGGCGATGAGCCTGGTCTGCAAGGCCGAAAGCTGTTCGCGAGCGGCCTTGTCATCAGCATCGGCGCGGGCCGCAGCGTCGCGCAAGGGGGGGAGGGCGGCATCCAGTTCGGCCAGCCGGTTGGCAGCTTCCAGCTGCGCCGCCTCGGCCGCGCCCTCGCCGCGCGCGAGGAACCCGTCCCACCGGCGCAAGTGCCCGGCACGGGTCACCAGCCATTCGCCGGGTGCCAGCGCGCGGCCATCATCGGTCTCGACACAATGCACCAGCGCGAGGCGGGCTGCGAGTTCGCCGGGACATTGCGAGAGGCGCAGCGCCAAGCTGTCAGCCACAGGTGCAGGCGCGGCGGCACCGGCCCAGAACCGCCCGTCCTGCGCGGCAGCGGGCGCGCCGAGCGGCGACTTGCCATCGCGCCCCAGCACTGCGGCGAGCGCACGTTCATAGCCGGGCGTCACGGTCACGCGGTCGAGCGGGGTGGCCATGCCTTGCCGCCCTGCCTCCCGCTTGGCGCGGGCATCACGGTCGCGGGCCAGCGCGGTATGCTCGCGCTCGGCCCCGGCGAGTTCGGCGCGCGCGGCGGCCAGCTGGCTGGCGATGTCATCGCGGCGAGCCTGAAGGTCAGCCTTGCGTGCCTGATCCTCGGCAAGTGCGGCGCGCAGGCGGGTAACCGTGTCGGCGGCAGCTTCGGCGGCGCCGCGCGCGGCGATAACGTCGGCCTCGGGATCGCCGCTGGCGGCGAGGTCAGCACGGGTCCGCTCGATCCGGGCGGCTTCGTCTTCGATCCGGGCGAGCCGGGACTGAGCCTGCGCGATGGCTGCTTCAGCGATCCGCCATTCGGCCTCCACCCCGGCCTGATCGGCCGTTGCCTTGGCCAGTGCGAGTTCGGCGGTGCGGCTGGCGCGTTCCTTGTCCTCGGCCTTTTCGGCGAGGACCGGGCGCGCTGCTGCGGCGGCCTCCACTGCGCTGCGGCTGGCGGCGACGTCATTGGCGAGACGCGCCAGCGCCTCAACCGCGGCACCAGTCAGGCGGTCGGCATCCGAGCGGTCCTCCTCCAGCCGGCTGCGCTGCCGGGCAAGATCGCGCAGCCGCGTTTCGGCAGCGTCGAGCTTTTCTGCCAGGGCCGCCATCCGGTGCCCATGCGCCGAGGCATCGTCGCGGCGGTCGGTGAGTTCATCACGCGCCGCACTGAGCGCATGGGCGGCGGCCGCCTGCTCTTTCTGCGCAATCTCGACCGCCTGCTGTGCTTCGGCCACCCGCGCCTCAGCGCCCTGTGCCGCCGCGCGGGCGACCTTCGCCGCGGCGGCCGCTTCGCGCCAGCGCGCAAACAGCAGCCGGGCTTCGGCGGCCTGAATTTTGCCCGTCAGTTCGGTGTAGCGTTCCGCCTGCTTGGCCTGACGCCTAAGGCTGGCGATCTGCGCGTCGAGCCCGGCCAGCAGGTCTTCCAGCCGGGCAAGGTTCGCCTCTGCCCCGCGCAGCTTGCCTTCGGCATCGCGGCGGCGGACGTGAAGGCCCGCGATCCCGGCGGCTTCTTCCAGCATGGCGCGGCGTTCGGCCGGTTTGGCGGCGATCACCTGCGCGATCTTGCCCTGGCTGACGAGCGCCGGGGAATGCGCGCCGGTCGCCGCATCGGCAAAGGTCAGCGCCACATCCTTGGCGCGCACATCGCGCCCGTTGACGCGGTAGGCGCTGCCAGCGCCGCGCTCAATCCGGCGGGTGACGACCAACTCGTCGCCCGCATCATCCGCCGCGTGGAGCACCACTTCGGCAAAATCGCGCGGGGGGCGGGTCGATGTGCCCGCGAAGATCACATCCTCCATCCCGCCCGACCGCATCGACTTGGCCGAGGTTTCCCCCATCACCCAGCGGATGGCTTCGAGCAGGTTGGATTTACCGCAGCCATTGGGGCCGACAACCCCGGTCAGACCGGGTTCAATGCGCAATTCCGCCGGCTCGACAAAGCTCTTGAAACCGCTGAGCTTGAGCCGGTGGATCTGCATCAGGCTATCGCTGCACCCCCGCGCTCAGCCTCAGCGCGCGCCAGCGCGCTGGAGCTGCGGCTCGATCATTTCCCAGGTCGTGCCTTCCAGCCGCTTGCCATTGAGGAAGAAGGTCGGCGTGCCGGTAATCTTGTCCTTGGCGTTGTTCGCCTCAACCGTCTTCACCAACGCTTCGATCCGCGCGGCATCCGACAGACACGCACGGCCCTGATCGGCGCTGAGCCCGCGCGCGGCGAAGAATTCCAGCAGGCCGGTGGCTTCGGCAATCGCGGCAAAGCGCTGGTTGATCGGCAATTGCGAGGCCGCTTCCACCGCCTGCTGATTGCCCTGAAGTCCGGTAAACACGCTTTCAAGGTTCTGCCACACCTGATCGGACAGCGGCTGCATCTGCTCCTTGGCGCCGCACTGAGCGAGCCCTGCGATCACCACGTCAAAGGGGTTCAGGAACACCTCGCGCAGTTCAAAGCTGACGACGCCGGTGGAGACGTACTTGTCCTTCAGCGCCGGCTTGCCGGACTTGGCAAAGGTCGCGCAGTGCGAACAGGTGTGCGAGGCATATTCCACCAGCTTGAGCGGCGCATCGGGATTGCCGACCACATAGCCGCCTTCGGGCGAGACGGTGACGGTGTCGGCCCACTGGCTGCCCGCCGGCGCAGCGATCGCCGGCAGCGCTTCGCCCGCAGGCCCGGCGCCGCCTTCGGTTGTGGCGGCATCATCACAAGCAGCCAGCATCAGCGGTGCAAGCGCGAGCAGGGGGAGGCAAAGCAGGCGGGTCACAGTCATCGAGGGAGCATCCTTGGCAGGTCGAAACAGGAGGAATAGCCGCTGGCGCGCCGGTGCAGCAAGCGTGCGCGCACGGGATATGAACACATGGCTCAGCCGGGCGCGGCCGACGCTTCCGCGGTCGGAGCGGAGACTTTCGCCGATAGCACCGGATAGAGCGCTTCCCAGCTGTGCACTTCGTTCAGCAGTTTGCCGTCAAGCGCAAAGCTGGGGGTGCCGGGCACCGCGAATTCGGCATTGTCGGCGCGGCCATTTTCGAGCAGCAGCCGGGCGGCGGCATCGTTCGATACGCAGGCATCAAGTTCTGCCTGTGATTGTCCGCGCTGGGTGAGCAGCGTTGTCAGCCCCAGCGCGCTGGCCGCATTCATGCGCCCGGCCTTGTCGCCGCGCAGCCAGATCGCCTGCTGGGTTTGCGGCGCGCTGCGGACCTTGGCGAGCCAATCGGACTGCGCCAGCATCAGCGCCTGATGGCGGGATTTGAACCCGGCCGGATCGCCGCAGCCGACCAGCAGCGAGGCGGTCAGGTCCAGCGCATTGCGGATCACCGATCGCACTTCGAGGTTGATCGTGCCGGGCATTACGCCAGCCAGCTCCAGCGCCGGTTCGCCCTGCGCGGTAAAATCAGCGCAATGCGGGCAGGTGTAACTGATAAACTCGATCAGCTGGGTTTCCGCCTTGGGATTGCCGATCAGATGGCCGCGCGCGGTGCGGGTGATGGTTGTCTGCCAATTGCCGGGATTGTCCTGGGGCGCAAAAGTGCTGCCGGGCCGCGCGAGATCCTGCTGCGCGGTCGCCGGCCCGGCTGCCAGCGCCAGCGCCGCTGTGATTGCGGCAAGGAAGAGGGGCTTGGTCATGGCAATGTGTCGTCCTGTGAGCGCGCGGGTTCGCTATTTGACAGGCTGCGCGCGAGCGATTCGAGCACGGTGCGCAGCTCCGGATCGCCGATATCGCGCAAGCTGTCGCCCAATTCCAGCGGGATCGGCTTCAGCGACGGCGGCGGTTTGGCGGGTCTGCCGTCCTGCGGCGGGGTGACAGCGCCTTGTCTCAACTTCACCCGCGCCACGGCCTTGTAGCCGAAGAAACGGTTCACCCGCTCGATGATCTCGGGGATGACCTGCTGGATCAGCGGGGCGTGGGCTGCGACCACCACCAGTTCGAGGATGCCTTCGGCTTTTTCGCCGGGCGGAAAGCGGATCGCTTCGGGGCTGCAAATCCGGGCGTGCTGGGGGCCGACGATCTCGGGCCAGCGCGACACGACCGAGCTTTGCACAAAACCGAAGCGGCGAAAGGCGGTGCGCCCGATTTCAGGCATGAGATCGCCGATGGCGCGCGCCCCCGATCCGCGCGGGCGGGTGAATGGCTTGACGGCGCCCTTGCGGCTGGCGGCTGCGGCCGGTGGTTTCTTGTCGCTTCCCATATGCCCAATCGCCATGCCATAGGCTGCGCGTGACTGCCAGCATCTCCGACATTCTGCTTGCCTGGTATGATGGCCATGCCCGCGCCCTGCCGTGGCGCAATCCGCCGGGCGCGCCGCTGCCTGATGATCCGGCCTGGCCATACCGCGTGTGGTTGTCAGAGGTCATGCTCCAGCAGACCACGGTGGCCGCGGTAAAGCCCTATTTCGCCAAGTTCCTGAACATCTGGCCCAATGTCGAAGCCCTTGCCGCCGCCAGTGATGACGATGTGATGGCGGCATGGGCGGGCCTCGGCTATTATTCGCGCGCTCGCAATCTGCTCAAATGTGCCCGCGCTGTGGCAGGGCGGGGCGGGTTTCCGTCCACCGAGGCTGAGCTGCGCAAACTGCCCGGTCTGGGCGACTATACCGCCGCTGCCGTCGCCGCGATTGCGTTCGGAAGCCGCGCGGTGGTGGTCGATGCCAATGTCGAGCGGGTGGCGGCGCGGCTGTTCGCCATCGATGAGCCGCTGCCCAAGGGCCGCAAGGCCATCCGCGCGGCGGCAGAGACGATCACGCCTCAGCACCGGGCGGGCGACTTTGCGCAAGGCCTGATGGACCTCGGCAGCCAGATCTGCACCACCCGCGCGCCGCGCTGCCTGCTCTGCCCGCTGGCCGCCTGCTGCAAGGGCCGCGAGACCGGCGAGCCCGAGCGCCTGCCGGTCAAACCGGCGAAGAAAGCCGTACCCGAACGGCGCGGGACCGCGTTCTGGATCACGCGTTATGCTGGCGATGGCGGCGGCGCGGACGTCTGGCTGGTCACACGTCCGCCAAGCGGGATGCTCGGCGGGATGCGCGCGCTGCCCGATGATGGGTGGAGTGCGCAGGCCGATGGCTCAGGCACAGCGCCGTTGGCGGGGGATGCGCGCATGATCGGGGCAGTGCGGCACGGCTTTACCCACGCGCACCTGACATTGCAGGTGGTCGCCATCACAGCGCAGGGCCCGCCAGAGGGCGAAGGCCAGTGGTGGCCGGTCGATCAGATCGCCGAAGCGGGCCTTGCGACCCTGTTCGCCAAGGCTGCAGGGCTGGCGCTGGCCGAAGGTTAGATAATCCCGCCGCCCAATGACAAGCGCACCACCGCGATCAGCCCGACGATCAGGCAAAAATTGCGCCCACCGGTCTTCGATGACAGCGCGCCAAGCACAATGCCGACCACAATAACCGGCAAAGCGATCCAGTTGATGGCGCCAAGCAGCGGGATTTGGGCCGGGATCACCAGCACCAGACTGACAAGGCCGACAAGATAGGCAAGGATATTGAGCATGTGTCCTATATACGTAAGACACCTTTGAAATACAACCTGCCAGCAGCCGCATGATTGACCAGCGCGGCAGCCTGCCGCAGACATGGCCGCAAACATATCTGCCGGAGATTCTGCCTGATGCCGATCCATGACCTTGCCTCGCCCGAAGTCTCGCGCCGGGCGCTGCTGCGGTACAGCGCTCTGTTTGCAGGCGGCGCTGCGCTGACCGGCCTGCCGCTGGGCCGCGCGGCCTTTGCGCATGATGTGGCCGAAAGCTGGCCGCAGGTCGCAGCGCTGGCCAATCGCTATGTCTCGCAGCGCAAGCTGGCCAACCTGTTCCTGACGTTTGGCTGGGGGCAGGAAGACCATGCTCACACCGTCGGCGGCGGCACGCTGTCGCTCGCCAAGCCCAATCCGGTGGACGAAAACTCGCTCTACCGCATCTATTCGATGTCCAAGCCGATCACGGGCATGGCGACGATGATGCTGATCGACGAAGGCAAGCTGGGTCTGGACCAGCCGCTCGCCGAAATCCTGCCCGCTTTTCGCGATATGCGGGTGCTGATCAACCCGGAAGGCCCGCTCGACGAAACCGTCCCCGCCTCGCGCCCGATCACGATCCGCCAATTGCTGACCCACACCTCGGGCCTCGGCTACCAGATCATCAGCAAGGGGCCGCTTCAGGCGGCGTATAACGAACAGGGTCTGGTCGGCGGCCGGGTCAGCCGGATGCCGATCCCCGGCTTCCCCAATGTCACGCCCGCGCCGGGTCTGGCCGCCTGGGCTGACCGGCTGGCCGAATTGCCGCTGATGTACCAACCGGCGACCAAGTGGAGCTATTCGTGCTCGATCGATCTGCTTGGCCGGGTGATCGAAGTCGCCAGCGGAATGGAATTTGAAGCCTTCCTGAAAAAGCGCATCTTCGATCCCTGCGGCATGACCAGCACCTGGATGCAGGTGCCCGCGAGCGAGGCGTATCGGCTGACCGACAATTACGGGATCGTCAGCGGCAATGCCTTCCCGCTCGATCCGGGCACTAGCTCGGTCTATCTTGATCCGCCCGAGGTTCCGGCCGGCGGCGGCGGACTGGTTTCAAGCCCCAAGGATTATGACCGGTTCCAGCGGATGCTGCTGGGTTATGGCACCATCGATGGCAAATTCGTGATGAGCGAGGAAGCCGTGCGGGTTGGCACGTCGAACCTGGTTCCGGCCACGGTCGATCTCACCGGCAGCTGGATTGAGGGCGAAGGCCACGGCGCAGGCGGCCGCTCGAAAGGCGCGACCTTCGGCTGGGGCGGGGCGGCGGGGACGCTGGCAGCGGTCGACTTCGATCTGAAGCTGCGCACCGGGCTGTGGACCCAGTACATGCCATCAGAAGCCTATCCGATCCGCGACGAATTCCTTGCGGCGATGGAGGCCGATCTGTCCGCGCTGCGCACCCGCAAGAAAGCCGCGTGATGCACGCCCCTGCGGCGCCTGCGGCGATGATGGCCTTTTCCGGATCGCCGCTGGACCGGGCCGATCATATCCGCGCCGATGATGCGGCGCTGGGCGGCCTGATGAACTGGCGCGCGCGGGTGCTGTTGCTGGAAGGCCTGCTGCCGGGCATCGACGATGCGGGGGGGCTCGTCTGGGGCAGCCTTGCCGATGTCGCCCAGGATGCCGAACTGGTGTTCCTCGGCATGATGGACGGCAAAGCGCATTTCGCGCCGGTGCCGCCTGCCGGGGCCGAGGGGCCGGCCTATGCGCAGCCAGCGGCATGGCAATTGATGACCCAGCTTTCGCCTCCCGATCTGGCGATCTACGGCGGGGCGCGCAGCCTGGTCGATTGGCACGCCCGCCATCGGTTCTGCGCGCGCTGCGGCGGGGCGACGAAGCTGGTCAAGGGCGGCTGGCAGCGGCACTGCGACACGTGCGGCGCAGACCATTTCCCGCGCACCGATCCGGTGACGATCATGCTGGTCGAGCATGAGGACAAGCTGCTGCTGGGCCGTCAGCCGCGCTTTCCGCCCAAGATGTATTCCGCGCTCGCAGGCTTTGTCGAACCGGGGGAGACCATCGAAGAGGCGGTCGCGCGCGAAATCCACGAGGAAGCAGGCGTGCGGGTGCGCGATGTGCGCTATATCGCCAGCCAGCCGTGGCCCTTCCCGAGCCAGCTGATGATCGGCTGCACATCGGTGGCGGACGATCCCGAACTCACCATCGACACCGCCGAGTTGGAAGACGCGCGCTGGTTCACCCGCGACGAGCTTCAGGCCGCGCGCGCAGCGGGGGAGGCGGGGACGGACCTGCTCTATTTCCCGCGCCCCTTTGCGATTGCGCATCATCTGGTGTGCTGGTGGCTCGACCGATGAGCCCGCAGCCGCTCACCATCGACATCTATTCCGATGTCATGTGCCCGTGGTGCCTGATCGGCTATGGCCAGCTGACCAAGGCGCTGAAGGAACTCGAAGGGGAGATCGCGGCAGAAATCCGCTGGCGGCCGTTCGAGCTGAACCCCGACATGCCGCCAGAAGGGGAGGAGCAGGAAGCGCACCTCCAGCGCAAATATGGCCGCCCCGCCGAAGAGGGCGCCAGGCTTCGCGGTCAGATGAGGGCGATTGCCGAAGGGGCTGGCGTGTCGCTCAGCTACGAGGGAGAAGGCGAGGCCCCACCGGCGATGATGTGGAACACCCGCGATTGCCACAAGCTGCTCACCTTTGCGCTGGAACAGGCCGGGCCTGAGGTGCAGACCACGCTGAAGCTCTCGCTGTTCCGCGCGCATTTCAACGAACGCCGCAATCTTGGCGATCGGGCGGTGCTGCTCGACATTGCAGCAGGTGCGGGGCTGCATCGCCAAGCCGCCAAGGTGGCTCTGGACGACCACGACATCGAAGCGCGCGTCCTCGCCGAGGAGGCGCAGGCCTGGGACATGAACATTTCGGGCGTGCCGGCGATGATCGTCGAGGGCAAATTCCTGATCCCCGGCGCGCAAGGGTCCGAGGTCTACGTCAATGCGCTGCAGCGGGTGGCCGAGAAGACGCGCGCCTGACCCGGCGCGGTCACTTGCGCTTGACGGTAACCAATGCACTGCTGGTGGCAGCATCAAAGCGCGCACCCACGGCGGCGTCATCAAACACCCGGCTCACCAGAAAATCATCGACGATCACAGCGACCTCGTCCCAGCCGGGCTGCTTTGCGCCCACAAATTCATGCGTGGCCCCGCCCACGATCAGCGCGGTGTGATCGCCTGCGGGGAGCTTGTCGAAATAGATCAGATGCGCGGCAGGATCATCGGCAAAGCCGGGCACCTTGTCGGCGTCGCCGGTGACGAGCAGGGTCGGCCCCTTCACACCATCGAACGCCCCCGGCGCACCCGTCAACATCGCGATGGGGCCGGGGGAGGAAAACATCACCACCGCTTTCACCCCCGGATTGCTCCCCGGCACCATGCTGGTGAAGGCTCCCCCGCCAATCAGCGAGGTCAGCGATCCATAGCTGTATCCGACTTGCGCCATCGGCAGGCCGGGAAAGGCCTGCGCAGCATATCCGGCCGCCACCTTCATGTCGGTAACCCGGGTCATGAAGGCTGCCATGAGACCCGTCCGCCGTTCGGCCGGGAGGCTGAGCGAATCCGTGTGCGTCGGCGCGATCACGGCAAAGCCGCGCGCCGTCAACCGCGCGTGGAGCGCGGGTGTGTTGAGCGGGTTGCTGTTGCCGCCGTGCGAAAACAGGATCACGCCGCGCGGCGCAGCCGGTGCAATCACGGTCACGTCGATCACCCGCCCATCGGGCGCGGTCAGCGAGGTGGTGGAGGTGGTCGCGCCCGCAACAGCAGCCTCAGCCGCAGGGCCGGTCTGAGCCAGTGCCCCGGTCGTCGCCATCAGGGCGCAGGCCAGAGGCAGCAGGCTCCGGCTCATCATCTGCGTGAATGTCATTAGAGCCATGCGCTTTCCCCCTGTCTTGCCATCATCTTACGGTGCGAAGATGCGCTACACCAGCCCCAGTCGCTCCAGCTTCATCGCCAGCTTGCCGGGCAGCGCGTCGCCGATATCCTCGCCGTCTGCGACGTCCTTGGGGGCTTTGTCGTCAGTGAGATAGCGCCAACCCTGATGCGCGCGCTTGGGCTGCTGGTGGACGCGGATCAGGCGCGGTTCCAGCACGATGTCCCAGCGCCCGTCCTGTGTCTTCTCGAAACCGAGGATCGGTGAGCGCGCGACAATCGCATGGTTAATGATCCAGAACAGCGATCCGCCGACGCATTCCTCGTGCCGGGTTGGACGGTTGCGCGTGGTCAGGCCGATCGCGCCGCGTCCTTCAAACCACCCGGCGAGATGGTCATAGCTTTTCGCCCCGAAGGCGATCTTGGTCAGATGAAGCGGCATGGCCCCAATGTGGGCCAGCCGCGCGCCCGATCAAGCGATGGAGAGGCCCCCGTCCACAATAAACGGCGCGCCGGTGGCGAATTTGCTTTCGTCGCTGGCGAGATAGACCACGAGATGGGCGATATCGCTGGCCTCGCCCATGCGGCCGATGGGTTGGGCGATGGAGAACGCCGCGCGGGTCGCATCAGGATCGGGGGTGCCGGCGATCACGCTCTCTACGTTAGGCGTCAGGATCGTGCCCGGCTGCACCGAGTTGACCCGCACGCCGTTCTTCTCCCGCGCACAATACAGCGCGATGCTTTTGGTGAGGGTCACCACCGCCGCCTTGGCGCTGTTGTAGGCGGCCAGATCGGGCGAGACCTTGTTGCCCGCCGCGCTGGAGAAATTGACGATGGACCCGCCGCCGCTCTTGGCCATCAAGGGGATCGCGGCCTTGCAGCCCATGAAGATCGAATCGACATCGACGGTGTAGCAGCGCCGGAAATCCTCGGGGCTGATGTCGGCGATCGAGCCGAACACCGTGATGGCGGCGTTGTTCACCAGCACATCGAGCCGGCCATGCTCGGCTTCGACCTCGGCGATTACCGCCTGCCAGCGTCCCCAGTCGGTGACGTCCTGAGGCAGGAACCCGCAGCCCAGTTCGGCCGCCGCGGCGCGGCCTGCTGCTGCATCGATATCGGTGATGATGACGCGCGCGCCCTCAGCCAGCAGGGCCTTGGCTGCCGCCTTGCCCAGTCCCATCGCGCCGCCTGTCAGCAGCACCACCTTGCCTGCTACCCGTCCACCCATCGGCTCTCTCCCTTTGTGCTGGAGAGAGGGCTATCAGCCGGTCAGACCCATCGCCACTGCCAAACCTAAGAAGGCAAAGAAGCCCATCGAATCCGTAATCATTGTCACAAACACGCTGCTGGCGACCGCCGGATCCTGATCCAGCCGCTCGAAAATGACCGGCACGGCCACCCCCGCCACCCCGGCAATGGCGATGTTGATGATCATCGCCATTGCAATCACCAGACCCATCATCGGCGTGAACAGCAGGCTGGTTGCTGCGCCGATCAGCAATGCAATCGTGCTGCCATTAAGCAGCGCAACGCGAAATTCGCGCCACAGAATGCGCTTGGTGTTGGAACGGGTGAGCTGATTGGTTGCAATCGCGCGCACGGCCACGGCCATCGTCTGAGTGCCGGCATTGCCGCCGATGCTGGCGACAATCGGCATCAGGATTGCAAGCGCGACCAATTCCTCGATGGCGGCCCCGAACAGCGCGATGATCGACGACGCGATCACGGCTGTGCCAAGGTTGGCAATCAGCCAGCGCACGCGTGCGGTGTAAGCCTCGCGGATCGGCTCGTTGATGTCGCCATCGCCCGCGCCGGACAAAAGCAGCGCGTCCTCGCCCGCCTCTTCGGAAATGATGTGGACGATATCGTCGACCGTCATCTGGCCGACCAACCGCCCGCTTTCATCCACTACCGCGGCGGAAATCAGCGCATATTTCTGGAACATCAGCGCGGCTTCTTCCTGATCCATCGTCACCGGGATCAGGGTCTGGTCGCGCTTCATCACATCGGTCAGCTGCACGCTGCGCGGCGTGGTGAGGATCCAGTTCAAGGCGCAGGTGCCAACCGGATGGTGGCGTTCGTCGATCACGAAGACTTCAAAGAAATCATGCTCGATATCGCCGTTTTCGCGCAGATAATCGATCAGATCGCCCACGCTCATATGCTCGGGCACCGCGACAAAGTGCCGGCTCATCAGGCGCCCGGCAGTTTCTTCCGGATAGGCAAGGGCGCTGGAGACCGCCGCGCGGGTTTCCGGCTCCAGTTCGGCCATGACCGCGCGCTGATCGGCCTCGTCCAGATCCTCGATCAGCTGGACGGCATCATCGGTATCAAGCTGTTCCGCGATCACCGCCACAGCCTGCGCGGACAGCGTGTCCATCAGGTCTTCGCGGACGTAATCGTTGAGTTCCGCGATGACGTCGCTGGTCATCAGATCGCTGATCGTGGAGGCAAGCTGGGTGCGTTCGCGCGGTTCGAGCAGTTCGATCAAATCGGCAATGTCAGCGGCGTGGAGCGGCTCTACCAGATCGTAAACCGCGCCCTTGTCGCCCGCGGCCAGCGCATCATGGACCGCGCTGACGAACTTCGGCTTGAGGCGGTTTTCCTCATCATGACGTTCGTCATTGACCCGGTCATCCGGGCGCACCTCAGCATCGGCCAGTTCGGGCGCCTGGTCGGCACGCAGCGCGACGTCTTCGGGGATGCGGTCGTCAGCCATAAGAGGCGTTTACGGAGGGGCCTATGAAAAGCAAGCGGGGAGGGTGACAGGCGGCAATTGGCTGCTAAAAGCGCGGGCAATTGCCTTCAGGAGACAGACAAATGGCCGATACCCTCACCTTTACCCTCGATACCGGCGACGGTCAGGCAAACGACGTCGTGATCAAGCTGCGTCCCGACCTTGCCCCCGGCCACGTTGCGCGCATTACCGAGCTGGCGAGCGAAGGCTTTTACGACGGCGTGATCTTCCACCGCGTGATCGGCGGCTTCATGGCGCAGGGCGGCGATCCGACCGGCACCGGCATGGGTGGCAGCGACAAGCCCGACCTTGCGGCCGAATTCAACGCCGAACCCCATGTCGAAGGCGTGTGCTCGATGGCCCGCGCGCAGAACCCGAACAGCGCCAACTCGCAGTTCTTCATCTGCCTTGATGATGCGCGCTTCCTCGACAAGCAGTACACCGTGTGGGGCCAGGTAACGAGCGGCATGGAACACGTCCACGCGCTGCCCAAGGGCGAACCGCCGCGTTCGCCGGGCAAGATCGTGAAAGCGACAGTGGCCTGATCAGGGCAGGGGGCATGATAAAGGTGACGTACCGCGGTGCAGCGGCGCTGCTGGGCGGGGCGTTGCTGCCTGCGTGCGCCACCTTGCCCGATATTTCGCAATCCCGCTCCCCCTGCCAGCTTGAGCCAGGCGGGTGGTGCGGGTTTGTGCGACAGGCGGCGGTGGATGCCTTCCCTTATGCTGTCGCCTCGACCAATGCCTACACCGGCGATGATGATCTGTTTGCCAAGCCGGGCCGCGTCCTCCAGCGGCTGGAGCATCTGCCGATTGCGCCTGAAGATGCCGACAAGGGC
This sequence comes from Porphyrobacter sp. TH134, assembly GCF_002855495.1. Classification (GTDB taxonomy): domain Bacteria; phylum Pseudomonadota; class Alphaproteobacteria; order Sphingomonadales; family Sphingomonadaceae; genus Erythrobacter. The sequence goes on from NZ_PKRO01000041.1 coordinate 14,765, forward strand.
TTCAGCTACGAATTGTTCAACGAATACGAAAGCGGGAGCGGCAGCCGCGCGGATCGCAAGCCTGTCGCGCGGGTTCTGGCGTTCCGGGGCACCGATTTCAAAGGCCTGAGCGATCTGTTCTACGGCACGCTGCGCAGCGATCAGATCGAATTGGCGCTGCGGTATTTCGCGGCGGAGAAGGCGCGGCTGGGAACAGATGTGCCGTGGGTCATCACCGGCCATTCGCTGGGCGGCGCGCTGGCCACCGAGGTGTCGGTGGCGCACCCCGAAGTGCGCGCCTATATGTTCAACACCTCGCCGTTCTACCGCAGCGAGGCGCGAGCGAATTCGTTGAAGCGCACGGTGTTCAACGAGCGCGGCGAGGTGTTGCGGCGATTTGCCCGCTCTCAGGAAGCGCCTGCGGCCAATGTTATCACGATCAATTGCGAGCCGCGCAAGAACGCGCTGTTGAAGCACAAGGTGCGCCCGCTGGCTGATTGCATCACCTGGATTGCAGCCTATGGCAGCGCGGACGCGCACGAGGTCGTAAAGGCCAACCGGATCGCCAAGCCGCTGGTGGAATGCGGCCCGGACGACAAGGCGCACCCCGGTCCGTCCGCCCGAACCACCGAGCCGTGCCTGCATAATGATCAGCGCGAGCGCAAGCCGAAGGGCAAGGATCAGGATAGTCCCGCACAAGGCGGCGATTGAACCCGGCCCGCATCGGCGCTAAAGGCGCGGGCCTCATGAAAATCACCTCCGCCCCTCCCAAGACCTACCGGGTCAAAAGTTTCGGCTGCCAGATGAACGTCTATGACGGCGAGCGCATGGCCGAATTGCTGGGGACACGCGGCATTGAACCTGCGGCGGAGGGCGAGGAGGCTGATCTTGTCATCCTCAACACCTGTCACATCCGCGAAAAGGCTGCCGAAAAGGTCTATTCCGACATCGGCCGGCTGGTGAAAGCGGGCAACGCGGTGGGGAAGGCCCCGCTCATTGCGGTTGCCGGATGTGTTGCGCAGGCCGAGGGCGAAGAGATCATGGCGCGCGCCCCTGCGGTCAGCATCGTGGTCGGCCCGCAGGCCTATCACCGCCTGCCGGAAATGCTCGACTGCGCGGCTGCGGGCGAGCGCGCGACCGATACCGACATGCCCGCCATCGCCAAGTTCGACGCGCTGCCCGCGCGGCGCAAGCGCGGGCCCAGTGCCTTTCTCACCGTGCAGGAAGGCTGCGACAAGTTCTGCACCTATTGCGTGGTGCCCTATACCCGCGGCGCGGAAATTTCGCGGCCCTTCGCCCACCTGATCGCCGAGGCGCATAAACTGGTCGAAGCCGGCGCGAAGGAGATCACACTGCTCGGCCAGAACGTCAACGCTTGGAGCGGGGAAGATGACAAGGGCCGCGCAGCCGGGCTGGCTGGCCTGATCCATGCGCTCGCCCGGATCGATGGGCTGGCGCGGATCCGATACACCACGTCCCACCCCAATGACATGGATGACGCCCTGATTGCCGCGCATGGCGAGGTGGACAAGCTGATGCCTTACCTGCACTTGCCGGTGCAGGCCGGGAACGACCGCATCCTGAAGGCGATGAACCGGCAGCATACCGCCGAAAGCTATCTCAGGCTGGTGGAGAAATTCCGCGCCGTGCGTCCTGATATCGCCTTGTCCGGCGATTTCATTGTCGGTTTCCCCGGCGAGACCGAAGCCGAGTTTGAAGACACGCTCAAGATCGTCGACGACGTTCGTTACGCCCATGCGTTCAGCTTCAAATATTCCCCGCGCCCCGGCACGCCCGCTGCAACGATGGACGGGCAGATTGCGCCAGAAGTGATGGATGAGCGCCTCCAGCGTCTTCAGGCGCGGATTGCGCGGCACCAGTTCGCGTTCAACCAAGCCACCGTCGGCCGCACCTGTCAGGTGCTGGTTGAGCGCACGGGGCGCAGCCCCGGCCAGTGGCTCGGCAAGTCGCCTTGGCTTCAAAGCGTCTGGTTTGAAGGCGATTATGCCATCGGTGATCTGGTCGATGTGACGCTGGGCGAAGCGGGGCCGAATTCGCTGATGGGGGTGGTGCAGGCAAGCCTTCCGGCCTGATGCACGCGCACGGATGCCTGATGGCATCCTGGTGACTATCCACCACCATCTCGCCGCAGCCTGCTTGCTTTGCGCGTCTCCCTGCTTACCTTCACGACTCATGGACGAGGGACTGTCCCTCGTGCGCAGCCAAAGGAAACTATGGGCCGACGACCCTCCCGTGCCGGACACCCGGCACTATCGCCTGATCCGCGCGGCATCCCGGAACCGCGGCGCGCGCGGGTTGATCTGACCTTTGAAAACCAGTCCCTGCTGGGGCCGTTGTTCGGGCAGTTCGACGCCAATCTGGTGCAGGTGGAAAACCGGCTGGGCGTTTATATTCATGCGCGCGGGCATCAGGTGGTGATCGAAGGGCCGGAAGACGATGTCGCCCGCGCGCGCGAGACGCTGAAGACCATGTATGACCGGCTGGCCCGGGGCGAGGCGCTGGACAGCGGCGCAATCGAATCGCTGATCGCCATGTCGTCCGAACCCACGCTGGAAGGGATCATCGCGGGCGACATGGACGCGCCCCCGATCATGATCCGCACGCGCAAGAAAACCATCGTGCCCCGGTCCGCGACGCAGATCGATTACATGCGGTCACTGGCGAAGGACGATATCATCTTCGCGCTCGGCCCGGCAGGAACAGGCAAGACCTATATCGCGGTGGCGCAGGCGGTCAGCCAGCTGATCACCGGCAGCGTGCAGCGCCTGATCCTTTCGCGCCCGGCGGTGGAGGCGGGGGAGAAGCTCGGCTTCCTGCCGGGTGACATGAAGGAGAAGGTCGATCCCTATCTGCGCCCCCTTTATGATGCGCTGAACGACTGCATGCCGCCCGAACAGGTCGAGCGCAGGCTGGCCAATGGCGAGATCGAGATCGCACCGATCGCTTTTATGCGCGGGCGGACGCTGGCGGACAGTTTCATTATCCTCGACGAAGCGCAAAATACCACGCGCGAACAGATGAAGATGTTCCTCACCCGGTTCGGTCAGAACAGCCGGATGGTGGTGTGCGGCGATCCCCGGCAGGTGGATATTCCGGGCGGCCCGCGCATGAGCGGGCTGAACGACGCGGTCGAGCGGCTGGAGGGGATCGAAGGCTTCGGCACCATTCGCTTCACCGCGGCCGACGTGGTGCGTCACCCGATTGTTGGGCGCATTGTGGAAGCTTACGAAGGGGACGGCGAGGGCGAGGGGGCCTGAGAGCTTGCCTGCGGGCAACTGTTTAACTCCGACGCGGGGTGGCAGTTTCTCTCTGTTTGTGGTGCGTTTCTGACATATTGAAAACAGGCTTGCCCTGCTTTTCTATTTGAATAATATCCTGACCAGCCAAGATAATTTTGGCTGATAGAGGAGATGTCGCAATGCAAATGCTCACCCACGCAGAAGTCGAACAGGTATCTGGAGGTAGCGTATTCCTTGATGGTGGAATCGTAGTCGCTCCCCGCGCAGTCAGGTCGGGGGACACGTTCGGCGGCGTCTGGGGTGGCGGGCCGGCGGTCGGCTCGAACCGGCTAGCATATGAAAAGTATCTCGCCGCTCTCGACGCGTGGCAGGCGCGTAACCCGAACCTTGATCCTTCGATCTTCGATTCGATCTATTTCCGGTATTAATCCCCGTCTCGGGACGAAGCTTGCAAGAATGCAAGCATGATGCATTTCGGGCGCCCGGTTTTGCCACCGGGCGCCCGATTTCATTTGCGCGCACATGATCCGTTCGCGTCCCTGATCACCGATGTTGCGCCGCCCCCACCGACTTTAACCCCCCCCCCGTGGATTGCCCTTATCCCGCGCTGACGGCTTGTTACCCCTTTGCGTCAATACATGACCCCTGTGGTTTAACCATAAGATCAGGGGAACAGCATGACCGACACCGCGCAAGATTTCGCCGAGGCCCGCATCGCTCTAGAAGAAGCCTTGCAGCTTCAGGAGGCAGGCAATCTTGCCGCGGCCGAGCAGCGCTACCGGATGGTTATCGATCAGGGTTACCGCATCGCAGACGTGTTGCCGATCCTTGCCGGTCTCGTCACCCTGCGCGGGGCAACCGACGAGGCGCTGATGCTGTGGGACCGGCTCCTCGCGCTGGTGCCCGGTCATGCGGTGGCGCTTCACGAACAGGCCCTGCTCCATAGCCGGGCGGGCCGCCTTGACCTTGCGATCACCACCATGGAGGCGGCGTGCGCGGCCGATCCGTCCAATCCGCTGACGGCCAATAATCTGGCCGTGCTGCTGTCCGATGCGGGGCGCAAGACCGAGGCGCTGGAACAGTTCGCCCGCGCGCTGGCCTTGCAACCGGGCAATATCCACATCGAACACCAGATCCGCCGTCTCAACGCTGAACTGGTGCCGTTCTGGCATATCCCGATGCTTAATGATGTCCGCCGCAATGATGCTTTCGAGGCGGCGATCAAGGCGGCGCTCGCTAATGCCGGGCCGGATGCGAAGGTGCTCGATATCGGCACGGGCAGCGGGCTGTTGTCGATGATGGCCGCGCGCGCCGGTGCCCGGTCGGTGACGGCGTGCGAAGTGGTTCCAATTATCGCGGCCATGGCGCGCACGATTATTGCTGACAACGGTTATGCCGATGCGATCACTGTCCACACAGCGCCCTCGACCGCCTTGCAGATCGGCACCCATCTGGCCGAGCGCGCGGATATTCTGGTGTCCGAGATCCTGTCCAGCGACCTTTTGACAGAACACGTCATCGACACCTTCGAAGATGCCCATGCCCGCCTGCTCAAACCGGATGCGACGGTCATTCCCCGCGCGGCGGCGGCCATTGGTTGTCTGGTGACAAGCAAGGTGCTGGCCGATTATGTGTTTGTCGATCAGGTGTCCGGCTTCGATGTGTCAGCCTTTGGCGCTTTTGCTGCGCCTAAATTGCCGATCCACGGCACCATGACCGATTGGAAGCGCCTGTCGGATGATGTCGAACTGGTGCATATCGATCTCACCCGCCCCGCCCACCGCAGCGACCTGCGCCTGCTCCGCATTGCGGTGCGCGATAGCGGCATCGCCACCGGTATCGTGCAATGGATGAAGGTCGATCTGGCCGAGGGGATCAGCTTTGATAACCATCCCGACGGCTACAGCGATGGCGGCTGGCTGCAAGTGCTGCATAATTTTCCGGCGCCCATTGCGGTGCGTGCAGGCGACGTGCTGAACTTGGCCGTCGGGCATGATCGGGTGACGCTGATCGTGCGTCCGCTGGGTCTGACGGCGGCTGCGGAACACGCGATGGTCGCCTAGCAGAGCGGTCATCGCGCCGCACGATTGGCGCGCGGTCGGCGCTGCGCTATGGCGCGCGCGATGCAACTTGATATCGACATTGAAGACTGGCCGCAGGACGATTGGGAGGCCTTGGCGATCCGCGCCGCGCAGGCGGCAGGGGAGGGCGAGCCGCTGCTTGGCAATCCGCGGTTGATGACCAGCGTGCTGTTTACCTCTGATAGCGAAGTCCACACCCTCAACCGCGAGTGGCGTGCGCGCGACAAGCCTACCAATGTCCTGAGTTTTCCGATGCTGGAGCGCGGTGAACTGGAAGACCTCGCCGCCACCGGCGCGCCGGTCATGCTCGGTGATATTGCACTGGCTTATGCAACCTGCGCGCGCGAGGCCGCGGATAAAGGCGTGACGCTGGAAGCCCATGCGGCCCATTTGATCGTCCACGGCCTGCTGCATCTGGCCGGCCACGATCACGTTGATTGTGACGAACAGGCCGAAGCCATGGAAGCATTGGAAACCCGCATACTTGCCAAACTGGGCATCGCTGACCCATATGGCGACTGAAACCACGTAGGAGCCGCTAAGAAGGCCATGGCCGATTCCCATTCGCCCGCGTCTCAATCAGGAGATGCGGACAGTAGCAGCGGACTGATGTCTGCGTTTCGCAAGATCCTCGGGCTGGAAACCGCGCGCTCGCTGCGCGAGCAGCTTGAAGAGGCTATCGACGAGCATGAGGACGAGAACGGCGTCTCGGCCTCGGATGATGGCGGCAAGGCGGGCGGCGATCTTTCGCGGACCGAGCGGCAGATGCTGCGCAACCTCCTGCATTTTTCCGAGCATGATGCCGATGACGTCGCCGTGCCGCGCGGGGAGATCATCGCGGTTGATGCGTCGATCAGCTGGGCCGACATGGTCGCAGCCTTCAGCGAACATGGCCATTCTCGGATGCCGGTCTACCGCGAGACGCTGGATCAGGTGATCGGGATGATCCACATCAAGGACGTCTTCCCATTCCTCGCCAATGGCACACCGCCGCCTGACGACTGGACCACGCTGATGCGCCAGCCGCTATATGTGCCGCAGGCGCGCGGTGCGCTGGATGTGCTGGCCGACATGCGCACCCAGCGCGTGCACCTGGCGATCGTGCTCGATGAGTTTTCCGGCACCGATGGCCTCATCACCATCGAAGATCTGGTTGAGGAAATCGTTGGCGACATCGAAGACGAACATGATGATGCCCCCCAGGCCCTGATTGTCCCGATCGGCGAAGGCATGTGGGATTGCGATGCGCGCGCCGAACTGGATGACATCGCCAAGCAGGTCGATCCGCGTCTGGCCGAGGTGGAAGAATCGGTCGACACGCTGGGCGGCCTTGCTTTTGTCCTGGCCGAAGCGGTGCCGCCGGTTGGCACGGTGCTGGAACATCCCAGTGGCTGGCGGATTGAAGTGACGGCGGGTGATGAAACCCACGTCACCCGATTGCGGCTGCACCCCCCCGAAGCTGCGAACGAAATGCAGTAAGCGCAACCTTTTTGCGCTTTGGCCATTTTTCCTTCGATTTTTTGCATCCCAATCACGTTTCAGGCGTATCTCCTGCGACCAAGGAGAGAGTTCATGCCTGCACGTCGTTTGCCCCCTCTACGCGCGCTCGAAGCGTTCATGCGCACTGTTCGTCTGGGTTCGGCCCGGGCGGCGGCGGAGGAGATCGGATTGAGTCCCTCGGCATTGTCCCGGCGGATCAGCAATCTGGAAGAATTCGTCGGCAAGAAGCTGTTCACCCGCGCGCGGCAATCGATGCAACTGACCGACGAGGGGCAGGCCTTTTACGAAGCGGTAAACCCGCACATGGAAGCGCTCGCCCGTGCGGTGGAGAGCCAGTCGGACAATATCGCGCTGCTTCGCCTGCGGCTGGGCGTGTTGCCGATGTTCGGAAGCCAGCGCCTGTTCCCGCGGCTGAGCGAATTGCGCAAGCGCCACCCGCTGCTGCACATCGATATCGACACCGCGCCGCATCTCGAAGACCGCGTTGGTGACACGCTTGATGCGGCGATCATCCTGTCGCGCGGCCCGGCAAGCGGGCTGCATGCGGTGCGGCTCGATCACAATCTCGTCCACGCGATTTGCAGCAAGGATACCGCGCGCAATATCGGCCCGGACATTCTGCCCGAGGTTATGACCAAGCAGACTTTCCTCATTCATAACGAGCTGCCCGAGAGTTTCATGGCGTGGAAAAAGGCCAATGGGCTCGAACAGATGGATCCGGCCGCGATCGACCATTACGATTCGGGCGCGCTGATGCTGGAGGCTGCGGCGCAGGGGCTGGGCATTGCCATCATGCATGACGATCACTTGCGCCGCGCCAACGATAACCGCCTCACCAACCTGCCAGGCAAGCCGGTGGAAAGTCCCTACAGCTACTGGTTCGTGTGCAAGCCGGTCGCGCTGGAAAGCCGCCCGGTGCGGATCTTCCACGATTGGCTGGTGCGCGCGGGGCTTTAACCGGCGGCCTGATCCTCGGCCTTTGGTTCATACCGGACAGGCGGGACTGTATGCGCAAACGGGCGCAGCGGCTTACCCAAGGTTTCGATCAGCGCCTCTTCGATCCGGCGGCGCGATTCCTGGCTGATTGCCTTGCGGCCGCGGAAATCTTCGGGGCTGAAGGGCTCAAGGTAATGAAGCCTGACCTTGAAGGTGCCTTTGCGCCCGAGCACCCGCTTGGCGTTGTTGATGCCGCTTTCCTGGCCGATCCAGCCAATCCATTCGGCCACCGGGCCGTAATCGAGGATGACGGGCTGTACCAGCACGCCCGGCGGCGGGGGTTCCAGCACCGATAGCATCGAGGTCTTGAACGGCAGCAGCGATTGCCCGTCGGTCGTGGTGCCTTCGGGGAAGACCGTGACCGACCAATTATCGACCAGCGCTTCCTTCAAGGCATTGATCTGTTCGGCTACACCCATGCGGTGTTCGCGCTTCACGAACACCGTACGGTTGAGGCTGGCGAGCCAGCCGACCACCGGCGCTTCGGCCAGCTCGGCCTTGGCGACGAAGGCCGTGCCGCTGGCCCCTGCCAGCGCCAGGATATCGACCCATGACAGGTGGTTGGCAACGAAGAACACGTCGCGCTTCAGGTGGGTGCCGATAACCTCGACCCTGGCTCCGCACACCCGCGCAGCACAGCGCAGAAACAGCATCGGGAAGGGGGAACCGTAGGAGACCAGCCGGTAAAGATAGTGCAGCGGCACAAAGACGATGATCAGCGTAATCAGCGCCAGCGCGCGGGCGACCAGACGGGTCCATCCGGCAAGGGAAAGCGGCGTGCTTTCGCCCCGTGCCGCTGCCGCGCGCAGTTCTGCTTCAGTCATTGCGCGACAGGCGAACGCCGTACAGCTCCATGCGGTGATCCACCAGCCGGTAGCCCAGCCGTTCGGCAATCTGACGTTGCAGCGCCTCAACCTCGGGATCGACGAATTCCACGACCTTGCCGGTCTCAACATCAATCAGGTGATCGTGGTGGGCTTCGGGCACGGGTTCGTAACGCGAGCGCCCATCGCCGAAATCATGGCGATCAAGGATGCCGGCTTCTTCGAACAGCCGCACGGTGCGGTAAACCGTGGCGATCGAAATGCGCGGATCGACCGCAGCGGCCCGGCTGTGGAGCAGTTCGACATCCGGGTGGTCGTCGCTGTCGGAAAGCACCTTGGCGATCACCCGGCGCTGCTCGGTGATCCGCAGGCCCTTTTCGGCGCAAAGTTGTTCGAGATCGATTTTCTGGGTCAAGGAACGCTCCATCGCCAAGTGCGCCGTCCCGGTGGGATACGATCGCTCAAAAGCACAGCAGCCTCACCCCTACAGGGACGAGGCTGCTTGCTCAAGCTGGCATACCGCGCTCTCAACAGGGGCGCGCGGTCTGCCTGACAAAAGCGGCTGGCAGGCTGCGGCCCGCTTACGCCGGCTTCTTGGCCCGGCGGGTCTTGGGCATGACCGTCCCGGGCTTGCGGCCCAGACCGATCTTCTTGGCAAGATCGCGGCGCTTTTCAGCATAATTGGGCGCGACCATTGGATAATCGGCCGGCAGACCCCAACGTGCCCGGTACTCTTCAGGCGTCATGTCAAAGTTCGTGCGAAGATAGCGCTTCAGCATCTTCAGCTTCTTGCCATCTTCAAGACACACAATGTAATCGGGCTTGACGGAATTGCGCACGGCAACTGCCGGTTGTGGCTTGGCTTCTTCTACAACCGGCGCCTCACCCAGATTGGCCAGCGCGGTGTAGACATTGGTGATGAGAGCAGGAACGTCAGCGACGTCGACATCATTGTTGCTGACATGGGCTGCAACAATGTCGCTGGTCAGCGTGATTAGCGTTTCTTTCATATCCATTTCCAGATTCTGCATGAGTTCCTCACGGGCTTGGGTCGTTAGACGCCAGTTGTTGCGCCATGACCCATAGTTGCAAACTTGGCAACTAGGTTGCTTTGCTTGTTTGCCATTTTGGGATCAATAGACCTGTTGCGAAAGTGGGGATTAGGGGATTCCCGTTTGGCGTAAAATCTGATTCACGCTTTGGATGCAGAGGTTTTGCGCTGAGCGGCTG
>NZ_PKRO01000042.1 GCF_002855495.1 Porphyrobacter sp. TH134
CGCTCCCGCAAAAGGGCAAAGTGGACGACTTTTACGCCGCCCGCAGCAACACTTCGTCGCCGCTACCGTGGTCTAATTTTGCACCGCCGTTCTCACTCCCTAGTAAGAACATATCAGGAACACAAGCTAAATGCGAGTCGTTGGCGATGGAGCTACTGGAGCAAATCGAAGCCTATCTTGAGCAGAACGGCGTTTCGCCCAGTACCTTTGGTCGATCGGCTGTTCGTGACCCAAGACTGGTGACCGATCTGAGGTCAGGCCGAAGGGTACGTCGAAGCACCGAGGAGCGCTTGCGCCGATATCTGAATGATGTCAGCGCACGTTCTGAAAGCTGCCAAACTGGCAATTGCGGTCGCAACCGGTGGGCTCTCGCGAGGTCAGCAGAATGAACGGGTGATCAACGAATGTCCGTCGTTTGAACGTTGTTCGACAGAGCCGATGGCGTAAATTCGTGCAACGCGTGCGTTGGCGTCTCGATGTTGATTTTTTGCGCCAAGCTCATGGTGTTGTAGTTGCCGATGCTCGATGGGACCTGCCCCCACCGGTCGCGCAGTCCATTCAAATGTTCACCGGATTGTTGCTCTTGTCCGGCCGTTCAGACCATTATGCTCTGAGCTAGCAATGTCGCAAAATCGCCAGCGCCGTCCTTAGCCGGCTTCCGACGTAAGAGTCTGGAAATAAAGCGGTTGCCGCTTACGGCCTTCCTGGTTAGATCGTATGAGAGTCAACTTACTGTACGGGTCAATAAACTGATTCGAGTTTGTACGGTTGATAGGGCAGTAGGGGGCGCTTGAATCGATGAATTTCAAGCCTGGAGAACGAGTACGTCTCAAGCGCGATCCGTCGGCAGTGGGGGTCGTTACAGATTCTCCCCCGCAAGAGATGAGCGGTCGCCTAATGATAGAAGTGGAATTTTCCATCGGTCGTGCCCGCCGACCAGCCAGTCAGCTTGAACGGGTGGAGGTAGAAGTCGACGCGCTCGAGGATCTTCGCAATGGGAAGCTTTCCTCACCGATCGATCTGCGGCGTACGATCAATCACCTGAGAATGACCGGCAAGCTGGCAGACATGATCTACGCTATGGGTGCCACCAACACCCAGTTTCATGCGTATCAGTTCAAGCCTCTGTTGAAACTGCTCAACGCTCCAGCGCGAGGGCTTTTAATTGCTGACGAAGTCGGTCTGGGAAAGACTATTGAAGCAGGGCTGATCTGGACCGAACTGGTAGCTCGCTTCGACGCTCGGCGGCTGCTGGTGGTCTGTCCCAAACCCCTCGTGGAGAAATGGCGGGCTGAGCTGCGCTCAAAGTTCAACGTGGAAGCCAAGGCGTGCAATGCGGCGGAGCTAATGGATCTGCTGCGCGATGATGCTGAGCGCAAGCAGGGCTTCGCCGCCATCGCATCACTTTCGTCGCTGCGACCTCCAGCGAAATGGAATGACGATGTGGAGCCTGACCAGTCCGCTAGGGGGCTGCTGGCTCGCTACTTGGCCGATGAACGAGATGACGAGCTGTTCGACCTGGTGATCTTCGATGAAGCCCACCACATGCGCAATGCCGATACCGCCAATCATAAACTCGGACAGCTGGTCACCGAGGCTGCAGACTATAGCCTTTTACTATCCGCCACCCCGATCAACCTGCGCTCGAATGACCTGCGGGTGCTGCTGAAACTGCTTGATCCGGACACGTTTGAAAACGAATGGCAGTTTGCAATCCTGCAGGATGAAAACGCGCCTCTGGTTGCCGCCTGCGAAGCAGCCAGAAATCCCGGGGTGCCCATCGCCTCAGTGGCAAAGTTAATAGATGAGCTGCCGCCTGGGCGGATTCTCAAAACCGGGGGGCGTCTCAAGCGGCTTCGCGCTGAACTGAAGTCTGGGCTAGAAGATACCCCTGAAACCAGGGTCCGTTTGGCCGCCCGGCTAGAGGAGATGTCGCTGCTTGGTTCGATTGTGAACCGAACACGACGCCGGGATGTGGCTGAGTTCAAGGTCGAGCGGCGGCCCAAGACCATTCCTTGGGAAATGTCAGCGGACGAACGCAAATTCTATAATCGAATTACGCATGCGATCGAGCGTTACGCCTATGACCGGGATCTCAATGAACGGTTCCTGCTAGCTCAGACACAGCGTCTTCTGGCGTCCAGCCTCGCGTCGGCTTATCGCCATTGGGGGGAGAAGACCGGCAATCTTTCGCTGGATGAAGAGGACGACGACGCGCCGAAATCAATCCCAGGTCCGCTTGTCAGTGCTCTTGGCGAAATCTGCGATGACCGCACAGTCCTTGCTGAGCTGGAGCGGAACGATACCAAGTTTGAGAGACTGAGCGCTGCGATCAAAGACCTCAAGTCTGCAGATGGCGACCAGAAGCTGATAGTCTTTTCAAGCTTCAGGCGCGTCATCAGCTATCTCAAGGGGCGATTGGAATCCCAGGGGATTAATGTCGTGGAGCTCCACGGCGGGATCAAAGAGGACCGCCAGCAGACCGTTGAACGGTTCGCGGATGCGCCAGGCGGCACCGTGCTCCTGACCTCAGAAGTAGGCGGCGAAGGTCTTGACCTGCAATTCTGCCGGATCGTGCTCAATTGGGATCTGCCCTGGAATCCCATGAAAGTTGAACAACGGATCGGCCGCGTCGATCGTATTGGTCAGCAGTCCGAATCCGTGGACATCATCAATCTTATTGCCAGCAATACCATCGAGGAGATCGTCTATGATCGCCTCTATCAGCGCCTCGACATCATCCGACACGCCCTAGGCGATTTCGAGCCGATTCTGGGCGAGATCGTCAAGGATCTCGATATCATCCTGTCGGACCCTACGCTAAGTCTCGCTGAGCGAGCAGCAGAGATCGACCGCGCTACCCAAGCGGCCGAAGCCCGCAAGCAGCAGGCGGATCAACTGGAGCGTGAGGCGCCTGGGCTCATCGCCCACGGGGAAAACATCCTCAATCGCATCAAGGAGGCCAACGCACCCCACAAAATGCTCTCGAGTAGCGACCTTCGGGACTACATCGTCAGCACGCTAGTGGAGAATTTTCCCGACACTCGATTTGATCGGGTGCCTGGCGCGCCGATCGAAATCTATGAAGCGCGTCTGTCCTCGCGCGCACAAGCTGAATTCGCACGTTTTCTGGACAGTTCGGCAAAGCGTTACCCGACGCGCTTCAGAAGAGATGCAGGATCTGGTGTCCGCGTCATATTCGGCAGCAATCCAGACCCGGGCCGTTTCAAAGCAATGGATACTGTGCCCATGACACATCCACTGGCACGGTTTGCATCCGAGATCCGCCAACGCCGCCTGGCTGGTCTGGCCATTCGCCCTGTCACATCGCTTAGGATTTCTCGACAGGAGACCGGCGGTCTGAAGCAGGGACGATACGCAGTCGCGGTTGAACGCTGGTCAATCGATGGCCTCGTTCCCGTCGACAAGCTATTCTATCTGGCATCTGAAATGCGGACGGGCGAGGTTGTCGGACCTGACGATGCCGAAAAGCTGCTTATTCAGGCTCTGTCCTCTGATCCAATCCTCTCGGCACTTGCTCCCGAGGAGCTAAGTAGCGCTATCGATGCTGTCGAAACCAGGATCGTTCCGCTCATTGCCAACGCTCGGGACGATTTCGAGAATGCTGAGGCGGCTCGGCATTATGACCAAATCGAAACCCAGATTGCATTGGTCCAGGAACACCGAGAACGTAAACGCACCGACATGAAATCCCGGATCCTCGATCTGGAACTGTCAGGCGGTGACGTCCAACAGAAGGACAAGAAGCTGCGATCTGCCAAGATGCTCCAAGGCAAACTCGATAAATTTCTTGCCCGGATGGACGTCAAACTGGACGATCTGAAGGTCAAGGAAGACGCCTTCGAGATTGCACAGCCCCAACTCGTTGGCGTGGCGATCATTGAAGTGACGGGGTGATCCGATGAGCCGCAATCACCGCTTCCCGAAGGCAAGACTCGGTGACCTCGGGTCCGCGCTTGGGGATCTGAAGCGCACGTTGATAAAATCTGAAGCCGCGGCTGCTGAAGCCAGACGTCAGAAAGAGGCCGAAGAGAAGCGGCGCGCTGCTTCGCAACCCGAAAGGCCGGTTCAAGAGCCGACAGGTCCCAAGCCCAAATTGACGGCGGCAGCCTTGGATCGCCTAAACACGCCGTTACAGGGCGAAGCCAAGGAAGGCGTAGCGGAGGGATTGCAGCGGGCCGCACCTGCAACGCCTCACAAAGCTGCCGAGGCCGCAAAACCGGCTGCTCGGTCAGCACCTGCGCAAAAGCCCAGGGTTGCCTTGGCCGACGATCACGCGAAGTTGCGAAAATCCGCTGCGGATCGTGTGCGGGCGCTGGTCGGCGGTTCCACGCCTTCGGTCGAGGAGCGGCCGCATTCGATTTCCAATGCGAGCAAAGCAGTTATTGACCGCGCCATTGCTGCTGGATCCGGTATCTTGCGGGATCGTCCAGAACCAGACGAAGACGGTTACATCATCGGCTTCGATTTTGGCACAAGCTCGCTCAAGGTAGCCTACCGCCAGCCTTATGTGGCTGACGATCCGGTGGCCGTGATACCTGTACCAGATGAACTTCGATCCGCGGAGCATCCTGGCCTTTGGCAGAGCGTCATCTGGTATCACCTAGGAAACGAGGAATTCTCGCTATATCCGGTGGATGGCGCCATCGCGCTCGATGGTTTCAAAACAGGGTTGATTGCCGGCCACGGCTCGAACCCTATGCCTCAGGTACCTCAGGTCACCAGAGCTGAAGCCGCAACGGCATTTCTGGCTCTGCAGTTCGCCTATATGGTCGGGGCCTACGCTCTGGAGCAGCCCCTGAACCCGGTCGGCGCGGATCATTTCGTGCTCATCAACATCGGAATTCCAGTCGCTGTTCGTGATGACAAGAGAGCTTTCACTGAGTTTTCCCGCTTGGTCACAGCAGCCTATGCGCTGGCACCGAAAGTTGGCGCGTTGAACCTGCAGGCATTGAGGCTAGAGATGGCGGCTGCGCCGTCCACCCTGCCTCCCTGCTTGCAGCTTGTCCCTGAACTGACAGCAGCGATCGCTGGGTATGCCGCAGACCCCATGGTTCAGCACGGCGCCCATATCCTGATCGATGTGGGCGCGTCGACGCTGGATATCGTCTCGTTCAATTTGCAGGCTCAGCTTAAGGCGTCAGTGTTCACAGCGGGCGTTGATCTGTTCGGAGCAGGTGCTCTCGAGGTTGCCCGATCTGCTGGGGTCGATGACACAACCTTCACCCGCGCATGCAATTACCTCTTCGAAGATGTCTACGGGAAGGCGAAGTCGGAAACTCGAGCGCCAAGCCTGTTTAAGCCGGGCCGCAGACGGATGCCGGTCCAACTGGTGATCACCGGAGGAGGGTGTGATACCGACCTCCATGCCCGATTCATAAATTTGCTCCCTCAAGACCGGGTGCTTGGGGCCCTCCCGTTCAAGCGCCCAGCTCCGCCATCGAAGATTCTTCGCGAGAAAGGAGATCAGTCGCGGCTTCTGCTTGCCTACGGACTGACCCGTGACGTTACCGAGCTTCACGAATTGCGTCTCCCATCGGAGATAGACGACATTCCGCCGCTCCCCGTTCAGCCCTTTCGGATGACCGATAAGGATTTGGTCTGATGGCGGGCCGAGCATCAACCATCACAGACCGGCCGGGAATTCCCGTTGGCCGTCCTTGATGGCCTCGGTGGGAACAGGTCGATTGTTGGTGACACTGTTTCCAGTTAGACGATTTGATAGTCAACTTTCTGGACGGGTCCAAAAATTGATTCGCAGGCGAAGGGATTGGCCATGGACGGGAAACCGAATTTGAGATGGGGTGTCGAGCGCAAACTCGAATTCATCGAATTCAGGCTTTTCTGGGAAGGTTACGTCAATCGCGGGGATATCATCGACACCTTCAACGTGTCGGTCAATCAGGCGTCTACAGACTTGAACCGTTACCTAGGCTTGGCACCGGACAATATGTGTTACGACAAAAGTGCCCGAACCTATGTCCGGACAACAGCATTCAAACCGCTTTTTCTGAAGCCCGATGCCAGCCTCTACCTGTCGCATGTGCGTTCGCTGTCTGATGGCCTCCTCGGTAAGCATGAGGCATGGATAGGAAACATCCCAGATTTCGGGAGCATTACTTTCCCGGCCAGAGGCGTGCTTCCGACGGTTCTTCGTACGATCGTAATTGCCATTCGTCGTCACGAGGCGGTCGAAATTTGCTACCAGTCGATGTCCTCACCAGAACCACAATGGCGATGGATCATTCCTCACGCCCTCGGATTTGATGGCTTCCGCTGGCATGCACGCGCGTTTTGCGAGCAAAGCGGCCAGTTCAAAGACTTCGTTCTGTCCCGCATCTCGGAAACCAAGCAAAGTCGCCAAGCGGAAGATCAGGCTGCCAAAGACACGGCGTGGCACGATGTCATTGAGCTTGAGATCGGGCCGCATCCGGAGCTCAGTCTAAATCAGAAGCGGGTGATCGAACTTGACTACGGCATGCAGAATGGTCGGGTTGTCATCCCCGTTCGCAAAGCCTTGCTCTTCTACGCTTTAAAGAGGCTGGGCCTAGATACCGATCCTGCTGCGCGGAAGCCCCAGGACCAGCAGATTGTGTTGCTAAACAAGGATGCAATTGCGGCATGATTGATACTCATAAGGCGCTAGTACTGTGACCGCACAAGCAAACCCGACCCCTGGCGCCGTAATCCGACTTCGCTCAGCAACTTGGAAGGTTCTGGCTACGTCAACGCTGAAGCTCGGCTATCGCGAAGTTCATTGCCGAGGCTTGTCAGGGCTGGTTCGCGAAAAGGAGGCCCGGTTTGTCTGGGACCTCGAGAAGGGCGCGCGCGTTCTTGACCCCGCTGCAATCAGGCTGGTCCCGGATACATCCCCTGGTCTGATCGACACCAAACTGCATCTCGCAGCCGCGTTCCGGGCGACGCCGACCACAACGCGACGCCCACTGACACTTGGCCATGCCGCGATTGACGACCTAAGCTTCCAGCACCTGCCAGTGGAACGGGCGCTGGCCCAAGACCGTGTACGCCTCCTGATTGCAGATGACGTGGGCCTCGGGAAAACCTTGGAGGCGGGATTGATCACCTCTGAACTCGCCCTTCGCGGCCGGGCAAATCGGATCCTCGTGGTCACGACCCGAGCCATGCTGACCCAGTTCCAGAAAGAGTTCTGGACCCGGTTTTCCATACCACTATCTCGGCTCGACAGCGCCGCGATCCGGCGCATGCGGAACAAGATCCCAGCGCATTACAACGTGTTCGACCAGTTCGACCGGTCAATCGTCTCTATCGACACGCTTAAACGTGACAACCAGATCCGGGACGCGTTGAAACACTCCTACTGGGACCTGATCATCATCGACGAGGCCCATAACGCGGCCGAACGGAAGTCGGCCGCAGGGTCGAACTCTCAGCGGGCGGAGCTTGCGCAGCTTCTGTCTCGCCGAACCGACTCCCTGCTCCTCCTGACAGCGACCCCGCATGACGGGTCGCAAGAGAGCTTCGCAAGTCTCATCAAGATGCTGGACCCGACCAGGGTTCCAGACCCGACCCGGCTGCACCGATCGGACATCGAGGACTTGGTCGTCCGCCGGTTCCGCTCGTCGCCGGAAGTGGTTGCCGATATAGGCCGACAGGTTCCGAAACGGCAGCTCTTCCCGCGCCGCTTCCCCCTCAGCCCGCAGGAAGAGGTGGCCTATCAGGCGATCGCGGACCTCCACCTTGATCTTGACGAGGAACAGACCCGAGGGCGTGCCATTGATTTGTTCCGAACCACCATCGCCAAGGCCATCTTCTCCAGCCCGGCCGCTTGCTTCGAGACACTCTCACGCCGAATCCGGGGGATCGAGAATGGAACTGCCCGCGGCACAGAGGCTGACCGAGATCGGCTCAAGGCGCTCGCCGACCATGTGGCCGCGATCGATCCGGGCGCGTTCAGCAAATACCAAGACCTCCTGCACCTGCTGCGCGAGCTGAAATGGACTGGTCGGGCACCCCGGGACAGGTTGGTCATTTTCTCAGAGCGGATCGCGACCGTGTCTTGGCTTGCCGACCGCCTGCGCGAGGACTTGGATCTGTCCACCGACCAGGTGGCGCGAGTTGATGGGGGAAGCGTCGAGGCGGACGCCCGGACCCAAGAGGTGATCGAGGCATTTGGCCAGGAGCGCTCTCCAATCCGAATTCTCATCGCCTCTGACATGGCGTCCGAGGGCCTCAACCTTCACTTCCAGTGTCACCGTCTGATCCATTTCGATTTGCCCTGGTCCCTTCTGCGGTTCCAGCAGCGGAACGGGCGGATTGACCGCTATGGACAGGACCGACCCCCTCAGATCAGCTACTTCGTGGGCGAGAGCACGCACCCGAAAGTGCGGCAGATGTGGGTCCTCGAGAAGCTTGTCGCGAAGGACGAGGCAGCGCAGGCCGGCGTCGGTGACCCGGCCGTGTTCCTTGGCGCAGGAGACGCGGCAGGGGAGGAGGCGGTGGTCGCGGAAGCTGTCGCCACCGGAATCGGCGCGGAGGCGTTCGAGCGCCAGATGGACGCCCGTGCGGTAGAGGCCGTCACCCATATGTCGGTGGACGATGAGTTCGCGGCACTCTTCGGGGATTACGCAGCCCCGGCTCCGGCCGACGCGTCACCCCCGACGGATCAAGCCCCGCCTCGCCTGTACCCGGACACATTCACCTACGCACAGGCGATGATTGAGCGGCTGTCTCGACCTGAAGAAAAGGCCTTCTCGGAGCTGCCCAAGATCCAGGCGGCCGACCGTCTCATCCAGCTTGCCATACCCGATGACATGCGGGCGCGCGACGGGTTCGGATATGCGAGCGATGGGGCCGTGGATAGCCGATTCATGCCGGAGGAAGCGGTCGGCCCTGGAGGCCGGATCGAGTTGACTGACCAACCCGGGGTAATCAACCAGGCAATCAACGACGCGAAGGCGCAGGACCGGGCCTGGCCAAACGTACAATTCCTCTGGGACGGGCACCCGATCCTTCAATGGTTCGCAGATCGGTCCAGCACCTTCTTCCCCGAACACGCGGCTCCGGTCGCGCCGCTAGTGGGTCGTCTGCCTCCGGGGGAGGTTGCCGTAATTCTGCATGGGGCGATCCCGAACGCGAACGGGGCCCCCGTCGTGGACCGATGGGCGGTGGTGATCCGGACAGCGGACGGAACCGTCCGTCTCGAAGAGGTGGGCACATTCTTGGAAAGGACCCGACTCGCCGGAGACACCCCGAGCCGACCGTTGGAAGACCTCTCGGCGGCGCAGGCGGCGATCCCTGTTGCTGTGGACCGGTTCCAGACGCACCTTGTCGATCTGCGGAAGGCACGCGAGGCGGATATTGAGCGGGACCTCGACGCGGTTCTTGACCGGCTATCGGATCTAGAGACGCGGTTCCGAGCTCAGCTTACGCTCGATCTCGGCGACATGCCCGGTACCGACGAAGGACTCAGCCCACATGAGAAGAGGCGGCTGACCATCCGCCGCAAGCGGGAAGAGGGGATCGAGAAGCTGTTCCAAGACTGGACCGACTGGTTCGAGCGGACCCGAAAAATGGTGTCCGACCCGAACCCGCATGTCGACGTCAAAGCTGTTTTTGTGGGGTGACCGAATGGACCTGATCGGGATCGAAAACGAAGCTGAGTTCTTCCCATCCGGCACTCTTTCGGACGTGTTGAAGGAGGAGCTTCAGGACATCACCGCCCGCTGGGCCGGTTTGGACCGAGCCGCCCATCCCGTAGAACGGCTAGCCCGCGTCGCTGGCACGACAGTTGAGGTGCTGCGTCAAGTTCGCAACAGTTCGGACCGTTCCCGGCGCGCAGAACTTGTCCGGGACGCGCACCACGACGTGCTGGTCGCTCTCGGCTATGTGTGGCGGCGCGAAGGGGCGTATGTGGCTCTCGACGGGGCGCCGGTGATTCCTCTTGTGTCCCGCGCCGCAGATGCCAGCGGTCGTGACGCGCTCTGGGTGATCGAGGCGGCCATCCCAGCCCCGGAGGATGAGGCATCGGACCCGCTGGGCGCCTGCTTCACCGAAGATCAATTTCCGCCGGACCTGAGCGACGCCGTCCTGACCGACCGGACCATCGAGTCCGTCCTTGCCGAGGGGGTGTTCGAACTGTCCGACGGCCCCCGTCACGTTCTCGTCCTCGGTCTCTCGCAGATCGTCCTGATCGACAAACGAAAATGGCCGGCCCGGTCCGTCCTCCGCTTCGACCTTCAAGAAATCTTCACCCGCGAGGACCGGGACACGCTGACCGTGATGGCCTGCCTGATCTCTCGTGAGGCGCGTGTCCCGGATCAAGGTGCGCCGATCTCCGACCGGCTCGAGGAGGAAGCGCAGCGGAACGCCAACGCTGTCACCACCTCCCTGA
This sequence comes from Porphyrobacter sp. TH134, assembly GCF_002855495.1. Classification (GTDB taxonomy): domain Bacteria; phylum Pseudomonadota; class Alphaproteobacteria; order Sphingomonadales; family Sphingomonadaceae; genus Erythrobacter. Next base: position 10,394 of record NZ_PKRO01000042.1, read on the forward strand.
AACGGACCGTGCGGGACGCCATCGAGCTGCTCGGCCAAGAGGTAATTGCAGTAACCGGCGGGAAGTATCCGTCCAGCTTCCCCGACCCGGGCAGGCGCGGGGTTTGGATCGACGGGCCGGAGCTGTCGCGTGAGTGCCTGCGCTACATGTACCGGCTGCTGTTCCTGTTCTACGCGGAGGCAAACCCGCGTCTGAACCTTTTGGACATGCGCAACCCAATCTACGCGACGGGGTATTCGCTTGAGGCGCTGCGCGAGCTGGAATCCGTCCCGCTCCGCACCATTTCGGATCGGGAGGGGACGTTCCTCTGGGAAAGCCTTCGGCGGACCCTCGACCTCCTCTACACTGGCCTCGATCTCTCCGATGACGAGCGTGGGACGGGGCTGCGCCTGCCCGCCGTCAAGGTGTCCCTGCTCGATCCGGAGAGCACGCCGCTCCTCAACGGGTTGGGGCTGCGCAACGAGGCGGTTCAACAGGTGATCCGGCTGCTGTCGCTCCGCTCCACCGGCAAGAACACAGGCCGGATATCCTACGCCAAGCTCGGGATCGGTCAGCTGGGCGCGGTTTATGAAACCCTGATTTCCTTTACCGGCGTCGTCGCAAAGACCGACCTTATCGAGCTGAAGCCCCGCAAAGGCCGGTCGAATGACGCGGCCGAAGACGGGGAGGAGGCGGAAGCGCCCGAGGCAGAAGATGACGCCGAAGAGGACCTGTTCGACGAAGAAGAGGTCGAACAGGAGGATGCCATCCGCCGTGACAAGGTGGACAAGCTGGCGCCGAGCTGGTTCATCCCCCGCAGCCGGATCAACGAGTTCGCCCCGGACGAGATTGTTTTCAACGGATCTGAGGCGCTGGTCTATCCCAAGGGAACCTTCATTTACCGCCTCGCGGGCCGGGACCGCGAGAAATCCGCATCCTACTATACGCCGGAACCGCTCGCGCGGCTGCTGGTCAAGCACGCGCTGATGGAGCGGTGCCGAGACCTCACGGCTGACGAGCTTCTGGACCTAAAGATCCTCGAACCCGCGATGGGCTCCGCCGCCTTCCTTGTGGAAACCACGAACCAGCTCGCTGACCTCTATCTCGAGCGCAAGCAGAAAGAGACGGGGCGGACCATCCCGCAGGAGGATATCGTCCTCGAGAAACAGCGGGTCCGGGCCTACATCGCGGACCGGAACTGCTTCGGGGTCGACCTGAACCCAATCGCTGTCGAACTGGGGGCGATCTCGCTCTGGCTGAACAGCCTGCACGGTAGCGAATTCTCGCCCTGGTTTGGGGACCAGCTTCATGCCGGGAACTCCCTGATCGGCGCGAGGCGCGCCGCCTATGCTCCCGAGCTACTCAGCGCCAAGGCGCAGGGCGACCTCTGGTTCAATGGGAGACCAGATGAGATCGGCTGGCGCAAACGCCTGCCGGACGGGCACGTCTGGCAGTGGCTTCTGCCCGCCAAGGACATGGCGAACTTCGACAAGGACAAGTCGATCGCCCCCTTCGCGAAAGCTGCGCAGGACAAGATCAAGGCGTGGCGCAAGGACGGCTTCTTCAAGAAGCTTGAGCCCCACGAGGTCAAGCTGGTCCAGAAACTCAGCCGGGTCGCTGAGGCACTGTTCGATCAGGTCGCCGAGGACCTCGCCAAGACTCGCGCTGCCGCGAATGACGAGATCACCCTCTGGCCGGACAAGGTCATGCCTGGGAACAAGCGACTAGACTTCCACGAGAAGGCTCGTCTGAACGCTCACCTGATCGGGGCCGATCACGCCACCAACACACTGCCCTACAAGCGTTTGAAAACTGCGATGGATGCCTGGTGCGCCCTCTGGCTCTGGCCGCTGGACAAGGCAGACCTGCTGCCCGGCCGGGCCGAGTTTCTTCAGGGGATGGCGATGATCCTTGAGGGCGGGTTCACCGCCGACGGGTCGCTGGCTGCTCCCAGTGTGGCGGAGTTCGCCGATCCGGCTCCGGACTTCCTCGACCTGTTAGAACCTGACGCCCCCGCGCGCGACCTGTTTAAGGCCGCCGCCAAGCTGCAGGACGGGCTGTTCCGGGAGACGAACGTCGAGGCGCTGATCGAGAATTTCGACTGGTTAAAAACGGCGGTTGGAGTGGCTGAGCGCGAACGCTTCGTGCATTTCGACCTGATCTTCGCCGACCTCATGAAGGCGCGGGGCGGGTTTGACGTGATCGTAGGAAACCCGCCCTGGGCCAAGCCCTCGTGGAACGAGGGGCTGGTGCTGGCGGATATCGACCCGATTTATGCGGGTCTGTCTGCCTCGGACGCGAAGAAGGCCTTGCCCGAAGCTCTGCCGAAGGCGCCCCCCGTGCGGCGCGAGGGGCGGCTGGTTTTGGCGGTCGAGGCCTTCCTGCAGGATTTTGTGTCGACCCGGGGGGCGATGGAGTTGACCTCATCCGAGGTGATGAACCCATTCGTCGGGGGTGGGTCAAACAACCTTTACCGATGCTTCATTGACCTGTCGTTCCGACTCGTCGCCCCGCAGGGATATGCGGCGCTGATCCATCAGGATGGGCATTTAGGTGACCCAAAGTCGGGGAATTTCCGGCGGCATTGGTATACGCGGATCGCGAAATATTTTGAGTGTCGAAATCAGATCAAGCTCAAAATGTTTGCAGAGGTCGACAACAATGTCCGCTTTTCATTGAATATTTATAGAGGAACCCCTTCTGAACCATACTTTGATTCTTTCAGCGGTGCCTTTCTCGCCTCCCAAGTTGACGAGTCCTATCTCCATGACGGGGCTGGGCCAGTAGATGGCATAAAGACAGACGATGGCAAGTGGAATACCCAAGGCCATAAAGGGCGTATTGTAAGGATTGACCAAGAGGCCCTGACCATAATTTATGAGCTATCTGAAAATGATAATATTCCTATTGAAGAAGCGCGGTTTATTCAGCCATATTCTGCTCGCACACTAGACGTTTTTAAAAGAATGTCTCGGTTTCCAAAGTTGGATGCCGCCGTCACAGCGGGTATTGGCAGATCCAGCAATAATGCAGACAAGGCAGAGCCGGAAACTGTAGGAAATTGGCAGGTTTCGGCTCATTGGAATGAGACGAGCGCTCAGAAAGATGGAACCATTCGTCGTGAAACAGCATTTCGCGCCGCGGACGAAATGATTCTTCAGGGTCCGTTATTCCACGTAGCAAACCCATTGTACAAAACTCCACGTCGTATTTGCGGCTCTAATAAGGCTTATGACATAGTTGATCTATGCTCTGTCGGGCAAGAATACCTTCCAAGAACAAATTATGGTCCAGCGACAGAATTGGCAGAATATAAGCGCCGAATCAGTCGCTGCCGATGGAACCCATCAGAAAGTCATGCTGACTTCTATCGGATCGCATTTCGAGCCATGGTTGCCCTCAACGGGGAGCGAAGCTTCGTCAATACATTAATCCCACCAGGGACGACACATGTGAATAGCGTAGAAAGCATCGCGTTCAGTCAAGATGCCCACTTGCTAAATGCAGCTCCCTTTCTCGCCTCCATATCGATGGATTTTTTTGTGAAAGCGAGTGGGAAACAAAATCTTCACGACAAGGATATTCAAGGATTGCCTTGGGCAGAGGTAGACGATGTTGCGAAACATCGTGCCCTGCGTTTGGCTTGCTTGACGTCAGCATATTCAAGTCTTTGGGATCGCTACGCCGGTACACTCGACGTCCTCCCATGGTCCTCACTAGACCCGCGCCTTCAACTCGAAGGCCCAGTCGAAGGCCCGCCTACTTGGGGCCGGACAGCAGGCCTTCGTACAGAGTTTGCCCGCCGCATGGCGCTTGTCGAGATCGACGTATTGGTTGCGCAGGCTCTGGGCCTGACGCTCGATCAGCTGATCGAGATCTACCGGATCTACTTCCCTGTGATGCAGGAATACGAGGCGGGGACTTGGTACGATCAGAACGGCCGGATCGTCTGGACCTGCTCCAAGGGCTTGCCTGGAGTCGGCTGGCTCGACGACCGTGGCAAAAGTCCAGGTCGCGCTGCTTGGGAGAGGATTCTCGCCGAGAGCCCCACGGAACTGACTTGCACTGCCATCGACGACACGATGCCCGGCGGCCCCCGCACCGTCACCCGCCATTTCGTCGGCCCCTTCACCCAGTGCGACCGGATCGGGGACTACCGCCGCGCCTGGGCCCATTTCGAGCGGCTGAAATCCGCAGAGGCCGCCTGAGATGAACCCGATCCTCCTTGCCCGTCATGTCCAGGACAGTCTGCGTGAACTAGTCCACACGACCCTTAACAGCACCAGCTCCGCCTTCGAGGGGATGGTAGACCGGTTCATCGCCGAGCCGGAAAACTTCATTAAGGGGCCGTGGATATCGGTCGATATGCCATTTAGGCAGATCGACGGCGCGGCGGACGGGACATGGACGCAGCCTTTCCCTGACGTGCCGCTGAAGTTCGCGCCCTACCAGCACCAGACCGATGCGTTCGCCCGGCTGAGCGGCGACGCGATGCGTTCGACACTGGTCGCAACTGGGACCGGGTCGGGAAAAACGGAATCCTACCTCTGGCCGATTTTGGAGCATTGTCGGAAAAACAAGGGGAGGCCCGGGATCAAGGCTATCCTGATCTACCCGATGAATGCGCTCGCGACCGACCAGGCACGCCGCATTGCGGCAGCGATCTCGGGAATACCGTCACTGCATGGCGTTCGCGCAGGCATCTATGCGGACGCGGAGCCGAAGGATCCGACGTATGAGGTGACGGCAGACAGCGTGATCACCCACCGCGACACGATGCGAAAGAACCCGCCGGATATCCTGCTCACCAACTACAAAATGCTCGACTATTTGCTGCTGCGGGGCCGCGACAAGGCGCTCTGGGCGCAGAACGACCCGGAAAGCTTGCGGTTCTTGGTAGTCGACGAAATGCACACCTTTGACGGGGCCCAAGGGGCGGACCTCGCCCTTTTGCTGCGCCGCCTGAAGTACCGCCTGAACACACCAGAAGGCCACCTGATCTGTGTCGGCTCGTCGGCCACGCTTGGCTCTGGCGATGAAGCAGCACAAGAACTGCGCAGCTACGCTGAGACCATCTTCGGCGAACCGTTCGATGCTGGTGCAGTGGTTCGGGAAACACGGAAGACGCCTAACCAGGTTTTCGGTGACCCAGAATATCTCGACCGGCCAGATCCGTCGGAAATCCACTACGCGCTGGATGAGGCCGCGGAGATGGATCAGCCAGACGCGGCACGAAGATTGGCTGTTTGCCTCTTTCCAGAGCGTGACGACCCGGACCTCACCTTCATAGACGCTGGTGATCCCGCAGATCCGGTTTGGAGGATCGCGCTCGGGGACCGGCTGGTCCAGCATCATCTGTGTCAGCGGACACTGAAGATCATCGCAGAGAACAAGGGACCCGCCTCGCTCGAAACAGTGGCGGCAGGGCTTTCTCAGGTTCGGGTACTGCGGGACTGGCCCGAAGCGGACATGCGGGCTCTTGCCGAGCTGGTGGTCGCGCTGGTGGCTTGGGCCCGGTCAGGTGCTGCCGAGAGCCCACGACCCCTTTTCAATGTAAGGCTACAGCTCTGGATTCGGGAGGCGTCCCGGATGGTCACGACCCTCCCTCGACTTGAAGCGGGCGGCGGCCGTTCGCAGATCGACCTTTTTCATGCGCTTGATCTGGATCGCCAAATGCTCCGCAGGGCATTGCCGGTCGTTAACTGCAACAGGTGTGGAGCGACGGCACATTTGGGCCGGCAGGACGCCCGTTCTAAGTCGCTCCATGCGGACCTCGAGCAGCTTTATCAGGAATTCTTCGACGAAAGCGGAGCCGGCCGGATCAGGCTAATCTACCACGAGTCAATTGACCGTCTGATCCAGGCGAGTGGTGCCGGAGGCCAGATTGTGAAAGGCGTTCTCAACGCAGAGACCGTCGAATTCACACCAGCTGATCACAACCAGCTTGAGCCTGGGCCCGCGGCTCCAGTCTGGATCTATAACCCGACCGATGCAAACGGGCACATTGATAGAACATGCCCTGCTTGCGGCCAGGCTCGAGGGCTCCTCCTTTTCGGGATGCGTGCTGCACGCCTTACGACTGGGATCACTGGCACCCTCTACACCTCGGCGCAGAACGAGGAATTGCCGGAAGCGAAACCGCGTTTCCTGATGTTCTCAGATTCCGTTCAGGACGCTGCCCACCGGGCAGCGGTCGCCGAGACCCGGAACGCCCTCTCGGTCTACCAGAAAGCCCTCTATTCCGCCCTGCACCGTGCCGAGACCGGCGAGATGAGCCTGCATGAAGTGATCGAAGACTTACCCAGGACGCAGCTGGCTGAGATCGGGCCGGACGGCTTCACCGCGCAGTTCATTCCTAAAGAACAAACCTGGCGGCGGCGGTATCGCGAGCTGATCGAGAACAACACGTCGATCACCGATCCAGTCTTCCTCGACCATATCCGTTTACGGCTTGGCTGGGAGTATTTTGTCGACCTAAGCTATCGATCGCATTTCAACCACACGCTTGAACTCAACGGAATGGCGGCAGCAGAGGTTTCTACTGACGTGTTGCGCCTCTCCGCAGACCGGCTCTCACGCGAACTGCGAAATGAACTGCCGGGCGCGCCGGAGTTCGATTCGCTCCTTCTGACCAGGCTTCTCGCCGGAGTTACGCAGCAGATGCGTCGGCAGGGATCGGTGGCCCACCCCTATCTCGAAAGTGCGATTGCAACTGCCAAGGGGAGCTACGGTCTGAACTGGTATGCGGCTGCGGTTCAGATGGGGGTCGGCAGGACCAGCTCCCTTCCGAGCCCTGACGGGCGTCGGGGCCTTGCTCCGATTCCTGTTACGCTCGGGCAAGCACCTAACGGGTTCGAACGGATTACCCGGTCCGGTTCTGGCAGCTGGTATCGGGACTGGCTCTTCAGAACTATTGGTCCGGCTGACTTACGGTACGGGACGGAACCCGAAACGATGTACCCGATGTTGCTGCGCCGGCTAGAGGCAGACAACATCGTCCGGCGTGTCATTGGACCGGAGGCGCAGAACCGACACGCATGGCTGCTTGTACCAGAGCAGGTAACCGTCTCCACCTCCACGATCGGGCTCACTTGCGATCGGTGCGGACGACGTGAAACTGGGCTAGCCAAGAACGCGGGGGTCGCCGTTGGTTCAGACTGCAGCCGGATCGGCTGCGATGGGAGCTTCGTCGAGGCGGAGCAGCCAGACCGACCAGCCTTGCGCAGGGCGCTTCTTTCAGATCGCAATCATCGCGTGGTCGCCCGCGAACACACGGGGATCCTTGAAACTAATGAGCGGCTGCGGGTTGAGGCTGGGTTCATCAAAGGGGAAACCCGCTGGGCCCCAAACCTAATCTCAGCCACTCCGACGCTGGAAATGGGTATCGATATTGGAGACCTGTCCACCCTGCTTCTGAGCTCTGTCCCCCCAGAGGAAGCTAATTACATTCAACGGATGGGGCGCAGCGGACGGCGCGATGGGAACGCGCTGAACATGGTTCTCGCAAATGCACGCGCTCACGACCTCCAATTCTGGGAGGACCCAACACCGATGCTGTCCGGCCAGGTGCGCCCGCCGGGTGTGTTCCTCGCCGCTGAGGAGGTGTTGCTGCGTCAGGTGACCGCGTTCACTCTTGATGCCTACGTGGCAGCCTCGAAGGAGAGCGGGGATTACGGGAAGGTCCGGGATGTCCTGAAACGTCGGGGCAGCGGAGCCACAGAGGGGTTCCCGATTGAATGGCTCGACCAAGTCCGGGAGACCGGATCTGAACTTGCCGAGCGGTTCCTGTCCGGACTGCCGCAGCAGGTTCGGGACCGAACAGATCTGGTGAATCGGATCCGATCTTATCTGACCGGGACCGATACAAAGTCGATCGGGTGGCGTGTCGGCGAAACTTTTGATGCGGTTGCAATTGAGCGGGCCCGGCTGGCGGATAAGCGGGAAGAGGCGAGCAAGGAGCTCAAGCGCCTCCAGAAGCGACGCGCTGAAATCACGGAGGAAGAGTTCCTGCGTCGAGAGCAAGACATCAATCGTGACAGGACAGAGATCAACCGCCTGATCCGAAGCGGAATCGACGAAGTACCGGTGATCAAGTTCCTCACCGACAAGGGGGTCCTGCCGAACTACGCCTTCCCAGAAGAGGGGGTGAAGCTGACATCGATCTTATCGCGACGCAACGACGGTGCGGTCCCGCGCGACGAGGATGGGCTGTTGCACGTTGAATACTCTCGTCCTGCAAGTTCCGCCTTGTCAGAATTCGCGCCAGGTCAGTTTTTTTACGCGAACGGCCGTCAGGTGAAGATTGACCGGATCGAGATCGGGAAAGAGGATCTGGATCGCTGGACCTTCTGCCCGGCTTGTTCCCATGTCGCGAACAGGATCGAGGGAACGGAGAGCCGCACTTGCCCGCAATGCGGCGATGAGATGTGGTCGGATAGCGGATCTGGGCACGACGTTGTCCAGCTCAAGTCGGTGATTTCGGTAAACAGCGAGGAAAAGGCGGCGATCCGGGACGGCGATCAACGGGATCAGCGTCAGTTTGATCGCGTCCTCATGCCGTTCCACGGACCGGAGGACATCGCGACATCTTGGTTTACAAGTAAAGAGACTGGCGCGCCGTTCGGATTTGAGTTCCTTCCAAGCTGCACATTTCGAGATTTCAATTTTGGTCCGAAATCTACCCTCCCGGGACCAAGGATCGCTGGAGATAGGCGACCGTCTCAGCCGTTCCTGATCTGCAAACATTGTGGGTCCCTTCAGGGGCCATCACGGGGAGAGGATGACCGGGGTACACATCCGCCAAGCTGCATCGTTAATCGCGAAACGGATATGCCTCGGGACCGGTGGGAGACTGGCGTTTTCCTGATGCGCAAGTTCGACACGGAGGCGATCCGCATAGTGATCCCGGTCGTCGGGGACGCAGATGACGACGACCTCAAGAGCTTCGTGGCAGCCATAAATCTCGGAATGAGGCGGCATTTCGCTGGGAAGGTAGATCATATCCGGTCGACCATTTTCCAGGCGCAGCTGAACGGAATGACGAAAGTCCGCAGCCTTTACCTCTATGATGCCGTCCCCGGAGGCTCAGGGTATCTTCGCCAAATCGGCGAGCATCCGGATACGATGCGCCAGGTGATCAAGAGCGCGGCAGAAGCTCTCCGAGACTGTTCATGCAACCAGGATCCGGACAGGAACGGGTGTTTCCGCTGCGTTAAACCTTACCGATCTCAGTTCGGACCGGGCGAGCCGGATCGGGATCGGGCGCGGCAGATGATGGAGGCGATCCTTGAAAAATGGGACAGCCTGACACGGACCGAAACCGGGATCGACGAGTCAATCCGCGGTGCCCTGGTTGAAAGCGTCCTCGAGAAGCGGCTTCTTCGGACGCTCTCCGACTTTTACGGTGACGGGGCGCTCTCCCCGCAAGTCCTTCCCGGAGGGCGACGCGGCTTCGTGCTGCGCGCGGGCCGATTGGATGCACCGCGTCTATGGACGATCGAGCCACAAGTTCAGATCAACGCCCGATACCGTGGTCTGCCTCGTAAGCGGGTAGACTTTCTGCTCACGCCCGTAGGGCGAAGCGGGGGTCTGCCAGTCGTGATCGAAATGGACGGGATCGAGTATCACGCAAACTCAGTCGCTCAGGATCTACTGGATCGGATGCTCATGATCCGGTCTGGGCAGGTGCGGGTCTGGACACTATCCTGGCGAGACTTGGACCAAGACGATAAGGGCTACCTTAACCCGCTCTCTGAAAACGCCCTTGGGCCGCAAATGACCGGGCCTCTTGGACATGCTCTGGCTAACCCGCTTTTTTCTGCGCATGCGGAAGCGGTGCGCGCCCTTCAGGCAGTAAGCACTCTCGATGCGCTGAAACACCTCCTAGACGGCGAAGACGACAGCGAGACAACGATCCGTTCGGTTCTGGTCCGGGGCCTTGTGAAGGGGGGGCGGCCACTCGACCAGCTGCCAAGGCATGCTACCCTGTCCGAAACAGGTCGCTTGTTCCTTGCATCATCTGAGGCATCAGAACATGTCGGAACCGGCGCCCTCGATCTCTATTTGGCTTGCAAGAAAATCTCGCCAACCGAATGGGCGCAGTCAGATCGTGATATCCGGCTTCTGCTGCATGCTGTCCTTCCCGACCCAGGCGACGTCCCGGCTGCTAAAACCCTTTACTCCGAGGCATGGCGGGGGCTTTGGCGGCTGGTAAACCTGTTCCAGGGCGCGCGAGGGCTTCATGTTGAGTTCGATGGGCTCGACACGCTTGCCCCGCCGGACATGCTGGACCCCGTTGAGCAAGATGAACTTGGTGCCGGGGCCGCCGCATGGGAGGAGGCGCGCGCCCTCTGCGACGAAGCATTCCATACTCTGATCGATGCACTGATAGCCGCAGAGACACCCGGGCCAGACCGGATTGGGGACGACTTGCTAACTGGTGGCCGCGTAATCGGGATGATGGAGTTTGGCTGGGCGGACGCGCGCGTAGCTGTCGCTGAGATGGCCGTCGATGAGGTTGGCTGGGTCCTTATCCAGTTTGACCCAGAAACGGACCAAGTCGGAGAGACGGTTTCGAGAGTTATCACAGCCCTTCAGGAGGCGCGGAAATGACGGACACAATGAACAAACGGGTCTCCTATGACATAGGCTGCATGAAGAGCTTGCGGAAACTGCCGGATCGGGTGGCGCTCAAGTTCATGGACATGATGACCCGCTACATGTCCGACCCGTCCGCGAACGGGCTCAACCTCGAAACCGTGGAGGGTGCAAAGGACAACTCAATCAAGTCACTGCGTGTCGATCAGGGTTACCGTGCAATCGCCTTTGAGGTGGGCCGCGACATCATGTTTGTGCACGTAAACGAGCACGACAAAGCATACCGCTGGGCGGCCGGACGCCGGGTCAAGCTGGATCCGGAGACGAACCGCGTCCGGATCATCGAAGAGGTTGAGGTAGTGCCAGAGCTGGTAGCCACCCCAGCTGTAGCGGCCCCACGTCTGTTCGAAGGTGTCCCTAACACGCGTTTGCGGACACTCGGTGTACCTGAGGAGGAACTCGCCGCGGTTTACCTCGTCCCGACAATCGATGATCTGGAGGCGGCTGAAGACCAGTTCGATCCGCTCACCTACCAAATACTCTACGCGGTCGCTGCCGGCTATGAGGACGAAGAAATTAGGTCCCTGACCGGGATCGGCGGAGAGACTGAGGCAGAAGCCCAAGTGCCGGCGACTGAGCTAACATTCGGTCGGATGATCGAGACGGAGCAGAGCCGCCAGACAATCTTCATCCCAGACAGCGAAGCCGAGCTGCGTCGTGTTTTCGAGGAAGGGCTAGAAGGATGGCGCATTTTCCTGCATCCGGAACAGCGCAAGATCGCCTACCGGGACTATAATGGCCCGGCCTTGGTCCGAGGTGGTGCTGGGACCGGCAAAACTGTCGTCGCGATGCACAGGGCTAAGCACCTGGCGGACCAGATCGAAAAGATCCCGGACCGGGCGGGCCAGCGGGTCCTTTTAACTACCTTTACGACCAGCCTAGCCCATGACATCGAGGCCAACCTGCGGACCCTTTGCCCAGCCCATCTTGATGCACGCCCACCCCGGATCGAGGTCATCAATCTCGATCGGTGGGTATCACAGTTTCTAAAGCGGAAGAGTTTTGCGCGCGAGGTTGCCTTCTTTGGGGAAGCGCGGGATCGGCTGGACCAAATCTGGCGAGAAGTGTTCGACGATCATGAGCTGCCGGAGGGGCTGTCTGAGGCATTTGTGCGGGCGGAGTGGTCGCAGATCATTCAGGCGAAAGGGCTTGTCGACCAAAAGGCATACCTGAAGGCGTCTCGAGCCGGACGTGGCACCCCACTAGATCGGAGGAAGCGGGCTGCCCTGTGGGATATCTTCGCCGATTATCGGGTCCGACTGATCAGCGAGCGGCTCGCAGAGCCGGATGACGCGTACCGGGAGGCAACCGAGATCTTGTCCGCCGAAGCACCGAATCTTCCTTATTCGGCCGTTATCGTGGACGAGGCACAGGACATGGGGGAACAGGCGTTCCGATTGATCAGAGCGATCATTCCGGAGAATCTGTCCGGGGACAAAAACTCACTTTTCATCGTGGGGGATGCGCATCAGCGGATCTACGGACGGCGGGCCGCCATGTCCGCATGCGGGATCAACGTCCGAGGACGTTCGAAGCGCCTTCGGCTCAACTACCGCACGACACAAGAGATACGTGCCTGGGCCGTCTCCATCCTTGAGGGGGTCAACGTGGACGACCTAGACGAGGGTACGGACAGCTTGCGCGGCTACATTAGCCTCATGCGCGGGGTCGCTCCGGAGCTGGTTGGGTGTCGATCTGAGGCGGAAGAACTGGATGGGTTGGTGGCTTGGGTTCGGTCACTCCCAACGGACCAAATGCGGCTCGCTGAGATCGGTGTCCTCTGCGCACGTCGACTAGACACGGACAGGGTCAGGAGCGCGCTAGGTGCAGCTGGTATCGAAACCGTTGTCCTTCAGTCTGGCCCGGACGACCGTTCCGCTACTGGAGTTCGGATCACGACGATGCATCGGGCGAAGGGGCTAGAGTTTTTTGCTGTTGCAATTCCGTTTCTATCTGATGGGTCATTTCCACCTCAGGGCGCTCTAAAGAGCGCGGTAGATGCAGCGGATCGGGACGATATAATTTGCCAGTACCGCTCGCTTCTTCACGTTGCAGCGACGCGCGCGAAGAAGGCGCTGCGAGTTTCATGGTCAGGCCAACCGACAAACCTTTTTACAGGACTGAAGTGAGATACCCCTCGATTACACTTCCGGCTTGATCGGGACTAGGGCTGCGTAAGGTTGGCTCAGCTATTCAACGCGAAGGTTCCGGGGAACGTGTTCCGAAACCTGCAGAAGGTACTCCGATCCTTAAGGCAGCACCCACATTCGCGCGTTTCTCATTTTTCTGGCCTTGCAAAAGTGTTTCCCCTATGTTCCGGCTGCAACTGAGATGAACGCCATGATGACGAAGTTAGATATCGAAAGCTCCAAGACGGCTGGAACCCCAAAGTGGGAAGGGCTGTCCGAGATTGATCAAGCAATTCGCGACAATCGTCTCACGGAATATCGCATCAATAAAGCTTGGGCAGACCCTTGGAGTCGAAGGCTGACAGTTGGTGTGACTGTCGTGATTGCCGTCGGTTTCTCTTATCTGATCGGCTCCTCACTCGGGCTCTGGTGATGTCAAGACATTACCACTCCTTCACATCGTCTGCTGCCTCTGCACTAGCACCCTTTGCTGCCTTGGTGGCGCGATCTAGGCGTGATCTTGAGCCCTCAAGCGTCTGGCGGCCAGCGGCCTGAGCTCGCTGAACCTCATCTTTGACGATTTCTGTGTCCACTTGAGGGACGGATACTTGGTCACCTCCGCCAATCTGCGCGCGCCCACGCACTGAATTTGCGCTTGAGGCTGCGGGACGGGAGACGGGCTGTCCGGTGGTCAGGACAAGGCGATCATCGATCCCTTCGCGAAGTTGCTCAGCATAGCTCTCAATGAATTTGGCCTGGAGTGCCTGACCTTCGGGGCTGAGTTGGAAGCTGATATCGTCGAAACGCACCGGGCCGTAGAAATCGCGGTTGCTATCAATCTCGGCCAATCCCCACTCGCGATAAGCCTGCGACAGATTAAGACTGCCCGCTGCACTGTCGCCTTCGAAGAACGATGCTTGGCTTTCGAGGCGATTGGCCAGTTCCTCGGCCCGGCGTGCCTCGTGTTGAAGGACAGTTCACAGGAGCCGTAAGGCGACATCCAGCTTTACGAGGTGTCGCCTTGGCCTGATCGATTTCCCGGCGGATGGTCTTCCGGG
>NZ_PKRO01000043.1 GCF_002855495.1 Porphyrobacter sp. TH134
CCCGCTCCCGCAAAAGGGCAAAGTGGACGACTTTTACGCCGCCCGCAGCAACACTTCGTCGCCGCTACCGTGGTCTAATTTTGCACCGCCGTTCTCAACGACGAACAGGCATTTGGCGATGTCGTCATTGTCCTTGAGCAAGGTTGATGCCTTGAAGGATGTCAGCGTCTTCCCGCTGCCGGTGGTGTGCCAGACATAGCCGTTACCGCAGTTCTGGTGGATGCACTCCACAATCGCCTTCACAGCATAGATTTGGTAGGGCCGCATCATCATCAGCTTCTGTTCGCTGGCAACAAGCACCATGTAGCGGCTGACCATCTGGCCAAGGGTGCACTTCGCCAGGAATTTCTCGGCAAAGCTGTCGAGATGCGTGACCTTCTTGTTATCCTCGCTGGCGAACTGATAGATCGGCAGGAACCGCTCATCGGCATTGAAGCTGAACTGGCGCGCGTTGTTGTTGGCGAAATACCAAGTGTCGGTGCGATTGCTAACGACGAAAATCTGGATGAAGCAAAGCAGTGTTTTGCCATATCCGTTGCCGGGATCGGTCTTGTAATCGACGATCTGCTGCATGGCGCGGCGCGGGCTGACAGCCATCGTCTTAAGCTCAATCTGCACGGCAGGCACGCCGTTGATGAGCAGGATCACGTCATAGCGATGGTGGCTGTTATCCGTGTTGATGCGGAGCTGGTTGACCACCTCGAACGTGTTTTTGCACCAATCCTTGATGTTGACCAAGGTGTAGTTGAGCGGCGTGCCATCATCGCGCTCAAAGCTGCTGTATCCGCGCAGGATGTTGGCGGCGGCGAACACGTCGGGAGTGGTGATGCTCTCCAGCAGACGCTGAAATTCGGTGTCGGTGAGGCGGACGCGATTGAGGGCTTCGAACCTCTCCCGAAAGTTTTGCTCGAGTGCTGCTCGGTCACGAATATCTGGGCGATACTCGTATTTTAGCTCTTCAAGCTTTGAAATCAGTTCCCGTTCAATGGTGCTTTCGGCTGTCGTCATTGGTCCGATCTGGCCTCAACTTCAAGATTTCATGTGCATAGGCATAAAGATACATCTACTGGTCACGCCCTTACTGGCTCCCCCGCGGCCTGGGGCGTCAACCTGCTCTGTCACCGGACGTAGCTCCGTTTACCGCAGGCTGAAAGGCTGCTGTCCATATCGAACCGTCTCCAGCTTCGATAGAAGTTTGTCCTTTAAGGACATGGCCATGGATATCAGCCCCCTGCGAATACCCCTAAGCCTATCGGATGTTTTTCCAAGTTGCTTGGCTGCGACCCTAGCCGATGCAAGGTGAGCCGTTGTCGATGCTCCTCCCCAACCACTCCGCCGCCTTCGCCGCCGCACTGGCAGCGGTGAAGATCGCGCGGTTGTCGCCCTTGAGCACCTTGAGCCAGCTGGCGAGGTAGCAGGCATGATCCGGACGCGGGGTGACCGACAGGCCAAGGTCGCCGCAGAGGAAGGCTGAGCCAAGCTCGGCGACCAGCTCTTCCATGGCATAGGCCTCGTCGCCGAAGCGCTTGCCGAAGGTTCGGGCGAGGCGGTGATCGGCCCCGGTCCAGTGAACCAGCTCGTGAAGCAGGATGGCATACCAGTTCTGCGCGGCACTGGCGGTGCCGGTAGCGAAGAACCGTTCACGATCGGGCATGGTAATCGTGTCGGTGCACGGGGTGTAGTGGGCGCTCTCGCCCTGGATGCGGATGGCAGCACCGGTGGAAGCGATGAAGGTCTCGACATCAGGGATGGGATCGAACGCCTCGGCTTCCGACACCTCGGGCAGAGCATAGCCCTCAACCTGCGCGATGTTGAACACATGCGAGCCCTGCGCGAAGATCCGGCCCGCGCCCTCTCGCGCCTCGACTTCGCTGTCCTCGGGCTTGTCCAGGACCTTGTAGAACACGATCGGCGAGGCCTTCTCGCCCTTGCGGACCTGCGCGCCCAGCGACTGCCACTGGCGATAGGTCGCCCAGAGACCGTGCCCGAAGTCCTGCGCTTCGGCGCTGGCCCAGAGGGCGAGGACATTGACGCCGCGATAGGCCTTGCGGGTGACCGCATTGACGGGGCGCGTGAGCGGGGCGCTGCTGCGGTGCCATGGGAGCGTGTAGTCGCCGGTGCCGCGCTCCAGCGCGGCGATGATCTGGTTGGTGATGGTGTCGTAGATGCTGGCGGTTGCGGTGCGGGCCATGGTAAATCCTTCGTCCTGTCGTTGGGAACGCGGATGAAGGGACGGGCCGGATGGCCGGGCGGGTCAGCGTGAAACGCGCAACAGCCAACACGGGAGGGCGAAGCCCGAAGGAGCGGGCAGGCTGTTGATCCCGCCCGGCACGGGCCGTCACACAGGAGCAGGTCATTCCAATGGCAGGGCAAAGGATGCCCTAGCGCTGTCAGCACACGCCCGAAATCCATGCAGATGCCTGCCCGACTCGCATACGAGCGCTGCGGTGCAGCTTGGCGTGACGCCCCATCCTGAAAGCCGCTTTGGCCTCAGCCCCGCTAAACTGCCGCCTTCGCTACGCCGCAGTGCCCGCACGCGATTTTGAGCTTGCCTGACGGCCAGTGGTTGCGGTGACCTCAGTCACGGGGTGCCACTGCAGATCAACCGATGGAGGTCAGTCCTATGCCAAACACAACCGACAGAATCATCCGCCTCAGGACCGTTCTTGATCGAACAGGCCTTTCCCGCTCGACCGTGTACCGCAAGATTGCCGAGGGCACATTCCCGAGCCAGGTGAGGATCAGCGTGCATGGCGCAGGCTGGCGGGAGTCCGCCATCAATCGCTGGATCGCAGACCCGGTCGGCTATCGAGAGGACATAACCGACCAGGTCGCGCGGACACTAAATGCCGCGGAAGGCTCACGCTAGGCCCGTGCCCTGAGTTTCCTGACGGTCTCATCAGATACATCCGCCCGCAACTCGTCGAGATAGTCGCTCCACCACTGGTGCATCGCAACACGCTCGTCCCAGTAGCGGCCACGGTTGTAGGTGCCACGAATGGCATTCGAGTCCGCATGAGCGAGTGATCGCTCGATCGCATCAGGCGACCACTTGCCGCTTTCGTTGAGAAGGGTCGAAGCGGTAGTTCGCAAGCCATGCGCGGTCACTTCCCCGACTGCGTAGCCCATCCGCCGGAAACACTGATTGATCGTGTTCTCACTGAGCGGGCGCCGCCAGGTGTGGAATGCCGGGAAGACATAGCCGTCAGGCCCGGTGAGCTCGAACAGCTCGCGCAGGTAGGCGAGGACCTGACGGGACAGGGGAACCTCGTGCGGTCGGCGCATCTTCATGCGTTCGGCCGGAATCTTCCAAACCGCGTTATCAAGATCGAACTCCGACCAGACCGCCATGCGCAACTCTCCCGGGCGCGTCATGACGTGGGGCGAGACTTGCATGGCGAGCCTGGAGATTTTGTGCCCGCTGTAGTTGTCCATGGCGCGCAGCAACTCGCCCAGCTGCTTGGGGTCGAGGATTGCGGCGTGATGCTTGGTCTTCGGCACCACCAGCGCGCCACGCAGGATTGCGCTTGGGTCGCTCTCGCCGCGTCCGGTCGCGACGGCATAGCGGAAGACGCGGCCGGCAAAGGACCGGCAGCGTCGCGCCGTCTCATACTTGCCCTGCGCCTCGACGCGTTTCAGCGCAGCCAACAGGTCAACGGGCTTGATGTCGGTGACCGGGAAGGTCCAGAGCGGCTTGAGCTGTTCAAGCAGCCAATTGGCTTTCTGGGTGGTCGCCTCAGATTGTCCCTCCGCCACACGCTTGTCGATGTACTCCTTTGCGATGTCGCCGAAGGTGTTCGCAGCACTGAAGCGCGCGACGAGCTTCTCGCGCTTGCGCTCCAGCAGCGGATCAATTCCCGCTTCGACCTTCTTGCGGGCCTCGTCGCGCCTCGCGCGGGCTTCTGCAAGGCCGACATCAGGATAGCGGCCGAGCGCGAGCCGCTTTTGCTTGCCAGCGTATCGGTATTTGTAGCGCCACAGCTTCGATCCGCTTGGATGCACCTCAACGTACAGGCCACGATCGTCGGTGTGCCGGGTGATCTTCTCCGACGGGCGGAGGCTGCGGATTTTCAGATCTGTGAGCGCCATTCTCGATTCTCCTCAGCAGGTCCCGGAAGGGACCAGCGAGTGGCAACGGGGTCATGGGGCCACTGCAATTTCTGGCGGGGCCATATCGACCCTAGCGTGGCACTTCATGGCCCCGGATTGCCTGAAATCGGCTGGCACAATCCGGGATCGGTGAGGGTCAAAAATGGCAGATTTCCGCCGTTTTGTCGACCCTTTCGGGATGTCATGGGATTGAGAAATGGTGCCCAGAAGAGGACTCGAACCTCCACGCCCTTGCGAGCGCCAGCACCTGAAGCTGGTGCGTCTACCAATTCCGCCATCTGGGCACGGTGCAACCGGTCATCGCTGCCGGAAGCTGGGTAGGGGCGGGCGATTAGCCGGGGGTTGAGGGGCTGTCAATGCAAACCTCACCGACCGATAAACATTGCGCGCGGCTGGCCGCCGAAAGGCCAGAACCGGGCGAAAACCTGCTGCCCAGCAGGCATCAAGTCAGCGTCAGCCAGGCGTATGGAGCGATTTGGAGCGGGTCTGCGCCGATCCGCCCGGATTTCGCCAACTCTCAGCCGCCGGAACTCTTGCCTGTCAGCCCGCGTTGACGCAAAGCGCTGCCAGCAATTCGCCACGGCACCAAGAGCACCCTGACCATGCCCACCTCCTCTCCGCTTTCCGGCCAGCTTATCACGATTTTCGGAGGCACCGGCTACATCGGCAATTATGTCGCGCAAAGTCTGCTGGCGCGCGGCGCGCGGCTGCGGCTGGCTAGCCGGTCGCCCGGCAAGGCGCAGGATCTCAAGCCGCTCGCCAATCTGGGACAGTTGCAGCTGATGCCCTGCGATATCACGCGCGACGAACACGTCGCCGCGGCGCTGGATGGGGCGAGCCATGTGGTCAATCTCGTTGGCGCCTTTGCCGGCGATCTCGAAAAGCTGATGGGTGAGGCCCCCGGCACCATCGCGCGGATGGCGCAGAACAAGGGCGTGAAGTCGTTCGTCCACGTTAGCGCGATCGGCGCGGATGACGCTTCGTCCACGGCCTATGCGCGCGGCAAGGCGCTGGGGGAACGGCGGGTTTTCGAAGCTTTTCCCAAGGCGACGGTGCTGCGGCCTTCGATCGTGTTCGGCAAGGACGACAATTTTCTGAACCTGTTCGGCGGCATGATCGAGATGCTTCCCGTTCTCCCCGTGTTCGGGCCGGAGGCGAAGCTGCAACTGGTCTATGCCGATGATGTGGCCGAGGCGGTTGCAGTGGCGCTGGAGCACCCGGAACTGCACGGCGGGCACATCTACGAACTGGGCGGGCCAGAGCAGCTGACCATGATGGAAATCCACGAACGGATCGCCGCCGCGCAAGGGCGCAAGCGCACCTTCCTGCCCGTGCCGGACAGCCTGAGCGCGACCTTTGCCGCCCTTCCCGGCACTCCGATGAGCCGCGACCAGTGGACGCTGCTGAAGCCCGGTAGCACGGTTGCACCGGGCGCGCGCGGTTTTGCCGAATTGGGGATCGAGCCCAAGCCGCTGGGCCTGTTCCTCGACAAGTGGATGCTGCGTTATCGCAAGCATGGCCGATTTGGAGCGGCGAACGCGCGGGCCAAAGCGCGCAAGGCTTAGGCGGGGCTTAACTGAGTGCTGCAGTAAGGTTTTCGATAACTCTGACGATGATGGCGGCTTTATCGCATGTGCTGCGGAAAGCTGCCTTTCGGTTATCGACCCCGAAGCCGTCGTTCTGAGATCGCCTTGCTGACCTGTTGATCCTGCCATCTCAGCTTCAATGAACCATATGGTCGAGTGAAATAGCACCTGCTATCGACACGCTGTGCTCAAGGACATGAACTTCAAGGGGAAGTGGCGCGACTATCAGGCGCGTGTCCTGGAGGAGATGGACGATCATCTCGGTGATCGCCGCCTGCACGTGGTTGCGGCTCCAGGTGCAGGCAAGACCGTGCTCGGCCTCGAAATCGTCCGGCGCATCGGCAGACCCGCGCTCGTCTTTGCACCAACAATCGCGATCCGCGACCAATGGGAACAGCGCCTCTGTCCGCTTTTTCTTAATTCGCCGCCGGCTGCCGTTTCGATCTCCCGCGACCTTGCCGATTTGCGCCAGCTGACGCTGACGACTTATCAGGCGCTCGATGCCTTGCGCCGGGGCGAAGAGCTTGAGGCGCTGATCGATACCCTAAACAAATGCGGCCCGCTCACGCTTGTGCTTGACGAGGCACATCATCTGCGGCGCGAATGGTGGAAATGCCTGATCGAGCTTGCCAACCGCTTGCAGGACGTCCGAATTGTATCCCTGACCGCGACTCCGCCCTATGATGCCAGCTTCGCCGAATGGTCGCGCTACGAGGAGTTGTGCGGGCCGATCGACATCGAAATCGGAATCCCCGAACTGGTGCGCAATGGCGATCTTTGTCCGCATCAGGATCACCTGATCCTGTCAGCGCCGACCGAGGACGCCCTTGAACTGCTGGAGCAGCGACGCAAGGCGATCGGGGAACTTGCGCGCGAACTGCGTGCCGATGACAGCTTGCTCGACTGGCTGGCTGCACATCCGTGGCTGACCGATCCCAAGGCGCATGTCGAATCCATTCTCGAAGCGCCAGACATGCTTTCGGCAGTGCTTGTCCTCCTCGCTTCGGCAGGGCGCGATCTGCCCAAGTCTGCGCTGAAATTACTTGGCGTGTCGGCGCGCGATGTTCCCGCGCCTTCGGTGTTTTGGCTCGAACGGTTCCTTGATGGGCTGATCGTCCAGCACACTGCCAGCTTTCCGCTCGAACCTGCGCGGCTCAAGGCCATGCGCAATCGGCTGCATCGCCAGGGCCTGATCGAGGGCGACCGGGTGCGGCTGACCCACACACGATCGGTGTTCAAGCTGATGACGTCCAGCCTCGCCAAGATGGACTCCATCGTCACGATTGCCCGCGCCGAGACCGCTGCACTCGGCGCCGACCTGCGCATGGTCGTTCTATCCGACCACATCCGCGCCGGCGAACTGCCCGCGCGTGCCGATACGCCCTATGTGCCAGCCAAGCTTGGGGTCGTGCCGATTTTCGAGATGCTGCGCCGCTCGGCCATCGACGAAGATTATCTCGGCGTGCTGACCGGTAGCCTTGTGCTGATACCGAGGCGGGCGCTTGCCAGCCTGCACGCAGTCGCAGCGGAGATGCGGCTCGACCCGTCAGATTTCCGGTCTTCCGATCTAGCCGCCTGCCCGGATCATGTGCAGATCACGTGCCGCACAGGAAGCTCGGCGGGGCTGGTGCGGGTCATCACGGAGCTGTTCACCCGCGGCGACCTTCATATTCTTGTCGGCACGCAATCGCTGCTCGGCGAGGGCTGGGACGCGCCGGTGCTCAATAGTCTTGTGCTGGCGAGCAACACCGCATCGTTCATGCTGTCCAACCAGATGCGCGGGCGAGCGATCAGGATCGACCCGGCCCGGGCAGACAAGGTCGCCAATATCTGGCACCTCGCCACGCTCGATCCGGCGGACCGCGAAAGCTGGGACGTGCTGGCGACGACCCTCAACTGGGGATTTCTGGGCGACAGCGGCATGCCGAGCATTTCCGATCTCGGCGTGGTCGCGCGGCGGTTCAAGGCGTTCGAGGGGATTGCGAATGGCGCGTCGACGCTGATCGAGGATGGTGTGGCGAGGCTCGGTGTCGACCCTGCATCGTCGATGGCCACCAGCAACCTTCGCACGTTCAGTATTGCCGCTGACCGTCCAGCCATTGCCGAACGCTGGCGAGTCTCGCTTGGCGAAGGAGACGCGCGAGCCCGCGTGCGCGAAACGGCGGCAACTAGCTATTCCCCGCGCGCGCTCAGCTGGTTCGACACTCTGCACGCGCTTGGCTGGAGCGCGGTGGGTGGCGGCGCGCTTGCCGCGGCTAACGAGCTCCGCGAGGTGCAGACCTATGCGGATTTCGGTATGGTAGGCATGGGGATCGCAGGAGTGGCGACCCTGGCGAGCTTGCCTCGGCTGATAAAGGCAGGCCGGTTGGCGTGGCGCAACGGCTCGCTCGAAGGGTCTTTACACGAGGTGGTATGGGTGACGCTGCGGGCGCTGGTCGATGCCGATCTCCTCAGCGGACGGGAACTGGAATACGCTGCAGTTGAAATCCTCACCAGCGTCGACGGGCGCAAGGATGTGGTCCTGACCGGGGTCAGCCGCGCCGCCGAACGCCAGGTGATGCAGGCTATCGCCGAGATTCTCGGACCGGTGCAGAACCCGCGCTATCTGCTGGTGCGCCGCTCATGGCTGGGGCCGCGAAGGCGTATCGATTATCACGCGGTCCCGGCGGCATTGGGGACCCGCAAGGAATTCGCCGAGCGCTTTGCGGAGCTTTGGCTGGAGCGAATTGGCTGTTCCGATCTCGTTTTCGCTCGGACCGCAGAAAGCCGCCTGCTTATTCTGCAAGCGCGAGCGTCGTCTTTTGCAGCCGGATTTCAGCGAAACGTCGACCGCCGCTCGGTATGGCTCTGATCTGGCGAGCTACACTGACCTTCGGCAGATGATAATCAGGCAACGAGCCACGGCAGAAAACCACCCACGACCGGCCATGCGCCGGGCCTGCGCGCGATCCCGAAAGCGGCACGGCAGCTTGACCCAGGTCGCGAAAAATTCCTGCCGTTCACCTATCGACCCCGAAGCAGAGGGCATTCGTCAAAATATCAAAACCAAAGGCGGACCAGTAGCAAATCACCGGCTTTCACTACATCTCTATTAATTTATGATCAGTTCGATTTGATCATTGATCTGCTCGACTTCAAAGAACTTTCTCTCGGTAAGCGGGAGTCCGCATTCTTCGGCGAAATATCCCGCCGTTCCACGCCAAACTCCAACAATATCTATCGAGGACATGTCGGGTTTTCGTGCGCGAATGAATTCTGCCGCTTGGCTGCCATCTTTTATGAATGCAGTGTAGACATTTTCACTTTTATAAAGAGCTGCATGCTCGGCGGTATTATTCAAAGTAGGGCCGCTTATCTTCAAGAAGAAACCGCCCGGCGGAGAAAATGGATCGGAGTCCGAGTAGGTTAACCTGCCGCCCCACGTGACGCGCTTGCCGTCTAAGGCACAAGGGTCATTAGAG
Source organism: Porphyrobacter sp. TH134 (assembly GCF_002855495.1). Taxonomy (GTDB): domain Bacteria; phylum Pseudomonadota; class Alphaproteobacteria; order Sphingomonadales; family Sphingomonadaceae; genus Erythrobacter. Next base: position 9,158 of record NZ_PKRO01000043.1, read on the forward strand.
GAGCAGGAGGCGAGCAGGGTGGCTACAAAAGCTACCATCGCCAGCGCGACCCCTTTTTCAAAATCACGCATGGCGGATAAATGTTCCCGGACAATCGCTATAAGGCTACCGCAGACCCATGCGCTTCGCAACGTCCGGAAACAGGGCAGCCGTAGGTAAAGCCGCCGTTCGCCTTACCACCCATTCCCAGCCATCCAATACACCGCTGCGGCAGCCCGAAAGCGGACCGTCGTGACTTTCGCCACGATGGTCCGCGCCGAGCGGCGCCGAAGTCCTAAGCCAGCGCGGCGGCGTAAAGCGCCTTGAGGTCGGCCTCTCCGCGCGCGGCGGCTGTTACATTATACGCCGGGCTGTCGGGAACCATCCAGCCGTGATCGCCTGGATAGACGGTGACCACCGTGTCAACGTCCGCTGCCTTGGCAGCTTGGGCGAACACGGTTTTGTCAGTCGGCGCTTTGGCATCGTCGTCTTGCGCGACGGCGATCAGCAGGTCGGCATCGACCTTGTCCAGCAGCGCATGCGGGCTCATCGGATTGTCTACCCGCACCAGGCCGCCGCCGTGGAAGCTTGCTGCGGCCTTGATGCGTGATGGCACGGCGGCTGCGCTCCAGATGGTGAACGGCCCGCCCATGCAATAGCCCTGCGTGCCGATGCCGTGGGCCTGATCGACGCCTTCCTGCCGGTCAAGCCAGTCCACGATTGCCGTGGCATCGCGCATGATCGCCTCTGCATTCAGTTTGCCCCGCCACGGGCCAACCTTCTGGAAGCCGCCGTCTGCGATGAAGGCGGCGAAATCGGCAAATTGTTCGCCGGTCACGTCGCGGTAATAGGGGTTCACCACCAGCACGGCGTAGCCCGCGGCTGCCAGTTTGCGGGCGATATTGCGCTTGGCCTCGCGGATGCTGGCGATGTCGGGCCACAGGATCACGGCCGGGTGAGTGCCGCTGTCCGGTTGGACGAAAAACCCGTCCAGCGTGCCGTCCGGGGTGGGGAAGTTGACGCCGCGTTCCTTCAGGCCGGGGGCCGGGTCTTGTGCATTGGTGGCGCTTTCGCCGCCGGCACAGGCGGTCAGGGCTGCAGCGCCGGTCAGCGCACCGAACTGCCGCCGGCTGATGGTCTGCTTGGCCCAATCGGCCAGCTTGCTTTCATCGCACATTGAAAAGTCTCCTGTTGGCCCCATCCGCCGCTCTCCACTTGGCAGGAGCGGTAGGCATGGACAAGCCGCGAATGACGAGGCACGATGTTGCAAAAGCGCATAAGCGACAAAAACAGGGAGAGCGGGTTTGATGGACCTCAAGCGGTGGGCGCTGGGCGGCGCGCTGTTGATATCGGCGGGGACGCTGGCCAATTGCAGCCAGATTTTTGAAGCAACCGGGGCCGGTGGTGAGGGCATCACCACCGCCATGCTGGTCGGGGCAGACGGCGACGGAGCCAACTGGATCAGCCACGGGCGCACCTATTCTGAACAACGCTATTCGCCGCTGGACGCGGTCAACCGCGAGAACGTGGGCCAGCTTGGCCTTGCCTGGTATGCCGATATGGATACCGCGCGCGGTCAGGAAGCGACCCCGCTGGTGATCGACGGCAAGCTCTATCTCACCACCGCTTGGAGCAAGGTGAAGGCCTTCGATGCCACCACGGGCAAGCCCTTGTGGGAATATGACCCCAAGGTACCCGGCGAAACCGCGGTCAAGGCCTGCTGCGATGTGGTGAACCGCGGGCTGGCCGCATGGGGCGACAAGCTGTTCTTCGGCACGCTGGATGGCCGGCTGATCGCGCTCAACCGCGATACCGGCGCAGTCGCGTGGGAAAAGGTCACGGTCGACCAGTCCAAAAGCTACACCATCACCGGCGCGCCGCGCGTGATCGATGGCAAGGTCATCATCGGCAATGGGGGTGCGGAATTCGGTGTGCGCGGCTTTGTTGCCGCCTATGATGCGAACAGCGGCGAACAATTGTGGAAGTTCTACACAGTGCCAGAGGGCGGCGATCCCAAGGATGCGCCCGCCTATCTCCAGAAGGCGGCTGAGACCTGGAACATGGACGTGCTGGGCGCGTCGGATGCGATTGGCGGCGGCGGGACGGTGTGGGATTCGATGGCCTACGACCCCGATCTCGATCTGCTCTATATCGGGGTGGGCAATGGCAGCCCGTGGAACCGCGCCTATCGTTCACCGGGCAAGGACGGCACGGGTGAGGGGGATAACCTCTACCTTTCCAGCATCGTAGCGGTGCGCCCCAAGACCGGCGAATATGTCTGGCATTACCAGACCACGCCGGGCGAGACCTGGGATTACACCGCCACCCAGCACATCATGCTCGCCGACATGGAAATCGACGGGGCGATGCGCAAGGTGCTGATGCAGGCGCCCAAGAATGGCTTTTTCTATGTGATCGACCGCGAGACGGGCAAGTTCCTCTCCGCCAAGCCCTATGTCAGCGTCAACTGGGCAACCGGGATTGACCCCAAGACCGGCCGCCCGATCGAAAATCCCGAAACCCGCGTCGACAAGACCGGCAAGCCCGCGGTGGTCACGCCCGGCGCGCTGGGCGGGCATAACTGGCACCCGATGGCCTACAGCCCCACCGAAAACCTCGTCTATATCCCCGCCTTCGAGGCAGGGATGATGTACGCGCCCGAGGCGGACTGGAAGCCCGACACCGCGCGCGGCTTCAATGTCGGCTTCAACCTTGGCGCGGGCGATCTGCCGCCCGATGGGGGCTTCCGCAAGCAGGTCGCGGGCACGCTCAAGGGCATGCTGGTGGCGTGGGATCCTGTGGCGCAAAAGCCGCGCTGGACGGTTGAGCACCCCGGGCCGTGGAACGGCGGCTTGCTGGCGACGGGCGGCGGCCTGGTGTTCCAAGGCACCACGGGCAGCGAATTCAACGCCTATGATGCTGCGAACGGCAAGAAGCTCTGGAGCTTCGCCGCGCAAACCGGGGTGGTTGCACCACCGGTCACCTACACCGTCAATGGCGAGCAATATGTTGCCGTGCTGGCCGGCTGGGGCGGGGCCTATGCCCTGTCGGTCGATGGCGATCTCATCAACCGCAAGGCGCCGGTGCGCAATATCTCGCGCCTGCTGGTGTTCAAGCTGGGCGGCGCGGCCAAGCTGCCGCCAGAGCCCGCGCTGGCCGATCTCCCGCTCGACCCGCCGCCCAGCACCGCGGCGCCCGAGGTGATCGCCGTGGGCCAGCTGAAATATGGCCGTTACTGCGCAGTATGCCATGCGCCGGGCGCTGTCGGATCGACCGTGCTGCCCGATCTGCGCCGAGCCGGATCGCTCGAAAGCGCGGCGGCGTGGAACGCGGTGGTCGAAGGCGGCGCGCTGAAAGATAACGGCATGGCCAGCTTCAAGGGCTCGCTCACCAAGCAGGAGATCGAAGCGATCCGCGCCTATGTCATCAAGCGTGCCAATGAGGACAAGGCGATCGAGGGGACGAAACGGGTCGCGCGCAAATGATCGAACCGGGTGATCCCGCCGACATCCGCCATTGGCAGCGGCGGGCGGATGGAATCACCACTTCGGGCAAGCTTGAAGCGGGCGACCCTGCGCGGCTGGCGGCGATCGGGGTGCGCCATGTGGTGAACCTCGCGCTCGCCAGCCACCCCGAAGCGCTGGCGGACGAGGCGGCGCTGATGGCGGCCCACGGAATCGCCTATACCCATATCCCCGTGCCCTTCGATGCGCCAATGCCGCAGCATGTCGCCGCGCTCACGCAGGCCCTTACCGCGCGTCCCGGCCCGCATCATGTGCATTGCATCATGAACTGGCGGGTGACGGCGTTCTTCTACCTGATCGACTGCGCCGCCGGTGTGCCCGAGGCTGAGGCTCGGGCGCGCATGGCGACGGTTTGGAACCCGCTGGAGGACGATACCGCACCCGCCGTGTGGCGCGATTTTCTGCTGCGGCCTGTTCAGTCGCCTGCCGGGCCGGTGTAATCCGCGCCGTAAACCGCCACCCTGAAGTCGCGGTGCAGATCATTGTCGAACGGCACTTTCTGGGTCGCCAGAATCACCGCCATGTCCTGCGCCGGATCAACCCAGAACAGCATCGAGGGCAAGCCATCCCAGTAAAATTCGCCGACGCTGCCACGATTTTCTTGCCCAGACTGCGGCTGGCCGGTGCGCACGAACACATCGAAGCCGAACCCGCCATTGCCCTTGCCCACCAGCCATGACCGATTGGCTGGCGGAATGCGCGGATCGAGCTGGTCGGTCGCCATCAGTCGGATGGTCGACGGCTTGAGAATGCGCACACCGTCCAGGCTGCCTTCGCCCAGCAGCATCCGCGCAAACTTCATGTAATCATCGACCGTGGACACAAGGCCTGATCCGCCCATGGTCATCGGCTGGCCCGTGAAGCTGGCGTTGAGCAGGCGGTCGTCGCTCCACGGTGCCAGCGCACCGTTCTCGCCTTCATAGATGCGGGCGAGGCGCGGGCGATCAGCGGGGCTGCGCTGCCAGCCGGTGTCCGTCATGCCCAGCGGCTGGAAGATCGCCTGCGCCACATATTCAGCAAACGGCTGGCCCGACAACACTTCAACCAGCCGCGCCTGCACGTCGACGCCCGCGCTGTAATTCCAGTGCGTACCGGGATCGTGGAGCAGGGGCACCTGCGCCATGGCCTGCGAAAATTCCGCGAGCGTCTTGTCGGACGAGAGCGGCTGCAAGCGCGCCCACACCCGGTCGGCGGCGTTCTGCGGATTGCCGCCCGCGCCATAGGTGAAGCCTGCCGTGTGGCGCAGCACATCGCGCACCGTCACCTTGCGTACCGGCGCGCGCAGGATCGGCGAGCCATCGGGATTTTCGCCTGCCAGCACCATCAGCCCGGCATATTCGGGCAGGTGCCATTCCAGCGGATCATCCAGCCCGAACTTGCCCTGTTCCCACAGCTGCATCAGCGCGGTGCCGGTGACCGGCTTGGTCATCGAGTAGATCTGGAACAGGGTGCTGCGGGTGACGGGCTGATCCGCCTCACGATCGGCATCGCCTGCTGCGGCAAAGCAGCGCTCCGCCCCGTCCTTCCATACCAGCGCCGAAGCGCCGACGATGCGGCCCTGTACCACAGCCGTGTCGAGAAAAGCGGCGATTGTCGTGCAATCAGGCTGATAGCCGGGCGCATCCTGCGCTGCTGCGGGCACTGCCGCCGCCAAGATCAACGCCGTCGCTGCCAGTGCCACCTTCATGCGCGTCTCTCCCGTTGTTGGCTCAGCCTCTGAACACCACCGTGCGGCCCGCGTTCATCAGCACACGTTCCTGCGCGAACAGCCGCACCGCTTCGGCCAGCACCCGGCGTTCGATATCGCGACCCTTGCGCACCAGATCCTCGGGGCTGTCGGCGTGCGAGATGCGTTCGACATCCTGATGGATGATCGGGCCTTCATCCAGATCAGCGGTGACGAAATGCGCGGTCGCGCCGATGATCTTCACCCCGCGCGCGTGCGCCTGATGATAGGGCCGCGCGCCCTTGAAGCCGGGCAGGAACGAGTGATGGATGTTGATGCAGTGTCCCGCGAAATGGGCCGATTGTTCGTCCGAGAACACCTGCATGTAACGCGCCAGCACCACCAGTTCGGCGGCGGTTTCGGCGGCGAGTGCGCGGAATTGCGCTTCGGCCTGCGGCTTGGTGTCGGGGGTCACCGGAATGTGGTGGAACGGAATGTCGCCAATATCCACCCGGATCGCGGCGTCGCGCGGGTGGTTGGAGACAATCGCCACCACTTCGATTGGCAATTCGCCGGTGCGGCAGCGATACAGCAGATCGACGAGGCAATGATCGAACTTGCTGACAAGGATGATGGTGCGGCGCGGGCGATCTTCCCGCGCCATCTTCCATTCCATGCCGAATTCGGCGGCAAGGCCCGTGAAGTCCGCGCGCAGGGCCTCGGGCGTCGAGCCGTCGGGATCGAACACCACCCGCATGAAAAAGCGGTCGGTCCCGCCAGCCTCTGCCCGATCGTTGAATTGCTGCGCGTCGAGGATGTTCGCGCCCCGCTCGAACAGGAAGCCAGTAACCCGCGCGGTGATGCCGGGCCGGTCAGCGCAGGCGAGGGTGAGGATCAGCGGGGCGGCCATGCTACTTGGCGAGCGCCGCCTCGCACTGGCACATCAGTTCGGCGATGATGTCGGCGGCGGGCTCTTCCTTGGTCACCATGCCGACCGATTGGCCTGCCATTACGCTGCCATTCTCGACATCGCCATCAATCACCGCGCGGCGCAGGGCACCGGCCCAGAAATGTTCGATCTGCAATTGCGCTTCGGCCATGTCGACTTCGCCCGCGTCTAGAAGCGCGGCGACTTCGCGCTGCTTGGCGGTGAATTCCTCGGTCCCCTTGTTCTTCAGGGCGCGCACCGGGATCACCGGCAGGCGCGGGTCGACTTGCACCGATGCTGTCGCATCGCGGGCATTGGCGCGGAAGAACGCCTTCTTGAAATCGGGGTGAGCGATGCTTTCGGTCGCGCAGGCGAAGCGGGTGCCCAGCTGCACGCCTGCCGCGCCCATTTCGAGATAGCTGGCAATCGCCTCGCCCCGGCCGATCCCGCCCGCGACGAAGACAAGGTGGTCAGCGCTGAGTTCGGGCAGGATTTCCTGCGCGAGCACGCTGGTGGAGACAGGGCCGATATGCCCGCCCGCTTCCATGCCTTCGATCACCATTGCGTCCGCGCCTGACCGCAGCAGCTTCTTCGCGAGCGCGAGGGTGGGGGCAAAGCAGATGACCTTCGCGCCGCCCTCTTTGATCGCCTCGACGCTGCCCTTGGGCGGGATGCCGCCAGCCAGTACCACGTGGGTCACGCCATGCTTGCGGCACACGGCGATCAGATCGAACAGGCCGGGGTGCATGGTGATGAGGTTGACGCCGAAGGGCTTCGACGTGAGCGCCTTGGTCGCGGCAATCTCGCGGTCGAGGATGTCGGGCGTCATCGCGCCGCAGGCGATCACGCCGAACCCGCCCGCATTGCTGATCGCGGCGACAAGGTTGCGCTCGCTCACCCAGCTCATCGCACCGCACAGGATTGCGGTGTCGCAGCCGAGGAAATCAGCGCCGCGCTGCATCAGGGCAGCGGTGTGGGGATAGTCATTCATGGCCGCGCCCTAGTCGTCTGCGGAGGAATAGACAATCCGCACCGCGTCGGCGGCCTGTTTGGCCAGCGCTACGGCGCTTGTCGCGGTTTCGGCGCGGGCTAGGGCCACGCCCATGCGGCGGTAGGGGCGGGTAACCGGCTTGCCGAACAGCCGCACGTCGACGTCCGACGACAGGGCGAGCGCATCGCCCAGCCCTTCAAACGCGAAGCTGGCACTGTCCCGGTCGGCAAGGATCACGGCCGAAGCGGAAGGGCGGGCCGCGATGCTGTCCGGCACCGGCAGGCCAAGGATCGCGCGGGCGTGCAGATCGAATTCGGTGAGGTCCTGGCTCGCCAGCGTCACCATGCCGGTGTCGTGCGGGCGGGGGGAGAGTTCGGAGAAGATCACCTCCTCGCCCTTGACGAAAAACTCGACCCCATACAGCCCCCAGCCGCGCCCGCCCCCTTGCAGCGCCATGACGACCTTGGCGGCCATGTCCTGCGCGGCGGCGAGCGCGGCGGCGCTCATTGCGGCCGGTTGCCAGCTTTCGCGGTAATCACCGCGTTCCTGCCGGTGGCCGATGGGCGGGCAGAAGCTGATCCCGCCTGCGTGCCGCACCGTCAGCAGAGTGATTTCGTAATCGAAGGCGATGAACTGTTCGCAGATCACCCGCGCGCGGTCGCCGCGCATATTGGCGACGGCGTAATCCCACGCGGCCGCCAGCGCTTGGGGATCGTCGACCTTGCTCTGGCCCTTGCCGCTGGAGGACATGACCGGCTTCATGACCAGCGGGTAGCCGATCCGCTCGGCAATGGTCTGGGCTTCGGCGAAGCTCTCGGCATAGCCATATTGCGATGTGACGAGGCCCAGCTCGCCCGCCGCCAGATCGCGGATCGTATCGCGGTTCATGGTCAGCTGCGCGGCGCGGGCCGAGGGGACGATGGTGAACCCCTCCTGCTCCAGATCGCCCAGCACTTCGGTGCGGATCGCTTCGATTTCCGGCACGATCAGATCGGGGCGGTGCTTCTGTGCCGCCGCGCGCAGCGCCGCGCCATCGAGCATGGAGAACACCTCGTGCCCATCGGCCAACTGCATCGCAGGGGCGTTGTCATAGCTGTCACAGGCGATCACCCGCGCCCCGAGGCGCTTGGCGGAAATGACGAATTCGCGGCCCAGCTCGCCCGAACCGAGCAGCAGGATGGTGGCAATGTGGCTCATGCTAGCGGTTTAGCCGCCCGCGCTTTCAAGTCCAGACGCGATCAAGCCGCCCGGCGATGCCCCGCCACGGCCACCTGACGCCCGCCGCCCGCGCGGGCCATCACGAGGCCCAGCTCTGCTTCGCGCAACGTCCAGTCGACCGTGCATTCCACCCGCGCCAGCCCCGCGCTGGCGGTCAATTGCGGGGCCTTGGGCTTGGCCGGGCTTGGGCCCGGGCTCGGGGCAGCGAGGCCGGCGAAGGTGGTGACCACATCCTGCACCCATTCGCGGGCCACCCGCGCAGTCATTTCGGGCAACAGCACAGCAAACCGCTCCCCATCCAGCTGCGCCAGTTCATGCCCCGGGAGGGCCATGGTTTCGAGGAACTTGGCAAAGCCCCACATCACCTCGTCCGCGGTGCGCTGGCCATAACGCAGCAGCAGCGCGCGCATCCCATCGACAGCCAGGACAGCAACCATTTGCCCGCCGCCTCTGGCCAGATGCCGCCGCAGGCTGGCGCAGAAGGCCTGCCGATTGGCAAGCCCGGTCAGCGGATCAGTGACGGCCCTGGCATGCAGTTCGCCCTCAAGACTGCGCAATTGCTGCACGGATCGCATCAGACATAGCGCGCCATCAGCGATGCCGCTGGCATTGCACATCGGCCTGAGGCTGAGCGCATACCAGCGCTGACAATGCGCTTCACGGCAGGTATCGCGCTCTGCGCAGGCGATGACCGGGAATTCCACCCAGCCGCCGTGCGCGCCCCCGGCAAGCGCCGCGTTGACGTGCGCGCCCAGAAAGGCGGCATGATCCCGCTCGGCCAGATCGGTGATATGCGGCAGCAGCAGCGCGGCTGACAAATCCAGCCCCAGCTCGGCGATGTTCGCGGATGCGTGGATGATAAATCCGTGGCGGTCGAGCCTCACCACAATATCGCCGGATGCCTCTTCCAGCAGGCCATGCAGCACATGACCTTCGACGTCATTCAAACCAATTTTCATACCGACAGTGCCCCAGCGGTCCAACGAATGATTCGCCAACTCGCTCCTAGCCAGACTTACTTGGTGACAAACATGAATCGATTTTAAGAAAACTTTCCCGTGCTTTCCCGAATATGACTCTTTTATTTGTTAGATAAGTAAACTTACTTGACTAAAAAACGAATCGCCTCCGGGTTTCGTTTACCATATTTTGCCAAGAGGGCAGTCTATCCAATACGTATTTGATACATTAAGTATCGACTTCTAGGGGTGGATACCTGTCCGGATTACAGTTCCACCATGATCCGCACCGCATCTGTGGATGTGCCGCAAGCCTCGGCAATGCGCTGACGGCACTCGGCGATCACGGCATCGATGTCGCGCGCTCTGCCGGGGCTGGCAGATAGCACTGCGGGATCGACACCCAGGGCAGCGGCGATGGCGTCAAGCCGTTCGGGTAGCGGCCGGGCCTTGCCCTTTTCCCACGCCCAGACCGTGGGTTTGCTCACGTTGAGAATGGCCGCCACATCGGCAAGGGTCAGGCCGGCTTCGCGCCGCAACCGATTGAGCCGCGGGCCAAGCGGTTCGCCAGCAGACAAGAGGGGGGCAGCCGGCACAGCCTCGGTCGGAACGCCCGGCGCAAAGCCTTGCAATTGCGCTGCGGCCAGCGCTGCGGGGCCCAGCGTCTGGCGGAAGGCGCAGCCGTAAAGCCGCTCGCTGCGCCACACCACTTGCGCTGTCACAACGCCGGCTTGCGGCAGGTCGAGCGCAAATTCATCGCCCGCTTCCAGCGCCAGCCCGGTTTCCAGCAACAATCCGGCAGCCGAGATGTTGTGGATGGTGACATTGCCACCAGCCATCCCTGCGGCAAAGCCGCTGGTTTCCAATCGCAGCGCACGCCGCTCGGCGCTGCGGGGGTTCGCGCGTTCGCCAACGCCGGTGCCCGTGCTGGGGCCCGCGCGGGGATCGTCAAGATGGGCCTTGATGGCCATGATGTGCGCCCTTTCGCTCTCGCTATGAGAGGCCGCACATTCCCGCTCAAAAGGTTAAAGCGCCGTCACCTAAAATGGTTAATTCCGACGAACCGAGCTTTCTTTCAGCTAACCGCATCCAGCCCGTAAGCTGTATGCAGCACGCGCACGGCCAGTTCGGTTTCATCCTCGTCGATCATCACGCTGACCTTGATTTCCGAGGTCGAAATTGCCTGAATGTTGATGCCCCGATCCGAAAGCGCGCGGAACATCGTGCTGGCGACGCCAGCATGGCTCTTCATGCCGACGCCCACGACGCTGATCTTGGCGATCTTGCTGTCGGTGATGATGCGGTTGAAGCCGATCGCATCGCGCCGGTCCTCCAGCAGCGCCTGCGCGCGGGCGAGGTCGGACTGGGGGACGGTGAAGGTCACGTCGGTCTCGCCCTTGTCGCGGCCCACGTTCTGGATGATCATGTCGACATTGATCGAGGCCGCGGCGAGCGGTTCAAAGATGTTCGCCACCGCGCCCGGACGGTCGGGCACGCGGGTGAGGATCACCTTGGCTTCGTTCTTGTCATGCGCGATGCCGGTTACAAGCTGGCGTTCCATCAGGCCCTTCTCCACCAATTCGTCCATTTCTTCGTCCGAGACGATCATTGTCCCGGGCAGATCATCGGCAGGCGGGGCGCCATCGCCGATAAAGCTTGATAGCACCTGCACCCGCACCTTTTCCTTCATGGCGAGGCCGACCGAGCGGGTCTGGAGCACCTTGGCCCCGACGCTGGCGAGTTCGAGCATTTCTTCATACGTCACCGCCTTCTGCTTCCTCGCCTTGGCGACGATGCGGGGGTCGGTGGTGTAGACGCCGTCGACATCGGTGTAGATGTCGCAGCGATCCGCCTTGATCGCGGCGGCGACCGCGACGGCCGAGGTGTCCGATCCACCCCGGCCCAGTGTCGTGATGCGGCCATCATCCGATACGCCCTGAAAACCGGGGATCACGGCGATCTCGCCCGCTTCCATCGCGGCGATCAGTGCGGGCGCATCGATATTGTCGATGCGGGCCTTGGCGTGGGCTTCGATGGTCTGGATCGGCAATTGCCAGCCAAGCCAGCTGCGCGCCTTGCAGCCCAAGGCTTGCAGCGTGAGCGCCAGGAGCCCGCTGGTGACCTGTTCGCCGCTGGCGACCACCACGTCATACTCCGCCGGGTCATACAGCGGATTGGCCTCGCGGCAGAAGTTCACGAGCCGGTCTGTCTCGCCCGCCATGGCGCTGACGACCACCGCGACCTGATCGCCGCGGGCCGCTTGCGCGCGCACAAGATTGGCGACACGGCGGATGCGCTCCGTCCCGGCCATGGACGTGCCGCCGAATTTCATCACGATGCGGGCCAAGTTGCAGCTCCTGCTGGTGAGTGTACGCGGGCGCTGTTAGGGTGGGTTCATGGGAAACGCAAACATTCCGAATGTTACAATTCGCCCCGAAGAGGCAGATTTTTTCGCAAAGCTGGCGCGCGATTGGTGGAATCCGAAAGGCCCGATGGCGAGCCTGCATCAGGTGAACCCGGTGCGCATGGCGTTTATCCGCCAAGCGATTGATGCGCATTGGCCCGCTGCGCAGGCGCAAGGCCGGCCCTTGGCGGGCAAGGCAGCGCTGGATATCGGTTGCGGGGCCGGGTTGGTGTGCGAGCCGCTGGCGCGGCTGGGCGCAAACGTCACCGGGGTGGACGCGGCGGCAGAAAATATCGCGGCGGCCGCCGCTCATGCCGAGGGCATGGGTCTGGATATCCGGTATATGGCGGGCGAGGTGGCGGGCCTTGATATCGGCACCTTCGATCTCGTCACCTGCGTCGAGGTGATCGAGCATGTCGCCGACAAGTCCGCCTTCCTGCGCGATGTTGCTGCGCGACTGGCGCCCGGCGGGCTGCTGATCATGTCGACGCCGAACCGCACGGCGGCGTCCCGCGTGCTGCTGGTCGGCGCGGCGGAGGCCGTTGGCTATGTCCCCAAGGGCACGCACCATTGGGAAGATTTTATCACGCTTGAAGAGTTCGAAGCGCTGCTGGCAGATGCGGGGCTGACGATCACGGCCCGGCGCGGGATTGCTTGGCGGCCTGGCAAGGGGCTGCATCTGTCGGATGATCTGTCGCTGAATTATATTCTGAGCGCGAGGCGGGCCTCATAATGATCCGTTCGTGCTGAGCTTGTCGAAGCACCGTTTTTCTTCATGAACCGGACGCGCGCCTCAAAAAAAGGCAGTCCTTCGACAAGCTCAGGACGAACGGATTTAGGAACAAACTCGCCCCTTCAGCGGCCCATCGCTGAACACTCCCGCCACGCCCGCCGCCTTCAGCAAGGCAGCCAGCTTCACATCGCCGCAGCCCTTGCCCTTGGGATCATCGCCCGTCCGCAACATTGGCGGCAGGAATTCGTTTTCGGGCCGCACTGTCCATGCATGCACCGCCAACCCTGCTGCCTTGGCATCGGCGACCAGCGCGGTCGGCGCGCCGTCGGGCGTCAAGACCAGCGCAATATGCGCGCCGACCGCGTCGGCATATTTCGCGACCTCTGCCAGCCCCGTCGGCGTCACCATTTCGGCATAGCGCATCGCAGGCTCGTCCGCCGGGCCGCTGATCGGCGCGACCAGTTGCACCAGCTTGAACCCGCCTCCGCGCGCTTTCAGGCGTTGCAAGGGCGCGATCTCGAAGCTCTGGATGAAAACCGGATCTTGTGCGGTGATGCCAAGCACGCGCAGTTCGCGCAGCAGCAGATCGACCATATCGATCCCGGCGTTCTGGAGCAGGAATTCGGGGTGCTTCAGTTCGGGATAAAGCCCGATCCGGCGCCCGGTGGCGGCTTCCTTCGCGCGCACCAGCTTCACGATCTCGGCGAAGGTCGGCACCTGATACAGCCCATCAAACTGCGCATTGGCAGGCCGCAAGGAAGGAATGCGTTCTTTTGCGCGCAGGGTGCGCAATTCGGCGAGGGTAAAGTCCTCGGCAAACCAGCCGGCGATCTTCTGCCCGTCAATCGTCTTGTCGCGGCGGCGGTCTTCAAACTCCTCCCGGCTTGCCACATCCGTGGTGCCGGACAACTCGTTTTCGTGGCGCGAGACCAGCACCAGATCCTTGGTCGCGACCAGATCGGGCTCGATATAATCCGCCCCCTGATCGATCGCGCGTTCATAGGCGGCGAGGGTATGTTCGGGCCGTTCGGCGCTCGCGCCGCGGTGCGCGATGACAAGCATGTCCTGCGCGGCGGCAGGGCCAGCGGCCGCTAGCGCCGCGGCAGCGATCAAAGCAAAGCTGCGGACCATTCGTCTTCCTTGAAACCGACCAGAATGCCGCGCGGATGTTCGACGACCGGCCGCTTGATGATGCTGGGCTGCTGAACCAGCAAAGCGACAGCTGTGTGACTGTCAGCCGCCGCTGCCTTATCGGCATCGGGCAGCGCGCGAAAGGTGGTACCCCGGCGGTTGACCACGCTGTCCAATCCGGCGGCTGCAATCCAGCGGGCGATCCGATCGGGGCCGGCGCCTTCCTTCTTGAAATCGTGGAAGACATAGGCGCAGCCCCGCGCATCCAGCCACGCGCGCGCTTTCTTCACCGTGTCGCAGTTGGTCAGGCCATACAATGCGATGTCAGCCATTAGACCTGTTGCGAAAGCCGGGCCAGTTTGATTTTTCTGGGACATCGAGTGAGGACAGGGGGGTGTCTTTTGATGCAAGGGATCAGAAGCCGGC
>NZ_PKRO01000044.1 GCF_002855495.1 Porphyrobacter sp. TH134
CTGCCGTGGAACTGGGCGCCGCGCGCCGCAGCAATCGCCGCCTAAACCGCGCTACGCGACGGTCGGCGTCACACCGCGGCCTTCACCAGATGGATACATTGCTCGGCCATGACTAAGCCGAGAAGCGGGATGGCATGCCTCGATCCTGTCCGGATGGATGATCTCCACAAAGTCGAATCTGACGTCCTTGCCACGCAAGATACGAACGCAGGCCAAAAGTCCCGCGTGTGTGTCTGCCAATGTGTCTGCCAAGATGGATGATCTCCACCTAGATGAAAATCTTAGGCCACGCTGCCCAGTGATCGAACCGCAGGCTCATTCCAATTCCTGGCAGTGCTCTGACACCTGGTACGCCGGTTGTCGGCGCTTGATCCGCCAAAGATGATGCGATGCAAAAAATGTTGCGGCGCAGGCACCAACTTGGGCTATCAGCATTTATCTGCATATCTGCGGTAACCCGTATTTGTCGTCCAGCCCCTGTCCTGCGAGCGCACCATTCTTCCTCTCCTTGGTTCAAGCCGAACTCTGATCCCCCATTTTGTCCAGGCCGGTCTGGCAGCATTGCTGCTTGCCAGTTGTTCTGGCGGCGATGATGATCAGGCCCGAAAGCGTCCAGTCCCCGAGGTGGGGTATGTTGTGGTTGCGGCAAGCTCGGTGCCCGTCGCGGTTGAACTGGCCGGGCGGATTGCAGCGTTCGAAATGTCAGAGGTTCGCCCGCAGGTATCGGGGCTCATCAAGCGGCGCCTGTTTGACGAAGGCTCGATCGTTCGGGCCGGGCAGACCTTGTATGAAATCGATCCGCGTCTGTTCCGCGCTGCAACGGCAGAGGCAAACGCCAACCTGAACAGCGCGAGGGCCAATGCCGAAGCCACCCGCCTTCGGGCCGAAAGGCTGAAGCCGCTGGCCGAGGCGCAGGCAGTCGGGATGCAGGAATACACCGATGCGGTTGCCGCCGCGCGTCAGGCCGAGGCGGCCGTGCAACAGGTCCGCGCGCAGGTGCAGACCGCCAATGTCAATTTGCAGTTCACTCGCGTGCCTGCGCCGATCACCGGGCGCATCGGGCGTTCTCTGTTTACCGTCGGTGCGCTGGTCACCGGCAATCAGGCGGAACCGCTGGCCGTCATCCAGGGTGTTGACCCGGTCTTTGTGGATATTCAGCAATCGAGCGCCGATCTTCTCGCGCTGCGCCGGTCGCTGACGGAAGGCGGCGGCGCGGTTCCGGCGAGCACATCGGTGAGGTTGATACTTGAAGATGGCACAGAATATGGGCCGCGCGGCGCGGTGCAATTCTCTGAGGTCATGGTCAACGCATCCACCGGCACTGTGACTTTGCGTGCGCGTTTCCCCAATCCCGACGGCCTGTTGTTGCCCGGCATGTTCGTGCGGGCGCGTTTCGATCAGGCGATCAACACCGGGGCGATCCTTGTGCCGCAGGCCGCCGTCACCCGCAACGCGCGGGGCGAGGCCAGCGTCTTTGTCGTGGATGCCGGCAACAAGGCAACTGAACGCAAAGTCACAGCTGACCGTGCCGTTGGCGCGGATTGGGTGGTGACCAGTGGATTGCAACCGGGCGACAAGGTCATCGTGCAGGGGCTGGCCAAGATCAGGCCCGGCGCTCCGATCCGTCCTGTTCCGGCAAGCAAGCCGCAGGTGATCGCTGCGCCCAAGTCCGACACCAAGGGCTGACCCGCAGCCATGTCGCGCATTTTCATCGAACGGCCGATTTTTGCCTGGGTGCTCGCCATCATCACCATGCTGGCCGGCGTGGGTGCCATTTATCTGCTGCCGGTCGAGCAATACCCCGATGTTGCTCCGCCACAGGTCAATATCCGCGCGACTTTCCCCGGCGCGTCGGCTGATACCCTGGAAAACAGCGTCACCCAGATCATCGAACAGCAGCTGACCGGGATCGATGGACTGCTCTACTTCAGTTCCAGCTCCACCTCGCGCGGGCAGGTGACGATCAGCGCTACCTTTGAAAAAGGCACCGATCCCGACATCGCGCAGGTGCAGGTGCAGAACCAGGTGCAGCAGGCGCTTGCCCGGCTGCCGCAACAGGTGCAGCAGCAGGGCCTGCGGGTTACCAAATCCAACCCCGATTTCCTGATGATCGTCGGCGTCTATGACGAGACCGATCGCAGCACCAATATCGACGTTTCGGACTTCCTCGTCTCCAATCTGCAAGACACATTGTCGCGCATCGAAGGGGTGGGGGAAACCAATGTCTTCGGTTCGCCCTATGCCATGCGCATCTGGCTCGATCCGGACCGGTTGGCGTCGGTCGGGCTGATGCCCGGTGATGTGGTGACCGCGATCCGCAACCAGAACACCGAGGTTGCCGCAGGCGAGGTGGGCGGCCTGCCCCAGCCTGATAGCAACCGGCTCAACGCTACGGTGACGTCGCAATCACGGCTGCGCACTGTCGACGAGTTCAAGGCGATCATCCTCAAATCGGAACAGAGCGGTGCGATTGTCCGGCTCGCCGATGTCGCGCGGGTGGAACTGGGTGCGGAAAACTATTCCGCCTCCAGCCGGATCAATGGCCATCCTGGCGCAGGGCTGGGCATCTCGCTGGCTCCCGGCGCGGATGCACTGGCCACGGCGGATCTGATCAAGCAGGCTGTGGCGGATGCCAAAGCGACCTTTCCGCCCGGTTACAACGTCGCCTATGCAAACGATACGACGGCCTTTATCCGCCTGTCGATCGACGAGGTGGTGCAGACGCTGATCGAAGCGATCATCCTCGTTATCATCGTCATGTTCGTGTTCCTGCAAAGCTGGCGGGCAACCCTGATCCCGACGATTGCGGTGCCAGTGGTGTTGCTGGGGACGTTTGCGGTTTTCTACCTCGCCGATTTCTCGATCAACACATTGACCCTGTTTGGCCTTGTGCTGGCCATCGGTCTGCTGGTCGACGATGCGATCGTCGTTGTCGAAAATGTCGAGCGGTTGCTCGAAGAAAATCCCGACATGACCCCCAAGGAAGCGACCATCCAGTCGATGGCGGAGATCCAGGTCGCGCTGGTGGCGATCGCCGTGGTGCTGTCGGCCGTCTTCCTGCCCATGGCGTTTTTCGGCGGGTCGACCGGGGTAATCTATCGTCAGTTTTCAATCACGATTGTGTCGGCGATGGTGCTGTCGGCGTTGGTGGCGCTGATCCTCAGCCCGGCGCTCACGGCAACCTTGCTGAAGCAGAAAAAGCACGGCGACGCTGACCAGATGAGCGTTCTGCGACGCAAATGGCCGTGGGGCGCTGCAAAACTGGCGCGGGCGCGCGACGGGTTCAACAATGGCTTTGCGCGCAGCACGGACCGCTATGTCACCGCGGTGGCGCGGGTGGTGGATCGCAAGTGGTTGTTTCTGGCGATCTACGCAGCCGTGCTGGTGCTGCTCGCCGCTTTGTTTGTGCGGTTGCCGACCGGTTTTCTGCCGACCGAGGATCAGGGCGCGGCGCGCTTGCAATTCCGCCTGCCGGCAGGGGCAACGCAAGGGCGAACGCGCGAAGTGCAGCTCGCCATCGAAAAATACATGCTCAATGACGAGCGCAAGAATATCGCGGTGATGTTCAGCGTTGCTGGCGGCGGGCAGGGCGCCGCGGGGCAGAATACCGGGCAGGGTTTCGTCAATTTCGTCGATTGGTCGCAGCGCGCCGGTGCCGAAAATTCTGCGGGCGGTATCAGTGAACGCGCGACCAAGGCGTTTTCGGCCTTTCGCGATGCGCAGGTCAATGTGCTGGTGCCCGCGGCCATTCGCGGGCTTGGCCAGACCAACGGTTTCAGCCTGCAATTGCAGAACACCAGCGGGATGAGCCGCGAGGAATTTGCCTCAGCGCGCGACAAGTTGCTGGAACTGGCTGAGGGCGATCCCCTGCTGTCAGGCGTCCGGCTTGGCGAACTGCCCGATGTGCAGACGCTGCAAGTGGATATTGATCAACCTGCGCTGGCTTCGCTGGGCCTCAATCAGGCAGATGTTAACACCACCTTGTCGGCCGCGTGGGGCGGGCAATATGTCAATGATTTCATCGACCGGGGCCGTGTGAAGCGTGTGTTCGTTCAGGCCGATGCGCCCTATCGGGCCACGCCGGATGATATCGGCCGGTGGTTCGTGCGCGGCAGTGACGGGCAAATGGCGCCGTTCTCGTCCTTTGCGCGCACCCGCTGGTCGACATCGCCCACGACCTTGTCCCGGTTTCAGGGGTATCCCAGCTTCCAGTTTGAAGGCGAGGCAGCGCCGGGCGAGAGCTCGGGCGCGGCGATGGACCGGATCGAGGAGCTTGCGCGGGAAATCGAAGGCGTCAGCGTTGCATGGTCCGGATTGTCGTTTCAGGAACGCTTGTCCTCCGGGCAAGCGCCGCTGCTCTATGGCCTGTCGCTACTCGTGGTGTTTCTGTGTCTTGCAGCTTTGTATGAAAGCTGGACAATTCCGGTCGCGGTGTTGCTGGTCATCCCGCTGGGGCTGGTCGGTGCCGTCTTTGCGGTGACCCTGCGCGGACTTGAAAACGATGTCTATTTGCAGATCGGTCTGCTCACCACGATGGGGCTGGCGGCCAAGAACGCGATCCTCGTGATCGAATTTGCCGAGCAAGCAGAAAAGCGCGGCGCGCGGGTGATTGATGCTGCGCTGGAAGCGGCACGCCTGCGCCTGCGGCCGATCCTGATGACCAGTCTTGCGTTCATCTTCGGTGTGCTGCCGCTGGCCCTATCGAGCGGCGCCGGGGCAAACAGCCGCATCGCAATCGGCACCTCGGTGATCGGCGGGATGCTGACCGCGACTGTGCTGGCGATCTTCTTCATCCCGCTGTTCTTCGTGTTGGTCCGCCGGACCACGCGCGACACCCTCAAGAAACTGCATATCGGCGAGGGCACGCCGCCTGCTGCCCCGCAGATCGGGGGCGGGGCGTGAGGGCGACTGTCTTGCTTGCGCTGGCTCTGCTGCCCGGCTGTTCGATGGCGCCCAAATATGTCCAGCCGGACCTGCCTGTCCCTTCGTCATGGCCGGTGGGCGATGCCTATCTGGCGCAGAGCGAAGATGCGCTGCCGGTGATGAGCTACCGTGAGGTGTTCGCTGATCCGCGTCTCGCAAAAGTGATCGAGCAGGCGCTGGCCAACAACCGCAATCTGCGCGTTGCTGCCGCCAATATCGAAGCGGCCCGCGCGCAATTCCGTATCCAGCAGGGCGCGCAAATGCCCCAGATTTCCGCGGCGGCGGGCCGGACGCAGTTCGACAACGGCACGGCCAACCAGAACCGCAATCAGGATATCGACATCGGCAATGATCCTGCCGCCAGCCGCTCGACGGCCGGGCGGCGTTACACCGCCGATGTCAGCACGACAGCTTTCGAGATCGACCTGTTCGGGCGGTTGAAGTCGTTGTCTGATGCCGCGCTCAATCGCTATTTCGGGACTGAGGCCGCAGCGCGGGCAACCCGGCTGACGCTGGTGGGCGATGTGGCCGATGCGTGGCTGACCTATGCTGCGGACCAATCGCTGCTGAAGCTCGCCGAGGAAACGGCTGACAATGCGCGTGAACGGATCAAATTGACCCAGCTGCGGCTTGATGGGGGGATCGCCCCGCGCACCGACCTGCGCCAGGCCGAACAGATCCTTGCCACAGCGCAGGCGGATGTTGCGCGGCAGAAAACCGCGCTGGCGCAGGACATGAACGCGCTGCAACTGCTGGTCGGTGCTCCGGTGGATGCGGCCTTGCTGCCGTCATCGATCACCGATGCGCAGGATGCCGTGCGGGCGCTGCCAGCCGGTGTCGATTCGGCGGTTCTGCTGCGCCGCCCCGATGTGGTGCAGGCCGAATACGAGCTGCGCGCCGCCAATGCCGATATCGGTGCGGCGCGGGCGGCGCTGTTTCCGCGCATCACGCTGACCGGCCTCGCTGGTTTGTCCAGCAACATGCTGTCCAATCTGGTGACGGGCGCGGCGTTCAACTACTCCACCGGAGCGAATGTGCGTTACTCGCTGTTTGCAGGCGGCGCAGCACGGGCGGGCGTCGCGCAATCCGAAGCCCAACGCGATGCGGCTGTGGCAGGCTACGAGGCGGCGATCCAAGCGGCCTTCCGCGATGTGGCTGATGCGCTGGCACGGCGCGGCACGATTACCGAGCAGTTGCAGGCCGACCGCGCGTTCGTGGATGCGGCGCAGGACACTTTCCAGCTCACCGAAATGCGTTACCGGGGCGGCATCGATTCCTTCCTGAACAGCCTTGATGCACAGCGTTCGCTCTATCAGGCGCAGCGCACGCTGCTGGCCACGCAGCTGATCGAAGCCAGCAACCGCGTCGCGCTCTACCGCGCGCTGGGCGGAGAGATGGTGGAAGGCGCGCCGCTGTCGGCAGTGCCCTAAGCGCAAGGGCGTCGTCAGGCTTCAGCGCGGTTCGCGGCCAAAACGTGCAGCTGATAGTAGCCGAGCGGGCCGCGCCGGCTTTCCAGCCGCAATCCGTGCGCCGCTGCTATGCGGGTGGCAGCAGCCGGCAAAGCGGTGCGGGGTTTCACGTGAAACCTGGCAAGCCACCCCCCAAGCAGGGTCTGGAGCGGGCGAGGCAGCCCTTGAAGGTCGCCAAAGTCGACCACATGCAGCGATCCGCCACCGACCAGCAGGCTGGCCGCATGATCCAGCGCGGCTTCCCAATCTGGGATCATCGACAAGGAATAGGACAGCACGATCCGTTCGAACGCTGGCTCGCCCAGCAGGGCTTGCGGATCGAACGTGCAGGCATCGCCTTCACCCAGCCGCGCCTCGGCCCCGAGCGCTGCGCGCGCGCTTTTGAGCATTTCGGCCGAGATATCGAGGCCGAACAATCGTGCCCCCGGCCATGCCTTGCCCACCTTCGCCAGATTGCGCCCGGTGCCGCAGGCGACCTCCAGCACCCGCATGCCGGGCTGCACATCCATTCCGGCGATCAGCGTGTCACGCCCGAACAGGTAATACTTGCGGGTGAGATCATAGATATGGCGCTGCCCGCGATAGACCTCGTCCATCAGCGCCGCGTGATTGATGCTGGCCATCAGGCCAGCTCGTACACGTGCACGCCGCCGTAAATCGACGACCGATCACGGCGGGTGAGATCGGCGGACGTGTCTTCAAGATAGCGCCACTTTGCAAGGATCGCATCGTCCAGCCGGCCCGGCAGCAGGCTTGGCTCGGCAGCGGTGCGGAACAGCACGCGCGCGCCGGGGCGGCTGGCGCGTGTGATCCTGGCCCACAGATCATCAAGCTGTGCGTTATTCATCCAGTCCTGCGCATCGAGCAGCACGAAGCGGTCCATGCTCGCTGCCTCGCGCGCGCCGATCCAGCCCACCATATTGGCGCGCGTTACGTCGAGCCGGTCGACCCGTTCCTTCATTGCCTCCCAATGACGGCGCTGAAGATAGGGCGGCAGCGGCGCATCGGCTGACCGGTCATAGCCGCGCCCGAAGGCCTGCCAGGTAAAGTAGTTGTCCTTGATCGCAAAATCACAGGCGAGCTTTTCCAAGCGGCGCCGCAGCACCTCGGCCATGCGTTCGTCGCCCGCGAGATGTTCGAACTGGGCGGGCGGAATGCCGAGGCCGAACAGCGAGGCGGGCTGATCGGTCAGCCAGCGGATGAACCTCTTTTCGAACACGGGCACAAGCTCGCGCTCGAACACGGCGCGCTGTTCTTCCAGTGTTTGCGCTTCGAGCAGTTTGCCGAGGTCGATCTTGTATGCCTTGGCAAAAACATGCGCCAAGCCGATGAAATTGCCGAGCAATCCCTGCCGGTAAATCCCGCGCGTGAAGTAGGAAATGCGCCGCCGCCCCCGCAGGTCGCGCTTTTCCCAATAGGCGCGGCTGACCAGATCAAGATGCGGCGCGATCATGGTGCGATAGACCTCGGCGTTTTCCTTGTGATCGCCTTGCGCGAAGAAGCGGTGGAAGCGTTCGTAATTGGGCAGGTGGCGGATCGCTGCGATCTTGAGCCGCCCGAGCGCGACATGGGCATGGTTGAGGTCAACCGCTGTCACGCTTTCAGGGTTCGCGGTGAGGTAGGACAGCGCGTTGCAGCTGCCGCTGGCGATGCACATCACGCGGCTATCGGGCTGGATCGCCAGACCTTCCATGTCGACCACCGGGTCTTCCCAGATCTGGGCATAGACAAGGCCTTTGAAGGCGAGCGCGAAGGCCTTGTCGAGCAGCTTGTCGCCGACCTTTGCATCCTTGCGGATGACGGCTTCCTCGATGATCCGTTTCGCCTGTGTTGCCGCCTGTGTCGCCATCGCCTGCCCAGTCCTTTGCATAAGGTCAGGCGTTCAATATGGCGCGCAGGTGTCGGCTATGTGACGCTTTCCACAGGTCTAGTCCTGGCCCGCAATCGTCGCCGCATAGGCTGCCGGATCGGCATTGCCGCCGGTCAGCATGATGACGGTGCCCGCGTCCACCGGCACCTTGCCCGCCAGTGCTGCCGCCAGTGCCGCGGCGCCGCCGGGCTCGAGCACCAGCCTCAGATTGGTAAAGGCGAAGCGCTGAGCAGTGCGCACCTCGGCATCCGTGACGGTCACGCCCGGCTCGGCCCGGCCTTTGAGCAGGCTGAGATTGAGCGGTTTGGTGATATTGGGTTGCAGCGCGTCGCAAATGGTTTTGGGCGCATCGGGCGCGGCGTGGACGAGTTCGCCATTGGCCATTGCCTGTCCGACCATGTCCCATCCCACCGGCTCGACCGGGTAGATTGCGCTGTCGGGCGCCCCCAGCGCCAGCCCGGCTGCCAGCCCGCCGCCGCCGCAGCAGGCGATGATGCGGCTGGGGGCGCGCCCCAGTTGCGCGGCGATTTCGATCGCGGCGCTGCCCTGACCTTCGATCACCCACGGATCGCCGAAGGCGTGAACCAGCGTTCCGCCGCGCTGATCGATCAAGCGCGCGGCGACAGCATCACGATCCTCTTGGGGTCGTTGATACAGCACCACCTCGGCCCCAAGCGCGCGGGTGTTCGCTAGCTTCACCTCAGGCGCATCATGCGGCATCACGATGGTCGCGCTGATCCCCAGCCGCCGTGCGCTCCAGGCGACGCCTTGCGCGTGGTTGCCCGATGACACCGCCACCACGCCGCCCGCGCGCTCCTCGGGCGTCAACGAGGATAATCGCCACCACGCGCCTCTGATCTTGAACGATCCGATCGGCTGGAGGTTATCTGCCTTCACAAAAGCGCTCACGCCGCCGATTTCGACCGGCAGCAGCGGGGTGGGCGGCAGGATTGCGGAAACTGCTTTGGCCGCGGCGTGCACGCCGTCGGTGGTGGGCATTCTGACATCAGCTTGGATCATTTGTCCCCGTTCGTGCATTCGAGTATGCGCGGCGCAAGATTCGCACCCAATCACGAAAGGTTCCTACCATGTCGGCAGACAAATCCCGCACCGTTCTTGTCATTGGTGCCGGCGGGGTGAGTTCGGTGTGCGTCCACAAGATGGCGTTTAACCCGGACATCTTTCCCGAAATCCACTTGGCGAGCCGCACCAAATCGAAGTGCGATGCGATTGCCGCATCCGTCAAGGAGCGCTGCGGGCGCGATATTGCGACTTATGAGATCGATGCCGAAGAAGTCCCGGCGATGGTCAATCTGATCCGCAAGACTGGCGCAGGGTTGGTGGTGAACCTCGCCCTGCCCTATCAGGATCTGCCGATCATGGATGCCTGCCTTGAAGCGGGCGTCGATTACCTCGATACCGCCAACTACGAGCCCAAGGACGAGGCCAAGTTCGAGTATCACTGGCAGTGGGCCTATCAGGATCGCTATGCCGATGCCGGCCTGATGGCGCTGTTGGGGTCGGGCTTCGATCCGGGCGTGACCAGCGTCTTCACCATGTGGCTGAAGAAGCACAAGCTAAAGACCATTCGCCAGCTCGATATTCTCGATTGCAACGGCGGCGATCACGGCCAGCATTTCGCCACCAACTTCAACCCTGAAATCAACATCCGCGAAGTGACCGCGCCCGCGCGTCACTGGGAAAACGGTGCATGGGTGGAAACGCCCGCCATGTCGAACAAGGTCGCCTTCGACTTCGAAGCGGTCGGCCCCAAGAACATGTACCTGATGTATCACGAGGAGCTGGAAAGCCTCGCCAAGTTCGTCCCCGAACTGGAGCGCGCGCGGTTCTGGATGACCTTTGGCGATCAGTACATCACGCATCTGACCGTGCTCCAGAATGTCGGCATGACCAGCATTGAGCCGGTCAAGTATCAGGGCAAGGACATCATTCCGCTGCAATTCCTCGCCGCCGTCCTGCCCAAGCCCGAAACGCTGGGGGAGACCACCAAGGGCAACACCAATATCGGCGTGATTGCCACTGGCGAGGCGCTCGACGGATCGGGCGAAAAGACGTTCTACATCAAGAATATCTGCTCGCATGAGGCGGCTTACGAGGAAACCGGCAATCAGGCGGTCAGCTACACCACCGGGGTGCCTGCCATGATCGGGGCTGCGATGATGGTGCAGGGGCATTGGCAGGGGAAGGGCGTGTTCAACATCGAACAGCTCGATCCCGATCCCTTCATGGACATGCTCAACCAGCACGGCCTGCCGTGGACGGTCGAGGAAATGGACGGCCCGGTCGCGTTCTGATGCGGGGCTGGGCGGCAGCGCTTTCGGCCCTGGCGCTCGCCGCCTGCGATGCGTTTGCACCGCCGCGCGAGCAGGTGCCGGCGCTCGCCGTCGATCCCGGCTGGCCGACGATCCCGGCCGGCGCCAAATTTGGTGAAGTCAGCGCGGTCGATGTGGATGCACAGGGCAATGTCTGGGTGCTCCACCGCGCAGGACGCAAGTGGGCCGAGCCGTTCCCGGCCACGCCCATTGCCGATCCGACCGTGTTCAAATTCGCGCCCGATGGCACCTTGCTGGCGCGGTGGGGGGCAGGGCAGTTCATCATGCCCCACGGCCTCTCGATCGATGGCCAAGGCAAGGTGTGGATCACCGATGTCGCCCATGAACAGGTCTTCCGCTTCAGCCCGGAAGGCGTGCTGGAGCAAACGCTGGGCACGCGCGGGGTAAGCGGGCAGGACGCCAGCCATTTCGGCCGCCCCGCCGATGTCGCTTTTCTCGGTGACACGGTGCTGATCGCTGATGGCTATGTGAACACGCGCATCGCCGCGTTCGATGAGGCAGGCGCGTTCATCAAGGACTGGGGCGACTTCAGGATCGCGCATGCGGTCGCCGTGGATGACAAGCATATCTATGTCGCCGACCGCGAGAACGCCCGGATCCAGGTCTATGACCATACCGGTAAGCTGGTTGCCACATGGCCTTCGCTGGCGGGCAACCACACCTACAGCCTCAAGCCCTTGGGCGGCGGGCGATTGCTCGCCGTGGAAGGCCGCGACGGGGCCGACCGAACGGGCGCAGTGCTGAGGGTCTACGCCGCCGATGGCCGCATCGAAGGGTCTTTCGACATCAGCCTTCCCGGCGAGAATGCCAGCCTCGGCCATGACCTTGCGCTGGACAAGAGCGGCCATGTCTATGTCACCGACGTTGCCGGCGGGCGGGTGGTGCGCGTGACGCTTCCGGAAGGAGCGAGACCATGACCAACCTGCCTGCGCTCTGGCCGATCCTGATGCTGGCCGCTTCAGCGGTGGTGATGAATGTTGCGTGGTACTGGCATCTCAAGCAGCCTTCGTGGGGCATGCTGGCCGCGATCGGCGCTGCCTGGGGGATCGCATTGCTTGAATATTGTCTCGCCGTGCCAGCCAACCGCATCGGCATCGCGCATTATTCGCTGGCCGAGTTGAAGACCATTCAGGAGGTCCTATCTCTCGCAGCCTTCGTATTGGTGGCATGGGCGCTGTTCGGGCAGACCCCCGGACCCAGCCAGCTTCTCGGTTTCGCCCTTATAGCAGGAGGCGCATTCATGATCTTCAAGAGCCCCTTCGGCTGATGCAAACCAAAGCCGGTGATCCGGGCGCGTTCGCCCATTTCGATCTGTCGCGGGTCGACAGCCCCGCCTTCGTGGTGGACGCGGCCAAGCTGCGCGCCAATTGCCGCGTGCTGGCAGGCGTGCGCGATGCGGCGGCAGCGGACGGCGCGGATATCAAGGTGTTCGCTGCGCTGAAGGCGTTCAGCATGTGGTCGGCAGCCCCTATCATTGGCGAATATCTTGACGGCGTCTCCACCAGCGGATTGTGGGAAGCGCGCCTCGCCAGCGAATTCTACGACGGCGAGATCGCCACCTATTCCGCCGCCTTCAAACCCGAAGAGCTGGAGGAAATCTGCCGGCTTTCGGACCACGTGATCTTCAATTCGCCCTTCCAGCACGAGCGCGCGCGATTGATCCTCGACCATGCGGCGGCGAGCGGCGCGCCTGTCAGCGTTGGCCTGCGCATCAATCCGCAGGTGGCGACGGGCGAGGTCGCCAAGTATGACCCCAGCGCCCCCGGATCGCGGCTCGGCTTCCCGCTCGACCAGCTGACCGAAGAGCATATGGAGGGCGTCGAAGGCATCCACTTCCACAACCTTTGCGAACAGGATTTCGAGCCTCTGAAGGCGACCTGGGACCGGGTGTTCGACGTGATCGAGCCCTATTTCGGCCAGCTCAAATGGATCAATATGGGCGGCGGCCACCACATCACCCGCGCCGATTACCAGCGCGACGAGTTGGTCGAGTTCCTCAAGGATGCAGCGGAAGACACCGGCTGCCAGATCATCCTTGAACCGGGTGAGGCCGTCGCGCTGGATGCGGGTATTCTGGTTGGCACGCTGCTCGACACGATGTTCAACGAGGTGCCGGTCGGCATCACCGATATCAGCGCCACCTGCCACATGCCCGATGTGCTGGAAGCGCCCTATCGCCCGGCGATGCTGGGGGAGCTGGCCGACGAGAACATGATCCCGATACGGCTGGGCGGGCCGTCTTGCCTCGCCGGCGATGTGATCGGCGATTACCGCCTGCCGGTTACGGCAGAACCCGGTGCGCGCTTCGCCTTCCTCGATCAGGCGCATTATTCGATGGTCAAGACCAACACCTTCAACGGGGTTGCGCTGCCTTCGATCTGGATGTGGGACAGCGAAACCGACGCGCTCGATTGCATCAAGCGGTTCGACTACGCCGATTTCCGCGACCGGTTGAGCTAGAGTTCGGCCAGCGGCGGCGCATCGGCGCGCAGCACGCGGCCGCGGTCGTTCTGGTTGATCGCAAGCGCCAGTCCCGCCAGCGCGCCAAACTGGCGCGCGGCGCGGGCGGCATTGTCCCGGTCGGCGGCGGGGTCCATGCCGCCGCTTTCAAACAGATCGCCGGCTTCGACCGCGATGATCACCTCGCCCCGGCGGAACAAGGCGCGCAGATCCTGCGCTTCGAACGCGCTCTCCAACCGCAGCAGATGTTCGACATAGGTCGGGTGCACCAGCACGCGCGCCTCGACCCTGTCGTCGCTGAACAGCGCAAACACATCGCCGAAGGCCGGGTGCACCTGATCGACCCGGTCAAGCCGGTGGCCATCGAAGCTGACATGGTCGCTCGCTCCGCCAAGCCCCAGCCATTTGCGATGCTTGCCTGCCCGTTCGAGCAGAGTAGTGGAATGAAACGCGCGGCCAAAACCCATGTGGATCACAGGGCCGCGAAACACCGTCACCCAGCGCTGCTGCTTGCCCGACCCGCGGCGTTCTTCAAGATGGGCTTCGTAAAGCCCGAAATCATGCCCCTCCAGGCGGCCGAACCAGCGATCTTCAAAGGTTGACCGGTCATAGCCTGACGGCACCAGACCATAGGTCCGCGCGGCGGCGAATTCCTCCCCCGGTTCGACGTCATGCTCGTAGGTGACGCCGTAACTGGACGCGATGGCCGAATTGATTCCGATTTTGATCGCCCGGCTGGCGGCGGCAATCGGGTTGTAACCCCACCAGCCGACCGCCACGATTGCCATGATGGTCAGGAAGGGTGCCAGCGATGTCTGCCCGGCCGGACTGAACCAGATGAAGGCGAGCACCGGCATCGCAACCGCCGCGCCCCAGGTCCAGCGCGAAGCCGCCTGCTTTTTTGCGCCCGCGCGCATATCGGCCTGCCCGGCGAGCCAATCTTCCAGCCCGCTCGGCATGACGCCATCTGTTCCGTTGCGCATTGCCTCTCCCGCGCGATTCTTTAACCTGTGTCAGCACAAATGGGGCGGTTTGGTAAAGGGGAAGACAATGGATTTGGCGTCTGGCGTGCTGCTTGGGCTAGTGGTGATTGCCGCCTTGCTGGTGATCGGCATCTACAACCGGCTGGTGGGTCTCAGGCAAAGTGTGCGGCAGGGGGTGGCCGATATTGATGCACAGCTGCGCCAGCGGCACGACCTGATCCCCAATCTGGTCGAGACCGTGAAGGGCTACGCCGGGCACGAATCGGCGACGCTGGAAGCGGTGATCGCGGCGCGCAATGCGGCAGCGGGCGGGGCGCCATCATCAGGTAGCGAGCAGCAGTTGAAAGCAGCGCTCGGCAATCTGCTCGCTTTGGGCGAGGCCTATCCCGATCTCAAGGCTTCGGCGAACTTCCAGTCGCTCCAGAATGAACTGGCCGATGTCGAAGACAAGCTGGCAGCCGCGCGGCGCGCGCTGAACGCTGCGGTCGCCCGGTTCAACGGCGCGCGCGAATCCTTTCCGGCGGTGCTGTTCGCCGGAATGCTCGGATTCGCTGAGGCGGACTTCCACCGGCTCGATGCGAGCGAACAGGGCACGGTCGATCAGGTTCCCAAAATCGGGTTCTGACGCGAAAAAAATCCTGATTTCCGTCACATTCCGGTCGTGCTTTATGGGGTGTCTTCGAAAAGAAACATTTCACCCCGGTACGCCGCATTTTTCGTTTGCATTATCCCCCCCAAGCCCTAGATGCGCGCTTCCGCTGCCCCAAGGGGACTTCCAAACCGCAAGGCAGCTTGTCGTTTTATGGTTTTGTAAAAACCGTTTTGGGGGTCCCTTGAGTTGCACATTTACCCTGACGCATTGGCTGTAGTTCGCGACCTCCGTCCGGACGAACCCGTAATTCTGAACCGCCCGCACGCCGCGCGGCGCGCTGCCCGTTTCTTCGTTGAGAAGTTTCCGGGCAAGGTGCTCTATGCGGTCAAAGCCAACCCGGCACCCGATCTCATCAGCGTGCTGTGGGACGCGGGCGTGACGCATTACGATGTCGCCTCGATCACCGAGGTGCGGCTGGTGCGCGGCATCCTGCCGGACGCGGTGCTGTGCTTCATGCACCCGGTCAAAACCCCGGCGGCGATCAGCGAAGCCTATTTCCAGCACGGCGTGCGCACCTTCAGCCTTGATTCGGTCGAAGAGCTGGAAAAGATTATCGACGCCTGCCGCAATCCCGAAACCGGCGAAGCGCCGCGCGATCTGCGCCTGTGCGTGCGTCTGCGCGTGTCTTCCGAATATTCGGAGCTGTCGCTGGCGAGCAAGTTCGGTTGCGACCTGATCGAAGCGCCCGCGCTGCTGCGCGAGGCGCGCCAGCATTGCGATTGGCTGGGCGTGTGCTTCCATGTCGGCAGCCAGGCGATGACCCCGTTTGCCTTTGTGCAGGCGCTCGATCGCACCCGTGCGGCCATCGCCGAAGCATCCGTCGTGATCGACATGATCGACGTGGGCGGGGGCTTCCCCAGCGCCTATCCGGGCCTGATGCCGCCACCGATCGAGGATTACTTCGCGATCATCGCCAAGCATTTCGAAGCCCTGCCGATCGCCTACAACGCCGAGCTGTGGTGCGAGCCCGGCCGCGCGCTGTCAGCCGAATACAGCTCGATGATCGTCCAGGTGAACAAGCGCCGCGGCGAGGAACTGTACATCAACGACGGTGCCTACGGCGCACTCTACGATGCCGCGCATGTGGCATGGCGCTTCCCGGTGCGCGCGCTCGAAGACGACCTGATCGAGGACAACGCCGATTTCGCCTTCTACGGGCCGACCTGCGATGATGCCGATTACATGAAGGGGCCGTTCCAGCTCCCGGCGGACATTCAGGCAGGCGATTACATCGAGATCGGGATGCTCGGCGCTTACGGCGCGGCGATGAAGACCGGCTTCAACGGCTATGGCAATGCGAAGGTCGTGGCCGTCGCGGACGAGCCAATGATGAGCCTGTTCAACGGCACCCGCGTGCGTGAGGCGACCGACAACGTGGTGTCCTTGCGCTGACAAGCTCTGGCCGCCGCCCCTGCCGATCAGGCGGGGCGGCGGCCTTTTCGCGTTACTTGCGAAATTCGACCTTGGTCGATCCGCTGACCATCTGCGCCAGCCGCGCCGCATCCCAATTGGTCAGACGCACGCAGCCATTGCTTTGGGCCCGGCCGATGGTTTCGGGCGAGGGCGTGCCGTGGATGCCGTAGTGATCTTTCGTGAGATCGATCCACACCACGCCAACCGGGCTGTTGGGGCCGGGCGGAAGCTGATGCTTGCCGTTGCTCGCCGGAGCATTTCGCAGCAATGCGGGGTCATAGGCGTAAGGCGGATTGTAGGCCTTTCCCTTGATGCCCCAGTTGCCGATCGGAAGCGGATCGTGCTGGGAACCGGTGGTGACGGTGAACATTGCCACCAGCTTGTCGGCCGCGTCATAGGCCTTGAGCCAACCTTCGGATTCGTCGACCACAAGGCGCGCCGCGGCTGGCTGGTCGGTGCCAACGCCGAGCGAGCGGAGCGTTTCGAGCCATTCCTTGTTGTCGACCGTCACCGCGTCGATGCGGTCGGCGCCAACATTCGGAACGCGGATTGTCTGGCCGGGCGCGAAGGCGGGAACGGACGGGGTTGCCATTGTCTGCGGTGCTGCCGCGCCGCCGGTTCCGGCAGGTTGTCCGCCCGGATTGAGCTGGGCCAGAACATCGGGTGTGGTATGAAACCGCTCTGACAGCTTTTCGATGAGGCTTTCGTAAGCCAACGCCTTCAGCTTGGCCTGATCGGCCGGATTTTCGGGTAGCGTGGCGAAGGCAATCTGCCCCCATTCCTGCGGAATTGTAACGACGCGCGTAGCGGGGATGGTGCTCCATTCAGCCAGAGCGGTGCGGGTCGCCGCATCGAGTTCGCCTGTCACGGGAAGATTGCGCGCTTCCTGGAACCCTTTGAGCGCATTGGCGAGCGAGGCGCCCTCTTTGCCGTCAATCACCCCCGGCGCAAACCCCAGCCGTTCAAGCACGACCTGCATTTGCATGACCGGGCGTTGCTGCGGATCGGTGATCGTCTCGCCCGAAGGTGCGCCATCGTTCGATGCCATGGTATCGGCCCCGTTCTGGTCGCGGGCAGCCGCTTCGGTCTTGGTTTGAGCGATATCGCTCGTTTCGGCGCCGCTGCACCCCCCTGAAAGCGCGCAGAGGGTGGCGAGGGCGGCAAGGGGTAGGCGCATGAAATTTCCTTCGGATCGGGGAGGTGTCGACGTTTGCAGCAACAGCAAGCGGCGCGAGAGGAAAGCCCCCCGCGCCGCCAGCGTGGATCATTGTCGCCGATGTCAGAGCTGCACTTGGGCAACCTTGTCCTTGTAATCTTCCTTGGGATCGATGCCGATCAGCATCTTGATCCCGGCGATCACGGACGAAGCGTCGATCCAGATTTCGGCGTCTTCGGCGTCGAGGCGGATCAACGCGATCTTGGGGTCGTTCTGGCCGTCATACCACGCGGCGACAAAACGGTTCCACAGACGGTCAATCGTCGCGCGGTCGCGGGTCGAGCTGAGGTTGCCGTGCAGGGTGGCCCACACATCGTGCCCCTTCGAGGCAAAGTGCGCCATCGCGCGCGGCTGGCTGCCTGCCAATTCCGCCTGCTGGATTTGCTGATACAGGGCATTGTCGGTTGAGGTGAAGAACCACACCGGGCCGCGATATTCGCCTTCGTTGTAAAGCTCGTCTTCCAGCTGCGCCGTCATCGGGCGGGCGTGGCCATCTTCGCCTTCGGCCATGCCGAGGAACATGGTCCGGTCGCTCTTGAGGGCCTTCCAGAATTTGGCTTTGATGTCCGCGTCAGTGCTCATCCATCGTCTCCGTATCGAGTGTACGGAAGGGGCAAGCACCGAC
The DNA here is from genome assembly GCF_002855495.1 of Porphyrobacter sp. TH134. Lineage (GTDB taxonomy): Bacteria > Pseudomonadota > Alphaproteobacteria > Sphingomonadales > Sphingomonadaceae > Erythrobacter. The sequence continues at coordinate 17,966 of NZ_PKRO01000044.1, forward strand.
GCGGAGTTAATGTTCCGTCTTAGAAGACCTCGAACAGACCAGCTGCCCCCATACCGCCACCAACGCACATGGTGACGACCACGTACTTGGCACCGCGGCGCTTGCCTTCGATCAGCGCGTGGCCGGTGCAGCGCGCGCCGGTCATGCCGTAGGGGTGGCCGATCGAGATCGAGCCGCCGTTGACGTTGAGGATGTCGTTATCGATGCCCAGCTGATCCCGGCAGTAGAGCACCTGCACGGCGAAGGCCTCGTTAAGTTCCCACAGCCCGATGTCGTCCATCTTCAGGCCGGTCTGCTTGAGCAGCTTGGGGATCGCGAAGACCGGGCCGATGCCCATCTCGTCAGGCTCGGTGCCCGCGACCGCCATGCCGACATAGCGGCCGAGCGGCTGGAGGCCCTTCTGTTCGGCAAGCTTGGCTTCCATCAGGACGGATGCCGAGGAACCGTCCGACAGCTGCGAGGCGTTGCCGGCGGTGATGTTCATGCCCGGGCCCATCACCGGCTGGAGGCTCTGGAGGCCCTCCAGCGAGGTTTCGGGGCGGTTGCCTTCGTCCTTGGTCAGCGTGAATTCGCGCTGGCTGACTTCCTTCGTTTCCTTGTCGACCACGTTCATGGTGGTGGTGACGGGGACGATTTCGTCGTCGAACTTGCCTGCGGCCTGCGCGGCAGCGGTGCGCATCTGCGACTGGTAGGCGTATTCATCCTGCGCATCGCGGCTGATGTTGTAACGCTTGGCGACCGTCTCGGCGGTCTGCAGCATCGGCATGTAGACATTGCCGTGCATGGCGAGCAGCGACTTATCCATCGCGACACGCATTTCGGGGGTCTGCACCATCGAGATGGAGTCCTGACCGCCGCCGACGACGATATCCATGTTGTCGACGATGATCTGCTTGGCCGCGGTCGAAATCGCCATCAGGCCGGACGAGCACTGGCGGTCGATGGTCTGGCCCGACACGCCCACAGGGCAACCGGCGCGCAGCGCGACCTGGCGGGCGATGTTGCCGGCCTGGGTGCCTTGCGTGAGGACAGCGCCCCAGACCACATCGTCAATCGCGCCGGCTTCGATGCCCGCACGCTCGATTGCGGGGGCGAGGCTCAGCGCGCCAAGGGTGGCGCCGGGTGTGGCATTGAAGGCGCCCTTGTAGGCACGGCCAATCGGCGTGCGGGCGGTGGAGACGATGACGGCGTCACGTGCCATGTTGGGGGTATCCTTGTATTTGCAGATGCCGTGATCCCAGCGGAAGCGGGGACCTCATGCGGCAATGTGGGGCGCTTGCGGCCCTAGGCCCCAGCTTGCGCTGGGGTGACGGTAGGGTTGGAAATCACACGAAGTATTGCGTGATCCATTCGCAGATCAGGGCGGGCTTTTCCTCGCCTTCGATCTCGATGGTGATCTCGCAGGTCTGCTGCCACTGGCCGGGGCGCTTTTCGACCATTTCGGTCAGCTTCCAGACGCCGCGGATGCGCTTGCCCGCGCGGACAGGCGCGATGAAGCGCGTCTTGTTGCCGCCGTAGTTCACGCCCATCTTCACGCCGTCGATGCGCGGGGCGCCGCCCTGGGCACCGAGATAGGGGATCATCGACAAGGTCAGGAAGCCGTGGGCGATGGTCCCGCCGAACGGGGTCATCTTGGCCATCTCTTCGTTGACGTGGATGAACTGGTGGTCACCGGTCGCCTCGGCGAACTGGTTGATGCGTTCCTGGCTCATTTCGGCCCATTCGCTGGTGCCGATAACTTCGCCGACCTTGGCGGCCAATTCCTGCGGGTTCATGGGAGCTCCTCCTCACAATGTGCCGGCGAGATCCCGTGCCCGCCGCGCTTGTCCGTGGGCGGCTTCATGGCGCATCGCACAGGCCTATGCAACGCTCCGAACGCGGCGGGCGCTATGCCGCTACGGCACCGCGCATCTTGTCGGTGATGGCCGCTTTGCGCGACTCGCTGCGCGCCAGCAGACCGCGCGCCGACTCGACTCGCAAGCAATAGGTGTTGAGCCCGATTTGCAGCCCCACCAGCATCAGCATCACCGGCTGATAGGCAATGCCCTGAAAGGTTGCGCCGACCAGATAGATCAGCGCGCTCATCTGCAAGGCGGCAGCCAATGGCGCGATCCAGCGTTCGGCCTCGTCCTCGCGGTCCCGCCAGCGGCGCTGGATGCGCTCCATGTGCCACAGACCGATCAGGTGGAGCGCCACCCAGATGAACAGCCCGGGCCAGCCCTGTTCGCCCAGCATCTCGAAGAAGGATGAGTGGTAGGCACGGCCCTTGTCCTCGACCGGCCGATAGGTGACCGTCGTGGTGTTGCCGTCGGTTTGCTTGACCGGCATCACATAATTGAACTTGTTGCCGCGAAACGCATCAAATCCCCCGCCGAGCGGTTTTTGCGCGACATAATCGAGCGTCCATTGCCACACTGCCACGCGCGTCGAGGCGCTTTCATCGCCGCTCGGCTGGGCGAGGGTGGACATGCGGTCGTAATAAGACTGCGGCAGGAAGGGCAGGGCGACAAGCCCCAGCACGCCCGCCCCCGCGATGAACAGGAACCGCCGCTTGGTGTAACGCAGCATCAGCGCGGCCAGGGCAGCGATGCACAGGAGGCCGGTGCGTGCCTCGGTGCCGATCGGCACCAGCAGGGCCGCAAATGTCAGCGCGGCGGCGAAGACCGTTACCGTCCAGTGCCGCGGGAAGATCGTGCCGTGCTTGACGAACCACCACAGCATCGGGATCAGCCCGATCGCGACCGTCGCCAAGGTCGAGCTTTCATAGATCCCGCTATTGTCATCGACGAAGAAGTTGAGTTCGCCATAGCCGCCGCCACCGGTCACCACTTTCAATCCCGTCGCGATCACGATCATCGCCACGGTCAGCAGCAGCGACAGCGCAAGCCCCTCGATCCGCAAGCGCGTGGTGAGGGTGAGGGGGAGGAAGATCGCAAACAGCAGCGCCTTCCACACCCAGTCCCACTTGGTCGCGGCCTCGATCGGGAAATCGGCATGGCCTGTCGTCCAGAAGCAATAGGCCAGCAGCAGCACCATCAATGCCTGCCGCAAGGTGAAGCGCGCGCCTTCCTTGCGGTCGAGCGCGATCCAGCCGCCGCAGGCAGCCGCAAAGGCGATCAACGACAACGGCAGGCTGGTAATCGCGGAATAGCCGATCCTCTGGGGCGCGAGGATATCGATATAGACGTAAAGCAGCACCCACAGGAACGGGCGGCGCAGACCAAGCACCAGCACATATCCGATGAAAGCGAGGAAGAAGAGATCAAGCATCGGCGGGTGGCTTACCCTCGGCTTCGTCGTGCCCGCCCGTCTTCGCGCGCCCCGCGGCGTTGCGGCCTGAAGCCCTGTTCGCCTTGCGGTTACCTTCGGTCTCGGCCTTGAGTTCGCCGATCAGCGGGTCGGCGTCCAACCCATCGCGCAGCATCAGGCGCAGCAAGGCGATGGCCAGCAGGCCATGTCCCAGTGCATACGCGAAATAATCGATCATCGGTCGGGCGGGTCCAGCGGCGGGTCTTGGGCTGCTTTACGCCAAGGCAGTTGACGCGGCGTTAAGCACGCCTGCGATAGGGATCGGCCCATGACCCGCGTTCTGCATGTGCTCGACCATTCCTTGCCGCTCCACAGCGGCTACACCTTCCGCACCCGTGCCATAATGAAGGCGCAAGAGGGGCTGGGGCTGGAGGTGCGCGGGATCACCGGGCAGCGCCATAATCTTGAGGCAGCGCTGAATGGTATGCGCGAGGAGGCGGACGGGCTGACGTTTCACCGCACGCCCGGCACTCCGGCTGGCCCGCCGCCGCTGCGCGAGATGGGCGAGATCGAAGCGCTGGCGGCCGCGATCCACGCGCTAGCTGCTGATTGGCGCCCCGACATCATTCATGCCCATTCGCCCGCCCTGTGCGGTGCGGCGGCGAGCCAGGCGGCGCGGGCGCTGGGCATTCCGTTCGTTTATGAAATCCGTGCCTTCTGGGAAGATGCCGCGGTCGGCAATCTGACGGGCACCGAGGGCAGCCTGAAATACCGCCTGACCCGCGCGCTGGAAACGCGGGTGGCCAAGGGCGCCGACGCCCTGTTCACGATCTGCGAGGGACTGCGGCAGGATCTGGTGCAGCGCGGCATCCCGGCAGCTTCCATCCATGTGATGCGCAACGGCGTTGATCTGGGACTGTTCGGCGATCCGCCGCCGCGCGATGACCGGCTTGGCGCAGACCTCGGCATTGCGCCCGGTGCGCCGGTGATCGGCTACATCGGCAGTTTCTATGCCTATGAAGGCGTCGATGATCTGATTGCGGCCATGCCCTGTTGAAGGACAGTTCACAGGAGCCGTAAGGCGACATCCAGCTTTACGAGGTGTCGCCTTGGCCTGATCGATTTCCCGGCGGATGGTCTTCCGGGA
>NZ_PKRO01000045.1 GCF_002855495.1 Porphyrobacter sp. TH134
TCCCGGAAGACCATCCGCCGGGAAATCGATCAGGCCAAGGCGACACCTCGTAAAGCTGGATGTCGCCTTACGGCTCCTGTGAACTGTCCTTCAACAATCTCCTTGTCGAGCAACGCGACCTGCTCGTTCAGTTGCTCGAGCTGCCCGGTCATCACCAGGAACATCGATCGTGCCGCTTCAGGCAGCGATGCGCCGATCTCCTCGCCTTCCTCGAGCAGGCTTGCGAGCACGCTCACATGCGAGGGGCCCTTGGGCGCTACCCATCCGAACTCGGTCAGATGCCCCCTGATCGCATTGATCAGCTGCGTGCGCTGGCGCACCAGCAGATCGCGGGTGCGGAACACCATGCCCGCCGCCTGCTGCTCCTCGGTCTTGATCGCGGCATAGCGCATGCTTGGGCGCTGGGCTGCTTCGCAGATCGCCTCGGCATCAACCGCATCGTTCTTGTTCCGCTTCACGAACGGCTTCACGTAAGCTGGCGGGATCAGCTTCACCTCATGGCCGAGCGACGCGATCTCGCGCGCCCAGTGATGCGACCCGCCGCAGGCCTCAAGCGCGACCACACACCGCGGCTGCGCAGCGAAGAACTCCAGCAGCTTCGCACGGGTCAGCCGCCGGCTGAACACCATCTGCCCAAGCGCATCCGCGCCGTGCGCATGAAAAACAGCCTTCGCAATATCCAACCCGATCGTGCTAACCTCTGCCATGGACGCCTCCTTCTAGTGGTGTTCAACACCTCCACTATGGCACATCGATGCCGTCGGGGGGCGTCCACCCCATCACCCATAATCAGACATTCGAGAGCGCCTCGCCAAATCCCCAAAGCCGACAGGCTGCTATCGCGGAATAGGCACGAAAAGCTGACAGGCAGGAAACAACCTTCTTTAGGACATTAGCCAGAACCGGTCGGTCGCGCCGATTCCGCTCATAGTTCTAAATCAACAAAGAATGCGACCCGCCGTCAAAATCTCGGTAATGGATGGCCCGGATATGGTCAGTTGCAGCCTGCGCAGACTTAAAATTGAGCAGAGGTATCGGAGCCAAGCCAAGCTTGTCCAACTGGGCGAGAGACGTTGAGGCATCTGCTGTGAGCACTTCGATACTTGCCAATTCGGCGGCGCTCTTATGCTCGTTCGATCTTCGATACAGCAAGCCGCAAAATTGTTCGTTCTGCCATGCGTCTGGACTGTCATCGTACTCAATGATGAAGAGGGAAGATATGAAGCCTTGGCCCCTCGAAAACGAGAGGATCGACCAGGGTGGACGTTCGGCAACAGGTGCCTGATGTCGCATAGAAACGTGCAAACTCCAGCCTTGTTTCTTTGCTGCAATCTCCGTGCTCGCGAGATCGGCCTCAATTGCGAGCAATGGTTCGAAAGGAGCTTTCATTTCCGGCCAATCGAATACGTCGATGAAAGGCCCGTTGGAAAACCGGACACCTTCCGACAGCAATTGATCATTCCATCGGAAACCAGGCAGTACTTGGAACCCATGGTCTGTGCTCAACTGACCGACAAGCCGCGATCGATGCGGACATTTGCACACGATGTGGTCCAGTGACATTGGCATCAGATAGCATGATTTTGAAGTTGGCCTACCAAAAGCCGCCAGTCGCCTATCCACCCACAAACGGTCATGAACAGGGTCGATGCGTGATCCCGAAATCCGCATGGCGGCTTTCGGCAGAAGCAGACGTTTTCCTTGATGATCGGGAATGAACAAGTCTGGGTCGTGTGCAGACTACATGCCGAACGGCATGACGCCTTCAATCCCGGTCAACATAAGCCCTACCCGTAAGTCTTCCGACCGCCCGCAGCAGGCGCGCTTCGGCCAGCATGACGTCGCTGCGGCTGCGAGCCACATCCAGCTCGGCCGCGCGCAGGCTTTGCTCGGCGATCAACAAATCGAGCGTGTTGCGCAGCCCGAGTTCGTATTCGGCACGCACGCCGTTGAGAGCGATCTCAGCAGATTGTAGCGCTTGCCGGCTCGCCTCGAGCCGCTGCTGCGCCCCGCGAAGCGATGCCCAGGCCCCGTCAGTCGCCCGGATCGCTTCACGGCGCGCCGCGTCGACCGCAAACTCCTCGGCCCGCGCATTAGCCTGTGCCTCACGGATCCGCGAAGGGACAAAGCCGCCGGTCAAAAGAGGCAATCGGAAAGCAACGCCCACCGTCCCGAAGCGCTCGAACTGTGACGCAATCCCTCCACCGCCCAGACCCGATGCCTGCCCACCCGTTGCCAGCAGATCGAGGTTCGGTGCCCGCTCCGCACGCGCCGCGCCGATCCTTGCTCGTGCCGCAGCAGAAAGCGCGGCCCGTTCCAGCAATCGGGGGTTTTCGGCTTCAGCAATGGTGCGCGCGCTAGCGAGGTCGGGTGGCAATGCCCGGGGCAAGGCTGCGCCGGACTCCAGAACCTCGGGCTCCTGCCCGACCACTGCAAGATAATCGGCGCGGGCCCGGCCCAAGGCAGCCTGTGCATCCGCCAGACTGCCGACAATGCCGGCGCGCTGGGCTTCGAGCTGGGCGACATCGGTGAGTGTTGCCTGCCCGCTGTCGAACCGGACCTGCGCCTCCTCGACCTGCCGATCCAGGCGTTCGATACCGATGCGGGCGATCCTCTCCGCCTCTTGGGCAAATAGGATGTCCGCATAAGCCGAAACGACGGATTCCAGCACCGCGGCCTCGCGCTCGCGCAGCCGCTCGCGGCCAGCATCGACTTCAGCTTCGGCGGTGCGGATGGCAGCCGAGACGCGGCCGCCTGTCCATAGGGGCAGCCTGCTGGTGACGGTCAGGTCGCCGCGGTCGCCTGTGCCGGTTTGCAAGCCTGCGTCCAGTTCGACGGTTGGTCGCCCGGCGGCACGGGCCTGCTCGGGGGCTTCCGCCAGAGCGTCCTGCCTTGCGCCTGCCTCAGCCAGTTCAGGGTTGCTCGCATAGGCGTCGGCGATTGCTTCAACGAGGGTCTGTGCCTGTGCGGGGGCCGCCAAGGCGGTGATCAGCAGGCATAGCGCGGCACGCCTAATCATGACGCAGGGCTTCTGCCGGAGCGATCCTGCTGGCACGCAGCGAATGTGCCAGAACCGTCACGACCGCGATCGTGATGGCGAGGACGCTGGCGGCGATGAAATAGACTGGCGAAAGCGCGATCCTCTCGGAAAAACCGGAGAGCCATTCGCGCATGACGACCCATGCGAGGGGCCAGGCGATTACATTGGCGATGAGAACCGGACGCAGGAACTGCCCTATCAGCAGGCGGACAATCGCGGCGGAGCTTGCGCCTAGCGATTTGCGGATCCCGATCTCCCGTACCCGGCGCGCAGTGTTGAAGGCCGCGAGTCCGTAAAGGCCAAGCGCACCGACGATAACTGCAAGCACAGTTCCGAAAGCAAACAGGCGCGAACGTTGGACGTCGCCTTCAAGATAACGGTTATAGAGCAGCGCATTGACGGAGTTTCCCTCAAAGGGAACGCTCGCTGCACGTTGTTGCCATACAGCCTCGATCCGTTCCACCACGGGTTGCGGATTACCCGAGTGGCGTATGGTCAGCCATGGCGTGAAATCGCCATCCTTCATCAAGGTATAGGCAAACGGCTGAATTTTCTCGGTCGGATCATTGAAATTGAGGTTTTCGATCACACCAACAACCGTGAACACATCGGAGGTTTTGAACTCAGCACCTACGGCATCCTCTGGGTTCACATATCCTAAAGCGTCGGCGGCGGCGCGATTGATGAGGACATTCACCTTCCGTGCCCGGATACGGGTGGCTTGTCCCGACTCTTGAGGAAGCTCGTCTCGGACAGGGGTCACGTCCGCAGGAAACAGATCAGGATTAAACGCCCGCCCTGCAAGCAGGCGGACACCATAGACATTGGCGAAGCTGGGGCCCACGATACCTTCGAGCAGGTCAATCTCGACCGGAACATCGCCGCCCGATGACTTGCTGATGCCGAACGACCCGCCGGTCGGCACCACGCCCGAAATCGCCGTACCCGTTACTCCCGGGATCGCTGCGATCTCCCGGCGGATCGCACCGCGCTGCGCGATATCGAGATTGGGATCCGCGAAGGATGCTATCATGATCAACCCCTCACGCTCATACCCCAGATCGGCCGACTGCAAGTGCCGCGCCTGCGCGAACAGGATCGCGGTGCAGATCATCAGCGCGATGGCGAGTGCGAACTGGATCACCACCAGCGCGGCACGCAGAAAGGCCCCGCGCTTTCCGGTGCCGGGCGAACGGTTGGAACTCAGCACCGCAGCTGGTTGGAAACGGGAGAGCACAAAGGCCGGGTATGCGCCCGCGGCGATCCCCGTCACGAGGATCACCACGACAAGCGGCAAGAGAATGCCCTGCACGCCGATATATTCGACTTTGAGCGAAAGCCCGCCCGCCGCGTTGACGAAGGGCAGCGCAAATTCCGCGAGTGCCAGTCCGGCGATACCGGCCAGCACCGCCGCCGCCAGCGACTCCCCCAGAAACCGTCCGATTAAGCTTGAGCGCAATGCACCCACGACCTTGCGCAGCGCAACCTCCCGAGCCCGCAGATCAGCGCGCGCGGTCGCCAGATTGACGTAGTTGATGATGGCGAGACCGAGCGCAATCAGCCCGAGAACGCCCAGAGTTACGACCACCACGCGATCACGCGGCTCCTTCAGATGTTGGGACGCCAGCGGCACGATGGCCTCGATCACTTTGATGAAATTCTCCGGCCCTCGAAAATTGGGGTCAGGGTGACGCGCGTTGAAGCCCTTCAAGTTGCGCTGCATCGCTGCGGCAGCCCCCGCGTCGGGGAACCGCAGAAAAGTCGTCACACCAGCCGACCCCTCAAAAAAGGGCTCCTGGTCCGGCATCAGGCGGGCCATGATCTGTGGGCGATAGGTCATTGCCACCGGCATGTCCTCGATCACGGCGGCGACCCGCAGAACGCGTTCCTCGGTGCCGAGCACGAGCGTGATCGTCTGCCCAAGCGGATCGCCGGGGCGAAGGTGTTTTGCCACCGCGCTTTTGGTCAAAACAGCACCATCGGGCCGCGCCAAAGCAATCTCGGTGTCTCCCGCAAGGGCGGGTATGGGAAAGAGATCGAAATAGGCCGGATCAACCAGACCGACCTCATCCTTCACTGCCTGCCCGCGCGCCTTCACCGTTGTGTCCGCCGCGATCAGCCTTGCGCCTTGCGTCCCGGGATAATCGGCTTGCAGCAGGTCGAACATGTCGATGCGGGATGGAATCACGACCGGCTCCGCATCGCCGAACTGCAGTTTGCGGTCGACCACCCACACTTTGTCGGCACCGGGCAGGACATTGTCGAAGCTGGTTTCGAACCGCACAAACAGGAACAGGATCAGAAACACCGCGATCCCCAGCGCCAGCCCGCCCAGATTGATCAGGGCAAAACGCGGATGGCGGCTGAAGGAGCGATACAGGGTCACAGCGATGTTCACGACCGACCTCCTGTGTCGAAGCAACGATCAATCATGGCGCAGCGCCCATGCAGGTGCGGCCCGTGCGGCCCGCAGCGATTGGCCCAGCACCGTCAACCCCGCGATCAGCGCCGCCAGCAATCCCGCCCCCAGAAAATAGAGCGGCGACAGCGCGATCCGGTCGTCGAATCCGGCGAGCCAGCGGCTCATGGCAGCCCATGCCAGCGGCCAGGCGATGATGTTTGCGAGCAACACCGGCTGCAGGAACTGCCTCACCAGCAGCCGCACAATATCGCCGCGCGTTGCGCCAAGTGTCTTGCGGATACCGATTTCACGTACGCGCCGCGCGGTGTTGAAAGAGGCGAGGCCCCACAGGCCAACCATTCCGATCAGCACCGCCAGCCCCGCGCCAATCGCGAACAGGCGCGCGGCGCGTTCGTCCTCGGCATATTGTTCGCGCAAGCTCGCAACCCCGGTCTCAGCCTCGAAGGGAAGCTCTCCGGCAACGCTGATCCACGCCTCGCGTGCGGCATCGGTGGTCACCTGCGGGTCACCGTTGAACCGTAATGTTAGCGGGCCGTATCGCGGATCCTGGTAATAGGTGTAATATGTCGGATCGATCGGCTCGCGCGGGGAGAGGAAACGCATATCGTTGACCACGCCGACAATCGTCCAGGGCGGCGCGCCACGGCCAATCTGCTGGCCGATCGCCTCAGCAGGATCCTTGTATCCTAGCGCTCGCAGCAGCAGTGCGTTGATCACGACATTGCGAGGGTCTTCCCACTCGCGTTCGGTCGCGTCGTCCAATCCGTATTCATCGCCGAGGAAGCGGCCTGCAAGGAGCTTGGTACCATAGGTTTCGAAGAACTGCGGCCCGATGGCAACCCGCCGCATTGAGATGGGGGCGCTGCCATCCTTGCTGAACGTATCGACATTGTTCGTGCCGTCGCCGCCGGGAACGCTGTCGCTGAGCGCAACGGAACGAACCGCAGGAATTGCCGCCATCCGTGCGACAATGGCGCGGCGCTGGGTCTCGTCGTCCGCCCAGCCCATCGAGCGGATCAGCAGCAGGCCTTCGCGGTCATAACCTAGATCGGCGCTGCGCAGATGCTGGACCTGGGCGAACAGCACGCCGGTCCCGATCATGAAAGCAATCGCGAGCGCGAACTGCGCAGCAACCAGCGCCTGCCGCAGCCTGGTTCCGGCCTGCCCGCCACCGGGAGCCTTGGCCGATGCGAGCACGCTCGCGGCGGGAAAGCGCGACAGCATGAAGGCGGGATAGGCGCCCGCCACCACGCCGATCACCAGGATCAGCGGCACCAGCGGCAGGATCACTCCCTGTTGGCCAAAATAGTGCAGCGACAGCGACAGCTCGCCCGCCGCGTTGACGAACGGCAGCGCCAGTTCCACGAGCGCTAGCCCTCCTAGGCCCGCCAGCGCCGCGGTGCCAATGGCCTCGGCCAGGAACTGGCGGATCAGCGCCCCTCGATTGGCTCCCAGCACCTTGCGCATCGCCACTTCGCGCGCGCGCAGGGCCGCGCGGGCGGTGGCAAGGTTCACATAGTTCACGATCGCGATCAGCAGCGTCAGCGCCCCGACAATGCCCAGCGTGGTCACTGTCTGCCGGCGGCTGTCCGGTTCGCGCCCCTGCGGGGTCAAGTGCATTTCCGCGATCGGCAGAAGGTTGATGCCGATCTGTTTGCTGGCCTGCTCACCGTAAGCGCTGAGGGCGCGCCGTTCGACGAAGGCATCGGTCCCGGCTTCGAAGCGCGCGGCTTCCTCCGGGGTTGAGAAGCGCAAGAAGGTCTGGACCGATGTGCTCCCCCAATTGCGCCACCACGGGTTTTCGATGTCGTCCGGCAGGCGGGTCAGCATGGTGAAATCAAGCTCGCTGCTGGGCGGCAGATCCTCGAACACCCCGGCAATCCTGAGCGGCCGGATCTCGCCATCGATGTTGACCGTGATGCTCTGGCCGACCGCTTCAGCTGTGCCGAAGAAGCGCGCGGCGATTTCACGCGACACCAGCACGTTCGCCGGATCAGCCAGCGCCCCTCGCCCCGTCCCCGTCACCATCGGCAGCGCGAACAGGTCAAAGAAGCTGTTGTCCACCCGCTTCAGCTGCTCGGCCGTGGCGAGGCCATTCTCGATCACGGATGCGCCGACAGGTTCAATCCGGGTGCCGACGATGCCGGGGAAATCCTCGCGCAATTGGTCGAGCAGACCACCCATTGTGTAGTGATGCCGACCGCTGAAGGGCTGGTCGGGTACGCGCGAGTCCGTCTGCACCAGATAGACGTCCTCGTAACCCGGCAACCACCGTTCAAAGCTGGTTTCAAACCGCACGTAAAGACCGAGCACTATGATCGTGGCAATGCCGATGGCGAGCCCGCCGATATTGAGCGCCGCGTAAACCCGGTGCCGCGTCAGCGACCGGTAGAGCGAAAGGAGCGCAAAGCTGTTCATAGCGCACGCACCGCCGACGCGATGATCCGCCCGTCGAGCATGTCAATCCGGCGCTTGGCCATGTCGGCATGGCTGGGCGAGTGCGTGACCATCACGATGGTGGAACCGCTGTCATTGAGCGTCGTGAGGATGTTCATCACCTGCTCGCCATTGGCGGTGTCGAGGTTGCCGGTCGGCTCGTCTGCCAGGATCAGCTTGGGATCGCCCACTATGGCGCGGGCAATTGCAGCACGTTGTTGCTGTCCGCCGGAAAGCTGATGCGGGAAGTGGCGGGCGCGGTGGGCGATGCCGATCCGGTCCATCGCGGCCGCGACCCTCGCCTTGCGATCGCCTGCATCCTTGCGATAGGCGAGGCCCAGCGCGACGTTCTCCTCAATCGTCAGTTCGTCGATCAGATTGAAGCTTTGGAACACGAAGCCGAGCGAGGCTGCGCGGAACTGCGCAAGGTCGCTTTCCGGCAATTGTGCCAGATCGCGCCCGCCGAACAGGTATTGCCCGGACGTGGGCCGGTCGATGGTGCCGAGCGTGTTGAGCAGGGTCGATTTGCCGCAGCCCGAAGGCCCCATGACCGCCACAAACTCGCCTTCGGCAATGGCGAGATCGATCCCGGCCAGCGCGGTCGTCTCGACCTCGTCCGACCGGTAGCGTCGTTCGATCGCCTGCAATTCGATCATGTCATTCTTCCTCTTTGGACCTAGCGGATGTTCAGCAGATCGCCTTCGACCTGCGAAAGATTGGTGGTAATGATGACCTCGCCCGGTTTGAGCCCGGACAGGATTTCGACCTGACGCGGATTGCGCCGACCGACTGTGATGGTGCGGCGGCGCGCCTGGGCACCATTGGCATCGAGCACGAAGACACTATTGCCGCCCTCGGTAAGCCAACCGCCCATCGGGACAACCAATGCGCGGGTGGCGGCCCCCAGCTGGATGCGGACATCGAGTGTCTGGCCGCGATTGAGCCGCGCCTTGACGGAGCCCTCGAAAGCCAATTCCACGCGGAAGCGGCCGGTGCTGACCGTTGGCAGAACCTTGGCGACGACCAGTTTCTCGCCATCCGCAGTCTGGCCGGTCTGGCCGGTCTGGCCGGTCTGGCCGGTCTGGCCGGTCTGGCCCGCGCGCAAGCGGCCAAGGTAGAATTCGTCAACCTCGGCAACGAGCTTCCATTCGCTTTCGCTGTCGATCTGTCCGGCCGGGTCGCCCGCGGCGAGGGTTTGGCCGGGTTGCAGCGTGAAATTGGTCAGCCTTCCGCTGCGCGGCGCGCGGATCGTGAGGGCATCGAGGCTCTCGCGCAGCGCGCCGAGCGTGCTTTGCAGCCTTCCACGCGTCTGATCGAGCATCGCCCCTTGCGCAGCAGTGAAACGGCTCTCGGAGGCCAGCCCCCGCTTGAGCTCGTCGACCCGGCCGCGCTGGAATTCGACTTCGGCAACGTAGCGCTGGATCCCCGCGTCCGACAGAAAGCCGCGTTCGTGCAATTGCCGCCGGGCATCATATTCGCGCGTGGCCTCGACCAGATCATACTGTGCCTGCGACAGCTGCGCCCTGCGGTCTGCCTTACTGCGAGCAATGCCAAGGTTCTCACTGGCGACTCCGCCAAGCTGGCTGGCGATCTGGGCTTCCTGGGTCATCACCTGCAGGCGCAATTCCGGATTGGCGAGTTGTGCCAGCGGCTGCCCCTGCGTGACCAGTGCACCATCTTCCACCAGCAGGGTTTCCACCTGTCCGCCGCTCATGACTCCTACCAGCGTCGTCACCGCAGGCGCAACCTCGGCGCGCACCGGCAGATAATCCTCGAAGCTGGCGAGCTCTGCAGGGCCCGTAACTATGCTATCGGCCCGAATGTCAGCGGATCCGCTGGCAGGAACGACCGACCACAGAGCGGCCCCCACCAGAATAACGACGACCGCAATGATAAAGCCGCGCCGCAACCACCATTTGCGACGCTTGGGAGCGATCGCACGGTCCATCCCGTCTCCCGATGGCGGAGGCGAAGAAAGATTTGCGTCAGAACCGGTTTCGTCCATCATGATTGCACTATCGCTCAACCATGCTGAATTACCTAAACCATTATGAACACTAATGATTCCTGCCCCGCCGCGAATGCCAAACGTTCAGGTTCGGACACTCTGTTCGGTTCCGGACAGTCGGATCGCGCGTCAAGTCCCACAGCGCGCTCGATTCTGCTGATCGACGACAATGATGATGTCGCCCGCGCTGTCGAAATCGCTTTCCGCATGGCGGGGCACAGCGTCGCGCGCGCTGACACTGCGCAGGATGCCTATTCGCAGCTGGCCCTGTGCCGGTTCGATGCGATCATTCTCGACCTCAACTTCACGCCGGGGAAAACCGACGGGTCGGAGGGACTGGCGTGCCTAGACCGCATTCTGGCTGACGATCCGGGTGCGTGCGTGGTGCTGCTGACCGCGCATGGCGGCGTCCGCATCGCCGTCACCGCGATGCAAGCGGGCGCGCGCGATTTTGCCGTTAAGCCTTGGAGCAATACGGATTTGATTTCCAAGGTGGAGGCCGCGATTGCCCGGGCGCCCACCGCAAGCGCCGGTTCATCGCACCCGGCAAGCCAGATTGGCGAGGATCGCACAATCCATCCTACTCAACCTGCTATTCTTCTTGGCGAATGTCCCGCTATCGCGGCTTTGCGCGATTTGATTCACCGGATCGGACCGACCGACGCCGGCGTCACGATCACCGGGCCATCCGGCAGCGGCAGGAGCCTCGCCGCCATCGCCCTGCACGCATCATCAGCCCATGCGTCACAAGATGCAGTATGGGTCGACCTGCGAGACGCTGCGCAGTGGGCGCAATTTGCTGAGATTCGCGGCACGCTCATCCTGCGACACGCGGATCGCCTGAACGAGATCGCGCAGCAACGCCTGCTCTCCGCGCTTCCGCCGCGTGCGCGCCTGATCGCCATTGTCGATGATCTGGGCCTGACTGTCCCGGCGCTGCGACGGCAGATCGCCGTGGTCGAACTGAGGGTTCCGCCGCTCGCCGAGCGCGGTGAGGATGTGGTGCTGCTCGCCCGGCATTTCCTGCGCCTCGCGGCCGAACGGCATGGCCGCCCGCTGCTTCCTCTCAGTGAGGGAGCAGTGGACGCGATCCGGGCGGCGCGCTGGGTCGACGAGGTGCGCGGTCTTGCGTTGGCGATCGAGCGGGCGGTTTTGCTGGCAGATGGAGACATGATCGGACCGGAGGCTTTCGCCGCGGCTACTCATCCCCTCACCGCCGCCGCGCAGGATGGTAGTCCGGTTTCTTCGGCGAAATTCGACCTCGATCAGACCGAAAAGGCTCTGATCCAGGCTGCGCTGCGCGAATACGGGCATAATATCAGCCATGCGGCACAAGCACTCGGGCTCAGCCGGGCAAGTCTCTATCGCCGAATGGAACGCCATGGCCTCTAGTCGCGGCGCGCGGGCCGTCGGTCTCGGGACAGGAATGGCGCTCTGCGCCATCGCGGCCACCCTGGCATGGCAAGCAGGCATGTGGGGAGCGTTTACCCTGTCGCTGCTGGTGACGGCTGTGTTCGGCACGTCGCTTTACGCGCTGGCAGCGCGTTGGCCGGTCGCAGCCGCCAGCGCCGCCGATCCGGGCCCGGGCCAAGCGCATGCCGAGACCGGCGTCTTGCTCCACAGGCTCCTGCTCGATGCGGCCCCGACCCCGCTGGTCGCGCTTCATCACGATCACGCGCGCGCGCTCAACCGCGCCGCGCGGCAGATGTTCGGGACCGACGCGCGCATTCTGCCGATCCCCGGCAGCCTTGCCGACGAAGCCGCCACCCACCTGCATCACGAAGGGCGCCGCTGGCGCATCGACCGGATGCGAGCAGATGGCGACCCGGCGGTATCGGCGGTTGTCGCCCTCGTTGATGTCGAGAGCGAAGCCAGCCTTGCCGAGGCCCGCGCGAGCGCCGTGCTGATTGATGTGCTGGGCCACGAACTGCTCAACGGCCTCGCGCCGATCGTGTCGCTGGCCGATAGTGCGCAGATGGCCGCTGATGCCGAACCGGTCGATAATGCATTAGTGCGGGAGATCCTCGGCCCGCTTAAGCGGCGCGCAGAAGGTCTCGAGCGCTTTGCACGGGCCTATCGCGAATTGGCGCGGTTGCCCTCCCCCACCATGAAGCAATGGAATGTCGGGGAATTCCTGCATGACCTGCGGCAGGGTTTCGTCCGTCAATGGCCGACGATCGAATTAGTTGTCGAAGCCGACCAAATGTCTGCATGGCAGTTTGACCGGGACCAGCTTTATCAGGCGGTGTGGGCCTTGCTGCACAATGCTGCCGAAGCAGCCAGCCAGGCATCATCGGCACGCGTCAGCTTGTTATGCCGTTTAGAGGGCCAGCGTCTCGCTCTTGAGATTGCTGACAGCGGAAATGGGATTGTTCCCGGGAGCGCGGACCATATTTTCCGGCCGTTTCACACGACGAAGCCGGATGGGTCAGGGATCGGCCTTTCGCTCGCTCGACAGATCGCCCGGGCTCACGGCGGGACGGTAGATCTCGTTGGAGCTAGGCCGACGCGGTTTCGGCTTACACTGGCTTGAATGTGCGGTCCCGAAAGCCGCTGTGCAGCTTCAACGGTCTTCTCGCCACAAGCGGAAATTCGCAGAACGACCCCTAAACGGTCATAAGCGGGTTCGATGGGCTATCCCGAAATCAGAATGGCGGCTTCGATGCTTTCGTAGCGGAATTCGTCTCTTGGCCCCCATGCCGGCATCGCGCGTTCACACAGCTGGCTAGCCCGCATCTGGGGTTCGCCTCAACCGTTGCATCACTTTAGCCAGCGTCGGTTTTTGCCCAGTCGCCAGCAGGCTGGCGCGGAACAATCGACCCACGAGGACAAGTTCAACCACGATTGCCAATCCAAGCACCACGCCGGAACCAACCAGTTCCCATGCCTCGATCCCTGACCCCAATCGAGCCAGCACTGCAAAGGGCGTCCACAACGGCACCCAAGTAAAGATTTGGACCATGATCCCGTCATTCCCGGCAATCACCGCCTGCAAGAGGAAGGTGATCGGTAGCAGGATTGCAAAGAGTACTGGCATCATGAAGCCCTGTGCCTCACTCATTGAATCCGCCATTGAGCCGATTGCGACGAAGATCGCCGAAACCATGATGTAACCGGCTAGAAAGAAGAAGGTGATGGCCACAATAATGCCGGGCGACGAGATCGGCTCCAACGCTGGCCGTATCATGTCTGCGATCGCACCTTGTGTCGCATAGGCGGCCACTCCGGCGCAGCCCACCCACACCGACAGCATCATCAACCCTACGACAAGACCGCCTAGCAGCTTGCCATACATCAGTTCCTCGGGGCTGATACAGGCGAGCAGGCTTTCAATCAGCTTGTTCGAGCGTTCCTCTACGGAACCCTGCAGCATCCAGCTGCCCGACAGGATCAGGCTCATCATGAGAATATAGGAAAGCGCTATCGGTACGGCCGAACGCACCAAAAGAACTTCACGTGCACCGCCTCCGGGTGGGGGCGAGTCGATGGTGATGGTCGGCGCTATAGTCTGAACCAGCGTCGCGCGCTCCCCGGTGACTCCATCCTCAGCCAGGAGGCGGGTCCGCAAGTCGGCTGTCAGCACCTCTTGCAGCGTAGAGATGAAGCTCCCCCGAACATCGTCCGCTGAATAGATCCCGATTTTGCCATCTGCCGGATAAGCTTCGGGAATTATCACGATGATTTCAGGGTTTGTATCGTCGGGATCATCAGCGAACAGGCCGCGCGCGGCGGCAGCGAAGGCATCACCCTGTGCAGACAACAATGCGGGCGGCGGAGGGGCAAACCGGTAATCGTGGTTCGGAATCTCGAACCGGGGAACACCGTCGGGCCGCACCGTCTCGATTTTTGCCAGCGCGGCTTCAATCCCGCCGCTCGCCTCGAACGCGGCGAGGTCCTGAGGCGTGTACCAACGGTCCCGCTGGGTCCACGGAGCAGCCCTGTCGGCACCCTGAAGATCGTAGCGTTGCGCGTAGCGCGACAGTTCACGCAGCAGGTATCGGGTTTCGTCGGCCGTGAAACGCGCCTCCAGCGCATTAGCCGCGCCCGCGCCCGAACGGTCGACGACGGTAACACGCGTCGGATCTGTGTCCGCAAGAGTTTCTCCCAGAAGCGGACCGAGCGCCAGCGCCACTGGCAGGATCAGCAACGTCAGCCAGAAGCTGCGCATCTTGAGAATCTGAGCCATCTCACGCCGGGCAACCAGCAGAATGTTGGCAGAGTTCATGGCTTGACCTCCTCGGGCCCGACAAGCTGGACAAAGACATCGTGCAAGCTCGCCTGCCGGTGGTCCCAGCGCCGCAAGGCGATCCCCTGCGAGGAGCAGTGCTCCAGCACCGCGCCTGGATCGGTTCCGGGCGCAAGGGTCAGCGACCATTCGCGCCATTCTTCGCCCTCCACTCCTTCCGCAGACGCGGCGACTGCAGACATCACCCCGGGCAGGGCTGACAGATCGGTCCTGGTAATCGCGATGAGAGTGGCGGGCAAATGCGCGCGGGCTTCTGTGATCGTGCCTTCGAACCGCTTGCGCCCTCTCCTGAGCAGCAGAAGCCGGTCACATAGTCGCTCGGCGTGCTGCATCACGTGGGTCGAAAAGATCACAGCCGCACCGCGTCGGGCTGCGCGCAAAATCTCGTTTTCAAGAAGGCCTTGGTTGACCGGATCGAGACCGGAAAACGGCTCGTCGAGCATCAGCAGTTCCGGCTCGTTAATCAGCGCTGTCGCCAGCTGCACCTTCTGCGCCATTCCCTTCGACATGTCGCCGATCTGGCTTTTGGCCCGATCCGCCAAATCGAAGCGTTCGAGCAGTTCCATCCCCCGGCTGCGGGCAAGCGGTTCGCGCAACCCCTTAAGCCGCCCGAAATAGACGATCGTGTCGATCGCCGACATCCCCGAATAAAGCCCGCGTTCCTCAGGCAAAAATCCAATCGCGGACGTTGCACGGCGATCCGGCGCTGCCCCAAGGACTTTGATCGTGCCCGATGTCGGGCGGATGATATCGAGTACCATGCGCAAGGTCGTTGTCTTGCCTGCGCCGTTGCCTCCGAGAAAACCGAAGATCTCACCGGACGAAACAGAAAAGGTAAGATCATCGACCGCAAGCACCGTGTCGAAGCGCTTTGCCAAATGGTGGATTTGGAGGACTGACATGAGGAACGGCTCGGCTTTCTCTGGTAGGTCACCGCTAGCAAGGCGTCGAGAACGCTGATCGCAAGCAAGTTAGCGAAAGCCTTGTAATTTCTTCGCACAAGGCCGCAAGATACATCTGTTGCTGCGACACACGACAGACAAGCCGCCGTTCCTGTTTCCACCCACTTGCGGTCATGAGCACGGTCGCCGTGTGATCCCGAAAGCCGCCTGGCGGCTTCCAGCGGAAGCAGACGTTCATTGCTATGATCGTGAACGACCGAGTTTGGGTCGAGAGCTGCCAATCTTCAGCACTCAGTCAATGCTCGGCAAATCTACAACTCGGAAAACAGACCCGGATCCGGCATCGCGGACAAGGTCAACGCGCTGGCCATCCCAGTGATAGTCGAGGTGCCGCCCCTGGAGGGGATTTGACGCGCAGTCGGGATAGAAGAGCGCAACGCATTCCCCAGCCGGATGCCGGATGCTCGGGTAGGCAATCCCGTCAGCTCCCGCGCCCATAAGGTGCCGTGCGAGAGCTTGTGAGGCAGCATAGTTATCGGGATCGAGCGCCGAATCCGGCGCACCCGCCAGAGCTCGGAGATCATGCAGGTCTGCATCAACCGACATGACGATTTCGCGGAACTGCGAGGTCCATCCCGGCGCTTCCCGGGTTCGCGCCATGAACCGGGAATGATGGTGGATTGTCTCGAACAGCGCAGTCTCGAACCGATCCCCGACGTAGAGAACACCGTAACTGCCATCGGTAAAGCGGCTTGGCCTGTCGGTGCTGACGTGGGTGAATGGCGCCATGAGATAGGAGGCGCCGTTGCCGCCGACGCGCCGGTCGACTGGAACGAGGTCAAGATTGCCAATCGTCGTCATGATGCGGGGATTGGTCTTCTGCTCTGCCGAAATCAGCAGCGGCCAGCCGGCTGGATCGGCGATGTCCTCGAACAGATCAATCGGCGGAAAGGCACTCCGGATGATCTGAACAGCGCCCTTCCACTCAACTCTAGAAACGGGGATATCCGCCGCTTCGCTCACCAGCCACCGCGCTCGGCGTCGAGGTAGCGACGCACCCGCATAATGTCGGTCAGCTCGCCTCCCAGCATCACGTCGAGCGCACTGGCTCCGCCGAACGCTTCATTCGCTGCTCTGATCCAAGAATACCCGCGGGTGGCCTCCGAGAAGATGATCCGAAGCGCCTTGTGGATGCCCATGAGGTTGGAGAGACGCGCACGCCCATCGCGCGAGACGCGTCCCGGCCCTTCCGCCTTCCAGCGGCGATACGAGCGCACCGGCATGTCGAGCAGGGTTGCCGCCTGCTCGTCGGTCAGCTCCCATTTGCCGAACAGATTGAGGACTGCCCGGAACATGGCAGCTGCCTCGTCCTGCGTAATCGGATCGGGTCGGAAGGCGGTAACAGCAGTATCAACAGGTTGCAGAGCCAGCATGGCAGTTCTCCATATGGCAGTATATACGCCCAATAATGCCATTTGGCAAATAGCTATGCAGGGGATGTCAGTCTGGCAATTACGCTCGCTGCGCCATCGATCGGGACAAATAGCCGGGTCTGGTAGCGGATGATCTCGGTGAAGCAGCCTTGCGCCTTGTACCAGTCGAGCCGAGCAGCACTCCATCCCATAAGTTCAATTCGCTGCGAACCATTGACCAGACTGCGTTTGACCATGAGCTTCTCGCGGCCCGCGAATTCCATGGCGCGGCCCGTCGCCAAGACGGTCTGGACAATGTCGTCGGTGGAAAGGGTCTGTTCCCGTTCGAGACCCAGCGCCCGGCACAGTTCGGGCACGCAATGGACAGGAACCTCACGGCCTAGCAACGAGCGACCATCCGCCGCCGAGATGCGACTGACCCTCACGAAATCCGATGGCAGCTTGTCCCAGACCGGGAGCAGGAGACCCGTCGCAAGATAGAGGCGCTCGCGCTTGTGGCTCGTCCTCGCCTCTTCCACTTCGGCGGCCCACGCCTCGCGGAAAGCGCCGATGGCAATGTCCTCCCAGCTGCTTTCCGCCAACTGATCCTCGGTGATGTGATTGCGCCCCAGCGGACGCAGCAACTCGAAGCGGGTCACGCGCGTGCCGTCATCCGCAAGAATACTGCGAGCGGGCACAATCAGCGCGACCCGGCCCGAGCGGGCGTTCCGAACTGGCCGCTGCCGTTGCCCCGCGAGGCCGTGAACCTCCTCGAGCCGCTTTAGCGTGAGCGGCTTCAGAGCTCTGGCGATTTCCAGTTCGAGGAGATGGGTCGTCGTGCCCGATGCCGGATCGGTGCGCAGCAACGTGTCCGACAGGACCATGAAGTCTGCGACTGCGATGGTCTCGAGGCCGAGATCGAGCGTGCCGGCCTGCCTCGCGGCATCGATGCGCGCTTCGACCAGCCCCATGAATTCATCGAAGATCGCGTTCTGCAGGGCAATGGGAAGCGCCAGGATGCGATTGAGCCACCGCTGGATCGACGGCAGATCATCGACCATCGAACCATCAGGCGCTTCGATCCGGAGACCTGTCAGCTCCTGGAAGCGTTCGAGGCTGACCGCCTCAAGCTTGCCGGTGAACAAGAGGCCGAACCAGCGATGAAGCGCCTCCTTGGCGTAGATGCTTTCGAGATTGTCGGCCGGATCGAACAGGTTCTGTCCGCCGGTCTGGCGCTGCCCACGCGTCAAGGCACCGAGGCTGTCGAGCCGCCGCGCGATCGTCGAGATGAACCGGCGCTCGCCGCGCACATCGGTGGTCACCGGCCTGAACAGCGGAGCGGATGCCTGATTGGTGCGATTGGTGCGGCCGAGGCCCTGGATTGCGGCGTCAGCCCGCCAGCCCGGCTCGAGCAGGAAGTGGACGCGGCGCGCCTGGTTCCTCACGGCCAGATCGGCGTGGTAGCTGCGCCCCGTTCCCCCGGCATCGGAAAACACCAGAATGCGCTTGGCGCCGTCCATGAAAGCCTGCGTTTCGGCAACGTTGGCGCGTGGCGAGCGCGATTGGAGTTTCTGACGACCGTCATGGCCGATGATGAGCCGGCGCGTCCGGCCAGTGACTTCCGCCACCTGGTCGACGCCGAAGCGTTCGATGATGGCATCAAGCGCGGTGGCAATCGGCGGCAAGGCGCAGAGCTGTTCGATCATCCGGTCGCGTGCGGCGAGTGCCGATCGGCACAGTAGTGGCGCGCCGAGCTCGTCGCTCATCGGCTCGGAGCGAGGATTGCCGTTTTCGTCGGTGAAGACGGCCATCAGCCGGACTGGAAAGCTCTTGGCCAGATAGTCGATCACATATTCGCGCGGGGACAGGTCGATCTCCAGCGCTTCGCGCTCCGCGTCAGACAGGTCGGCGAGCCGGCGGTTGAGCATGGCTTCTGCGGTCGAGACCAGCTGGACGACCACAGCGTAACCATCGGCAATCGCCGTATCGATCGCAGGCAGCAGGCTGGGGAGCTTCATCGACAGAAGGAGCTGCGCGAAGAAGCGCTGCTTGGTTCCCTCGAAGATCGATAGCGCTGCCGACTTCGCACCCGAGTTGAGCGTCCCGCCGGTCTCGCTGTCGACGATCCGCGTGGCTTCCAGCGCTTCGCGTAGGTTAGCGTGGATGATCGCCCAAGCCTCGGCATAGGCATCGTAGACCGCGATCTGGTCCTCGGTCAGGCAATGCTCGAGGATTTCATATTCGACGCCTGCAAAGGAGAGCGCACGCGCGGTGTAGAGGCCGAGCGACTTGAGGTCCCGCGCCACCAGTTCCATCGCGGCGATGCCGCCATCGCGAATGTCTGCCACGAAGGCCTCGCGGTTGGCGAAGGCGGTCTCCGGACCCCAGAGCCCGAGGCGCGTCGCATAGGCCAAGTTGTTGACGTCGGACGCGCCGGTTGCCGAGGCGTAGAGCACCCGTGCCCGGGGGAGGAGGTTTTGCAGGCGCACCCCGGCAATGCCCTGCTCCGATCCTTTGACCTTGCCGCGAGAGCCTTCGCCACCAGCAGCGTTGGCCATGGCGTGCGCTTCGTCGAACACGATCACGCCTTCGAAATCATCGCCGGCCCAGGCGAGTATCTGGTCAAGGCGCGTTGCGTCGGTTCGACCCGAACGCATGGTCGGATAGGTGACGAAAAGGATCCCGTCGCGCATGGCGATGGCGGTGCCCAGCTTCCAGGACGCCAGTGGCTGGATGTCGATCGGGAGGCCGCCAAGCGCGGCCCAGTCACGGCGCGCGTCTTCCAGCAGCGCCTCGTTCTTCGAAATCCAGATATGGCGGCGTTCCCCGCGCACCCAGCGATCAAGAATGACGCCCGCAACCTGACGCCCCTTCCCGGCACCTGTTCCGTCCCCAAGGAAATAGCCTTGCCGGTAGGTCTGGCCTTCTGCCGACGCCTTGAGCGAACAGCCTTTGTCCTCGGGCTCGAACCGGCCGGGAAGGTCGCGCGCATGAGCGCTTGCAGCATAGATCAGCGTCTCTGCCTGAGCAGCAGACAGCAGTCCCTTGGCCATCAGCCCGTCGGGAAGCTGCGGCACTGTGTCGGGCTTGGGTGCCGATATCGACCCCATGGCGACGGACTCTACGAGCGGCGTCGGATGCCCGGCCGCGCCATCGATCACGATCCTGCTCGGGCGATAGGGCAGATAGTGGCCGGCCTGAAGGGCAAGCGGCGCAGGGGTTTCGAGCGACACGTAGGTGAGCGGCTTGATGGCGGAGGCTGCAGGAGTGATCCTTGCTGGTGTCGGCATCGGCCTGCGCGGCGCGGCGACCAGACGAAATGGCGCACAGGCCGGAAGGCTAGATTTTTCGGGAGCGGCCTCGAGGCTGGCGCGAGCCGGCACGGCATCGACAAGATCGGTCAGCTGGTGAAAGTCGTTAGTGCGGATCGCGACTGGCTCGTCAGAGCTTTCCACCTTATCGAGTACCAGCAGCCGCGTGGTGATCCCGGTGCCATTTTTGATGAAGGCACGTTCGACAGCAGCATTGAGCCGCAGCGAGATCGGTCCCTTCAGCCCTGCAAGGAACCTGCCGCAGTCGAACCATTCGGGCATGATCGCGACAAGTCGACCACCGGGGGCAAGGCGGCTCCAGGCCGATCGTAGATGCCTCGCCCCGGTGCGGCCATCGTGGCCCCGCTCGACGCCGTGAGAATAGGGCGGGTTCATCAGCACGACGTTCGGGATGACGGCTACATCGAGCAGCTCATCGATCAATTCGGCGTCGTGTCCGGTCACACGGGCAGCCGGGAACTCGGCACTCAGGCAATCGCGACGCAGCGGCGAAATCTCGTTGAGGGCAAGGCGCGTGCCGGCTTTGGCAGCCCAGACCGCGAGCATGCCCGTACCGGCTGAGGGTTCCAGCACAAGCTCGTCGTTTGCCAGCGCGCAGGCGCGGGCAGCGAGCCAGGCAAGTCGCGGCGGCGTTACGAACTGCTGCCATTCGATCTGCTCGTCGCTGCGGTTGGTCTGGGTCGGAACTCGGGCATCGAGGCCGCAGAAGTACTGTTCCGCCTCGTCGATCGGGCTCGTGAGCTGGAGCTGATCAGAGACTTTCAGGTATTGAACCTGTGCCAGCTCAAGAGCTGCGTGAGCATCACGAACGGACCAACGCCCGAGAGCATCGCTGCCCCCGAAGTGCTCAGTCATGATACACGTTACGTCGCTGCGTGACAGCGCGCGGCCCGCCGCTAACTGCAATGCCATTGCTTTGGCTGCTGTCACCACAAGCGGCGGAGATGGTGGATCGAATGCAAAAGCGAGAGAAGAATTGGACATGGGGAACCTCCTGATGAGGTCCTGCGCCTCGCAGACCTCAATGAGCCGAAGGCACTCTCCCCTCTAATCGCAGCGCCAAACCGCTGCTGTTGCGCCGACCAAGGCAAGGTTGGACTGGAGGTCCATCACTCGCCAGGCAAGATTTGCCATTGGTATGCCTCAAATCCTCGTAACCGTAGGATCGCCCTACCCAGTTCTT
The DNA here is from genome assembly GCF_002855495.1 of Porphyrobacter sp. TH134. Lineage (GTDB taxonomy): Bacteria > Pseudomonadota > Alphaproteobacteria > Sphingomonadales > Sphingomonadaceae > Erythrobacter. Next base: position 20,982 of record NZ_PKRO01000045.1, read on the forward strand.
GGTATTGACCGAATTCACACCGGCGATGGGACTCGCGCAGTGACGTGGATGCATCCTGCTTATTCTCACCGATGCGAATGATGGTCGCCGGAGAGGTGCAAGTTGCTCGACAGCTTGCTAGACTGGCCGAACGATGCGCACCGACATTGATCATTTGCCCCCACAAAAGCAGCGCGAGCTTGAGCGCGTGGTGCAGCTGATCTTCGAGGAGTTCGACGACGCCTTCGCGCTCGCCAAATCACGAGTGGAAGAAGGCCGGGCGCATCCTCAAGGTCATCCTCTACGGGAGCTATGCGCGCGGCACCTGGGTCGATGAGCCCCACACCGCCAAGGGCTATCGTTCCGACTTCGATCTGCTGATCATTGTCAGCGACAAGCGGCTCACTGACCGGGTCAAGTACTGGTCCAAGCTCGATGAGCGGCTGATGCGCGAGTATGGTGTGACCGGCACGCTTCAGACGCCGGTCAACTTCATCGTCCACACCCTGCAGGAGGTGAACGACGGACTCGCCCACGGGCGCTACTTCTTCATGGACGTGAAGGCCGAGGGGATCGCGGTCTACCGCTCCGACGATACCGAACTCCACACGCCAAAACCCAAGACTCCGACAAGTGTCAATGGACACCCAGTGTTACGAGCTAAGGCGACACCCAGTGTTACGAGGTGTCTCGTTGTGACCGTGCGATGATTTCAGGGGCGGGGAGCAT
>NZ_PKRO01000046.1 GCF_002855495.1 Porphyrobacter sp. TH134
CCTCCGCATGCACATAGCTCCTGGGATTACTGTCGGTCATATGCCTCACTCTTACATAAGTGTGAGGTCCTGTCCGGTCATTTTGGGGGCCGCTTCACCGGCTGATGGCAGGCTGCTGTCGATCGCAGAGAATGATGCGCTCTTCGCGCTTTATGGCACGATCTATGGCGGCGATGGACAGAACACCTTCGCCGTGCCCGATCTTCGCGGACGCGCTGCGGTTGGCGATGGCACCGGCACCGGTATTGGCACCTTTTTCCAAGGGCAGCGAAGCGGGACCGAGCAGTTTTCAATCACAACCAACGCGATGCCCGCGCACACGCACGTCGCGACGCTTTCGGCAGTGCCGACCAACGGGACCACCAACGTCCCCACCGGCAACAGTCTTGCCCGCGATGATGCCGAGCCAAACCGCATCTATTCGACGGCCGTCCCAGCCAATAACATGAATGCAGGCGACGTTGTCATCGGTGTGACCGGCAGTGGCACTCCGGTGAGCCTGACGGCCCCGGCGCTTGCCATGAGCTATTGCGTTGCGATTGAAGGGCTTTTCCCCTCGCGCCCATAGCCTCAGGCGATGAAAGGCCTGCACTAGGCCTGTTTTGACCCGAAAGTTTCATCCTTCATTAAAGGATACACCATGTTCATCAGAAAATCTCTCGCTGTCGCCGCACTGGCGGTCATGGCGGCGCCTGCTGCGGTCCATGCGCAAGCAACCGAACCTTACATCAGCGAAGTCATCATCGTTCCCTACAACTTCTGCCCCCGCGGATACACGGACACAAACGGACAGCTTTTCGCCATTGCCCAGAATACCGCCTTGTTCTCGTTGGTTGGCACATTTTACGGCGGCAACGGGCAGACAACCTTCGCGGTGCCTGACCTGCGCGGACGCACCATCATCAATGTTGGCTCGGGCCCCGGTCTGACCACGCGCGTGATCGGTGAACAATCCGGCGCGACCAGCGTAACGCTGACGACCGCAAATCTGCCCCCCCACACCCATACGGCAGCGATGCGGGCCACGGTCGAGACAGCCGATTCCAGCGATCCGGCGGGCAAAACGATTGCAACGACCGTTAACGGCAAGCGCTTTTATTCAACCACCGCTCCCAACGTCGACATGCGAGCAGGCGACATCACCGTTTCAGCGACGGGCCAAGGCACAGCGATCCAGAAAACATCGCCGTCACTGGCCATCCGGCACTGCATCGCTACCCAGGGTGTCTTCCCGCCACGCGACTGACCGGTGCCTGATCAACAGGCTGATTTCCAATTCCTGATCGTAAGGAATTTCCAATGTTCATGAAAAAATCACTCTTGGCGACCATGCTTGTCGCCGCTGGCCTTACGTCCATGTCCGTTCCGGCCCATGCTGGCGATGAACCGTTCCTTGGCCAGATCATCACGGTTGGTTTCGACTTCTGCCCAAACCGCCACCTGCCGGCAAGCGGACAGCTTTTGTCGATTCAGCAAAACACCGCCTTGTTTTCCTTGCTGGGCACAACGTTTGGCGGCGATGGCAGAACCACTTTTGGATTGCCCAATCTGAATGGCCGGATGCCGGTGCATGTCGGGCAGGGCCCCGGCCTTCCATTCTACACCGATGGTGAAGTGTTCGGCTCGACGACCATCCAGTTGACAGCCGCCAATCTGCCACCACACAGCCACACCGCCCAGATGCGGGCGTTTTCGGGTGCCGGCGATGCCGCCCGGCCGCTGCGCAACAGCCTTGCAGCAGCGCCTGTCGGGTCCGACATTTACTCTTCGGCAGCGCCAACCGTGGCGATGAACACGGGCAATATCAACGTCCTTCCAACAGGTTCGGGACAGGCTTTCTCGAACACGACGCCGATTTCGGTCATCAAGTACTGTATTTCGACCAGCGGCATCTTCCCCTCGCGCAATTGATATCCGCGCAGACATGACAGGGGTGGGCAGCGATCCTGCCCACCCCTGTCATGAGGGCTGCTGCCGGGTCTAGTTTTTCCCTTCGACGCTGTTGATGAACCGCGCCGCTGCAATCGCCCGGCCGATGCCAAAGCGCATGAACTGGGCGTCAGGACAATCGGCGATGCTGACCGGCGTTGCCGCGGGCCACTGCGCAAGGCAGCGCCTGATGCGGTCCAGATCAAACCTTCGCGCCATAGCCGGATCATCGCCCAGCCGCTCGATTTCAGCGCTTATCCGGGGCAGGTCGCGCGCCATGCGGCTGTGCCAGTCGGCAGACTGCTCACCGCGCCGGGCGCTGGTGATTTCCTGTGGCAGGCGTCCGGCCATCACCCGCTTGATCAGGCGCCGGTCAGTGCCGTCCCTGTAGAATTGATCGTCAGGGATCGCATAACAAAACTCGAGAATGCGGCGATCGCCCAAGGGGTCGCGCGTCTGTACGCCTGACATGACCTTGAACGCTTCGGCGATCGCGCCGGAATTGTCGCGTGCGCCGCGATGAACCATGATCCGCATCAATTCGCGCCGCGTGCGCGGGCGGCGGTAACGCTGGTCGCGCCCCAGCATGGCCATCCGTTCGGCCAGACCCAGGTCTTCGGCATAGGCGGGGTTGATCGCAGAATGGACCAGCATGCTCATCGCCTGCCCCTTGCGCGCCTGATGGCGATCATACAGCCAGTCCGGCAGATTGGGCACGATGGCAGCCCCCATCATCCGCCTGAGGCTGAACCCTTGCGGGGGTATGGCGTGGCGTGCGGCAGCCTTGTATTCGCGGATCAGGTTGAGCCAGCGGCCGTGCCGGAACCACTGCCCGAACAGAATATCGCGGGTCGCCAGGGACAGCCCGGCGTTCCCGCTTGATCCGCTCAGCTGCACCCGCGCACCCGACTTGCGGCCATGGCGGGCCAGTTCCAGACCCCAGTGCAGATTGCCGACGCCCGCGAGCGGCACATCGGCATAGGATTGCAAGAGATCGAGCCCGTGATCGTAGGGCCAATCGTCACTGCTCACAAACTCCACATCGAGCGCGGGATAGTGCCGGGCAAGCGCACGGACCGGGGCGCTTTCGTCACCCTCCCACCCCGGTCTGGCAATCCGGTCCCAGCCCGCAGCCGGAATGGCGGTGAAGGCCTTGACCGGGCCCGAGAACGGGTGCCGTCCAGCGGCGATCTGGCCGAGCATGGTCACCGCAATGGCCGAGGAATCAAGCCCGGAGCTTAACGACAAAGCCGGCGTCTGGGGCGCCCGCATACTGGCGGCCACCGCCTTTTCCAGCAATTCTCTGGCCGCCTCGACATAGTCGTCGTCCCTGGCAAAGCGGATGTCCTTGACCCGGTCGAGACTGTAGAACCGGCGGGCCACGTAATGCCGGGGATCGGCGACGAAGGTGTGGCCTGCCGGAACGATGCTGATGTCCCGGAAAAAGGACCGCGCCTTATCCTCGTGGTTCATCACCAGATGATCGGCCATTCGCAATTCGTCGATCGCCTTGGGAACCGCAGGATCGCAGAAAATCGGCTTGGTCGATGTCGCAAGGATCAGCCGCGCCGCGTTATCGTGATAATACAGACTGATCCCGCGTTCCTGCCCGCGCGCGGCAAACACGCTCTGCCGTTCGCAATCGGCAACCGCGAAGCTGAACGGCCCTCCCAGATGATCGAGGCAGTCCGTTCCCCACTTTTCCCACGCCAGGGCGACCAGCGCGCTATCCGCGAGCCGGGGCGCCTCGCTCTCGCTCACGCCGAGCTTTGCGGCGAGCTCATCGCGGTGCATCAGAAAGCCGCAGAACAGCAGCAGCCACCGCGTCCCGATCATCACCGGCTGGTGTTCAAACCGGTCCTGCGGCGTGTACCCGGTGTCATGCGTCCAGATCGCGGTGAAGCGCCCGGCATTGACCACCTGCCCTCGATCCGTGCCGAAAATCCGCAGCGCCTGGTGCATCTTGTCGTTGAGATCATCCGCGGGCGGCCGGGCGTCCTTGCGCAAGATCAACACGAAACCGGACACATCACCCTCCACCCAGATCGCTTCGATGCGGCAGGGATGCGGTGTTGACAAGGCCGATTAAGAGGGCCGATTGCGAGAGCCGATCTGATCGGCGGCCTGTGGCCCGGTGCTGGCATCACTTCCGGCCGCGAATGCAGCTTGCGTTTAGCGAATTGCTTTTGGTTATCAGGGGGGGCAGTACGTCAGGCCTATGGTCCTGTCGTCCGCCCGATTGCTCGCCGCCGAATGTGCAACCAGCGAAGGGCCTGTGCCGGATTCGCTGCCGCGCGCGTTAAAGGAAACGCCCACCTTTGCCATCGCGATGGATGCCTTCTTGCTGCGGCTGCCCAATGGGCTGAAGTTCCATTACCAGCAGGGCAAAGGCGTCACCGTTTCGCGCCCTGCCGCCATGCCCGATACCGAGGTGCAGCTGTTTTTGAACGGTTCGGTTTACGGCGCGATTGCATGGATCAATGGTCTGGTTCCGCTGCACGCATCGGCCGTGGCGCATGGCGGGCAGGTGCACGCCTTCACCGGTCATTCGGGCGCTGGCAAATCGACGCTGGCGGCGGCCTTGGGCGGCCACGGCCTGCCGCTGTTTGCCGACGATGTGCTGGTGCTGGATTTCAGCCAGCCCGATCGTGTCATGTGCCTGCCGGGACACAAGCGGCTGAAGCTGTGGGGTGATGCCGTTACGCTGACCCAGGCGACTGCCGGAGAGCAGGTCAGGGACGGGCTCGACAAGTTCTACATCGATCCGCAGGCTGGGTTTCAGTCCGAACCCCTGCCCCTGGCGCAGCTGTTCTTTCTGGGCGAGAACGCAAGGGACGGGATCGCCGCACAGCCGATTGCCGGGATCGACCGCTTCGCCATCGCCAAAAGCGCCTTTTATCGCCCGCATTTCTGCACCGCTGTCACCGAGAAAAAGCAGCTGTTCGACGTGTTTTCGCGCCTGTCCAAACAGGTGACGATGATGAAATTCGACCGGCCGCGCCGCAAGGAGGTGTTCGGCGATGGCGTGGCTCTGATCGCTGGCATCATCAAGGACTGCTGAGTGATCAACTGGCTGGCATCCTACCCCAAGTCAGGCAACACCTGGATGCGGATGTTGCTGGCGAGTTACTTTGACGAAACCGACCACGAGCTTGATATCAACAAGCTCGCCATGACCAATGGTATCGCCTCGGCCCGGATGCGGTTTGATGAAATCCTCGGCATCGACAGCACCCATCTGACCGATGAGGAGATAAAAAGCCTGCTGCCGCTGGTGTTTGAACAGATCGTCCAGCCCGGCGGCGCTCCGCAATGGATCAAGGTGCATGACGCCCAAGCGCGCACGCCCACCGGGCAGTGGCTGTTTCCGCCAAGCGCATCGGGCAAGGCGATCTACCTTATCCGCAACCCGCTTGATGTGGCCGTATCGCGCGCGTTTCATGATGGCCATGAAGACATGGCGGTGGCCGCCGCGATGCTGTGCAATCCGCACGCGGCGGTGGGCGGCAACGGCAAACCGCAATTGCGCCAGTTCATGGGAGACTGGAGCCATCACGTCAGCAGCTGGATCGACCAGCCCGCCATCCCGGTGCTGGTCGTGAGATACGAAGACATGCTGGATGATGCGGCACGCGAACTGACCCGCGTGATTGCCTTTGCCTGCCCCGATACGCCGATTGATCCGGCAAGAATTGCAAAAGCCGTCGCCGACACGGCGTTTGACCGCTTGCAGGCCAAGGAAGATCAGGATGGCTTCAAGGAGACCACCCCGAAGCAGAAACGGTTTTTCCGCAGCGGCAAGGCCGGCGGCTGGGCGCAGCACCTTTCCCCGGAACAGGCCGCACGCATCATCGCCTGCCACCGCGTCATGATGCGCCGCTTCGGCTATATCGAGCCATCACGCGACAGTGCCGGCCACGCCGGTGAAGCTGCCCGCCGAACATGTTAGGAAAAGACCATGATCCGCAAAGCCACGAACCGTTTTTATGAGACCGAACTCGATGACGGGTTGGTCATCATGGATGTCGATTCGGGCGATTTTCACACCCTGAAAGGCACAGGTCTGGCGATCTGGAGATTGATCGACGGTGCGCACAGCGAACGCGCCATCGCCGATGCTTTGCAGGCCAGCTACGATGTCGATCCGGAAACATGCGCCTCGCAGGTTGCGGCCTTCATCGATCAGGTCGTCGGAGCAGGGTTTGTTCAGCGCGGCTAGGCTGCGCCATGTCTGGCTGCGGCGCGCCCGCGCGGTGGAAGCCATGATCTTGCTGCTGCTGGCCAAGTCCCTCATCCGCGCGGTGCCCTTGCACCGGTGGCGCGCCACCTTGGGCCGGATCGGCGATCCGGTCAGCCAACTGCCCGGCCCGGCGCATCGCACCATCAGCCGGTCAGTCGCTGACGCAGCCCGAAAGCTTCCGGGCGAATATGTGTGCCTGCCCCGGGCCATGGCCGTGCAATGGATGCTGCGCCGACGCGGCCTCGCCTCGGCGATCGTTTTCGGCGTTGCGCCGCCGCAGACTGGCGGCAAGCCTTACGCTTTGCACGCGTGGGTTGAAGTGGGCGGCCATATCATCATCGGCGATGATCCCACGATCAACTACGCCCGAGGCCTGATGCTGGTTCAGCCATGATCTGAGCGGCATCCAGCGCCGCAAAGCCGGTGATACAATGCTGTTTTCTGATTGCGTTCGTGCGATGCGGCGGTAAAGATATTAAATCTTTGTGAAGCGGGGCAGGATTCTATGACCGATCATTCATCTTTGAGCACACCGGCCAAGTTGCGGTGGGAAACCCCGGCGCTGGTGCACCTCGAACTTGGCCTTGGCGATGTGCAAAATGGCAGCTTCGCCGGCAATGATGGCAACGGCGGCTTCACCACCTCGATGAGCTGAAGCTGCCTGTCCCGGCGGCTCTTTGCGAAAAGCATAAGGGCCGCTTGCGGGGCTGGACCGAGCCAGATTCTATTTAAGGCATATTGACAGGGCACCGGCGACACCGCCGGCGCCCTTTTTTGTTTTCGACGAAAGTCCACACGGCGACGCGGCCGCGTGTCTGATTTGGCAAGCAGCCTCCGAGGTCGGTGGCAAGGGGTGGAGAGGGAGCCGCAGCCCCCTCCCCTTTTGGCCTCAGAACCGGACGCTGACGGTTGCGCGAGCGCCGTGGTCGGTCTGGGTCTTGCCGATCAGACCAGTGTAGCCGAGCGCGATCGAGAGGTTGTCCTCAAGATCGAACTGGGCATTGAGCCTCGCGGCCAGCGCGGTCTTGTCGAGCTGGGCGGCGCCCACCGCGAACGTCTGCTCCGGTGCGGCGGCGAGCGCGAGGATCGCTTGCGGGTCGCGGTCGCCCAGCTGCCGGCGGGCCGCCAGCGTACCGTTCAGACGCAGCACCTTGCCAACCGCCACCGCGGTATCAATCCCGCCCGTCACCGTGCCCGTGCTGTAGCTCTGCGCGCGTATCGTCAGCGCCGCTGCGCCGCCGGTTTCGGTCAGGCCGTCAAGCTCGAAACGGCCCACCGAACCAGCCACGAAGGGCCGGATCAGCGTCTTGCCGGCCTCGATCGTGTAGGAAACCTCGGCGAAGGCCTGACGCCCCTCACCCTCGGTCACGCCCACGGTGCTGTCGGCAAAGCCGGCCAGGCTGATGTCGCGGAAGGCGCGCAGATCGGTCTCGGCCAGATAGCCGCCGAGCGCCGCGCCGAACCCGCCGGCAGTGAAGGCCGCATAAGCGCCCCCACCCGACTGCTTCACCTCGGCGGCAGAACCGCGCGCGGCGATCGTCACGTCGCTCTGGATCCGCATCCCGAACACGCCCGCACGCCAGCTGCCATTCTTGCTCGCCCGGCCATAATCGAGGCCGGTGACAAAGCCCATGCGGTCGGTATCGAAGGCAGCGGCATTGCCGTTGCCCTCACCATCACCCCAGCCGCCGAACAGCTGACCCCAGACCCCGAGGCCCGAGGCGCTCTCGGGCGCGGCGCGTGCGGCGATCGCCGTGCTGCCGAGCCGGCCCAGCACAGCCTCGCGCACCATCCGCTCCTGCTCGATCCCGACACCTGCCGCGGTTGCATAGACCTCGCCCGAAAGCTGGTCGAAGGCATTGGCAAGCTGCGCGGTGGGCAGGCTATAGATCGCGAACAACGGCTGCGGGTTGTAGCCCGCGGTCACGGCCGCATCGATCCCGCCCAGCACCGCGCGCTGGTTGGCGGTGAAAGCCGTGGTGCCAGCGAGATTGCCCAAGAGGTTCGCCGCCAAGCGCAGGCGGACCTGCGTGCCGGTGTAGACCAGTTCGGGCCGGTAAAGGATCCCGAACTCGGCCGTGCCTACGGTGTTTTCGAAGGTTCCGGTGCGCCCGCCATCGGCCTGCATCAGCACGATCTCGCTGCCGAAGGCATAGGTGCCGCCGAGATTGGTCAGGGCCGCAGTGCCGCCCAGCGCCGCGGTGCCTGTGGCAAGGATCAGGTCCGAAGGCCCGCTCGCGCTCACCTCGAACCGGGTGGTGCTCCCGGCTTGCAGCGTGACATTGCCGTTGACGCCGAGCGTGCCCGGGCTGGTGCGCGGCGCAATGGTGCTGCCGCTCTGCGCAACCAACCCGCCGATCACCCCGGTGCCCGAAAGTGTCGCGCCCGATTGCACTGTCACCACCGAGCCTGCCAGCCCGCCATTCACGCGCAGCTCGCCAGCGCGCACGAAGGTGCCGCCGGTCAGCCCGTTGCTGTCGCCGGTAAGGGTCAGCATCCCCGCCCCGGTCTTGTCGACGATGCCCGCTCCGGTCAGCGAACCGGCAAAGGTGCCGGCGGCCCCTTGCGCGAATTCGAGCGCAGCACCCGCCTGGACCTGGATCACACCCTGCAGCGCGGTGGTATCGCCCACCAGACGCCCGCGCTGGACCAGTGTCCCGCCCGCATAGGTGTTGGCGGCCGTCAGCGTCGTGGTGCCGGTGCCGTCCTGCACCAGCATCCCGCTGCCGCTCACCAGATTGGCGAGCGTGAAGGCATCGCTGCGGTTGATGATCAGCGTGGCGTTGTTGACGATCGGGCCGAGGACCGAACCGCTGGCTCCGCCGTCGCCCAATTGCAGCGCGCCGCCGCTGATGGTGGTGCCGCCGGTATAGGTGTTGGCACCGGTCAGAACCAGCGTGCCGGTGGCGGCCTTCACAAGGCTGCCATTGCCGCTGATCACACCGCCGAACGTCGAGGTTGTATCGGTGCGCCCGGTGGTCATCGCCGCGCCGCCCAGCGTGATGCTGCCCCCGCCTGCCAACAGGCCGACGTCGGTGTCGAACCCGGCGAGATCGAAACTGCCTGTATCGCTCTGGCTAAGCAGGTTCATGCCGGTGGTCAGGGCCGCAAGCCCTATCGCCCCGCTGTTCGACACATCGCCGTTGATCGCGCCTGCCAACAGGGCGGTTGCACCGGGGCGGTTGATCAGCGTGCCGTTCACAATACCGTCGGACGTAAAGCGGCCCGCGTTCGAGACGCTTCCCGTGATCGTGCCGTTGTTGGTCAGCGCGCCGTCTGCCGCCACCATGAGGTCGCCCGTCCAGCTGGCACCGTTGCCATTGACGATGATGCCGTTCGGATCGGCCGCTCCAATCGCGCTCACAGCCCCCAGATTGGTAACCACGCCGCCATCCACGGCGAAGATCGTGCGGTCCGTATCCAGCGCAATCGTGCCGCCGGCCCGGTTGACCAGTGACGCATTGGCGCCAGCGACGATCACATCTGCACCGCTCAGGGTGCCGGTGTTGTCGAACACGCCATCGACCACGGACGACGCGTTCGGGGAATTGTTGCGCCATACGCCGCTATTGTCGATCACGCCGCCCCCGCTGACCAGGGCGGCACCGTTCCATGTCCCGGCATTGTTGAGCAGCGCAAAGCTGAAAGCCGTCCCGTTGGCGATCCCGCCCGATTGGTTGGTGAAGCTTCCGGCCTCGACCCTCACGGCGCCGTTGATCATGCCGGAACTGGTGGCCGTGCCGAAGTTGAACAACTGCCCGTTGACTGTCCCCGCGTTGGTGAAGGTCGCAGCATTGCGCACTGCGCCCACGGCGCCGCCTGCGGCAACCGCCACCTGCCCGGCCTCGACCAAGGTTGTGCCGGTATAAGTGTTGGCGCCTGACAGGGTGAGCGTGCCCGTGCCTGTTTTCTCCAGCCCGCCGCTGCCGGTGATGACACCTGCAAAAGTGGTCGAGGTGTTGTCGCCCCCGGTCGTCAGCAAGGCCGATCCGAGGTTGATCGTTCCCGCCCCGGCCAGCCTTCCCACCGTGGTGCTGAACCCGCCAAGGTTGAATGTGCCGCCTGCGGCCTGCGTGAAGGCCGTGATGCCGGTGGTGGCCCCCGTCAGCGTCACGGTGCCGCTGTTGTCGATCGTGTTGCTGATCACTCCGGCAAGGCTTGCTGTGCCGCCGGCCAGATTGCTGAGGCCGCCGGTCATCGTGCCGGTCGAGATCAGCGTGCCGCCATTGACCAGCGCTCCGCGCAGCGTGCCTTGATTGGTAAAGGTGCTGGTGTTGCGCACCGGACCGGCAAGCTCGCCGCCTGCGGCAAGGGTCAGCGCGCCCGCTTCGATGCGGGTTTCGCCGGCGTAGGTGTTGACGCCGTTGAGCGTGAAAGTGCCCGCGCCAACCTTCACCAGCCCCCCGCTGCCCGAAATCACGCCTGCAAAGCCGGTCGAGGTGTCGTTCCCTCCAAGTGTCAGCAGCCCCGCGCCCAGCACCACCGCGCCGTTCCCGGCAAGGCTGCCGAGCGTCGTGTCGAACCCGGCCAGCTCCAGCTGTCCGGAAGCGGTCTGGGTGAGAGCGCCGATGCCGGTGGTGAGGCCGGTCAGGCGGATCGTGCCGTTGTTCAGCACATCGCCCGTCAACACCCCGGCGATCTGCGCGGTGCCGCCGTTCTCCAGCCCGCCCGCGATGGTGCCCGCGGAGACAAGCGTGCCGCCAGCCTGCACGGTTGCGCCGCCATTGATGGCGCCGCTGGCAAGGTTGGTGGCCTGCCCGCCGCTCAGCACGTCAAGAGCACCGCTGACGGTACCCGCATTGGTAAGGCGGGATGCAACGGCGATGTCGCCGGCGATCCCGCCCTGGTTGACCAAGGTGCCCCCCAGCACCGTGGTCAGCCCAGTCAAAGTGTTGTCTGCCGAAAGCGTGAGCGTACCGCCGCCGGTCTTGGTCAGCGAGCCGCTGCCGGAGATCACGGCGGCGATGGTCGCGCCCACACCGTCCGCCGTATCGATCCCGGTCGGCCCATTCAGTCCCAGACCCGAGGTCGCATCGGCGCCGGTGATGACATAGCCATCGGTCCGGAAGTTGATCCCCGCAGGCGAAAGCACCTCGCCCGCCGCAATCGTCACCGTGCCGGCCGTGCCGCCGAACACCGCCATGCTGCCGCCACCCGCCCACGGCCCGCTGACGGTGCCGGCGGCGTTGGTGAAGGTGCCGCCTGCCAGACTCCAGATACCATCGCCGCCTTCAACCATGCCGGTCGGCACGGTGTTCGCGCCGTTCCACCACACCATCTCCGAAAGCGCCGCGGCGTTGAGCAGCACCGCGTCGTTCCCGAGCGCGAGGTTGCCGACGAAGTCGCCGCCGATGGGGTCGAAAGTCAGGTTGCCGAGCGCGCCGGACAGCGAGCGGTAAGTGAACAGCGTGTATTGCCCGCTGCCGAAACCCGCGCCGCGCTGGACACGGATCGTGCCCCCGTTGAGCGCAAGGTTGCCAGTCACGTTGACAAGATCGTTATTCGCCCCGCCGACGACACCCGCCTCACCCAGCTCGAAGATCGAAGTGGAACCGGCTTCCAGAGCGAGCGAGGCGATTGTCTTTGTGCCAGCGCTCAGACCCACAGCCAGCGTGCCGCCGTCATTGATCCGCACCGCGCCGCCGATGCTCCCCGTGCCGCCCAGCGTGCCGCCCCTGTTGACGTCGAGCGCCCCCGCGAGCGAGCCGGTCACCAGCAGGGTTCCGGCATTGACGCTGGTCAACCCGGTGTAGGTGTTGCTGCCGCTCAGGGTGACGGTGCCGGTCCCACGCATCGTGAGGGTTCCCGCGCCGCTGATGTCCCCAGCGACCGCGAGGCGGCCCGTGCGGTCGAATACCAGCGCACCATTATTGGCAACGTTGCCGGTGCCCAGCGTGCCGGTCGTCCCGCCATTGCCGATCTGGAGAACGTTGCCCACCGCGATGGTGGTCGCGCCATAGGTGTTGGTGCCCGTCAGCACCAGCCGCCCCGCGCCGCCGACGACATTGAGCTGGCCGCCAGACAGCTCGCCCGTCAGGGTCGTGGGCTCAACGAAGTCGAAGGGGTCGATGCTGGATCCCGCCCCGCCGGCGAGAAGGATGTCATTGGCAAAGGTGAGGTTGGAGACATTGGCCAACAGAGCGGTGCCCTCTGCCATTCGCAACGTGCCGCCCCCCAGCACGGTCGAATTATTCGCGACGATGCGCCCGCCATCGAGGCTGATCCCGCCGCTGAAGGTGTTGGTGCCACCCAGAACCAGAACGCCCGGTCCGCGTTTGACGAGGGTGCCGGTGCCGCTGATGTTGTTGCCCAGTTCCGGTCCTTGCGCGCGGTCGATCACCAGCACAGCATTGTTGATGATGGCGCCGGCGCCAATCGTTGCGTCTCTGCCGCCGTTGCCGATCTGGAGCGTACCGGCACTGATTGTGGTCGTGCCGCTGTAGCTGTTTCCGCCTGTCAGGATCAGCGTGCCTGCGCCCAGCTTGGTCAGCGTGCCGCTGCCTTCGATGACATTGCCGATCGTTATGTCATCCGAACGGTTGAACACCAATGCGGCATTGTTGAGCACGCCGCCGCTGCCGAGCGAGCCGCTGGTTCCGCCGTCGCCGATCTGGAGCGTGCCAGCGCTGATGGTAGTGGTGCCGGTGTAAGCATTGTTGCCGGTCAACGTCAGCGTTCCGCTGCCGATCTTGGTGAAGTCGATGTCATTGGCGAGGAAGGAACCGGCAAAGGTGGTCGAGGCGTTGTTGCTGCCGACAGTCAGGGTCTGCCCGCCGTCTCCACCAATCGAACCGCCGGCGCCCGCCAGCGAGCCGATGGTCTCGCTGCCGGCAAGCAGGAAGGAGCCAGAGTTGAGCGTCACCGCAGCCTGATCGCCGATCAAATCGCTGGCCGTGGCGAAGTTCACCCGAATGACACCGCCATTGATGACCAGATTGGAGAAGACTCCGCGGCCCGAACCTAGGGTAAAAAGGCCGTCTCCCTCCTTGAACAGGGTTCCGGTGCCCAGATCGATCCCGCTTGTGAACAGGCTGGCATTCGCTCCGACTGTGTCGATGGTGAGATCGGTATCGACGCCGGAGATCGCACCGAACACACCGTTATCGGCGTTCAGCACGGTGATGCGGCTGTTGCCCGCCAGCGTAAGCGGGGCCTGCAGGAAGGTATCGGCGGCCTCGAAACGCAAGGCACCGCCGTTGTTGAAACCGCTTCCACTGATCGTGATAGCTTCAGATACAGAGTACTGACCGGGCCCTGCCAGAGCTAGGGTCCCTCCATTCCCGACGATCGTGCCAGTATCTGAAACGCCCAACGCGCGGCTATTCGTGACGGCAAGGGTGCCGCCTGAGACCGTGGTGAGACCCGCATATGTATTCGCGCCGGAAAGCGTCAGCATGCCACTGCCGGTCTTTTGCAGGCCCCCTGCGCCCGAAAGGACGCCAGTCAGCGTAAGGGCAGCAGTATCCAGCACCGTGTCGAACTGCGCCTGGCCGCTTTCAAAGGTGAAGGGATTGGCGATGGTGAAGGGGCCGAAGGCCTGGATCCGCGCGCTGTCCGCCATGGTCACCGCGCCGGTGCCGAAGGCCTGGTTATTGACCACGGTCAGCGTGCCTTCCCTCACCAGCGTGCCGCCGGTGTAGGTGTTGGCAGCATAAAGCAACGCACGGCCGCCGCCGGTCTTGACCAATTGTCCACCGCTGATCGTGCCGAACACGTCCGGGCCAGTGCCGGTCGGATTGTCGAACGTGGCTGATCCCGTGATGATGATGGCATTGCGAATGGCCGTGCTGCCCGGATTGACCCCGCGCAGGATGGTGCCGTTGGCCAGTCGCACCGTTCCGGTTCCGAAAGGATTGGGACCAAGATAGGCGATCGCGCCTTCATTGACGAAAGTGTCGCCGGTATAGGTGTTCTCCCCCGATACCGTGAGCGTGCCTGCCCCAAGCTTGGTCAGGCTGCCTGTTCCGCTGATTACGCCCGCAGAGGCCACATCATTCGAACGGTTGAACACCAGCGCGCCATCATTGACCACAAAGCCGCTGCCGAGCGAGCCGCTCGTCCCGCCATTGCCGATCTGCAAGGCTCCGCCCGATATCAGCGTACCGCCGGCATAATCACTATTGCCGGTCAGGATCATGGTCCCCGCACCGGCCTTTTCGAACGATATTGCGCCCGCCTGCGAAGTGCCTGTCATTCGTCCGGCAAAGCTTGAACTGCCTGCGCTCACACTGGTCGTAAGCCTGCCACGGGGCAGGAAATTGATGACGCCTCCCGTGCCTGACAACGGCCCGACGACATCGGCGGCGCTGACATTCACGATGCCGCCATTGACCTCGAAGGTCTGCGTATCGGAGAAGTCCGACCGAAATTCGAGTTCGACCGTTCCGCCGTTGATCGTCGTCGATCCGGACACGGGACCGCGGTTGAAGAAGCGCGGATCATCCCCAAGGAAACCGGTAGGTGAAAACAAAACGCTTCCGGTGATGCGACCGTTATTGGCCAGCACCATGTCCTCGCCGCGCACCTCGATATCGCCGACCACCGCGCCATCGAAGAGGATAACGAAGCGCGCGTCGTCATTGATCGAGACCCGCCCCGCAGTCAGCTGTGCATCGATCCTCACAAAGGCGCGATCATTGATCGTTACAGTGTTGAGGTCGGCCGAAGCCGCATTCAGCGTTACCTGATCGGAATTATCGAAAGTGACCGACCGGTTGTTGATCGGCACGCCGTCCGGATCCCAGTTGGCAGCGTCAGTCCAGTTCTCGGTGCCAGCGCCGCCGTCCCAGTTCTGGGCCGCTGCCGGAGTGGTCATGGCGATCAAGGCTGGGACAAGCGCGGTGGTGGCGAGCAGCGCGTTACTACGGCCGGTGGTCGTGCTGGTCATGACAGTTTTACCCCTGAGATCAAAACGCGTCCGGTCCGGCAGCGGGTCCGGATCAGTCCCGAGGGGCAGCTACTTATAGGGAATTCTCCATAATCGGGAGGCTGTGTGTCTCAAGGCATTTGTCAATTTGTCTCACGCGCCGCTTGCTGTGCGCGGAACCCGCTCGGGCCTACACCCCACAATATCCCCAAGCGTGGGGGTATCGAGTTGGCCGCTGCGGCAGGAACTCCCTGCCAGATCCCCAATCGCGAACGGCTGAATGCGGAAACGAGCAAGCGGTTGCGGCGCGATTTACGCAGAAAACCTTGGATTTAGGGGTTTGTCCGGACGCATACGGAGGCCGACGGACATGAAGATGGAGCGGGTGAAGGGAATCGAACCCTCGTCGTCAGCTTGGGAAGCTGCTGCTCTACCATTGAGCTACACCCGCATCTTTGGCGCGTTTCCGCGCATCCTTGCCACGGCCCCGATGTTTCGTGCGAAACGGCTGCCTGACAAGGATCGCGCGCTTGCCACGAATGGTTGGTGGCGGTCAACCTTCCTTTGCAGCTGACGCGGCGTTCATTCGCCGAGCCAGTGCCGCCAGGTAAACCATCCCAATACCGCAGCGCCCATAACAAGGCAAAACCCGACCACACCCCAGAACGCCCAGGGGCTGTCCGCCATCGGGATACCTTCGACATTCATGCCGAGCAGCCCGGTCACGAAGGTCAGCGGCAGGAAGATGAAGGCCGTCACCGCAATTCCCAGGCTGCGCTGGTCGATCTTTTCGGCGCGCAGATCGGTCAGCTGTTCATGGAGCAGCGCGGCGCGTTCACGCACGGCTTCCAGTTCTTCGGCCATGCGGGCGAACCGGTCTGCGGCTTCGCGCAGGTGCATCCGGTCGTCCTTGCTGATCCAGTCGAATTCCAGCTGCGCCATCTGTCCCAGCGCATCGCGGTCCGGTGCGACGAATCGTCGCAGCACGATCGCCTGGCTGCGGATATGGGCAATCTTGCGCCGCAGCGCGTAGATGTCGCCGCCGTCCAGCATGCGCTCGCAATCATCCAGACTATCCCCCAGATCGGCGACGTGCGGGTCAAGCTGAACGGAGATCGCCTGCGCCAAGGCCGCGACGAAATCGCCCCCGTCTGTGATCCGCCCGGCGCGCACCGCCGCTTCGACC
The DNA here is from genome assembly GCF_002855495.1 of Porphyrobacter sp. TH134. Lineage (GTDB taxonomy): Bacteria > Pseudomonadota > Alphaproteobacteria > Sphingomonadales > Sphingomonadaceae > Erythrobacter. Next base: position 16,222 of record NZ_PKRO01000046.1, read on the forward strand.
TTGGCGAGCGCGGCCATGCGGTGGCGGCTGACCGAGGTGACGCGCGCGCCTTCGACCCACACGCGGATCGACACCAGCCCATCGCTGTCCTGCATCGTGTCCGCCGCCGTGCCGCGCAGATTGATGAGAACCGCGTCGTCCACTTCGTCGCACCGCGGGCGGGTTTCGCTCGCGACCAGTGCGCTGGCGGCCATCGCCGGGACATAGTCCGGCAAGTCCATGTTTTCGCCGTGCCCCACGCCCTCGGCATGAAGCCAGACGAAGCCCGGCCCTGCGAACTGCGCAACCTTCCCCGGCCCAATGTCGGTAACGATGCCGTCGCGCACCAAAAGCGCTTGCACAGTGAGCGGGCGGGCTGTTGCGTCCATCGCCGCCCCTGTTAGCCCCGCCGCCGCGCTGACAGCAAGCGGTGGGCCGAAAGAAAGTCGTCAGCCGTACCGGCGGCTCGCGATTTCAGCCCCTTCCGAAAGTGCGGCGAGCTTGGCCCAGACGATTTCGGGGTCAAGCGCATTGCTGCCCGCATGGACCGAGAAGCCGCAATCGACCCCCGCCATCACCCGTTCGGCGCCGAGCAGATCGGCATAGCGGCCGATGCGCTGGGCGATCAGATCGGGGTGCTCGATATAGGGCGATTGCGGCTCGACCATGCCGGGGCACAGGATCTTGCCTTCGGGCAGCGGATGATCCTCGAAAAAGGCGAATTCGTGCGCGTGGCGCGGGTTGGCGCCTTCGATCAGCACGGTCTGCGGCTTGGCCGTCCACACGATATCGGCGATCTCGCCCAAGGCCACGTCGCAGTGGTGCGGGCCGGGGTAGTTGCCCCAGCACAGGTGCATCCGCAGTTGCTCAGCCGGGATGTTTTGCACTGCGTGGTTCAGCGCGGCGATGTTCATGCCGATGCGCTTGCGGAAGTCCTCAAGGCTGAGGTGCGTGAACTGCACATGGCGGCCCATCGCCAGATCGGGGCAATCGACTTGCAAGGTGATCCCGGCGGCGGCGATGGTCTCGTATTCGTGGCGCAGCCCTTCGGCGAGGGCGAAGACGTATTCCTCGTCGGTCGCATAGAACTGGTTGGGGAAGAACAGCGCGGTCACGCCGGGGCTGGCGGCGGACATGAAGGTGGCGTGGCCATTGGCGAGGCGCACCAGCCGCTCGGCGTCGATCCGGGGCGCTTCCATGTCGATGACGGTGATGGGCGCGGTGCAGGCAGGCGCGGAGCGCTTGGCGCGGCCCTTGTTGCCGAACACCTGCGCTTTCGCACCGAGGAAGGCTTCGAGGTCGGCGAATTCATACTGCCCCGCCTCCCCGCCAAAGCCCGACAGGCGGTGCTTGATATAGGTGGCGTAGGACGGCTTGGACTGCTCGCCATCATTGACGATGCTGATCCCGGCTTCGATCTGGCGCTTGATGACATAGGCCGTGGCCTCTTCCACCGCCGCATCGAAATCGGCTTCGGACACGGCCTCACCCCCTTCGCGGGCAAAAACCAAATCGAGCAGGGCTTCGGGGCGCGGCAGGCTGCCGACGTGGGTGGTGAGGAAGCGGGTGGTCATAAATGGGGCCTCGTTCGGGGATCACAGCAACTGCGCAGAAAAGCGCCAACCAGCGCATTGAAGCGCGCAGGGTTATCGGCATTGGCAAGGTGGCCTGCACCGGGCACCAGCGCCTGCATGGCGCGCGGCGCGGTGCGCGCGAGGGCTTCGGCGCAAGCGCGGCGCCAGGGGGTGTCGTGCTCCCCGGTCATGGCGAGCACCGGCATCGCGAGCGTGGCGAGCGCTTCGTGCGGCAGGGTGGGCGCTGCGCTTGGCACAAGCAGGTCGCGCCCATCGTAATCGGCAAGGATTTCCGCCACCAGTGCGGCAGCTTCCGGCGCGCGGGTGTGCATCAGCGGATGCAGCGCCCATTGCTGGCGCATGGTTGCCAGATCGCCTGCCAGCGCGAGCGCGCGCAGAGCATCAAGATCGATCACCTCTTCGCGCGGCACCACGTCCGGAAGCGGAGCGCCTGACACCACCAGGCCCGTTACCCGCGCGCCAAATCGGCGGGCTGTATCCAGCGCGACAACCGCGCCGCGTGACAGGCCGACAAGCGCAAACCGATCATAGCCAAGCGCATCGGCAAGGGCGATAACGTCGTCAGCCTCCCGCATCAGATCAGGCGGGGCGGACGCGGCCCCGCAGCCGCGGCGGTCCGGCATGACCAGTAGAAACTCATCCGCAAACGCATCGATCTGGGGCGCCCACATCCGGTGGTCCAGCGTCCAGCCGTGGAGCAGGATGACCGGCGCACCCTGCCCCGCTGTCCACACCGGCAGTGTCCCGCCGTGCACGGTCACGTCGCTGCAAGTCAGGATTTCCGCCACGGGATCAGCCATGCTCAGACGCGCTCCCGCTGCCTTGCAATCAGGCGGCTTCTTCGGCGCGGAACGGGTTGTTGTTGTGGTGCTGTCCGGCGAGCCAGCGCGCAAGTTCGCCATGCGCGGCGGCGCGGCGATCGGCGTCCAATGCGGCAGCGCGCGGGTCATCATGGGTGAATTCGATGATCATGCCATTGGGATCGGTGACGTAAAGTGACCGGCAATAGCCATGTTCGAGCACGTAGGTCTGCGGTTCGGTGATCCCGGCCGCCGCAATCCGCTTGGCCAGTTCGTCCTGTGCTTCGGCATCAACCTGAAGCGCGATGTGGATGAACGGGCTCGACGGCATCTCCGGGCCGAATTCGGCCTGATCGGCAGCGTCGGCAAACTGGAAGAACGCCAGCGCGCTGCCATCGGCCAATTCAAAGAACACGTGGCAATAGACGCGTTCCTTGCCGAACAATTCGTCCTTTTCGCAATAGGTCGCCATCAAGGGGAAGCCGAGCACGTCTTCGTAAAAGGCGCGCGTCGCTTCCAGATCCTTGGTCACATAGGCGGTGTGGTGCAGCCGGTTGGCGAGGATTTTTTGCGTCATGGTCGTGCTCTCCATCTGTCTCGGCAGAAGCTACCGGGGGGCCTATCCTGCCCCCCTTGGCATTTCATCAGAACTTGTAGCCGATTTCGACCCCGTAGCGCCGGGGGCGGGCGCGGAACACGAACCCGCCTGGGGAAAATTCGGCATTGTAAGTCTCGTCAAACAGGTTCTGCGCAAAGGCGGTCACGGAAATCCCATCGAAGGTGACACCCGCCCGCGCGTCGACCAGATCGACCGGGTCGCGCGAGGTGGTGTTGAACGGCTCCCACCAGGTGCGGCCGATGCGGCGGTAATCGATCCGCAGCAAGCCATCGAGCGTATCGCTCAGCGCCCCGGCATATTGCGCGCCGAGGTTCATGGTGTAGTTCGACACCTGCGGCGCCTTGTTGCCGATAACACTCGGATCAGCGAAGGCCTTGATCTCGCTGTCGGTCACACCGATGCTGGCGTTGATGTCGAAATCAGGCAGGACTTCGGCGGTCGCCTCCAGCTCGAACCCGGTGAGGCGGGTTTCGGGGATATTGCCAAGGTTCTGGGTCGAGGACGCGGCGAGGAAGACGAAGAAGTAGCTGTTCTCCGACTTGGTCGTGTAGGCCGCGCCTGCCAGCCGGACGGGGCCGAGCTGCGCCTTGGCGCCGATTTCAAAGGTGTCGGCGGTTTCGGCCTGGAAGATGTCGCCCACGCCGACGATCGCCGCAGCGCTGGCTTCGGCGCCCACGCCGGTCTGGTTGAAGCCGCCTGAACGGAAGCCCCGGCTGTAGCCGCCATAGATCGTGAGGTCCGGCGTCGGCTCGTAAGTGAGCGTCAGCTTGGGCTGCCAGTCGTCGAACACCGCCGTGCGGACCTCGCCGCTCTGGGCCTGCGGCACGCCCGGCACCACCGGCAGGAAGCCCTGCGGGGTCAGGGTCGTCTGGCGGCGCTTGTCACGGTCGTAGCGCAGCGAAGCATCGACGCGGAATTCGGGGCTGAATTCATAGCCCGCATTGGCGAACAGCGCCCAGGCAAAGTTCTCCTGACCATCGGCGAGATAGGAGAACTGCGGGTTCAAAGGATTGGTCGAGGGCGAGCGGAACACCGGGAACACGCCGTTGTTCGTATCGATCATATTGCCGGTCGAAATGAAGCGTGTGGTATCGATCAGATAACCGCCCGCCATCCAGTTGAAGGCGCGGCCATCTTCGGGCGAGGCAAGGCGCACTTCCTGACTGAAGGCCTTCACATTCAGATACTGGCTCTGGTTGAGGTCGAACCCGTTGCCAGCGCCAAAGATCGATTCGAACAGGTTGAAGAAGAAGCTGTCCGGGATCGGCAGGAAGTCGAAGGCATCGCCGGTCAGCACTTCCTTGACCGTGTCATAGGACGACACCGAGGTGAACACCGCATTGTCACCGGCGTATTCGATCTTCAGCGCGGCATTGTAGATATCGCGGTCGTTCTGCCCGGGGTGTCAATGGACACCCAGTGTTACGAGCTAAGGCGACACCCAGTGTTACGAGGTGTCTCGTTGTGACCGTGCGATGATTTCAGGGGCGGGGAGCAT
>NZ_PKRO01000047.1 GCF_002855495.1 Porphyrobacter sp. TH134
GTCATGCTCTCGGCTGTACCCGGCGCATGATCGGCTCAGACTGATGCCGAAATCGGCGGGAGCTCCAATAAGCTACACCACGCCGTGGGACACGATCAATGCGTTACGGAGGAAAGGGTATCTGCGAAGCTTCGGGCGCCGCATTATGAGTAAAAATTCCCGCTAGCTGATAGGGCGCAACCGTCCAGTCCTCGACGATCCGAACAAAGCCAATGCACCGATCGCGCCCTTGGGTTTCCATAACCTCGGCGGCAAGCTGGGCGATGACCTCACGATGGTTCTGACTGTTCCTCCGTGTGTGCACATGAAATATCCCGACCAACTGATCTCGACGCGGCGGCGTAACCACGATTGCGCTACGATGCTTGGGATCGCGAAACTCCTTGGGAACAGATCGCCGAAGCGTTTCCAGCCCTTGATCGATCCGGCGCTGCTCTTCCAGGCTGCCCAGTCGAAGGACTGCAAGGCCGAGAGTGGTCCATCCCTTGACTGCGCGCGTCTCCAAATGACTGATTACTGAGCGAATATAAGGGCTTAACTCCGCGGTAGGCTTGCGAACCCGTGCGCCTGCATCCCGGCTCGTGTAATAATGATCGATCGGAGCTGACATGCCACTGATAGCGATGCCGTCCGCTTCCTCTTCGAAGGCTGAAAAATTGAACCCGGTCTTCAGATACAAGGCTAGCAAATCCAATTCGTCGCCATGGAGCGCAATCGCCTTTTGGAGACGGGCGCGCTCCACAAAATAATGAAGGAATTGAAGAGGCGAATTGAGAATGTCCGCCACGCAGCAGAGATCGGCGAGGTTCAGGGTTGGCGCGAGATCGAGGTCCATAGGTGCCCAGCCCGCAGCCTTGAGATCATCCTCCAGTGCAGCCAGAACCGAAACATCTTCGAGCGTCACGGACAGTCGTGCAATTTCATGGATCTCGTCCGGGCGGAACGGAAAATGTGCAACCGCAGCGCGAGCCTTGGCGTCACCTTTCCGAGCGGCGCGTAAGATCGTCGCGAGTCTTGCGGACTGTTCTGCTGGGGCCACGATCAGCTCTCGGACATGGCGTCGCACGCGATCGGGCGCGCCACGCAGCGCTTGGTCAGTCAGCGCCGCGGACTTCGCTTCCCCGATCAACAGGGTCATATCGGTCAAAGCAAGCAGGTCGGTCTCATATTGCGCGCCCTCCCAGCTCCATTTTACGTTCTCAGCAATTATTGCCTTCGGCAAGACGGTCCGAACGATAGAGACGAGCTGGGACTCGAGATAAGCCGCCCGTCGTTTCGAGAGTGCCGCCTTGAGCGGTTCCTTGGCGCAGAGGTCGCGCATGATCTGGAAGATGAAACTGAAAATCGCCTGTGGGAGCGCGAAGAGAAATCCTGAGCCGATCTTGATCCCCGGTCGACGGCATACGGGATTGTTGAGGAAGAGATACTCGGGGTCACGCTCGCTGAGCTCTCCTGGCTCAAGCGACAGCGCATCTAAGATCAGCACGACACTTTTGATGGGTATCGCGGCGAGCTCGGCGATTGCTGCCGGGGTCACGGTCATATATCCCCAGTTTCGGACAAACTGCGTGTGTAGCCGCATCTGTTCCTGAAACGAAAGCACGAGCCGTCACGGCTCAGATCGGGTCGCGGATGGCGGCTTTGCCTCGCTTCTGAAAAATTCCTGCCGTTCAGCAAGCGACCCCGTTCCCGCCCTCACCGTCACCCCGGCGAAGGCCGGGGCCTAGGGCCTCTTGACGCCGCGCGTGCCGCTCTGGGTCCCGGCTTTCGCCGGGATGACGAAAAGGGCAACTCACCACCCAGCTGCGGTCATAAGTGCGGACGAGAAAGCATCCTGAAAGCCGACATAGGGCGACCGCGCCTCCCGCCCGAAATCACCGCCTTTCCGCCAGCTTCGCGAGACACCTCTCCTGCTCGGCGCGTGCTGCTTGTTCTTGCAGCTGCTTGCGATAGGCGTGCTCCCCATGGAGCTTCCTCACCTCGTGGAACATCATGACAAGCTGGAACACGGTCATCGGCGCGCGCCAATAGCGGTTTGAGAGCCCTCCCTCGATCTCGGTCAGCAAATGGGGCCGTTCCCGGTCGGTTGCAGCGACCAAGGCTGCGGCGATATCGCGGCTGCTGGCAATGCTGTGCATGCGCGCCGTGGCGGGCAAAATCACCATGCCGACGACGGTAAGGCTGATGGCAACCACGCCGGGAATGAACACTCCCCTGCGCTCGGGCGAGAACTCAAGGGCGAATGCCGCGAGCGTTGCTGCCCCAAACGCAATGATGAGTGCCAATGGCACTGCGACAGCGACAGGGTGACGGCTCGCGAAGAACCGGACGCGCGAGATGAGGCCGGGGTGCGGCAAGGTACCGAGATGCGGCACGTCGCTGGAGCTGCAGTCAGTCATGGTGATCTCCTCATTCTGATGGTTGGGCCGCCGGTGCGTTCAACCGAGCGGTCAGCGCGATGGAAGCTCGCTGTACAGCGCTGCATCAATCGCTCCGCGTATGATCGAACCCGCCCGCGCCAGTGCCCGACCAGTGATCGAAGCTGCTGCCGGTCGACCCGAAATCATGGTGGTGATGGTCATGACGGTGATGATGGTCGTGGTGGCTGTGGTGAGTGTGGTGGTCGTCCCGGCGGTCCAGATTCACGCCGAAGGGGTTGCCGCCGACATCGACACCGCCGATGCCGGGGGTGATCATGGGAAGGCCGGTGGCGGGGTTTATCCTTGGCCCCTCGTCGATGGGGGAGCTTGGCGGGGTGCTCGAGCTGGTGAACAGGCCGGTCAGCCATTGGAACAGTCGCATGGACATCTCCTGTCGTTGTAGGGCTGTCGGTGCACGGCCCTTGGGGTGGTGCCCACATGTTCACACGTTCACATGGGCATAGTCTCACATTCTCACTTCAACTCATACCCCTCAAAATCCTGCCTTTTCTCTTGTTCCCCGGGATCGACTAGCGGCCAATGGGGCTCTCGCCGTACTTGCGCAGGACGTCGTCGAAGGCTTCGGCCATGAGGTCCTGGAGGCTGAGGCCATGACGCCGCGCACAGGTGTGCAGGGCGAGCGACAGCTCAGGCGCGAAGTAGCCGGAGATCGCCTTGCGGCCGACGCGGCTCGGCGGGGTCGGAACCTGGACGACGGGTGATGGCGAGGCGGGTGCGGTGGCCTTTGCCTCATCCTTGGGTTTGCGATCGGCCAGGTTGGCGAAGCGGTTCATGCGGTTTTCCTCTCATGGGCCTGAGACTGTGAGCGTGTGCACATGTGGAGCTGTTCACATGCCCACATGTGCAGCTGTTCGATCTCGCCCGCTGCCTTGCCGCCGGGATCGAGCTCGAACACGGTCTGCCCGGCTGCGACCGCGTGACGATAAGCGGCGCGGTCCGGCAGGATGATGGGGCAGGTCTTGCCGCCAAAGCCAGCCACCAGCTCGCGGGCATCGGCATAGATGTGCGGAGCATTGGGAGGGCCGGCTGTGAACACGACGAAGGCGCGGCGCGCCAGCAGCTCGACCAAACGGATGGTCGTGCGCATCGCGGCAAGGTCAAAGGCGCTGGGGCGGCAGGGTATCAGCACCAGATCGGCGCACTCGGCCGCCTTGCTGGCGGCAAGATCGGCATGCGGCGGCGTATCGATCACGATCAGCTCGGCACCTTGTGCCGCCGCCGCAGCGATCTTGGCCGGAATGCGCGGTGGGGCACTGTCGATCACCTCCGGCGGCGCGCCCTGCCGCCATTCGGCCCATTGCGAGGCGCTGGCCTGCGGGTCGGTGTCGATCAGCAGGCTGACCCGTCCCGCCCGGGCGGCCGCGGCGGCGAGATGGATCGCCAGCGTAGTCTTCCCGGCACCGCCCTTCTGGCTGATGATCGCGACCGTGCGCGCTGATCTATGGGTGTGAGTATGTGAAGGTGTGGTCATGTGCGGTGGTCCTCATGTTCACATGTGGGCACGTGAGGCTGTGCGATTGTGCGGGATGTGGGGGCGTAGGGATCCGGGGGCATCATCGCGGTCACATCCCGAAGTCGTAATCGCGGTCGCGCGACAGATCTGGCCCGCTGGATCCGCGCCCCGGTTCGCTGCGCTCGGGTGTCCGCTCCAAGGCCAGTTCACGGTCCTTCTTCTCCGTCGGGGAGGGGAGAGCGTGGCCATTTTCCCGGGCGGTCTCGATCGCGCTGCTTTTTTCGCCGCTCCGGCTCTCCACCTGCCGCTCGACGCGCGAGGGATTGTCGGTCACCAGCGTCGCGTTCTCCGCGATCCGGGTCACGGCGACCAGGAACGAGGCCGAGGTGTTGAGCATCCGCTCGCGCTCTGACATCATGATGATGCCGTCTTTGGCCGTCATTCCTTGCGCGACGTGAACGTTGATGGCGTAGGCAAGGTCGAGCCGCTCGAGCATGGGATCGCCGCGTGGCAGATCGTGGAGCTGGCCGTTGCCTGCCTTCACGGTGATGGTGTCGCCGTCGATCCGCGCAACATGGGCGATGTCGCCGTTGAGCAGCCCGCGCGCGCCATCCTTGGCGGTCCAGCGGATGCGGTCGCCCTGGTGGAGGGCGATCTCCTTGCGCTCGAAGATGGTAACGGCGTCGTGCTTGAGATTGCGGGGCAGTCGGTCCGGATCGAAGCGGCGGATTTCGCCGTTTGGCATGGCCAGCTCGACATTACCGTCCTTAACGCCAATGACCGTGCCGCGTTCGCCGCGGGCAAAGCCCTGCGCGCGCAGGTTCGTCTCGATGGCGACGACGCGACCGTCCTGATAGCCCTTCAACTGGCGGGCACCCTCGCGGGTGATGGTGACCCGGTCGAGCACCTCCAGTGTCACCCCGCGCTCGTCCACTTCCCCGCGCTCGATCAGCGCTTCTTGCGCGGCGGCATTGCCAGCGCTGCGCATCGCACGCCCGGCGGCGAGCAGAACGGTATTGTCACGCTCTTCCCTGGGGAGGTTGGCCCACATGGCAGCGGCGGCATTGGCGATCTTGCCCGAGGGCACCTCGGTCGTGGCAGGCTTTAGGACAGCGAAGGCCTCGCCCACATCGCCCTGTTCGAGCGCGCGGTTGATGGCCCGCATCTGAGGGGTCCGCGCGCGCAGGTTCTCGGTGATCTGGCTTTGCCTGAGATCCTGCTGCTGCAATTGCGCGAAGGGTTTGCCGGCTTCGATGGCGGGTAGCTGCTTGATGTCGCCAGCGAGCACCAGCTTACCCACGTCCATCTGGTTGGCGAGGGTGATGAGCCGCGCGAGCCGGTCCGTGCCGATCTGACTGGCCTCATCCACCAGCACCAGCGCACCGGACAGCTCCGCCCTTGCCACTGCCACCTTATCCGCGCTGGCACTGCCATCGATGACACGCGCATACCGGGCAAGGAATGCATCCACGGTCGATGCCGGACTGGCCGTTTTCTCCCCAAACTCCCGCGCGATGCGGCCCACGTGGGACAGCGCCACCACCTGCCGCCCCTCCTCCCGCGCAATGGCCGCAACCGGAGCCAAGGCCGCCGACTTCCCCACACCCGCGCCGCCCTGAACCAGGTGCACGCGGTCCTTCGATGTGAGGATCGCGACGCCCGCCTGCTCCTGCCCGGGATTGAGGCGGCGAAGGCCGATGGCTCGCGCCTGTTCCTGCAATCGCGCGACAATGCCATCCTTGTCCGCAATGGGCTGAACGCTGTCCTTGCCGGCCTGTGCCAGTGCTATGACTTTCGTCTCCATGGCCAGCGCCTGTTCGGTGGTCAGCATGCGGTCACGATCCGCCGGGCCGCTGCCGACCAGCAAACCCCGCTCCTGCAACAGATCGATCCGCGCTTCGATCATGTCGACGGTGACCGGTCCCTGCCGTTCAAGCGCGGTGCGGATCAGGTCGTTGCGGGAGAAGGCTGCCTCGCGTTCGCCCAGCTCTCGTGCGGCTGAGGCGACTGCCTGTGCCGCGGCAAAGGCCTTCGGCTCAAGCCGCCCGAGGCGTTCGGGCACCAGCGGGTCACCATCACGCGGGGTGAGGCCCATCGCACCGGCGACTGCCATGCCGCGCTCGCCGATGCCGCGAATGCCGTCGACGACCCGCGACCATACCGTCTGCTCACCCGCCGCGCGGGCCATGGCGCTCTCGATCAGCCGGGCCGGATCGAAGCCGATGGCGCGGGCGGTTTCTTTCCACGCCGCGACCTGCCGCGCCGCATCCGGCTCCAGTTCCTTCCCGCGCCGTGTCGACAGGGCCGCCAGTTCGCGCTCGCGCGCACTGCCTCGGTCTTCCTTGGCCAGCTCAGCCAGGATCTCGGCACGGCGCGTCGAAAAGGCTTCGACCGCCTCGCGCGTCACCCCCTTGATCTCGAAAGCACCGTCGATGGCATTGCGGGCAGGAACCGTTTCGTAGCCCAAAGCCTCGACACGGCTGCGCAGCTCCGCATTGTGGACTGCCGATAATACGTGCTGCGCGCGGTAGAGTTCATCGTTGCGCACCGCATGCCATTTGCCGTCCGAGGCCTTGGTCGCGTTGGCGACAACGGCATGGATGTGGAGCTGCGGCTCGCCGTTTCGGTTCACGTCATGAAGGAAGGTCGCTGCGATGAGGTTGCCGGTGCGTTCGGGCACCTGTCGTCCTTGCGCCGCATCCCAGACACGGGCTTCGACAATGTTCTTCTCCGCCCACCGTAGGGTTGCTGCCACGGAGTCCTTCAAGGCTTCCACCAGACGCTTGTCGCCACCCAGCATCGCCACCAGCGACACGGACTTCGACGCCGAGAAGGTCAGATCAACGCCGGGGCGGTGCAAGCCGTCCTTCCCGGCAATCACCGATCCGTCTGGCAAGTTTCCTTCGAGCACCGCTGCAAAGGTCTGTTCCTCGACCTTGCCGGTCAGGCCCAACGCCTCGGCACCCCTGCCGAACCACGCGCTGGCCTCCTGCGTCTGATCCGCAGTGTAATAGTTGTCACGGGAGAAGTACTCCGCCGCCGATGAGGCCGAGCCGACTGAGGCGAGCGTAATCATCGCCGGTCCTCATGGGCAATGACGCGCAGGCCAAGTTCGCGCTCCTGCTGGGGCACGGTGCAATCGGTGGTGGCGTATTCCGCTTCGATCAGGCGACACATCTCTGCCGGGCTATCGATCAGCCTGGCAGCGTGCCACACAGACCAGCTGTCCCACAGGTTCGGTGCCATAAGGCCGACAAGGAGACCGAAGACAATCGCCAAGCCTCCGCACGCTGACAGAAACCTGAGCGACAGCATGCGATCATCGCCGAGGTAGACTGCGCGTATCTGGCGCGGCTCACCTGCCAGCTTGATCGATTGTGCCAACTGCACGGAGATTTGCGCGAGGCGGGGTTCAAGCGCCTTGATGAGCCTGGGCTCCAGCGTTTCGAAACCGACAAGCAGCCTCTCGACCTGCTGGTAGAAGGCCGAGTATGCCTCCGAGTTGCGTTGCCGGATCTGATTGGCGATGCTTTCATGGGCACGTTGGCTAGCTGCTTCCCCGCCATTCCAGTCCGCAACGAGCTTCCCGAACAGCCGAGCATTCTCGTTCTGCGCCCGGTCGAGCTCGACCACGAGGTCACGCAGCTCATGAACAAGAAAGCTGACCGTGGTGTCGAGGCGCGGTGCTGCCTCCGTTTGGAACAGCGCGCGGCCAGCATCGTGAGCCTCGATCAGTTCCTGGATTACACGGCGCAACAACTCGGGTCGGCTGAGCGACTTGGCCTGAGCCACCCGGTCGAGCGCAGCTAGAACGCGGCCTTCAACCGAGACATTGATCTGCGCCATCAGACCCTCTCCCGCTTAGTGGGCAAGGCCATCGACCTAGGCCTTAAGTGATTGATATAGGGTTGTTCTAGAAGCCCATGTCGCCGCGCAACAATGGCTAGAAGAGCTTTTCGGATGCCCCTAGAAATGCGCCTAGAGCCTAGAATGGCGGAGTTCTGCGGGTCTTCGCTGTCGGCTGGCACCCCGCCACGTAGCGTGGAGTGTGTAATTCTATTTTCCCCGCCGAGCCCTTGTGCCGTCCTGATTTCCGAATTCCATAATGGTCTGGAATTCCCGTTGAGACCGCCCCGGCAGGGGGCTCGATAGGCTGATAAGCGGTACCCGCTCATTGCTCGGTCCCCCTCATGCGGTGACCGCGATCTTCTCCGACAAAGGTCCGGAGAGCCGCCTGACAGGCCATCGCGAAGCTCTGCCCGGCGTCCTGGCGGGATGGAGCGACTTCGAACGGACGGTCAGGCACGCTCCCTCCCGCAAAGCCCTTTGCTGCCTCGATCATGGGCGCAAGGCTCGCGGTGTTGCGCATCAGCCCGGCCAGACATTTCCTGCCCGATCGGGCGCGGTATCGGTGCTCTGCCGGAAGCCGCGCGTTACGGTCGATGACGAGCACCGACAGCGCTGCTCGCTCGCGCCCCATCCGGTCGCAGGCTGCAGCCCAGGCGGGCTGGGAGATGCCATGCCACAGGCACGCGATCGCTGACGCCTCGACAATGTCTGGCCAGCCCGGCGGCTGCGTGGATGGCAGCAGAGCCCGATAATCCTCGCTGGCCAGATTTGCCGCGATGGCTGGCGTGATCTCGGTCGTTCGGTCAGTCTCGCTTTGCGCGGCGGGCGCGCGGGTACAGTTTTTCGGTGAGTCTTGGATAGGTATATTGGGTGCGAAGATTTCTTCCGTCCGGACGGAAGATTTCGTGTCACCAGACGGAAGATCCAGCTGCACCAGCAGCGCCTCCAGTGACGCTTTCAGGGCCTCCAGCTTCTCGATGGACTCGATCCGGGACACGCGGCCCCGGGGCAGAATACGATCTGCTTGCTCGACAGCCTCCACCGCCTCGCTTGCCCTGATCTGACGACCGAGCATGACCACCTCATGCCGCAGTGAAGCCACCGCACGCTGATGTAGCTCCATGGCCTCAAGCCGAGCCTTCCACCGGCCATAGCCATCGATGACCGGACGAAGGCTGATCCCCGCAAGGCTGACGATCACGCCGTCACGGCGCTGACCCGTGCGGCGCGCATGAGGGACATGGGTCCGCTCGATGAACCCGCCTCTTTCAAGCTCGGCTTCGGCGTTGTGCAGGACCTTCGTCGAGATGCGCAGCGTCTGAGCCGTGGTCTGCGGTTGCTCCCACACGCCGCACTTTCTGCCGGGCTCGAAGTCTGCGGGGCGGCACCCCAGGATGTAATGCCGCAGAACCCGGACCGCAGTTGCCGACAGGCGTTCCTCGCGGCGAGACCCCGGCGCGATCTTCTCGATCAGATCGGCCAGGCTGAAGTGGGTAACGCCGGGTGGCAGGCCACCATGGGCCAATGAGGCGCTCATTTTGCACCTCCCGCAAGGTTTGCCCTTGCACCCGATTCTCCGCTCGCGTAGATGAGAGAGATAGCCGCTACGCTATGAAATTTGCCGCTGCGAAGGGTGCCAGCCCTTCCAGCGGTTTTTCGTTTCTGCGTTGGTGGACTTCCCGACCTTAGGCGAGTCCGCGCTTCCGGTGCGATTCCGGTGATAAAGTCCGATTCTGGGGGTTTATTCCCGGTTTGTTTCGCTGCGAACGCGATAGCAAAGCGCGGAATTCCCCCGCTTCCCGTTACCCACCCTGTCTTCGGGAGGCAGGGGCCGGAGGTTCGAATCCTCTCTCCCCGACCAATTTATTCTGATCGATCATGCCGTTGACGGGCCTCTCTTATGTGAGAGGCCCTGTCGGTTATGGCGATGGTCAGGGACGAATCTTCACCGATCATCGGCGGCGATGCCGTCACGGATGGGGAGCTAAGCTGCCCAAAGCTCTGGTTCCGCCAGTGCGCCGATCATGGCGAGCCCGTGGGCAATCGAGGTCAGTTCTCCGCCAGAGGCAATTCTCTCCTCCCCGAAGCGCCGGTCAAACAGGCTGCGCACCGCAGGGATCAGCGATGACCCGCCGGTCAGAAACACGCGGTCGATCTGAGCGGCTGCAATCCCGGCCCGCGCAATCGCATGATCGAGCGCCTGTTCTATGCGCGCCAGATCGGGCGCAATCCACGCCTCGAAGTCGCGCCGATCCACCTCGACACCAATATCAAGCCCGCCCCCGTCAAAGCGGAAAGCGGCGCTTTCATGCTCTGACAGCGCCCGTTTCAATTGCCCGACTGCGGCGTAGAGGGGATAGCCTTGCTCGTGTTTGATCAGCGCGATCAACCGCTCGATCGCTGCGGGGTCAACAGCGCTACGCTGGAGGCGGCGCAGTTCCTCAAGCGTGCGGCGATTGCGCATCAGCGCCAGGCGCGACCAGTCGGAGAATTCCGAAAACCAGCCGCCCGGAATATCCAGCAGCTTGTCGAACGAACGGTATTGGCCGCCCTTGCCCAGCATCGGCAGCACCAGCCGGTCGACAATCCGCTGGTCGAAGCGATCCCCCGCAATGCCGATCCCGGACGAGGCGAGCGGCGTGCAGCGCTGCGGCGCGCCGGGTTCTGCAATGCGGACAATCGAGAAATCCGTTGTCCCGCCGCCGAAATCGGCCACCAGCACGGTCGCCTGCTCGGTGAGCCGGGTCGCATAGCTGAAGGCTGCGCCCAGCGGCTCGTAAACGTAATGAACCTCGACCCCGAACGCGCTGAACATCGCCCGGTAACGCTCGCGCGCCAGATCGCTGTCAGGCTGGGCGCCGGCATATTCAACCGGGCGCCCGACGATCACCCGGCGTGGCCGCTGATCCAGCTTGCCTTGCGCGTGCGACACCAGCTTGCTGAGGAACAGCTGTCCCATATCCTCAAAGCGCAGCGGCCGGTTGAAAATCAGCGCGCGTTCGAAAGAAGGGGTCGCCACAACCGACTTGAAGGACTGGACAAAGCGGCAGTCCGAAGGGGCCTCCAGGAACTCTTCGATCGCCCACGGCCCGGCTTCGCAATCGATCCCGCCGCGGACCGCCGTGTCCTCCCAGAAGCATAAGGCCGAACGGAACGTGGCGCCGCTGGACTGTTTGCTGCGGAATTCGATCAATTCCGATTGGCCCGCGCCGTCCGCCAATGCGGCGACTGTGTTGGTGGTGCCGAAATCCAGCCCGATGGCTTCGGTCATGGTGAGCTCCGAATAGGATGGGGCACGCCGCCCGCCGTTATCGGCGCAGGAATGCGGTTATGCAGAATGTCCGGCGCGCGATACGGGCCCTGCGCCAGCTTTCAAGCCGATAATGCTGTCACCAGCCTGCGCGCGGGCCAACAATCAGGCCGCGCGCGGTGCGGCAATAGGGGCCGCAAGAGGGGGCGCAAAAGGCATGGCTGCCAAGTCGGCCAAAGCATCGCACGCAAGCGGCCGGCCAATGAAAAAGCCTTGGGCATAGTCACAGCCAATACGCTCAAGGAAAGCGAGGCATTCAGCATCCTCGATCCCTTCGGCAACGACCTGGATCCCCAATTCATGTGCCAGTTGCACTGTTGAACGCACCAGCATGGCATCGCCTTTGTCGACATGCGCCTGCGAGACAAACATGCGGTCGATCTTCAGCTCCGATAACGGCAGCAGCTTCAGGTAGTTGAGCGCCGATTGGCCGGTGCCGTAATCATCCATCGAAATGCGGATGCCCGCCCCGCGGAAGCGCAGCAGCGTGGCAATGGCGGCATCGGTATCATCGAATTGCGCGCTCTCCGTCACTTCGAACGTGATCCGCTGCGCCTGCGCGCCCGAGCGCGCCACAAGCGCAAGCGCGCGGGTTACGAACCCCTCTGATGTCAGCAAGGCCGCAGACACATTGACCGCCACCCCGATCGCCAGCCCGCGCGCCCACCAAGCCTTCATGTCATCAAGCGCGCGCTCCAACACCGCCAGCGTCAAGTCATCGATCCGGTTGCGTTCTTCAAACAGCGGAATGAAGCAATCGGGTGGCAGCAATCCGCGTTCGGGATGGTTCCAGCGCACCAGCGCCTCCACCGCATCAATCTGCCGCGTCGCAAGGTTGAGTTTGGGCTGATACAGCACCGCGATGTTGCCGCTGCGCAAGGCATCATCAAGTTCGCCGAGCAGGGAGAGTTGTTGGGTCACAGCCTCGCTCGCCTCAGCCGAATGCAAGCGCCAGAACTTGCCCGCGCGGTGGGCCTCGGTGGCCGCATGGGCAGCGCGTGCCGCCGCATCGGGGAGCGCGTGATCGGCCACGCCGAAGGTCAGTGAAACGCCCAGCCGCCGCCCGGCGACGTCAAAGGGGCTGCGCATGAGCGCCCTGATCCCGGCCAGTTGGGATTCGATTTCGTTGATCGGCAAGGTCGATACCCACGCCAGCGTGCGCTCTTGCGTGCGGTAGACGCAGGCACCGCCAGTTGCGACTTGAAGACGTTCCGCGATGCGCTGGACGAGCGCGCCGAAATTGCCGTCCGCGATCGCCAATTGCAACGCGCCGAAATCGTCAATCTGGGCCGCGACCGTGAAGCTGTCAGCGCTGTTGCTTGGCCGGACATCAAGGGCCAGCCGGTTCAGAAGGCCGCTTTCTTCATCGACCTGCCGCAGGCGCATCGCAAACCGCCGCGTGAGGATGGCATAACGCAGCGCGCCCGCCAGCCCAGCCAGCAGCAACGCCGGGACGATCTCGAACCAGATGTGACCCAGCAGCCGGAACGCGAGCCAGGCTGCCAGCAACACGGCCAAGGTCGTCGCTGTGCGCATCAGCACGGCGCGCCGGCGCTGCGCTGCCAGCACCGTCATCGCCAGCAACGCCGCCAGCATCAACGGTGCCACCCACGATCCATAGATCGGCACGCCGGCCGCCAGCGTTTCGGCGGCGAGAGCCTGGATGATAACGCCCGGGATCACCCCATTGCGCGGCACGGCATAGCGATCGCCCAGCTCAACAGCGGTCGCACCGATGATGATGTCTTTGCCTGCCACCCCGCCGGCGGGAAGCCGCCCATTCTCGATTGCAATGAAGCTGTGGCGCGGAATGGTGGCCGGATCGATGGCATAATCGACAGGGAAGTCCTGCCCCGTCGCCCCGCTGCGTCCGGCCACAAATGCCGATAGCGACGGGCGGGCCGTGTCGCTGGTGATGGTGCCCAGCGGCATCCGGCGGACGTAACCATCACCGTCCGGGGCCACTGAGACCGAGGCAAGGTGAGCCTGTTCGCGCAGGACGGCGATGGGCAGCGTATCGAGCTGCCGGCTGTCCGCTGATCCGGCGTTTTGCGCAAATGTGGGCAAGGCCACAGACGCGCGCGCAGCGGCAATGGCATCGGCCAAAGCGCGGTCGCCTTTGGCCCCTGCACCGCTTGAAAAATCGACATCGAAACTGATCGAACGCGCGCCCGCCGCGTCCAGCACCCGCACCACGCGGGCGTGATGATCGCGCGACCAGGGCCAGCGCCGGATCGCAGCCATGCTGGCCGCATCCATTTCCACAACCTGAACCTGCCCGCTGGCTTCGCGGGACGTTAGCGCAAAGGACCATTCCTCAAGCCGGTGCTCTGCGCTGCGAAACATCCCCGTCGCTGCGACAAGCGCAATCACGATCGCCAGCACAAGCACCATCACGACTATGGTGCGGCCAGTATCTGGCCGGGCCGAAAGATCGGACGTCGGCTGCATGGTCAACAGATTGTCAAAGCTCGGCGGCCTGGATCGAGAGACCAAGCGTCAGGCCTGCATCGACGCCCCTGCTCTCCACGCGGCTTTGAGAGGCAGCGTCACCTTGCGAAATCGCGCGATCATTGACGACGCCGGAAGGCGCCCGGTTGCCGTTGCCATTGCCGTGGTCATCATCATCGTCGCCGCGGTCATCATCGTCGCCGCGGTCATCATCGTCGCCATCATCGGAGTCCCCGTCGTCATCACGGCTGTCGTCATCGTCCCGATCATCGTTGCCGCGACCATCGGCCGGGTCGGTGTCATTGGCACGGTCCCCGGGATTATCGGGGGGGCCGTTCCCGTTCCCGTTCCCGTTCCCGTTCCCGTTGCCACGGTCGCCGGGCGCCTCGGTGGGAGGAGAGCCGTTCCCGTTGCCGTTCCCGTTGCCGTTCCCGTTGCCGTTTCCGTTCCCGTTTCCGTTTCCGTTTCCGTTTCCATTGCCACGGTCGCCGGGCGCCTCAGGGGGAGGAGCGCCGTTCCCGTTGCCGTTTCCGTTCCCGTTGCCGTTGCCGGGCGCCTCGGTGGGAGGAGCGCCGTTCCCGTTGCCGTTGCCGTTGCCGTTCCCATCGCCGTTGCCGCGGTCGCCAGGTACCTCGGCGGGAGGAGCACCGTTGCCACCACTACCGTTGCCGTTGCCGTTCCCATTGCCGTTGCCGTTCCCATTGCCGTTCCCATCGCCGTTGCCGCGGTCGCCGGGCATCTCGGCGGGAGGCGTGGGATTGTCCGGTGTCGTTTCGGGTACCGGGTCGGGGCCGGCCTCTTCGCCAACGCCATCGCCTGCCGGACCGCAAGCGCCATTGGCGCAGATATCGACGATCTCTGTGACGATTTCCGCACCGCCGCGGGTTGATGCGAAGGCCGGGGCTGTTCCTCGGCCAACATTATCCGCCACCACGACAGCTGCCAGCACCGGAATGTCGCCCGATACAAAACCGCCGGAAATCTCGCCCAGATCGCGCGGCTCGCTGACAATCGGTGCTTCAATTCGCGCAGGCGCACTATCGGTCAGTGCGGCAGGTTCGATCGCTGCTGGCGCGGGCGCCGCTGGCGCCGGGTTAACGCCTGTGCTGCCAGCGCCGCGCGCGGGCGAATCAAGCACCCGGCGGCCTTCGCCTTCAATCACCATCCGCATCGGATCGAGCGCGGCAATCATGGCCACATCGCCTGGCCGCACCAGTTCGCGCACGCCGCCGTCAGGTGTCGCCGCTTCGACAGCGCCCTCTGTCACTTGCAGGCTCGCACCGTCCGCATTGACCGTGATAACAAAGGTCGTGCCCTTCACGACGGCTGCCAGATAGGGAGTATCCACGCCGAAATGCGGATTGGGCTGCTTGCCAATGTTGAACAGCGCACTGCCGTAATCCTGAAGGATCTGCACAATGCCGCGCTCGCGCACCGCAGCGGGTATCCGCAATTGTGCGTTTTGCCGCATGGTCACGAATTCGCGGCCGCGCACCAGCACAGCTGTGGAACGGGCCTGCGTGCGAATTGTCGCACCTGCTGCGAGCTGTGTCCCCGCTTTCGCCGGGCGCTGGCCGCCTGCGTCGATCACGATCACCACGCCCTTGGCTTCGCTGATCGTCCAGACGCCATCCTGAGCCCACGCAGGCGCGGTCCCGAACATGGCAAGCAATAGTGGCAGAATAATCCGCAGGACCGTTTGCATAACTTTCTCCGTGCCTGCCTAATACACGCGAGTCCGTCACATCCTGTTTATGTTCAAGGTTAAGAAGTCCTTACGCTGGCGTTTGATTAACCTTTCAGATGTAGGCCAACCGTCAGTTTCGGCTTCAAAGGACCCGTCTGATTCTGCGGCAGGTTAACATATGTTGGCAAGTATCCCTGTTGCTGGCAGCGAGTCCGCTGACCGCACAGGATGTGCTCGACCGGACTAACCCCGCCGGTCAGGTCGAGCGGGACGAGCCTGCATTGCCCGCACCCGACCGCATTCGGATCGAAGTGCTTCCCGTGCTCGACATGCCGCCGGTTGGCGCAGAAGACGGCATGCTCGATGTGGGCGCGATCGTGATTGATGGGCTGATGGTGCTTGGCCGTGCAGCCTTTGCTTCCACCATCGAACCTTTCGCCGGACGCCCGCTTGGCCGCAGTGATCTGGCGCAGCTGGCCAACGCCATCGCCGCACGCGCACAAGCCGATGGCTACATCCTCGCTTCGGCTTTCATTCCTGAGCAGGCGCTGGTCGGGGGGATGCTGCGGGTGGTGGTGGATGAAGGCACCATTGATGCGGTGCGCGTCGAGGGATCGGGCGATCCCGCGGTCCGCCGCCAGCTTGAAACGCTGGTCGATGGCCAGCCGCTCACCCTCGCCGCGCTGCAACACGCGGTACTGCTCGCCGACGATCTGCCCGGCGTGTGGATCCGCAGCACCCGGTTTGAGCGCGATGGCACAGGGCGCGTGCTGGTCGTCGATGCCGGGCGCGATGATATTGGGGGCAGCGTATCGGTCGCCACGGACGGGACCAAGCCATTGGGCCCGGTCAGAGCGCGGATCGATTTCGACGCCAACGGCCTCATCTCTCCGCGCGACCGCATCGATCTGAGCTTTTCGGCCACGCCGCTCGACCCGGACGAACTGGCCTTCTTCAGCGCCCGTTACAGTGTGATTGTCAACAACAGCGGGACGAGCGTTGGGGCCTTCGGCTCCTATTCGCGGACCGAACCAGGCGCGTACCTCGCCAACCGCGAATTGCTGGGCCAGTCCTGGCAGGGCGGCATCCGCTTGCGCCATCCGGTCATGCGGGGGCAGACCCGCAGCCTGTGGCTGGAGGCAAACGGCGAAGTGCAGGACTTGCGACAAGACCGCGTTGGCCGGCTGGCGCGCCACGACCGGATCACGCTGGCACGGCTGGGGTTTTATGCCTTCGGCCCGCTGGCTGGCGGAAATTTGCAAGGCCGCGCGACCGTGAGCCAGGGTCTGGGCATTCTGGGCGCGACCGGCACTGGCGACCCGCTGGCCTCACGGTTTGACGGGCAGCCTGATTTCACCACGCTGACATGGTGGCTCAACTGGCGGCGCGGGATCGCGCCGCGGGTAAGCCTTGCGCTGGCCACGACCGGTCAGGTTTCTACCGCCCCGCTGCTGATCGGCGAAAGCTTTGCGCTGGGGGGCAATGCCTTCCTGCGCGGTTATGATTTCGCCCAGCGCGTTGGCGATGAAGGCATCGCCGGTTCGGCAGAGCTGCGTTACGACTGGCCCAAACCGCTGGGCGCAGCGCGCCATGTCCAGCTCTATGCCTTTGCTGACGGCGGCACGGTTTCCAACCTTGCCGATGGACTGGGCGGCGGCACGCTGGCATCCAGCGGCGCGGGCCTGCGCACCGATGTGACCCGCGATCTCGATCTTGATTTCGAGCTGGCCGTACCGCTCACCGAAGACCGCTATGACACCGGCGACAACAGCGCGCGCCTCAATCTCAGGGTGCGGCAGTCGTTTTAGAGCGATCTCCCATGCCGCCGTCAGGCGTTTAGGGACCACCATGGCAAGCACGGGCACCAAGGTGCCGGGCGCAGATTACGCCCGCATATCGCTGGACGTTCTTTCAGCCGCCGTGCCAAGCATGGATGTCCGCAAGGGCGCGGAGGAAACGGCCCGAAACGTCTCATGATATCTGGGATGTTCAGTGCCCATCCACTTGTCCCACCATGTGAAGTAGAGGCCGTAATTGGCGTTGAACCCGCCGTTGTGGTGCATATCGTGATGAACGGTGGTGTTGATCCATGAGGTGAGCGGCGAATCGAGCCACCACCGCGGGAAAAACTCGAACCCGGCATGGCCCATCGCGTTGCGGATGATCTGGAAATTCAACCAGGCGACCATCACCCAGCCCGGTGTTGGAACGAAAAACAGCCACAAGGGCACAAACAGGAACATCACCGCTGCCTCGGGCATGGCAAAGCTGTAGGCAGCCCATGGCGTCGGCGTGACCGAGCGGTGATGCGCGCGGTGGAAGTGCTTGAACAGCCGTGGATGGTGCATGAGGCGGTGTGCCCAATAGAAGTAGGCGTCATGGGCAACGATGATGGCCGCAAGGATCAACAGATCGATGCCCAGCCCAAAGCTGACGCCGAACACATCGTAGAACACCCCAAGTTCGCGCCCCCAGATCAGGAAGCAGGCACCGATCACGTAGACGATGACCGATTGCAGCGATTGCGCAAACTCGCGGCGCATATCGGCAACACTGGCTTCACGCGCCTGGATCTTGCGCGCCTTCAAGGCCGTGCGCCGCAACACCCAGACCAGCGTGAAAGTGGCTGAAGCGGCCATCAGATAGCGGCCGGCATCAATAGCATAGACATAGTGCCCGCGTTCCAACAGGATATCGAGCGGCGGTATTCCAGTGGCCATGATCACGTCCTTTTGTCAGATGTCCGCCGCCACTTGCACGCGTGCTGCCACCTGTGCCTCGCCGTTTGCGATAAGGGCTAGCCGATTTCGGAATCGGCCAAAGCGCGGGCGCGAAACGCGCTTGGGGTCATGCCCTCGGCCGCGCGAAAGGCGCGGTTGAACGGGCCGAGTGAGCCAAAGCCGGCATCAAGCGCGATGGTGATGATCGGCACGTCTTTTTGCCTCGGATCGGCCAACGCCGCCTTGACCTCGGCCAGCCGGTAGCCGTTCAGGAAAGCCGCAAAATTACGATGGCCAAGCTGGCCATTGATCGTGCGGCGCAGCCGATATTCCTGTTCGCCCAATTGCGCTGCCAGCCGTGCAATCGACAAGGTCTCGTCACGGTGGGGCAGCTGCGAAGCCATGAATTGCAGCAGGCGGGCCGCAAGCGGATCATCGCTTGCGCCGGGCGCCGGACGGGTCGCTGTAACCGCAGCCGGTGCAGGACCGAACAGGTCAGCCTGGCGCATCCGCAGCATGGCCGCACAAAAGCCGAAGGTGGCACACACGGCGCCAATCGACACGGCCTGTTGCCAAAACCGGCCAGGCGGCCGAGGCCCGGACGTAACCTCGATAAAGGCAATCGCGATCACATAAAGCGCCACAACACACACCAGCACCGGCCTGACACGGCGCCGCGGTTCAACCAGATCACCTTCGCGGCTGCGCCACACCTCCCACAGGGCTGCCGCGGCAAAGCCCAGCATCGAGAGCTGGAAAAGAGCGGCCGAAATCGTGTTCGCCATGCCTCCGCCGGGAAATGTCAGCTGCACCACCAGCGTGTTGGCGACCGAGCCGGCCACGAGCGCTGCGCCGGTCGGCGCCACCTGCACCTCATCATTGAACCATGCCTTGGCGAACAACCAGAACAACCCCGGCGTCGCACCTGCCCCAAGCGCGAATGCGAGGCCGGCAAGGTTGGGCGCAGCAAACCAGCCCGCCGTCACGATCAAATAGCAAGCAATCCCGGCATTCATCGCGGCTGCAAGGCGCGCCGACAAATCGTGCCAATGGTCACGAAGCAGGACCCAGCTCCACAAGGCAAGCAACGCCATCGCCCCGCCGCGCGCCATCTGATCAAGCTGGTCCAGCACTGTCATGTGAGCTTGGCTGCCAGAGGCTCGCCGGAGCGACAAGCCGATTTCGAAATCACCCATCCCCCACTTGGCACCGGCCGGACGCAGCGATCACGGCGCGCTCAGGCAGGGCCGCGGATCAGCGCCCGCGCTTGAACGCAAGCTCGCCCTTGGAGGAGACGAAATTGCGCCCGTCAATGTTCGGCATAATGCGCGGATTGCAGGGCGGCGCACCAGCCACCGCGTCCCACCTGCAAGCAGTAATGCCGCCATGCCATTCATCACAACGAAAAAAGCCCCGGTTTCCCGGGGCTTCTGTTATTCATCTAAGGCAACGCTAAATTAGCGGGTGCCGAGAAGGATCAACCAAGTGCTCCACATAACGGATCTCCTATCAGCGCCAAAAGCTGTAGGACCCGTTTAACACTTTATTAACCTTAATCAAGCGCTGAGTGCAGCCCTGCCTCCGCCCATCATCGCCAGCAATTCCGGCATCGCAATCGCGTGCGAGAACAGATAGCCTTGCGCCTGGTCACAGCCCATTGCCCGCAGGGTTGCCGCAACAGCCAGATCCTCAACGCCTTCAGCAACAACGATTTTACCAAGCGAATGAGCGATCTCGATTGTGGCACGCACCACTGCTCGGCTTTCCTCGGAGGTTGCCATGTGCTGCACGAAGCGCTTGTCGATCTTCAATTCGGAGCTTGGCAGCTTTTCGATATATTCGAGGTTTGATTCTCCCGTGCCAAAATCATCGATCGACAAGCAAATGCCGCGCGCTTTGAGCGCTGCGATCTGGGGAGCGATCCGGTGATCCTCCAGCTTGGCGGTCTCCGTCAGTTCGAGCGTCAGGTTTTCGGGCGGAAAATCATACCGGCCCAGCAACGTCATAATATCAAACAGCAAATGCGTGTCTGAAAGACTCTTGGCCGACATATTGACCGCCAGCTTGAACCGCGGGTCAAGGGCAATGGCCTGTTTGCCGTCTTGCAAAGCGGCTTCCATCACCACCAGTGTGAGCTCATTGATCCGGTCTCCCGCTTCAGCGGCAAGCACAAGTTGTCAATGGACACCCAGTGTTACGAGCTAAGGCGACACCCAGTGTTACGAGGTGTCTCGTTGTGACCGTGCGATGATTTCAGGGGCGGGGAGCAT